>CAZMUM010000035.1:56072-57133 GCA_964569385.1 uncultured Acidimicrobiales bacterium
GGAAAACCCGAGCATGAGTATCAGGCGGGGCTGAGTTCTCCGTCGACAACTCGGCCAGCCACCGACGCCATGGTTTGGCGGTCGGTCATGGCGGTGCGCTGGATGAACGTGAACGCCTCGGCTTCGGTCAGGCCGTGATTGTCCATGAGCTGGCCCTTGGCTCGGTCGACGAGTTTGCGAGTCTCGAGTTGTTGTTCGAGATCTCGGACTTCGTCGTCGAGGGCCTGCATGTCACGTAGACGTCCGAGCGCAACTTCGATGGCAGGAACTAGTTCGGCCTTCTGAAATGGTTTGACCAAGTAAGCCAATGCGCCTGCGTCGCGTGCCCGTTCAATGAGGTGTCGTTGACTGAACGCAGTGAGAATCAACACTGCTGTGTCGTTGGACTCGGTGATCTGCTGGGCAGCCGAAATACCGTCGAGGCCAGGCATCTTGACGTCGAGAATGGTGAGATCGGGTTTGTGTTCGCGCACGAGATCGACGGCGTCATCGCCGCGGCCGCATTCGGCCACAACGTCGTACCCCTCTTCTTCGAGCATTTCTTTGAGGTCGAGACGAATGATTGCTTCGTCTTCGGCGATCACAACGCGGGTGGACACAGTCACTCCAATCTGGCGGGCCTCTCACGTGAGACCAGGAAACCACTCTACTGGGCGTCGGCGCTCAGCCCAGTTGATCGAGCAACTCGTCCTGTAGAACTTCGAGCCTGGCCAACTCGGCGATGAGTTTCGCACGCTGGGTTGTGAGCTTGTCGGCGTGTCGTTGGGCCCGGTTGGCTTTCTCGTCGCGACTAGGAGTATCGGCCACGATCGAACGCACCCGTTCGGCGTCAGCTTCTTCGGTCATGTGCCTGTGCTGTTCGGTAATCACTTCCAGCCCGGCGCGAATCTTCTTCATCCGTTTCGAGTTCTTAGTTAGTCGGCGTTCGACCGGCGACGTTCGCATGGCGTTGACTCTAGAACGCTTCGGCCTAGGCGAGGTGGTGTTGGGGCTTCGGTCGGTTTGGTTAGGCGGCGTGGTGGCCTGGTTTTTGGCGGTGGGGTGGGTTGGTCCATTCTTTG
>CAZMUM010000036.1:0-7195 GCA_964569385.1 uncultured Acidimicrobiales bacterium
TGGTCCATGGCGATGATCGTTCTGGTCAGGTTGCTGTCGTGTCGAGGACGGTCTGCGGGGTCGGTGTGGTGGTTACGGCGTCGGTGTGGTCGCTGCGGTTGACGAGGAGGATGCCGAGAAGAGCCAATGACGCTCCAAGCGCGACCGAGACAGTGAGGGTTTCGCCGTAGAAGGCGATGCCCATGGAGAGCCCGAAGATGGGGATCAGGAAGCTGAAGGCGTTGGCTCGGTTGAGGGCCAGCGTTTCGAGCACCGAGAGCCACAGCCAGTAGACGACGGCGGTGCCGGGCAGGGCGAGGCCGAGCAGGATGAGAAGGAATTTCGGTGACCATTCGACGTCGCCGGGTGTTTCGGTCAGCAGTGCGATGAGGATGAGGGGGATCATGCCGATCAGGAGCTGAGCCCCGGCGGCCATGAGCGCGTCCACGGTCCCGGCGAGGCGTTTGAACGCTACGTTGCTGGCCGTGATCCCCGCCGCGGCCAACAGCACGTAGGCGACTCCGAGGAGGTAGTCGTCGTTGCCCTGTTGGTCTGTGAACCCCGGGGCAGCGATGACCGCAATGCCGGCGAACCCCAGGGCGAGGCCAGCAGCACCGACCGCGCTTAATCGCTCGTTAAGGACGAGATAGGCAAGCGCTGCTGCTAGCAGTGGTTGGGTGTTGGCGATGACGGTCGCCATCCCAGGCGCGATGAACTCGGCCGCGTGGAACATGCCCAGGAACCCAAGTGTGGTGGCGCCGATACCGGCGACGATCAGCAGCAGCCAGGTCCTTCGGCCTTGGGGGATCGGTCGACCGAGGGCCACTGCGGTGCCGATCAGGGCCGTACCCGCGATGAACGCCCGCATCGCCGCGAAAGTGATGTGGGGCGCCAGCGTCAGCCCGGTCGTAATCAGTGGGAAACAAGCCGCCCACAACACCATGACGGTGATGGCCTTGATCGTTGCCATGTTGGTGGCAGCGAGCCCGGTCGGGTCGCGTCGCGTCACCTGTTCCGAGGCTCGGCCGCTGTCATCATGTCGGGTTCGGTGAGGTCGACTACTGCGGCTGCTTTGGGGGGTGTGGGTAGGTTGAGGCGTTTGAGGAGGAGGGCGTTGGTGGCCACGATGAAACTCGAGCCTGACATGGCGATGGCGGCCCATTCAGGCCGAAGCTGAAGTCCGAGGCTTGGTTCGAAGATCCCGGCGGCGATGGGCAGTGCGATGACGTTGTAGCCGACGGCCCACGCCAGGTTCTGATGCATCTTTCGCAGCGTCCCGCGGCCGACCTTGAGCGCCACCGCCACGTCGAGCGGGTCCGAGCGCATCAGGACTACGTCTGCGGTTTCGATGGCGACGTCGGTGCCGGCCCCGATAGCGATGCCGAGATCGGCGACAGCGAGCGCGGGGGCGTCATTGACGCCGTCACCGACCATGGCCACCTTCTTGCCCGTCTCCTGGAGCTCGACGATCTTGGCGGCTTTGTCTTCGGGGAGGACGTCGGCGATGACGGTGTCGATGTTGAGCTGCGCGGCGATACGTTCGGCCGTGGCCTGGTTGTCGCCGGTCAACATGACGACTTCGACACCCATCGCGTGCAGCGCTTCGACCGCAGCGAGCGACGTTTCGCGTGCGGCATCCGCGATGCCGATGACCGCCGCGACAGCGCCGTCAATGGCGACCACGATCGCGGTCCGCCCGGTGGCCGCGAGTTCGTCACGACGCTCACCTAGAGCGCCGAGGTCGATTCCCTCGCGGGCCATCAGTCGCGTGTTGCCGATGACTACGTCGTGCCCGTCGACCGATGCGATCGCACCGTGGCCCGGGACGTTCTCGAACGACGTTGCTGCGAGCCGCTCGACGCCTGCGGCGTCGGCATATCGAACCACAGCCTCTGCAAGGGGATGTTCGGACTCGCGTTCTACCGCGGCGATGAGGCGCAACAGGTCGATGTCGGGCTGTCCGTCGGTGATGACGTCGGTGACCTCGGGCTCGCCCTTGGTGAGGGTGCCGGTCTTGTCCATCACGACGGTGTCGATCGACGCTGAAGCCTCGAGCGCGGCGGCGTTTTTGACCAATACCCCCCGCTCGGCGCCCAGACCGGTTCCGACCATGATGGCGGTCGGGGTGGCCAAACCGAGTGCATCGGGGCAGGTGATGACCACGACGGTGATCGCGAACAACAATGCCGTCGAGAAAGTGGCCCCCGCCAGCGTCCATCCGAGCAGAGTCGCCGCGCCGCCGATGAGTGCGACGAGCACCAACCAGAACGCCGCACGATCGGCCAGGCGCTGGCCAGGCGCCTTGGAGTTCTGCGCCTCTTGGACCAGCTTGACGATCTGTGCCAACGCGGTGTCAGCACCGACCTTGGTCGCCTCGACGCGTAGCACGCCGTTCTTGTTGATCGTGGCCCCGATCACGGTTGAACCGACCTCTTTGTGGACTGGGAGGCTCTCGCCGGTCACCATCGACTCGTCGACCTCGGACTCGCCCTTGGCGATGATGCCGTCGACGGGGATGCGTGCCCCGGGTCGGACAAGCAGCACGTCGCCGACTGCGACCTCGGAGGTCGCGATCTCGACCTCGATGCCATCTCGTAGCACGACGGCCACCGGCGGAGTGAGATTCATCAGGGTCCGGATCGCGTCGTTTGCGCCACCGCGAGCCCGCATCTCGAACCAGTGACCAAGCAACACGAACACCGCCAACATCGCCGCGGCCTCGTAGAACACCTCACCGCCGCCGGTGAGCGTGATTACCAGCGAGTAGATCCAGCCCGCCGCGATCGCCACCGAAACGAGAACCATCATGTCCAACGTCTTCCGACGGAGGGCCGCACCGGCTCCCTGGAAGAAGATCCATGATGACCAACCCACGACCGGCACGCTGGCGATCAACTGGAAGACGTCATCGCGCAGTCCAAACGGTGGATCGGCGCCGAAGTTGAGAACATCGCGCCCGAGAGTCGAATACAGCACGACGGGAATGGTGAACACCAGCGCCACCCAGAACCGGTTGCGCATGTCGGCGACCATCGCCTCCATCGACATCTCGCCATGACCGCCATGGCCCATCACCGCGTGCGGTGAAGGCTCCTCGGTCGCGGGAGCATCGTCCCCGGGCATGGAATGATCGGGTCCCATGTCATGGGCCGTGTGGTCGTGCGCCGCGTCATCACTATGAGGCTCCACGTGGCCGGGCATGTCGCCATGTCCTGTGGTGGCACAGAGGTGCTTTGGGAGTGCTTGACCCGAGCAGTGGTAGCCGCATTCGGCCACGTACTCCTGGAGTTGGGCGAGGTTGGTCTGTTGAGTGTCGTAGGTGACCGTGGCTGTTTGGGAGACCGGGTTGACCTCCACCTCGGCGACACCAGGCTGGTGTTTGAGGTGGGCGGCGACCTTGTGCTGTTCAGACGCGAACTGCATGCCTCCCACGGTCAGAACCGTAGTCTCGAGCTGCGCAATGTTGGATGGCTTGTTCATGTCGTGCGTGCCTCCTTGGCCAGCGGGGCTTGACCGGCCATGGGTGTGGAGCGGTCTTCTTCACAAGCTTACGAGCCACCTAGGGGCTAGGGGTAGGGACCTCCGGCCTTGTTCGCGATGACGCTATTCTCGTCAACTTCGGGCGGGAAGCCCTCGGCGGCGACGAGTCGATACAGCGAGCGTCGCCTCGGAGCGAGGTTCAGTAGGGCAGCCGCGAACTCGGCTGGATCCACCAGCGGGACATCGACCGCGTGCAACCGTTCCAGGGACAGATCCGGAGGCTCGATGACGGTGTTTCCGTAGTCGTGGCCCACCATGTCGAGATAGTCATCGATGGCCCGCCGGACACCGACGATCCCCGGTCCGGAGGGACGCGCCGACGCCGCCACTCCCGACAGGAGGATCGTGAGTGCGTCGTCGAGTACGGCGATGGCCACCGGGGGCGACGACCGCGGCTCCGCACTATGGAAGAAATGCAGGACCGGATAGGCCAGGTGGCGTTGGGTGAGCTCGACGATCGGACCAGCCAGACCGGATAGCAGTGTCTCGAGCTGGCGCGGATCGGTTGCGGTCGCCCACGCTTCGGCGACCGCAACCGGGCTGGGGCCCAGCAGAGAGATCTGCACAGCAACAGCGTGGCGCTCGGCCGCTGCTGATGCTACGAGCACCAAGTACGCGATAGCCAGCGAGACGACCGTCAGCCCGCTCAACGCCGCGAGCACCGTCATGATCTGCCAGATCGCACCATCGGGACGAAACTCGCCGTTGCCGAGCGTGAACAGCGAGTAACCCGCGAAGTAGACCCGGTCCCAGCCGCTGGCCGCGGCGCCGGTCCCGTCGACGATGCCTCGCTCTGGGCCGACGAAGATCAGACTCCACGCAACCCATAACAGCACCACCCACGAGGCCAGAGTCGACAACACTGTGGCGATACCGGCCACAGCCTGCCAACCATGGGCCCGGCGTCGGCGTAGCGGCGAGGCCGCCCGCCACCCGACACGCAGGATGGTACGGGTCAGCGGTCCGCTGCCATGGGACACACCGAGCGCGGTCCACACCAGATCGACGAACACGACGATGAGCAGCACAACGCCAAGGGTGATCGTGACGCCGCCAATCATGATCGGTCCCCTCCTGCGTCGGTGGAGGCGTCGTCGATGGTGGAGGACTTGTGCCCCTTGCTGTGGCTGCACCACAAGCAGTCACACGACTCGCGGCGACAGGCAAGATCGCGGTGAGTCAGGAGCGGTTTGGAGAACCGCCGAAGCGCAGCGTTGGCCACTAGCGACTTGGCTCTGGTGAATTTCCAGTGCCGATGGAGCCGATGCCAGAGACGCATAGTCGTATCCATCGAGTGGAGATCGAGCTGGAAGGGCGCCGGACTCCATGGTGAAGCGAAGCTTGAATTCCCATTCGGGATCCTGCAAACCCGCGGCTTCACCCGATTGACCGGCGCGGACAAAGGCCACGGTCGGGCCAGCTGGACCCGCGCCAAACATGCTCTGCGGATCGGTCCGACTCCGACTGACGTCGCGGAGTGAAGGGGGCACGTCATGCTGACTGTCTTCGATCAGTGCCGGTGAGCGTCGTCTCGGCGAATCCGCTCAGGTTGTGGTTGTTGGCTTCGGCGCATGAACCAAACGATGGACCCGATCATCACCGCGCAGGCGATCACAGCCACTGTCAACGCGGATCCGATTCCGTAGCCGAGTAGCAAGGCGCCTACCGCGATTGCGCCGATCAGCCACATGTGGCCCTGATGGCTTCCTCGATGGTTCATGACATCTCCTTGGTCAGACGGCACATCCGTCACACCCACAGCCTCGTTACCATAGGGGGGTATCGGTAGGGCCGAAGGTCCCAGTCCTCAGGGGCTACTCGTCAACGACCTCCGCTGGCTGATTCCCCGACGCCGAGATCTGATGCCAGGCGATCCCGTGACGGCGCACCACAGCGTTGATCGACATCAGCTTGGCGTCAGCTATGAGCTGACGCGCAGCCTTCGAGTCAGCCCACCCTCGAACTCACGACGGGTCTCGAGCGGAGGCTCGTCGCAGTCGGCGCGGTCAAGCGGCATCGAGTTCACACCAACTCCATCCGGACTGTCAGACGTGGCGGCCAGCCATGAGATCGAATGTGGTGAACCCCGACGTTTTCCAGAGGGGCCCTTTCCCTGCGGCGAGCATCTGGAGCGGTTCGATGAGTGGGCGCGTCGCTGCGAGGAAGTGAAGGACCAGTCGCTTGAGTTCGTAGATGTCTTGTACCAAGTCGATGCCTTGGTCGCTGAAGACTGCTCCTTCGACCGCTTCGACTGAGTCGCCCAACATGTCTGCCATCGGGCCATAGCAGTCGACGGTTCGGTCCAAGATCGCGTGGAGCGCGACCATCGGTCCACTCGCTAACAACTCGGGGTCGGGCTCATACAGGTCGATCCATGTGAACCCCCGTCTCGATCTACCTTGCTCGACTCGAACGGCTCGACCCGGTGGCCGACGACGTTGTGGCCGTCATCGACAATCATTAGTCCTCCTTTCCAAGCTAAGCCGGGGGAGGGTGCAGGCCTTGCTGAGGTAGAGCGCGTGGTTCGGCGTGTTGGTTGCGCGGCGCTGAGGTCATCAGGCTCGGGGGATGGCGGCCATGGGGCAGTCCAGAAGCGGCGGCGGCGAGTTCCTCGAGTACTGGGCCGTCTCGAACTTCTGAGGAGATTCCGATCGCCCGGTGATGCGCGCGCAGCGTGTTGATCAGTACGTCCATTTGTGATCGCATGTCGTCGTGAATGTGTGTCATGTCGAGGGCATAGTTGGCGTTCGATGTAGGCGAGGGGTTGCACGAGGCTCACGAGGTGTAGTTGAGCGTTTTGGCGTTCGGCGACAGCGAGTGCCCAGCACAGTTCCGAGCTGCTGGCATCTGACGGCCGGCTGAGCCCGACGACGATCGTGCCGGCGAGTGGTTCCGGCGCGGTGGTGTCGCTGGTGAGAATGAGGGGAACGTCGCAGTGGTGGAGTAGTCGACTGGCCGTCTCGCCGACGTGGTGTTTGTCCCATCGCCGGTGGCCTTGATGGCCGATTACGATTGTGTCGGCACCTCGTGCGGAAGCGATGTGGACCAGCGCGTGCGCAGGGCTGTCATCGACGAGCACGGTGTGGATGTCGGCGTCGGTTTCGCGGGCGGCTTCGGCCCATGTCGTTGCGAGCAGTCGTTCGTGTTCAGCGCGAACGCCGTCAAGGTTGATCTGCACACTGGCCGACAGCAGCCCAAGCCCAGGCGAGAAGCCGTGCACCAGAGTCAAGTCCTTAGGAGACTGAGCCGCCGCCCAACGCAAGGCGAGCTCGGATCCGGCCGAGCCATCAACGCCCACGACCACGTGTTCAAGATGTTTAACAGCACCGAACTCTAGCCGTTCGACTCCAGTGGAGTCGTTCGCTTCGGCGTCGGGTTCGTTTGGCCGCGACATCGAGGCTATGAGCGGGCCTGTGGCTGCTCCTGCGTAGGTCAAGAGGACGAGGGCACCGAGGAGGACGAGGTCGGTTGGTCGAGTTGTAGCGGTGTGGGCGATCAGGGCTGCGAGTGCGCTGAATACAAGCGACGGCGCCCGCGATCGATATCGTGCGGTTGGCGTTGGTGACCGAGGCAAGTCGGACGTTCGCTATGTTCACAACGGCGAAGATGGCAAGGAATCCGGCACTGGCGAGCGAAGAGATGGCGGCAAGCGGGACGAGGTTGGCGGTGACGAGTG
>CAZMUM010000036.1:7295-49343 GCA_964569385.1 uncultured Acidimicrobiales bacterium
GGCGACGGCGATCAGGTCGAACCGGATTCCTCCCCACACGACCTGCTCCGCTTCGGCGAGAGCGAAGTCTTCGGCGACGGCGATGAGCTCGAACCCCTCGTACGCGACAAAGATCAACATGCCGCCCGCGATCAACGAACCGGGGCCGGCCCATGTGTCTGGTTTGATCGCAGCGAAATCGGCGTCGGTCAGCGCTACTGCGACGAAGACGACGAGGATCAGGATCTTGGCGGCAACGATGTAGTCCTCAGTGCTGGTGATTAGCCGAGCGCTGAACACATTCAGCGCGGTCATGACGATGATCACCGCGGAGATGAAAATGTGAGTCCCGGCGGTCTGCGCCGACTCGGGGAGGAAGATGGCTCTGTAGGACCCGAACGCGAAGGCGTACAAAGAGGTGGTGACGTAGCTAAACCACAGCAGCACATTGAGTGACCCGGCGAGGCGACGGGGTCCAAAGGCCTGGTTCAAAAACTCGACGGTTCCGCCCTCCGAAGGCAAAGCAACTGAGAGATGGGCGTAGGAATACGCAGTGAGAAGCGCACCAAGGCCGGCGACCAAGAACGCGATGAACGTGCCTCCCTTTCCGACCCCGACGGCCAGGCCGAGCACAGCAAAGATCCCCCCGCCCACCATCCCACCGACACCGACACGGCCTCGAGGTACCCGACACTCTTGATGGGAGGACTATTCGGCTGTGCATCGTCAGTCTGCCAGAGTCGCGGCGAAGGTCAGCGAGGGTCGCGTCAGATGGTGTTCTGATGCCAACCCTGCTCCTCAGCAGGTGGACGTGGACATCGGGAGATGACTAACGAACGGGAGACATGGCGCTCCCGGATGAAGGCTGAATTCTCTGGTCAACCCCACCACCGAATACTGAGCCGGCGCTGACCGCCGCTACACGCTACATGTCCGACACCCAATGGCCGAACTCGCCGGAAAACGCGACATTACCCACCAGCCCCAAAGGGCAGTACACACCGAGCATGACACTCCGACCCCCCCCATCACTCGACGGGACTCTGCCCCGGCGGTACGAAGGGCTCCATATGCCTCCGTGCACGGGGTGGTGCATCCGACCGCCGCTGGGTCATCGGGCTGACCACGATCTGCCTCATCGCTGTTGCCTTCGGGCTCGCCATGGTGGTCACGATCGCCGGATAGCAGGCTTCGCTGTACCTGCGGAGCATCACGCGTGGGCTGGCCTTGGCTCAGATGGGAACCTGTATGCCGACTTCGACGACGTCGTCGGTGGGGAGTTTGAACGATTCGGCGGCGCTGGTGGCGTTGCGGTGCATGAGCACGAAGAGGCGTTCTCGCCACGGTTGCATGCCCGGTAGTTCGGTGGCGAGCACTGTTTCCTTGCCAAGAAAGTAGGTGGCGTGGCTCGGGACGAAGCCGAACCGCCGTGACACGATGTTCTGGAGGTCGGTGGGTACGTCGGGTTGCTCCATGAAACCGTAAGTAAGCACGATCTGGAAGAACCGGTCGCCGAGGCTCTGGACGGTGGCCCGCTGCGCGTGGGGTATGCGGGAGCGGCTGGCAAACTCGACCGCGACCAGGACGACCGTCTCGTGGAGTACCTCGTGATGGCGGAGGTTGGTGAGCAGCGCGGGTGGGGTGATGCCTGCTTCACGGAAGAGGTAGACACCCGTGCCCTCGACCCGATCCGGCGGGTCGAGGGCGATCGACTCAATGAACTGCTGGGAGGACAGAGACGTCTGGTGCAAACGGGCTGCGACGAGTCTTCGACCGGTGCTCCATGTGGTCATGAGAGTGAACCCGAGGAGGCCGATGACGATTGGGAACCATCCGCCGGCGGGGATCTTGGTGATGTTGGCGCCAAAGAAGATGAGGTCGACCACGAGGAATGACGTGGTGATGGCCACCACCGATTTGGCGGACCATTGCCAGCGGTCGCGCATGACGAGGGACAGCAGGATGGTGGTGATGACCATGTCGGTGGCGACACCGACGCCGTATGCGGCGGCGAGATCGCTGGAGGTGCGAAAGCCGATGACCAGGCCGATCGATGCTGTCATGAGCAGCCAGTTGACGGCTGGGACGTAGATCTGTCCGGCGTGGTGATCGGAGGTTTGGTCAATGCGCAGGCGTGGGAGGTAGCCGAGCTTGATGGCTTGGGAGGTGAGTGAGTAGGCGCCTGAGATCAGGGCTTGTGACGCGATAACTGTGGCAAAAGTGGCGAGCACAACGAGTGGCAGCACGCCCCATCGGGGGGCGAGCTCGTAGAACGGGTTTTCGATCGCTTCCGGTCGGCGAATGAGCAGCGCGCCTTGTCCGAAGTAGTTGAGGAGCAGAGCTGGGAAGACGTAGCCGAGCCAGCCGAGTCGGATCGGTCGTTTGCCGAAATGGCCGAGGTCGGCGTAGAGGGCTTCGCTGCCGGTGACGACCAAGAAGACGCCGCCGAGGGCCAGGAATGCGAACCGCGGTTCGCGGGCGACAAAGTCGATGAGTTCGGATGGGCGGATTGCGCGCAGGACGCTCGGTTCCTGCGCGATCTGGCTGATCCCGAGCAGCGCCAGCACTGCGAACCAGACGACCATGATCGGTCCGAATAGCGCACCGAGCGTGGCGGTGCCGCGATGCTGGTTGGAGAACAGCACCACCAGGATCAACACAGCTACGGGGAGTACCCACGGCTCCAAGCTCGGGACGGCGACCTCGAGGCCCTCGACGGCAGAGAGTACCGAAATCGCTGGCGTGATCATGCCGTCGCCGTAGAGCAGGGCGGTCCCGAAAAGGCCGACCGCGATCAGTATGACCCGACCCCGTGAGGCTGAGGTTTTGGCCATGATCAACGCAGTGAGGGCGAGGATTCCTCCCTCGCCGTGGTTATCGGCGCGCAGCACGAACGTCAGGTACTTGACGGTCACGACGAGGACGAGGGCCCAGAAGATCAACGAGAGGACGCCCAGAATCGATGCTTCGGTAACTTCGAGGTTCGCTACCGCGAACGACTCGCGGAAGGCGTAGAGCGGGCTCGTTCCGATGTCGCCGTAGACGACTCCGAGCGTGGCGACGAGCGTGGTCAGGCCTGTTCGAGCTTCGCGTGTGGTTGTTCCGGTCACTCGTTCTCCGTTGCTGATCTGATGTGTCGCTCGGGTCCGCGAGCACCGTGGACCGGGTCGAGTGGTGACAACAATACGCAGCCAGGCTCGATAGCAAAGCGATTCGACGCCGACGGAGCTTTCGATCCCACCTACGGCGAGTCTTGGGCTGTTCGTCTCGGCTCTGATGGCAGCGTAGTAGTCGGTGGATCAAGTGAGTTGTCGGCCGACTTTGACGGGCACGTGGGTGCCGAGTTCAGCGCAGCGTGAGCCGCGGCCAGTCGGGCAACGGGCACTCGGTACACAGAGCAGCTCACATAGTCGAGGCCGAGTTGCTGACACAACGCGATGGAACTCGGCTCGGCTCCGTGTTCACCACAGATTCCGATTTCGAGATCTTCGGACTCGCCTCGCCCCTCGGTTACGGCGATCTGCATTAGTCGACCGACACCGTCGACATCTATGGTGCTGAACGGATTGGCGGTGATGAGCTGATCCAACAAGTAACCCCTGAGGAAACTTGCCTCGGCATCGTCGCGACTCAACCCCATGGTCATCTGCGTCAGGTCGTTCGTGCCGAACGAGAAAAAGTCGGCGTGTCGGGCTATTTCGGCGGCCGTGAGAGCGGCCCGCGGGACTTCGATCATTGTTCCGATCGGGATCGTCATGGATTCGTTCTGTTCCGTGAACACAGCAGCCAGCTCTGACTCGATCAGGGCTCGCGCCGCTGCCATTTCGGTGGCGTGGCTGACAAGCGGGACCATGATCTCGGGACGCACAACAACGCCGTCGCGCCCAACCTCGATCGCGGCCTCCACGATTGCCCTCGTCTGCATGCGGATCAACTCAGGGAAGTGGAGGCCCAGTCGAACCCCGCGGAGCCCTAGCATCGGATTGGTCTCACGCAGCTCGCCCACTCTGGCAAGCATCGCCCGCACAGCTGTCAGCTCTTCCAGCAGAGCATCAACTGCCGAAAGACTCCCGGCGTTGATCAGCCGGATCTGAAGGTCAGCCGACTTGCGGGTCAACTCGTCGAAGCCGGGAAGGAACTCGTGCAGCGGGGGGTCGAGCAACCTGATGATCACCGGAGCGTCATCCATTTCTCGAAATATCCCCGCGAAATCATCGCGCTGCATCGGTAACAGCGCCGCAACGGCCTCACGACGTTCTGTCGGCGTGAGCGCGGTGATCATCTGCTGCATGATGGGGAGACGGTCGGAGGCAAAGAACATGTGCTCAGTGCGGCACAGCCCGATGCCAGCGGCGCCGTAACGGCGCGCCCGCTCTGCCTCAACAGGATCGTCGGCATTCGCCCGAACACCGAGAGTCCGAAACTCATCGGCCCACTCGAGAAGAGTCGACAACCACGCGTTCTCGATGTCTGGCGCTGTCGTCTCAATCTTTCCGACATACACGTGGCCAGTTGTCCCATCGACCGAGATCCACTCTCCCTCGTTGATCTCGACATGGCCGACCGTAAGCGAACGCGACGACATGTTGATCTCGATGTCAGCCGCCCCCACTACCGCTGGTTTACCGAACTGACGGGCGACCAACGCGGCGTGGCTCGTCCTGCCTCCCCCAGAGGTGAGTATCCCCGCGGCTGCCAACATGCCGTGCACGTCGTCGGGTTTGGTCTCAGACCGCACCAGCACCACGGCGCGGCCCTCGTGACCCCAACGTTCGGCCAGATCGGGGTCGAACGCGGCCACGCCGACGGCAGCGCCTGGTGACACGTTCAGGCCGGTCGCAATCGGCTCTGCCGTCTCGAGGACATCGCGAGCGAACTGCGGGTGGAGGAAGAAGTCGAGCTGGTCGGTCGTGACCCGCAGGACCGCATCTTGCCTGCTGATCAGACCCTCGTTCGCCATCTCGACAGCAATACGAACGGCCGCTTGGGCGGTGCGCTTTCCGGCACGGGTCTGAAGGATCCAGAGTTTGCCGCGTTCGACAGTGAACTCCATGTCCTGCATGTCGCGGTAGTGACGCTCCAACCGCTCGGCGATCTCTCCGAACTGGGCAGCGATCTCCGGCATCACAGTAGCGAGGACCGCTATGGGCTTCGTGGAACGAACACCGGCGACGACGTCTTCTCCCTGCGCGTTGATCAGGAAGTCACCCTCAAGTCGAGGCTCGCCGGTAGTGGCATTTCTGCTCATGGCGACTCCAGTTGCCGAGTCCTCACCCATATTGCCGAAAACCATCGCAACGACGTTCACTGCCGTCCCGAGGTCGTGGGGAATGTGATCGGCGACCCTGTAATCGTGAGCCCGTTTCCCCCACCAACTCACAAACACAGCTTCGATCGCCATTCGAAGCTGCACCAACGGATCGGTCGGGAAGGGCTCAACGGCCTGACGCACGATGATCGCCTTGAACGAGTCGACGATGTCAGAGAGATCGTTGGCAGAAAGTTCGGATTCGCTGATGACGCGTCGCGCGTCGCGCTTGGCCGCCAGGGTTGCCTCGAAGGCCTCGTCGGCTACGCCGAGCACTACTCCGCCGAACATCTGAAGCAGCCGACGGTACGAGTCGAGTACGGATCGCGCGTCGGCCCCCGAACTAATCATGCCCTCTACGACCTCGTCGTTGAGGCCGATGTCGAGCACGGTGTCCATCATGCCCGGCATCGAGAACTTGGCACCTGAGCGGCATGAAACGAGCAGCGGATCGAGTGGGTGGCCGAATCGACGACCAGTGGTGCTTTCAAGTTCGGCGATCGCCGCCAGAACCTGATCCCACAGACCCGCAGGCATCACGCCGTCGGCCGCGTCGTAAGCGTTGCAAGCCTCAGTCGTAATGGTGAACCCCGGAGGCACAGGGACGCCAAGCCGCGACATGTCGCCGAGGTTCGCCCCCTTGCCACCCAGGAGACCTCGAACAGCGTCCCAGTCGCCGTTCAACGACCGCTGAAGTTCGTCCACTTCATGAAATCCGTAGACCCACTTGGTGTTCACGGCTATCGCCCCTGTCTTGTCTGTCGGCGCCTCGACCTCGCAGCCCATGGGGCTAAACCTCCAGCAAGGCCGCGAGCAGGTCGAGGGAGCTGATCACGCCAACCACCTCACTCGATTCCTCGACGACCACGAGATGATGAATAAAATTCGTCTGCATGAGCTTGGCGGCCTCGTGAGAGGTCTCGTGGGCGCCGACCGTGATGACCTTCGAAGTCATCGCGCTCTCGACGGATTCGGCCTCGTCGTAGTCGTGGATCAGATCCCACGACGAAACAATGCCGACCGGGCGACCATCCATATCGGTGACAGGAAGGCAATGGAACCCATGGTCGAGCATCACCTGGCGGGTAGAGCCCACGAGGTCACCGCGCTTCGCTGTGAAGGGTGCAGGAGTCATGAGTTCAGTGATCGGAATCATCGACTATCTCCTTGTTCGGGCCCGAAGGCCGACATAAGTCACATTCACCGAGACCGGGCGCCCGAGCAAGGGCCGAAGGTCCCGAGGGACCCGAACACGATCACACCGGACACCTTGCCCGGCACCAAGTCTCCGCCTACGCGAAGAGGGGCAAGTGACTTTCGGCCCTGGGCGGCTCAATCTGTGGAAACGATGATGGCGATGAAAGCAAGCGACAAGGAGATGGCGATGAAAGTGAAGACGGTCATAGTTGGAGTCGACGGATCTTCGAACGCGCAGCGCGCTCTTGAAGTAGCCGTCGATATGGTCGCCGACGATGGAACAGTGCATGTGGTCACCGCTCACCACGCCACATCCTCGCGGGGGACAGCCGACCTCCTCGCGTCGATTCCCGAGGAGTTTCGCAACACCTTCGACATGCTGGCGGTCCCTCGCGGGCAGTTGGAGGACGCAAAGGCGTTCCTCGTGAGGAACGAAGTCGAGCACCGCGGCCACCTCGTCGAAGGCCACCCGGCAGGTGAGATTCTCGATCTGGCCGACGAAGTCGACGCCGATCTGATCATCGTCGGGAGTAGGGGCCTCGGTCGGGCAACTCGCTTCATACGGGGAAGCGTCTCTTCCAGGGTCGCGACCCACGCAAAGACCAGCTTCATGGTGATCCACGACGAAGGCGCCGACTGAGCCGTGTCGACCCACCGCCACCCAGGCGTGCACCTGTTGGTGTATGGCGCCGATGGTGTATGGCGCCGACTGAGCCCTACCCTGCCTTGTCGGCCGGTGGCGTCGGGCGGCTGATGCTATGCACATCCCGTTCGACGCGAAAGCCGGAGTTCGCCCCCAGAACGACCGTTTCCTGTACCAAGAACGGTGGGGTTTTGCAGGCACTCCGAAAGCTCAGTATCCGCTCCTGCTGCATTTCCATCCCTTGGTCATCTACCGCCACCAGGTCCTCAAACAATCCGATGTCGTGATGGCCATGTATCTCATGCCCGACGGCTTCACTGATGACGACCGTCGCCGCAACTTCGACTACTGCGAACCGCTCACCACCGACGACGAGACGGCACCGTTCACCGCGCACCTGGGCGGCCAAGTTTGCGGCATTGAGCTCACCCGCGACGCCGCGACTCTCCACCTCCGCCATGGCGGACCGCTCACGGTCATCGTCAACGCCGCTCCAGTCGTGCTCACCAGCAACGAGCCCGTCGTCGTCCCGCTGACTAGTCCCGCTTCATTTGCATCCGCCCGCCCTGGAATGTTGGAAACACTGTGACGACCATCCCACCACCACCAGCACCAGATACCGAGCGTGCAACCCTTTCCGACGAGGATCTGGCCGCGCTCGATGCCTGGTGGCGAGCAGCCAACTTCCTGTCCGTCGGCCAGATTTACCTGCAAGCCAACCCGTTGCTGGCCGAGCCGCTTGCGGTCGATCACATTAAGGCACGGTTGTTGGGCCACTGGGGTACCAGTCCGGGGTTGAACTTCGTGTACGCCCATCTCAATCGGGTGATCATCGCTCACGATCTGGACATGATCTTCGTCGCGGGGCCTGGCCATGGCGGTCCGGCCGTGGTGGCCAACACTTACCTTGAGGGCACCTATAGCGAGATCTACCCCCAGGTCTCCCAGGATCTGGGGGGTCTCACCCGGTTGTTCCGCCAGTTTTCGTTCCCGGGCGGCATCCCTAGCCACGCGGCCCCCGAAACGCCGGGATCCATCCATGAAGGCGGAGAACTCGGTTACGCGCTTTCCCACGCCTACGGCGCGGCGTTCGACAACCCTGACCTGATCGTCGCCTGCGTGATCGGCGACGGCGAAGCCGAGACTGGGCCCCTGGCAGCCGCCTGGCATTCCAATAAGTTCCTGAGCCCGGTCACTGACGGCGCCGTCCTGCCGATCCTGCATCTCAACGGCTACAAGATCGCCAACCCGACCGTACTGGCCCGCATCGATGCCGACGAACTCGAAGCGTTGCTGGTCGGCTACGGGCATCGCCCGATTTTCGTCGAGGGATCCGACCCCGAAGAAATGCACCACAAGTTGGCAGCCGCTGTCGATGACGCTGTCGGCCAGATCCGGGCCGTCCAACGCCACGCACGCGACGCCCAGGACCCGGCCCGGCCCCGCTGGCCGATGATCGTGCTCAGATCACCCAAGGGCTGGACCGGACCGGCCGAGGTCGACGGAGTCCCCAGCGAAGGCACCTGGCGGGCCCATCAGGTGCCCCTCACCGGTTTCGACGACAACCCCGACCACATCGCGGTCCTGCAAGACTGGCTCGAGAGCTACCGGCCCCACGAACTCTTCGACCACGACGGCCGCCCGCTGCCGATACTCGCGAAGCTCGCGCCCGCCGGTCGGCGAAGGATGAGCGCCAACCCCCACGCCAACGGCGGTCAACTACTCAGGGACCTGGAACTACCCGACCTCGACGACCATGCCATCGACGTAGCGACGCCGGGACAGATCGACGCCAGCGCCACCAGGGCCACCGGCAGCTACCTGCGCGAAGTCCTTCGCCTCAACCAGAACCATCGCAACATGCGGATCTTCGGCCCCGACGAAGTCGCCTCGAACCGCCTCGGTGACGTATTTGATGTCACCGACCGGGCATGGAACGCCAAACGGCTCCCTACGGACGATCATCTCGGTGCTGACGGGCGAGTGATGGAGATTCTGTCCGAGCACACCTGCCAGGGCTGGCTCGAGGGCTACCTGCTCACCGGACGCCACGGCCTGTTCACCAGCTACGAGGCTTTCATCCACATCGTGGACTCGATGTTCAACCAGCACGCGAAGTGGCTTGACACCGCCCAAGAAATTGGCTGGCGTGCACCCGTCGCGTCACTGAACTATCTGCTGTCGAGCCACGTCTGGCGCCAAGACCACAACGGCTTCTCGCATCAAGACCCAGGCTTCATCGACCTCGTCGCCAACAAGAAGGCAAGCGTTGTGCGCGTCTACCTTCCACCCGACGCCAACACTCTGCTCTCGACCGTTGAGCACTGCCTGGCCAGCCGTGACTACGTCAATGTCATTGTCGCTGGCAAACAGCCTCAACCCCAGTACCTCGACATCGACGCAGCCCGGCGGCACTGCGCCGCAGGCATCGGCATCTGGGAATGGGCCAGCAACGACGACGACGGCGAACCCGACGTCGTGTTGGGCTGCGCCGGCGACGTCCCTACCCTGGAAACCCTGGCTGCCACCGACCTGCTCCGCGGGCTCTTCCCGGAATTGAAGATCAGGGTCGTAAACGTCGTCGACCTGATGCGCCTGCAACCGTCCGAAGAGCACCCTCACGGCATCACCGATCGAGACTTCGTCAGCTTGTTCACCGCGGACAGACCAATCATTTTCGCCTATCACGGCTACCCGTGGCTCATCCACCGGCTCACTTACCGGCGACCCAACCATCACAACCTCCACGTCCGCGGTTACAAGGAGGAGGGAACCACGACCACACCCTTCGACATGGTGGTACTCAACGACCTGGACCGCTACCACCTCGCGATCGACGTCATCGACCGGGTTCCCTCTCTGTCGTACCGCGGTGGCCACGCCCGCCAGGCTCTTCAGTCCAAACTCCTCGAACACCATCGCTACATCCGCGAACATGGTACCGACCTTCCCGAAATCGTCGACTGGCACTGGCCACCGCCCACCGACGAACCATGACGACGATCTTGACGCTGAACGCCGGCAGCTCATCACTCAAGTTCGCCCTCTACGCCAACGAGGAGGGCGGGCTTCGCCTCCGCATGCGGGGTGCGGTCACCGACACCGACACCGACATGGCAACGCTCAGTACCGGCCTTGGCGACACAACCACAGCGGTGTCGCTGGCCGGCCGCGGCCAAGCGGCCGTGTTCGACGCGGTCCGCGAAGCGATGGCTGCCGTCGCCGCGCCAGATTGTGTGGTGCACCGCCTTGTTCGAGGGAGGCCAGGCGACCGAGGCCCAGTAGTTGTGACCCCGGCCTTACTCGCCGCCCTCCACCTAGCCGAAGCCCTCGCACCACTCCATCTCCCGGCAGAACTCGACCTTATCCACATCGTCGAGCGCGACCTCGCCGGCATCACGCAGATCGCCTGTTTCGACACGGACTTCCACCACGACATGCCAGAAGTAGCCGCCCGCTACCCACTAACCAAGACCCTCCACGACCAAGGCCTACGCCGCTACGGCTTCCACGGACTTTCCTATGAATCGATCCTCGATCACCTTGGCCCGACCCGCCGCGACAAGATCGTCATGGCTCACCTCGGACACGGCGCCAGTCTCGCCGCGGTCCACAACGGCAGATCGATCGACACCACCATGGGCTTCACACCCACCGGCGGTCTGGTCATGGCCACCCGCAGCGGCGACCTCGACCCCGGCCTGATAGTCCACCTACTCAGAATGGGTTACGAACCCGAAACGCTCGACGAACTCTTCAACGGCAATGCCGGCCTTCTGGGATTGTCTGGCACGACTAGTGACATACGATTGCTGCTCGAACGGCGCGACAGCGACCCGAGAGCCGCCCTCGCAATCGCCGTGTACTGCCACAGTGCGCGACGCCATCTCGGCGCCCTCGTCGCCACTCTCGACGGCATCGACACCCTCGTGTTCACCGGCGGCGTCGGTGAACACGCTGCGCCGATCCGCGCCGCGATCTGTGACGGGCTGCACCACCTCGGCCTCGCTATCGACGCTCAGGCAAACGACACGAACCAGACGCTGATCTCGGAGCTGGCAAGCACGGTCGAGGTCCTCGTGATCGGCGCAGACGAAGAACGCATGCTCGCCCAACACGCATCCACCCTCCTCCCGGCATCAACTGGCCACGAGCGGACAAACTCCGCAGACCCACCGAGACCTGGTGCAGCCAATCCCCCGACAACCGAGCAAGAGAAGTAGAGGTTCCCGAAATGATCCAATATTGCCGACAACAGGCACCGACTACCGGGTCGTGCTTGCTCGACACCACGGATACGACCTCTACGGCTCCACAACAGCTGCGATGACTGGACTTTCGCTGGCCTCGACCCCGTCGGCGATCTGAGCGAGTTGCTCGCCGAGGCAGACGTCGTGGTTGACACCACCCCCAAAGGCATCGGCGCCGCCAACAGGGCCGTCTGCCAAGCAGCTGACGAGAAGGCGATCTTCCAGGGCGGGGAACCCCACGAACTCACCGATCGATCCTTTGTCGCACAAGCCAACTACAGCGAGGCGGTTGGCCAGCAGTTTGTTCGGGTCGTGTCGTGCAACACGACCGCGATCGTACGTGTGCTCAATGCGTTCAAGACGCAGGGGCATCTTCGCCGAGCCCGCTTGACGCTGATCCGACGTGGCACCGACCCATGGGAATCAGACCTTGGCGACATGATCAACACGCTGCTTCCAGAGCCGCCCATTCCATCGCACCAAGGGCCAGATGCGTTGACGTTGTTGCCCGGCCTGGATCTGGTCACGATCGGAGCATCGGGACCGTTCAACCTGGCCCACGTCCACTTCGCTGTCATCGAAACACCAACCCCGATCACGGGGGCGAAGCCCTCGAGCTATTGGACAGTCAACGCGCAGTGCTCTCATCAGCGCCGATCAAGGCGTCGCAGCGCCAACTCGGCCCTCGCCAGCACCGAACCTGACCCGACCACCACCATCACGCCAACCGACGCCGCCCTCGGTATCCGCTCACGACCCCCGTAGGCGTGGCCGGCACCCTAGCGTCGCAGGGCTGCAGCGGACTAGAGACCCGCTCGATCAGACGTGCGAATGATCATGAGGCTCTTCTGAGCTTTTGCTCTGTTCTGTCTTGCGGTGTTTGCCGTGGCCACCGTGCATGCCACAACCGTGGCCGCCTCGGTGCATGGCAATGAACAAGCCGATGAGGCCGACCCAGAGCCAGTTGTCGACAAGGAATGCAATCATGACGATTCCCTCCTCTCAGCGGAACGGGTAGCAGTACCCCTCCCGAACACCTCTCCCTCCTAGGGTATATCGCACCGAGTGGGACCAGGAGGGTCGAAGGTCCCATCGTGCCCAAACTACGATCTCTGAACGTCCGAAGGCCGGGCACTATTTTCACGTGGATGTCCCAGGGTTCTGGAGACGGACCGTCACTTGGCAGGTCGATCCGTTCTTGGGGAGATCCACTAGGTTGCCTTCGATTGGGACGTTGTCGACAAGGACTTCGGTGATGTCTTGGTTGGCCGTGCGTGTGTTGTCGACCGTGACTTCGAGGACGCCGCCTGCGGTGCGCACCGTCGCCTGGAAACCGGGCCAGTGGCGTGGTAGTTGGGGCACGATTTGGAGTTGGTCTCCGCGTCGGCGGAGTCCGAGGATGGCCTCGACCCCGAGGCGCCAGGTCCATGCCGCGGATCCGGTGTACCAGCTCCATCCGCCCCGGCCGATGTGTGGTTCGGCGCCGCCGATGTCGGCGGCAATGGCGTAGGGCTCGAGCCGGTAACGGGAGGTGGCTTCGGGGTTTTGGGTGTGTTCGATCGGGTTGAGCATGCGCAGGACCCGGGCGGCGGTGTCGCCGTCGCCTACTTCGGCGAACGCCCATCCCAGCCAGGCCGCGGCATGGCTGTATTGGCCTCCGTTTTCGCGAATACCGGGCGGGTACGCCTTGATGTAGCCGGGGTCTCGTGCGGTAAGATCGAAGGGAGGCCACAGGAGGCATACGAGCTGGTCGCGATCGCGGATCAGGGCCGATTCGGCGGATCGGAGGGCCTGGTTGCTTCGTTCCGGGTTCCCACCGTTGGAGAGGACGGCCCAAGATTGGGCGATCGAGTCGATTCGACACTCGTCCGATGTTGTTGAGCCCCAAGGCTGCCCGTCGTCGTCGAAGGCACGGCGGTACCAGTGTCCGTCCCAACCCTCAGATTGCACGGCAGTGAAGACCGTCTGAGCCCGTTCTCGCCAGATTGCCGCAGCGTCGGAGTCGCCTCGACGGTCACAGAGTGTGGCGAAGTCTGAGGCGGCGGCGCCGGCAAACCAGCCCAACCAGACGCTTTCGCCGCGCCCGTTGGATCCGACCCGGTTCATCCCGTCGTTCCAGTCGCCGTCGCCAATGAGGGGCAGGCCGTGCGGTCCTTTGGTGAGTCCGGTTTCGAGGGCCCGTCGGCAGTGCTCGAACAGCGAAGCGCTCGTGGCCCCATGCTGGAACAGGCTGTACCGCTCATGCTCGTCCTCACCCAGTGGGGGCGCGGATAGGAACGGTATGTTCTCGTCCAGGATCTGCAGGTCTCCGGTCGCCTCGACGTAGTGGGCGGTCACGTAGGTGAGCCAGAGGAGGTCGTCTGAGCAGCGGGTGCGTACACCTCGCCCGAGTGGGGGGTGCCACCAGTGCAGGACGTCACCTTCTTCGAATTGGCGGCTCGCGCACTCGAGGATGTGTGCTCGTGTTCGTGAGGGGTCGCTGTGGACGAGGGCGAGAACGTCTTGGAGTTGGTCGCGGAATCCGAAGGCACCGCTTGACTGGTAGAAGCCTGTGCGGGCCAGGATGCGCGACGACAGCGCCTGGTAGAGGGCCCAACGGTTGATTAGCAGGTCCATGGCCGGTTCGGGAGTCTGCACGGTGATCGCAGACAGAATTGAGTCCCAGTGCGCAGCGAGTTGCTTTGATGCTTCGTCCACGGTGGCTGGCTCTTGCCAGCGGTGGGCGAGTTGGGTGGCGTGGTCTTCGTCTTGGCCTGCGCCGAGGATGAAGTGGGTGCGAATTTCTTCGCCCGGTCCTATCTCCAGATGCACTTGGAGGCTTCCGCAGGGGTCAACGCCAGCGCCCGTGTTTCCGACCAGCCCGACGCGGCGCAGGGCCGCCGGGGCTCCGGGGTCGCCTTCGTGCCCAAGGAACTCCTTTCGGTCCGCGGTGAAGCCGTGAGGTTCTCGGTCGGCGGTGAGGAAGGCGACCGTGTCGGCGAATTCGGGGTTCCATTGGTTTCGGGCGCGCAGGGACCGGGTTGGTGCGTCATAGTGCACGACCACATGAGACGCGTCGTCTTCGAAGGTGCGCCCGAGCAGCCAGCGTGCGTAGTAGGTGGCGGTAAGCCGTCGGGGTCGGTTCTCGTTATTGCGGACTCGCAGCTCAACGATCTTCACGGGGTCATCGGTTGGGACGAACACCCGGACCTGGGACTGGAGACCGCGGGTGGCCTGGCGCCACTCGGTGTAGCCGGCACCGTGTCGGATCTGGCAAGCGAGATCGGCACCGGCCGGACCGGGGGTCGGGCTCCACACTTCGACCGTTTCCTCGTCTCTTAGGTAGAGCGACTCGCCGGCAGGATCCAGGACAGGGTCGTTGGTCCAGGGGGTGAGGCGAAATTCCCCGCTGTTGCCAGCCCAGGTGTAGCCACCGCCGGTTTCGGTGACGAGGCAGCCGAAGTTGTCGTTGGCCAGCACGTTGCACCAGGGGGCGGGGGTGCGCTGTCCCGGTTCGAGGTGGATCACGTATTCTCGGCCGTCGGGGGAGAACCCCCCGAGGCCGTTGTCGAACATGAGGTCTCGTGGCCGTACCAGGGCGGGCGTTGCAGCGAACTCGCCGGCGGCTCGGGTCGGATTCAGGCGTGGCAGTGGGCGAGTCTCAGACTCGCGAGGGACGAGTTGGTCACCCAACCGAGCCGCATCGGCGTCGAGAATCGCGCCGGCCGATACTGTAAGGAGCCGTCTCTGATCGTCGGAGATCTGATCGGCACGGACGAGGTGGATCCCGGCCCTGCGGCCGAGCCACTCGCCGGCATCGAGGTCATCCAGGAGCCGATGCACTTGTTCCCAGGTCTCATCCTGATAGCCGGTAGCTGATTGTGAGAGAACGACCAGATCGATCGCTGCACCCCGTTTCTGCCAGAGTTGGTGCGCCCGGAACAGGTCCGCCAGCATGGTGCCCTGGCCGCCGGTTTCGGTAAGGACTAGGAGCAGCGGATCGTCGCCTGAGATCCCAAGCCCCCAAAGATCTTGTTGTCCCAACCGGTTCGAAGCAACCTGATCGGAAGACGCTCGACGCCCCGAGCTCGGCGCCAGCAGCGAGGAGAGCAGTTCCTGGAACTCGGGGAGGCGTTGGGCCTCGAGGCCCGAACGTCCGGCCTCTCGAGCGGCTTCCACGCTGGCGTCGGACAAGAGCCACTCGAAGGAGGCAATGGTCTCATAGCGAGTCGCCGTCTCATCGACGGACCGCCTCGTCGGCCCCGCAATGGTGACGAATGCGAGCTGCTCGGTGGCGTAGGGCGCCAGATGTACGGTCGCGCTGAGCGCCATGATCGGGTCGAGGGTGGCCCCCTCGGTGCCGGAAAGGCCTTCCTCGAGGGCTGCGGGTTGACGCGTGGTCCCGTTGCGACCCAGGAATCGCTCTCGGTCGGTGTCGAACCCGGCGAAGGCCACTGACGTCGAATCGGTGACCAGTCGGTGCATTACTACGGGGAACTGGTCGTCGGGGTTGCGGGGCCGGCGGGTGAAAACCAGCGCATCGAGCGCCGGGACATGGGTTCCCTGCACGAAAAGTTTGCTGAACGCCAGATGCCGGGCGTCGTCGCGCGACGGCGCGAGCACAACCTCGCCGTAGCTGGTGAACGAGAGTGACCGTGGCCGGTTGGTCTCGTTGACGACGGTGATTCGCCGAATCTCGATGTCGTCGGCCGCGCCGATTGCGATGTCGGTCCGAATGGCGATCCCGTTCTGGCGTCGGTGCAGCTCCACCATGTGGGCGTGGAACACGACATCTACGTTGGCTCCGTCGCCGCCGGTGGGCTGGCGCGCTACCGACCAGACAGATCCGGTTTTCTGGTCCTGGACGTAGATCCAGAGTCCGGCGTCATCGAGGGTTCCGTCCGGGATCGATCTGGTGATGGCATGCTCGCGCCAACTCAGCGCACCACTGCCGGCTTCGCTCACCCGTGACGCGAGGCGGCCATTCCCCAAGACGTGCAGGCTCGGTCTGGCACCTCCAGGATTTGGGCGCCATGGGTAGAGCGTCGTCTGTGGACCGGGCCTTGTTCGCTCGCCGGGGGGCAGCGATTGCCGCGGCTCCTCGACTGGGAACCGTCCAGGTACTCGTTCTTGGAGGACCAGGTCTGTGGCTTGTACCCGGGCGTGGGCTTCGAACCGCCGCACCAGCGCGTCTTCGCACAGGAGGTTGTCGAGCGCCGCGAGGATCATTCCCTGGTGATGCGACATGTATGAGGAGACAATCGTGTGGTCGCGCCCCTCGGGAAGGCGGCTGGGGGTGAAGTCGATCGCTTCGTAGAAGCCGTAGTTTCCGAGCATTCCAAGATCGTTAAGCCGCCGCAGATTCTGGGCCGCTGACGATGGAAACTGCGGGAGGGCCAGGGCCGTGGCGTAAGGGGCGACGACGAGGTCTTTGTCGAGGCCGCGCTTGCGCCCGAGACCCTGCACGCCGAACGCCCGGTATTGGTAGTTGTGGTCGGCATCGAAGGACGCGAAGCCGGACTCGGATATGCCCCAAGGGATGTTCCGGAGTTTGCCGTCGGCTATCTGTTCCAGGACCGCTGTTCGCTGACTGACGCCGAGCAGCGTTCTCGCCTGGCTACGCATGAGCAGCGGGGGCATGAGGTACTCGAACATGGTGCCGCCCCAGGAGAGTAGGCAAGGCGACCCCTCGATCTTGGTCAACGGGCGATCGAGCGAGAACCAGTGAGTGACCGGCACATCGCCCTTGGCGATAGCGACGAAGCTGGCTAACCGCGCTTCGGATGCGAGGAGGTCGTAATGGTTGGCGTCCATCTGATCGGCGGTGAGGTTGTATCCGATGAAGAAGTGTCGGACCCGACGGTCATAGAGCAATCCGAAGTCCATCCCGAGGGCCTCGGCTTCTGCGCGTGTGGACAGCTCAGAAAGATCCCTCTGGAGTTGTTGGGTGTTTGCGGCGCCCGCGGCGACAGCCTTCTCCAGGTCATCGAGCCAGGCGACAAGCCCCAAGTCAGCGTCACCCGATCGCTGTTCGGTGGACCATTGCATGCGGCAATCAGCGATGGCAGCCTGCGCCTCCTCGCACCGGGGCCCCACAAGGCCGAGTGGGATCGTCGGGGCGAGAAGGTCAGCGACCAGGGTGCAGAGTTGCGCCAAGTCCGGCGCTCCAGCGTGGGCGTGGGGAAGTTCGGGGGCCGAGTCGAGCACGGTGAGCCAGGGGGCGAGGAACTCGATCTCTTTTTGCATATCCAGAACCTGGCCGTGCACCCGTGTCAGCCAGAGCCGAAAGTCTCCAAGTGCGCTCAGGTCGACCGAGTCCCGATGCTTGGCGACCGTGTCGGCGAGCAGCTCTCCGATTTCGTGACACGGCACCTCTATCGCCAGCGCGGTACGGGCCCACGCCTCGGGCGTATTACGGGCGGCGACCGATAGCTGTTGCATGGCCTCGGCGCGCTGTCTGATATCGGCCATCTGCGACGGGTCGCCCACCACCAACCCGGCGATCTGGTCCACCAGGAGGGCGATCGTGTCATCTAAACCCTGCCATCGTTGGGGTGGCAGGACCGGCGCAGCCCCCAGCTCATAGAGGCCTGCTTCGAGGGCGAGGAGCGCGCCAGCCAGGTTTCCGCTGTCGACGGTCGAGACGTAGCGTGGCTCTAACGGTTCGAGCGTGGCTATGTCGTACCAGTTCAGGAGGTGACCGCGGTAGTGCTCGAGCCGGTCGACCGTACGAAGCGTGTTACGCAGGCGAAGCGTGAGCTGCTCGACGCCGATATATCCGAAATCGTAGGCAGCAAGTGTCGAAAGTAGAAGCATCCCGATGTTGGTGGGCGAGGTCCGCTCCGCGATGACGTTGTTCGGGTCCTCCTGGTAGTTGTCTGGTGGGAGCCAGTGGCCGTCGGGACCGACGAAGGACTCGAAGAAGAACCAGGTGCGGCGCGCAATTCCTCGGAGGAAGTTCACGTCGTCGGCATCGGGCTGTTCGCGAACAACCTGTGTGGGTTGGCTGATACGGCGAGCGATTTCCGGTGATGCCGCCCACAGCACGAGCAAGGGAGCGGCGAACGGCAACGCGGTAGGGCGCGAAATCACCAGGATCGATGCGGTGGCAAGAGCTGCGAGCGGCGCCATCGCCATCTCGCGCCACGCGAGGGTTAGCAGTGGGCGTCGACTGGTCGATGTCGCCGCCTGCGCTGCGGTGGTCCATTCGAGCAGATGCCGCTTCGTGACGGTGACACGGATCAGCGAACGGACGATGGCATCGCCCGTTACCCACGCTTGGTGGGGCAGAAGCACGAGGAACAGGAACCAGCGGCCAATCTGGTCTGAAAATGTGTTGAAGAAGCCTTGTGAAGGCCGCGAACGCTCCCGTACTACGCCGGTGGCAACGTCGATGAGGAGGTGGCTGGTGGGTGCCAGGATCGCGAACAGCGTCCAGACGAGCGGGTGGCCCGGCAACCAGGTCCAGCCCGAGACGATCAGGACAAACAGTGCCGTGGGAAGAAGGCTCCGACGAAGATTGTCGATGATCTTCCAGCGATCGATCCACGCGAAACGGTTTGGCAGATCTCCTTGGCGGGTGGCCCGGACGCGCCTGCCAAGCCACGGGAGAAGCTGCCAGTCGCCGCGCACCCAGCGGTGGAGCCTCCTGACGAACGCAAAATAGGTGGGCGGGTAGTCTTCATAGAGGACGATGTCGGTGGCCAGGGCGACGCGTCCGTGGATTCCCTCCAAGAGGTCATGGCTGAGGACCGCGTTCTCGGGGACGCGGCCAGCGAGGCTCTTGGAGAACTCCGATAGGTCGTAGATCGCCTTACCAACGTAGATCCCGGTGTCGAAGAGATCCTGATAGACGTCGGACACGGCGTGACTGTAGATGTCGATCGCGGTGTCGCCGCAGAAGAGGCGGGTGAACAGAGAACGGTTGCCGCTCTCGGGAGATGTCTCGACGCGGGGCTGGATGATCGTGTAGCCGGCGCGAACCTGACCGGAGGCGGGATCGGTCTCGGCGCGGTTGAGCGGGTGAGCCAGGGTGCCGATGAGACGGGCAGCGGTTCCCGACGGCAGCACGGTATCGGCGTCGAGGGTGAGAACGAAGCGAATCCCCTCGAGGCCGATGGGATCGCCTTCATGGAGCTCGAAGCTCGTTCCGTCATCCCCGAGGAGTAGGCGGTTGAACTCGTCGAGCTTGCCTCGTTTGCGCTCCCATCCCATCCACTGGCCTTCGACGGGATTGAAGCGCCGTTCCCGGTGCAGAAGGTGGAAGGGGCCGTTTGGGCCGTTTCGTCGATTGAGGTCGGCGATTCCTCTGACAACCTGGTCGAGCAGGGTAGCGTCCTGTAGGGTGTGTGGCGCTTGGGATTCAGCGAAGCCGGTGAGCAGCACGAAAGCCAGATTGGGGTCGGGGTTGGACAAGTGGTGTCGCTCAATTTGTGCCAGTAGGTCCCGTATGTCGTCGGGGCTGGTGAGCAGGCTCGGGATCGTGACGGCAGTCGCGAACTTGGGTGGGATCTCGTCCTCGAAGGCGAGTTTGGGTAGCACGGTGGGCGGAAGGATCCGCGATAACGCCCAGTGGAGCACCGCGACTGCGGGCATCGACGCCGAAAGCAGCAGCAGAGCCATGGCGCCAACCCAGACGGCCGGTGTGGCCCCAAGCTGCGCAATGTAGAGGGCGGGAACAAGGGCGAAACCTGCTGTCAGTGCGATCACTGCCCCCAGATAGGTCCCTGTCGCATGGCGGCGAAGTCCTCCTTGGGCCCGGCCTCGCCAGTTCGGTCGGTAGCCAAGCGAGCGTTCGAGCCGCTGGCGGCCCTCGGCGACGAGCCAGAAGCCGACATGGGTCGCACGTTCTGTATCGGTGTCGCCTCTTGCCAGGGCCAACGCCCGTCGGGCGACGTCGTGTTCGTCGTGACCACAACCTCGGGCCAGCTCCTCGACCGCTCTGCGATAACGGTCGCGAGTCTGGGTGTCCATTGTGGAGTAGGCCCCTGCGGGATCGTTCCGAAGCTCGACATCGATGGCGCTCGTTGACTCGACGAAGTCGGGCCAGGAAATCGCACTGAGCGTTGCCAGACCGCGGACACTTCGCGCCACACACTCCGTGTCGTCGAGCCGGAGTTCCGTCTCATCGCCGTCCGGGATCTCGAAGGGAGCATGTAACTTCGGAGCGAGACGCTGCAGTGACGAGACGAGCGTCTCGAGGCAACCTAAGCGCAGCATCGTTGGGAGTGCCCAAAGCTCGGCGAGCTCGAACGTCTCCACTTCCTGGTAGGCAGAAACGAAGCGGCTGATCGACTCGACGGTGGGCTGAAGGCTGGTAGCGACCAAGATGCCCCGTGCCACCGCGTAGGAGCGCGGCGAGCCTGGCCCTTCGCCGATCGCGAGAGCGGGGAGCAGGGAGTAGTAAGCAGCCGGGAGGTGCTCGCGAATTTGCTCGACCGCTCGATCGATCACGTAGCGGTTGTCCATCAGCCACTCGGCCGCGCTCATTCCTGTGGACTGCTCCGAGAGTATGAGGCTCGCGTCCTGAAGCCAATCAGGGACCAACGAGAGCGCCGCGAGGGAAGAAAGTGGGCTGGGCTCTTGATCGGACAGGGCATGCAAGCGGGCGAGGGAACGGCCTGCGACCGCGACACTCGGGGACGGCTCCCGGGTCGACACCGTTGCGGTCACGATTCGGTTGCTTGCGGGCGTCGCACACTGCTGCGCTCTTCTGGTCGCCCCCGCGGGACATCTTCGGTGGGGTCTCGCACGACGAGGAGTGGCACCGTGGCATGCTCGAGCAGGAAGCTGGCGACGCTCCCATATGGGAGCGTCGCCCGTCCGCTCTGGCCATGTCCGGAGAAGACCACCAGATCAACGTGATCTTCGGCGATGTGACGCAGAATCTTGCCGCGGACGTCGCCGTCGATGCTCACGGTCGTTCGTACGCGAACTCCGTCTCCGGCTAAGCGCCTACTGAGACCCGCCAAGTAGTCCTTAGCGGCGCGAACGTTACGATCGACAAGACGCTGGTCGAGATCGTGCTCCTCGTCATCGAGCCGGTGGCTACAGGGGAGTTCGGGCCTCGGAACCACATGGAGCAGATTCAGTTCGGACCTGTTTGTCCGGGCGACCTGTGAGGCCATCGGTACCGCGCTCTCCGCCCGAGCCGATCCGTCGAGTAGCACGAGAACCCGTTCATAGGAGACCTCGCGGTCCAACGACTCCGAAACCGACCGTGCCGGAACCAGGAGGACCGACCCGGAGATACCTTCAAGCAACTTTCGTGCAGTACCGGCCAGGTTCCATGCGGTCGGTCCGCTCGCTCCGTGGCTCGCCAGCACAGTGAGATCAGCGCCATGGCTTGCCACCCAATCGCGAATCTCCTCCGCCGGGCGCCCTTCGAGGAGTTCGGTTCCAATCGAGCGGACCTCGGCTCCAACGGACAGGTCGACCGTCGTGTAGTCAGATCGAAGCGCATCGAGGTGCCTTTCGGCCGTCGCCCGCTCAACCTCCCAATCCAGCGGATCGGTCGGCCTTGCCCGCGGGCCATCATGTGCCGGCTCTAGGGCATGCAAAACCGTAAGTTCGGCTCCGAAAGACCTCGCTATGGCGACCGCGTGGGGCATCACCCCATCTCCAACCGGAGACCGATCCAGACAGACCGCGAGGTGACGGATCAGCTGTCGGTCCATGTCCTCACCGAGTTGTCGGCTGGGACGGCCCGTGATCACGAATTCGCTCACAACGGCTCCTTCCGTCGGCCCAAGTAGGCCAGCTACCAATCAGTGTTGACCCCCGCGAGAGGTTCGTGCAGGGCCGAAGGTCCTTGCCCCATCCCCTATCACGGTGCTGATAGTCACTTTGCCGAAAATCCCATCCGGTGAGGGTTTCGTGCCTCGCCCGTTGGTGTGTCTGTCCAGGAGTATCATCACCGGTCGGTCGAAATGTGGAGACCGACTCTCGAGATCACCGGGTTGGCGTAGCCAGCATCCGGTCGATGTCGCCTTGGCGTTGTTCGAGCTGGCTGACGTGGCCAGCGTCATGGAAACGACGAGGCCGAACAAAAGCAACACTCCCAGGAACTGTCGTGCGGTAGTCATAGTCGACCTCCTTGTTCGCTAGATACCTCTCCCCCCGATGGTGTGAGTCGATCGCTGGGTCATGTCAGGGCCGAAGGTCCTCGTCGGTTCGACAATGTGGTTTCGATGGCCCGGAACTGTCATGGGTCACGGCTCCGAGTATGAGGCGAGGTTCGTGAGGTAGTTGGCGCGTTCGAATGCGGCGGGGTCGGGTGATGATTGTTGGCTGAGGCTGGCGCGGGCTTGGGCCACAGATAGGTATTGGCGCTCATTGAACCAGTTGGCTACTCCTGACAGCACCGTGGCGACGTGGTCGGGTCCGTGCAGGAGTAGAGCAGATGTCATCATGGCGACGTCTGCTCCGGCAAGGATCATTTTCACGACTGCGTTCGCGTCGTGGATTCCGGTGGTGGCTGCGAGCGACGCGTCGAGCCGGCCGGCGAGGATGGCCATCCAGCGCAGTACTAGGCGCATCTCTTCGGGGGAGCTCAAAGCCAGGTTCGGGGTGGTGGTGAGCTCGTCGAGATCGATGTCTGGCTGGTAGAAGCGGTTGAACAGGACGAGACCATCGGCGCCAGCGTCGACCAGGCGTCGGGCCATGTTGGCAGGGGCGCTGAAATACGGCCCGATCTTCACGGCTAGCGGTATCTCGATGGTGTTTCTGACGGCGGCAACGAGTTGGAGATATTGATCTTCGACGTCCGCGCCGCTGGTGTCGGGGTCGGCGGCAATCAGGTAGATGTTGAGTTCGAGGGCATCGGCGCCGGCTTCCTCGAGAAGGTTGGCGTAGTGGGTCCAGCCTCCGGTGGAGGTTCCATTGAGGCTGGCGATCACCGGGATACGCAACTGGTTCTTTGCGGCGGTCAAATTTTGGAGGTAGCGGTCTGGTCCGGTGCTGTAGGTGTCGAGGTCGGGGAAGTAGCCGCCGAACACCTCTCCGTGTTGGTCGGCCCCGAAGTCGAGGCCTTGGTGCAGCGCCATAGCATCGTGTTCGATCTGTTCTTCGAACAACGAGGGCAACACGACTGCTGCCGCGCCGGCTTGTTCCAATGCGTGCAGCGTGTCGAGTCGGCCGGTGAGCGGTGACGCCGAGGCGACGATCGGATTGGCCAGCTCCAGACCCAGGTAGCGGGTCGAGAGGTCGGTGGGGTTGTTGATGCTCATTCGTCTTCGACCTCTCCGAAGGTGGCGGTGTGTTCGATTTCGACCATTTGCTCGTAGAGATGCCAGCGGTTGTCGATGTCGTTCTGGGCTGCCGTGAAGAGTTGGTCGGCGACGTCGGGGTTGGATCGGGCGAGCATGGCGAAGCGGCCTTCGGTCATGGCGAAGTCACGGAACGAGACTTTGGGTTTGCGGCTGTCGAGGTGGAGCGCATGCTCGCCGGCGGCTTCGCGTCGCGGGTCGTAGCGGTACATGGGCCAGTAGCCGCTCTCGGCTGCCATCTTCTGGTGGCCCATCATGTCGGTCAGGTCATAACCATGGGCGATGCAGGGGCTGTAGGCGATGATCAGTGACGGCCCGGGATGGGCTTCGGCCTCGCCGAATGCCTTGATGACCTGGGTCATGTTGGCTCCCATGGCCACCTGGGCGACGTAGACGTCGCCGTAGGACATGGCGATCATGCCGAGGTCCTTCTTGGCGGTGGTCTTGCCTCCAGAGGAGAACTTGGCGATCGCGGCCCGTGGTGTGGCTTTGGAGGTCTGTCCGCCGGTGTTGGAGTAGACCTCGGTGTCGAGCACCAAGATGTTGACGTCGCGGCCGGATGCGAGGACGTGGTCGAGTCCGCCGAAGCCAATATCGTAGGCCCAGCCGTCGCCGCCAACGATCCACACGCCGGTACGAACGAGATAGTCGCTGAGCGACCGGAGCCGGGATACGAGCGCTGCTGTGTCGGGGTCGGTGACGGCGTCCAGCCGGGATCGCAGCTCCTTGACCCGGTTGCGTTGCTTGGCGATGCCTGCTTCGGTGGACTGGTCGGCCTCGAGAATCTCGGCTGCTATGGCGCCGACGCTCGAGGCGAGCTCTTCGAGTAGCCTGCGGGCCTCGGACTCGTGGTGGTCGAGTGCGAGACGCATGCCGAGGCCGAACTCGGCGTTGTCCTCGAACAGCGAGTTGGCCCAGGCAGGGCCCCGACCGTCGGTGTTGGTGGCCCATGGGGTAGTGGGCAGGTTCGCGCCGAAGATCGAGGAGCAACCGGTGGCGTTGGCCACGGTGATGCGATCGCCGAACTGTTGGGTCAGCAACTTCAGATACGGGGTTTCGCCACAGCCGAGGCAGGCGCCCGAGAACTCGAAGAGCGGCTGAGCCTGCTGCGATCCCTTGATGGTGAGCAGGTCGAGAGTACTGCGGTCGGCTTCGGGCAGCGTCAGGAAGTGGGCGAAGTTGAGGCGCTCCACATCGAGGTGGTCGTCCTTGGGTTCCATGTTGATCGCCCTGTGTTTCACGACCTCTTTGCTTTTGGCCGGACAGACGGTGACACAGACGCCGCAGCCGGTGCAGTCATCGGGAGCTACCTGGATGACGAGACGCTGCTCGGCGGTGCTGTTGCGATCTCCGGTCCATTCCTTGTCCCGAAACCCCTCGGGATGCTCGGCGAGGTCCTCAGGCGCCAGCACTTTCATACGGATTGCGGCGTGGGGACAAACAAGGGTGCACCGTCCACAGTCGATGCAGATGTCGGCATCCCAGATCGGGATGTCGGTGGCGAGGCTCCGCTTCTCCCACTGCGCTGTCCCCATTGGGAACGTGCCGTCAACGGGCAACGCACTGACCGGGAGGAGGTCGCCTTGCCCGGCCAGCATCATCGACGTCACCCGCTGCACGAAGTCGGGAGCCTCGGCCGGCACCGGTCGCTGCACGTGTCGATCGCCGAGTATCTCGCTGGGCGTCTCGACGCGGACGAGCGCGGCCACCGCCTGGTCGACAGCCGCGAAGTTGTGGTCGAGAACGACCTGGCCGCGCTTGCGGTAGCTCTTTGACATGGCCGTCTTGATCGCGGTCACGGCCTCGTCAGCCGGAACAATCCCTGTGAGGTGAAAGAAGCAGGACTGCAGGACGGTGTTAATGTGGCCACCCAATCCCGCGTCGGCCGCGACTCGTCCGCCGTCGACGACCCACAGGGCCAGGTCCTTATCGATGATCTGGTGCTGGACCTCGACTGGCAGGCTGGCCCACACGGTCTCCGGTCCATGGTGGGTGTTGAGTAGGAATGTGGCGCCTCGCCGCGCGGTCTTCAACACGTCGACGCGGTCTAGGAAACCAGCGTGATGGCACGCGACAAAATCGGCTTCGCCGATCAGATACGTCGAGCGGATCGGGTCGGGTCCGAACCGGAGATGTGACACGGTCATCGACCCCGATTTCTTGGAGTCATAGACGAAGTAGCCCTGCGCAAACAGGCTCGTCGACTCGCCGATGATCTTGACCGAGTTCTTGTTCGCTCCCACCGTGCCATCGCTACCGAGCCCATAAAAGACGGCTCGGATTACGTCGTCCGGTTCGGCCCATCGGCTCTCGTCCACATCAAGGCTGGTGTGAGTGACATCGTCGACGATCCCGACAGTGAAGTGTGTAAGAGGCCGCGTCGCGTCGACCTCATCGAGCACAGACAGAGCCATTGCCGGGGTGAACTCCTTCGACGACAGTCCGTAGCGGCCGCCGATCACCCGGGGGAGCGACTCGCGCCGCTGCTCGAACAACGCAGCCACCACGTCGGCGTACAGAGGCTCGCCAACCGAGCCGGGCTCCTTGGTCCGATCCAGGACGGCGATCGAGCGAACCGAATCGGGGAGCGCCGCGGCGAACGCGGCGGTGTCGAATGGTCGATAGAGGCGTACTCCGATAACGCCGACCTTGGCGCCGGATGCGACTTCCCGCTCCACTGCCTCGAGGGCCGCGCCGACTCCGGAGCCCATCATGACGATCACGCGTTCGGCGTCGGGGGCACCCCAATAGTCGAACAGTCGATACGACCGACCAGTCAGGGCCGCCAGTCGGTCCATCTCGGTCTGTACCGCTCGAGGTGTCGCCAGGTGAAACGAATTGGCGGCCTCGCGGGCCTGGAAGAACACATCGGGGTTCTGTGCGGTGCCCCGCAGGACCGGATTGTTCGGATTCAGGCCTCGGCTCCGGTGCTGCTCGACGAGTTCGTCGTCGATCATCTTCCGGATCGTGTCGTCGGACACACTTTCGATCTTCGCCATCTCGTGCGACGTCCGGAAGCCGTCGAAGAAGTGGACGAACGGCACTCTCGTGCGCAAGGTCGCCGCATGGGCCACGAGCGCCAGGTCCTGCGCTTCTTGCACCGACGACGAGGCCAACATAGCCATTCCGGTCTGGCGGACGGCCATCACATCACTGTGGTCACCGAAGATGCTCAACGCATGGGTCGCCACCGAACGCGACGCGACGTGGATGACTGCAGGTGTCAGTTCTCCGGCGATTTTGTACAGATTCGGGATCATCAACAACAGACCCTGCGATGCGGTGAATGTCGTAGTCAACGCCCCCGCCTGCAACGAACCATGAACCGCTCCGGCGGCCCCACCTTCGCTCTGCATCTCGATCACATCGGGAACCGCACCCCACACGTTGCTCATGCCGGACTGCGACCAGGCATCGGCCAATTCTCCCATCGCTGACGCCGGGGTGATCGGATAGATCGCAATGACCTCGCTGACGCTATGCGCTACACGCGCTGCCGCCTCGTTCCCATCAACCGTGATCCATGACCCATCAGCACGAACCGGCATAGCGCTCCTCCTCAGGGACGACGACCCACATTGCCCTCGATTTCAACCCCATATGGCGGTAAGGGGTAGGGGCCAAGGTCCCAACGCGCCGAGAGCGCGCCAGCGGATTGATTCCTTCGCCCAACGCAACGGGACCTCGGGCCCTGGTTAAGAGCAACAGCGGGTCCAACGATGAGAGAACAAGCAGCGACCGAGAGAGAAGCTGGCAACCATATCTTTGATGTCTCGAACCCTTGCACCTGCGCCACTTACGAGCTTGCAGCAATATCTCGATGGTGGCGGCGGGCGCGGCCGTGCCGCGTCTCGGGACATGGGACCGGAGTCCGCGATCGTCGCTGTCGAGGAGTCCGGCCTGCGCGCCCGAGGAGGCACTGGGATCCCGTGCGGACCCAAGTGGCGTACCGTACGTGCCTCCGGCACCAGTGCCGCCGTCGATGGTCATCAACGTTGCCGAAGGCGAGCCCGGCTCCTTCAAAGACCGAACCATCCTCTACCGGAATCCGTACAAGGTCCTCGAAGGAGCGCTCATCGCAGCGCACGCGGTGGGAGCGAATGAGGTGATCATCGCGATGAAGCGTATGCACGGGCGGGAGCGGCAACGAACCGCCGATGCCATCGATGAGCTTCGCGCTGTCGGGTGCCTCGACCAGGTCGACGTCCAGATCTTCGAAGGACCCAATGAATACCTCTCCGGCGAGGCGTGCACGAAATTGTCGATCGAGTTGCCGGTATCGGCTCAGTAACGGCGTCGGCGGCGCACGTGGAACTCGCTGGTCCCGGCAGCGACAGCGTCGGTCTGCATGGTGACTGGCGCAACCCAACGCCATGGCGTCGGCGAGGCCCCTATGGGTACCCCCTTGCGAGAGGTGATCGAGCTCATCGGAGGTGGACCTAACGGCAACCGTGCCATCAAGGCCGTGATCGGCGGCGCGGCGACACCGCTGATCACCGCCGACCAGCTCGATGCGCCAGTCAGCAACGAGGGGATGAAGGCGATTGGCGCGGCTGGGCTGTGGTGGGTTCATCGTTTTCGACGACCGCAGCGACATGGCTGCCGTCGCCGAAGGTGTGGCCCGCTTCCTGGCGATCGAGTCGTGCGGACTGTGTACTGCAGGCAAGGAAGACGGACTGGCACTCACCGAACTGTTCGGACGCATTCGTCGCTCCCAAGCCACACACCTTGATCGCGCCGCCATCGACGACCATTTGCGCACGGTCGACAACGGCGCCCGATGCAACCTCGCGACCCAGCATCAACTCGTCCTCCGGAGCATTCTTGACCTGTTCGGCGAACGGTGATCCATGACCCATCAGCACGAACCGGCACAGTGCTCCCCCTCAGGGACGACGACCCACATTGCCCTCGATTTCAACGTCATATGGTGGCAACGAGTAGGGGCCAGGGTCCCGAGGTGCTAGGAGCGCGCCAAGGGTGTGTAGGACTTGACGAGGCCGATCCCGAATCTAGCAGTGGCTGAGGGTTACGCTCCCAGCCACTGCTATGAGATTCTTTGGTTACTTCAGGATTGGGTACCGCTCGACGAGTTCGGTCTCGGACCAACGTTTGCCGAGTCCCCAGGTGTCGCCGGCGTTCGCAAGGGCCAGCCCGGCGAGCACAACGGCGTAGATGAGATGGTCGTCCATGAACGGGTTGTTCGTGGGCCAGATCGCCGAAGCCGCCCACATCAACAGGAGTAACGTCCCGCCCGTGACGGCGGCGATCCGAATGCCGACACCAAGGATCAGAGCGACGCCGATGCCCAACAGTCCGACCATAAACAGCCAGTCAGCCCATGCTGCTCCGGCGAAGGATTCAAACAACCCAGCGAAGGGGCCCTTGGTGGCAAACGTGAGGAAGCCATTGGTTGGTGAGCCTCCGCTGATCCAGGCGGCGTCTCCGAAGAAGTCGATCGCCCCGTTCTCGGATCGACCTGTTGCGAACCCGAGCGCGAATGTCTTGTCCAGGAACGCCCACAGGAACGTCCAGCCGATGGCGATTCGTACCACTGCCCACACTTTTTGAGCTGTGGGATAGTGATGTGTGAGGACGACGGTGTCGCCCTGCTTGGTTGCGGTGAGTACTGACATGTTCCTTCTCCTTTGGATAGTGAATACACTCACATGGTCTCGGAATGGGGTGTGTGCCAGTAGGGCCCAAGGTCACGTCGCCGCGACCAGCGCCCTGGTTGCGCTCCACCAGCGCCGTCACTTCCTGCCCGGCGTCGACGGTGGCGGGCATGCGCTTGGCCCGGGCCGGGACCTCCGACCCTACTGTCGGACAGAGGATTCCATGATGCTCACACCATGGCCGACCACGAAATAGCGACCCTTGAAGAGATCGACGCCGGCGATTGCTGGGATCTGCTGCGCGCCCGAGGAGTCGGCCGTCTTGGCATCTGCTACGGCGTCGCGCCGGATATCTTCCCCGTTAACTATGTCGTCGACGGTCAGACGATCGTGTTCCGGACCGAGCCCGGTACCAAGCTCGCCGGTGCGACGCTGATGCCAGCCGTTGCGTTCGAGGTCGACGATGTTGACGAGGCCAACCGCGTAGCGTGGAGTGTTGTCGCACATGGTCGCGCGGTTGAGCTTGAGACGCTGGGCGAACTGATGGAGGCCGAAGCGCTACCGCTGGAGCCCTGGGCACCGGGGGCGAAACGCCATTGGGTGCGGATCGAGGTCACCAATCTCACCGGGCGACGGATCGTGAAACAGGGCTAGGCGCAAACCCCCCAACCTGCCCGGAGCGCATTTGGGCTTCCCGGCGTTCGCGACCGGAACGGCCATGAGTTTCGTTCCATGCGGTCGGGGTCGGCTCCGGCGGTGTGTGTGTCGATATGGAGCCTTGGGGGTCGCCGCAGGCGAGTCGGTCCCGTGTGATGCGGCATTGCCGGTGGGCTCGCTATGGTTGGGCGCGATGTTGGCGTCGCGGAGAGCGGCGACTGGGGGAAGGACTCAATGGTGATTGCAGTGTTCCTGCTGGACGACCATGAGATGATCCGTCGAGGTGTCGCCGAGGTGATCGAGCAGCAGGCGGATATGACCGTAGTCGGCGAGGCCAACTCGGCTTCTAGTGCGCTCCACGCGGTGGCCCGAGCAGCGCCGCGGGTGGCTGTGCTTGATATCAGCCTTGGCGACGGGAGCGGACTTGACGTTTGCCGAGAGATTACCGAACGGCACCCCGAGGTGGCGTGTCTGATGTTGACGTCGGTGATCGACGATCGTGCGCTGATCGAGGCCGAAGCGGCTGGCGCTGCTGGTTTCTGCCTCAAGACAATCGGGTCAAACAATCTCATCGAGGCGATACGTAAGGTGGCGACCGGCGCACGCTTGCTTGATGCTGTTGAGGTCCGGATGGCGAGGCGGCGTCTGGAAGAACGTGGCGACGGACTTATTGAGACGCTCACGCCGCAGGAACGAAACATTTTCGATCTCATTGGTAAGGGCTTGAGCAATCGCCAGATCGCCGACGAGATGTTCCTGGCGGAGAAGACTGTCAAGAACTACGTGTCGAACCTGTTCGTGAAACTCGGGATCACGCGGCGAACTGAGGCTGCCGCGCTCGCGGCTCGTAGGGAAGAGCGCGAATCGAGTTGGCGCACTTAAGCGAGCAGAGAGCGGAGCGTGTTCGACAGGTCTGGTCAGATGGGGGCGGTCCAGTTGAGGGTGGTTCCGCCTTGCGATCCTGGGTTGATGGTGAGGGTGCCGTCGACTTGTTGGGCTCGTGTTTGGAGATTGTCGAGGCCGTTGCCGCGAGGCGCTGAGGGGTCTACTCCAACACCGTCATCTGTCACGGTGAGCGTCACTAACTCGGGGCCGACACGCAGCGCCACCTCGACATTGGCGGCTTGGGCGTGTCGCGCGACGTTGGAGAGCGCTTCGGTGAGTGTCGGCAGGAGCTGCTCGACTACGCCCGCCGGGATCAGTTCTGGATTGCCGTCGATGCTGAGCGATGGCCTCGCCGGCAACTGTAGGGCGGCTTGGTCGATGATTTTGTCGACCTTCGCGGTTGTGGACTGATTTGTTGGAGTGCTGATTTCGAAGATGGCGGAGCGGAGCTCGGCGATGGTGCGATCCATCTGTGCAACGGTGTCGGCCACCCGCTGCGCGGCGCGCTTGTCTTGGACTTGGGAGTGGATTGCCTGGAGGCCAATACCGGCGGCAAAGAGACGTTGAATGACAACGTCGTGAAGATCTCGGGCGAGTCGTTCTCGGTCCTCGAGCAGTCGCAGAGCGGTTTCGTTGTTGCGAATCGCTGTTTCGGCTTCGACGCGGTCGGTGATGTTGCGGACGAGTGCGACGAACATGCGGGGTTGGCCTGGTGCGTGTGGGGGCGGGTACTCCAGGATGATCTCGACGGGTATGTCGGTGCCGTTCTTTCGGCGGTGGGTCGTATCAAAGGTAACGGAGTCAGTCTGTCCGTCCAGGAGCGGCTCCAGCAGCTGGCCGAGACTGGCCTCACTGAGGTCTGGCGCGATGTGCAGTGGTGACATTGTTAGGAGTTCCTCGCGGGTGTAGCCGAGCTGGGATTCGGCGCCCCTGTTCACATACTGGAACTCGAGGGTGTCGGCGGTGAACATGAAGACGCCTTCATGGGCTGCATCGATGGTGTGTAGCACGGCATGGCTATAAGCCTGTGCCGCCGTCTTGTCAGTTACGTCACGCACGGTTGCAACGACACGCAGGCCGCGAGTGGTAGTCACCGGGCTTAGGGAGACTTCGACAGGGAACTCAGTGCCGTTTTGGCGGCGACCGTAGAGGTCGAGGTCGGTTCCCATTGCCCGGGCCTTTGGCTTGGCCCGGTACCGGGTGCGGTGCGCTGTGTGGATCTGGCGGTTCCGCTCGGGAATTAGAACCTCGATGGTGAGGCCCAGCAGGTTGGCGCGGTCGTAGCCGAACAGTTTCTCGATCTGGGAGTTAACCAGGGCGATAACGCCGTTCTCGTCGGCGAGGATCATGCCATCGGGCGACGATTCGACCATCGCCCACGCCTCTCCCTCGTCGATGTCGCTGAGCGGTTCGACATTCGGTCGGGCTAGGTCGTGGCCGCGGGGATCGGTGAGTGTCAGCGTCACGCCGAAGGGCTCGCCGGCCTCGTTGATGCGGGCCGAGACCGTTATGTCACACCACCGATCGTGGTCCGGCGGCCGCCACGAAACGTCGACGACTGCTGTGGCATCAAGATTTCCGGCGAGCGCAGCACGAATGGCGGCGGCCGTTGTTGGATGACCAACGTCGAGCCGGTCGCAGGTATCGAGGAAGCGGGCGCCGACTGAATAGCTGGCGTCGAGATTTCTGTCACTATCTGCGCTGAACAGTCTCCAGCGGTCATTCACATCCACGATCACCGAATCGTGGTCCAGGACTGCGACACCGATCTCGGACGTTCGAAGGCCGACTAAAGCAGCTGCATTGGTGAGATCGAGTTCATCCATGAAGCACTTTCCGCCACCCACGCGGTGTAGAGCGCCCACTCTGGCACACAGCCCTCGCGATAGCTACCTCGAGGCTTGCGAAGTGCGGGCCAAAGCCCCTGGCTACGGTCACCTGTCGAATATTTCGAAGGTTCTGATACTCACCCGCTGGTCGCCTCATGAAGCTGATCGTGCTGGCATTCAACTGACTCCCGGCATTCCCACTCATGCAGGGCGATCTACCAAGCGTGGCGGTGGAGGCGCACCTCCGGCGGCGCTGCAACTACTGAGCGGGCCGCATGAGCGCGGGCTCGATGTGGTCGAAGTTGCGCAGCTTCAGCCTCGACCGAAGAGCTCGCTCAACATCGAGCGCTCGTAGGAGGCACGATGCCACCAGGTTGTGATCCCAGGAGCTGGCACCCGCTCGTACCATGGCAGCGGTCTTTGCTCGTGGAGGGGGCGGCGGTCTCAGGCTGGGTCGGTGCTGTCGTCTCCTGCATGTGAGAGGCCGCGACGCCATCGAGTGGGCCGGGACGGCCACCAACTTGGGGGATGACTCCAGGGAACCACGCCATGTTGACGCGCCACTAGGGTCAAACGTCATCTCGAGGCCCACCTTCTTGTTGTCGCTGATGTGGCCGACGGCGAGCCGATCGAGCTGGCGCTGGTTTTCGACCACTAACTCATCCGGATCCTGCCATCTCCGGCTCTGCCTCGCGATGCCCGACGCCGATAGCTGCGAGCCGAGGCGTTCTCGTTTCAACCCCTCGGCCAGCGGCACACATCACCATCCATCGGCCCGCGGTTGTGAACACGTGACCTCTGGCCCTAGCAGACCGGCTCGGGTCAGGTGACCTTGTAGGTGTGTCTCCCAAGGAGGACCTGTGATGTTCGATACAATCGTGGTGCCACTCGATGGCTCAGCCGAGTCCGCTCGGGCGCTTCTGCCGGCAGCTGCCCTTGCCCGGTATGTGGACGCGGACCTCGAAGCCGTCGCGTTCCACTCACGGCGCTCCGATGGGGCGAGTCTCGCTCGTCGCGCCCAGCATCAAGTCGAACAGTTCGGCGACGTCCGCCGCCACGTCCACATAGCCCCGCTAACCGAACCAGTGGCCGACCTCCTCACCGATTACATGGATAAGTCCGAGCGAAACCATCTGATCGTGATGAACACCCGGGGCCGCGGTCGCAGCGCGGCACTCGTTGGGAGTGTCGCCCAAGACATTCTCCGAAAGTCGCCAGGCCCCGTCCTACTGATCGGACCCGCATGCGATGTCGGGCAAGTCCGACTCACTGGCTCAATGCTTATCGCGTCCGACGCCAGCTCGTGTACTCCAGCGGCGATCGATGCCGGCATCCAGGCAGCGCGAATCTTTGGCTTCGAGCCGACCGTCGTGAACGTTGTTCACCCCGACGACGCCCGTGCTCTGGCACACGCGCAAGCCGGTCCGCAAGGCCATGACACGATTCTCGATTCTGCCATGGCGCAGCGGTGTGCGAGGGACGTCGGCCGCGCGCTCGATCGCAGCGATATCGAGTTCCGGGTGCTCCACTCAAATAGGCCTGGGCGCGCGATAGTGGAGCTCGCTACTGAATCCAATGCCGCGCTTGTTGTAATGGGGACCCACGCCCGAGCCGGATTGGATCGACTCGCCGCGGGCAGTGTTACCGCCGACGTCGTCAGCCGGCTGCCCTGTCCAGTGCTGGTTGTCGGGCCGGAACGAGCACGCTCCCGCTGAACGAAGAATGCTCTCGCCGACCTCCTCCCGCCATCCGGTCTTTGCCATTTTCGGATGGCGAATCCTAATTCGCAGGTCAGCCTGCACTGGCCGGAAATAGTCTCAAAGGACTCACAACTCGAAGGTCGCAAGTTCGAATCCTGCCCCCGCCAGCTTTCTCGTTCTCCCACAACATTAGATTCTTCAGACCAGACTTAGCGAGCACCGCCGCTGTTCGAACGGTGTGCCATGAGCCTCGGCTGACAATGAGCCGAAGAATGACACGAGCACCGGTGCTCCGGGCTCGAGCGCTCGTATCCACTCTTTGAAGACTTCCGTGAGGCGAGAAGGAGGCAAGTGAATAAGCGAGTATCGGGAGACGATTCCCACAAGTGACGAGTCGGCGTAGTTCAGCGCGGTGAGGTCACCCACATGGAACTGCAAGTCTGGAAACGCGCGTTGCGCCTGGCCGACTTGGCCTGGGGAGAGGTCGTAACCGACGACTGTGATGCCAAGTTCGGAGAGGTGATCGACGACGTGGCCAGGTCCGCACCCAAGGTCTGCGACGGGGGGCTTGTAGCCAACGACGTGCTTCCCGCCAAGATGATCACACGAAATCAGTGGCGGGCCGAGACAGTGCTCCAACCGTGGACGCCGGTGTTCGCACAGCGACTTGCAGGTCGACCAACTCTTCGTCGCCGGTGAGATCGTCGAGGCCATGGCCACATAGCAAGAAACAAGCCATGAATGCGACAAGCTGTATCCAACGCAGCACGCGCTGAGCCTGTCGAGGTTGTTGTTTTTGGTCACATGGAGAAGTACGGTTACCTTTGCGGCTGCTCGGCTCAGGCGGCCGGCGAGATCGTGGGGGAGGCCCGACAGGTGATCGACATTGATATTGGCACCCTCCCGTTCGTTGATGATCCGTATCCGCTCTATCGTCAGCTCCGCGATGAGACACCCGTCGATGTGTCTTCCCTAGGTGTCTGGGTGGTGAGCAGGCACGCTGATGTTCAGACGGTCCAGTCCAGTCGTTCACTTGGTGCTGACCTCCGAGACTGGTCGATGTTCGACCTCTACTCAGAAATTGCGTTCGGGGGGCAACAGACCGAGGTGGCCTGGTTGAATCGAAGCGTCTTCCTCTTCCACGACGGCGACGAACACCTCCGCATTCGCAAAGTGCTGGCTCGGTACTTCACGCCTCGGTCGATCGAGAGACTGCGCCCGAGCATTCGGCAGACCGTCGACGCGTTTGTCGCCGACCTTGAACAGCAGGAGTTGTTCGACGGCCATCGTGATTTTGCGCTGCCGCTCTCCACCGCAGTCATCTCCGAGCTGATTGGTATTCCACCCGATGACCGCGCCTACTGCCTGGCCCTGGCCGAGATCATTGGTGAGGCCTTTGCGTTGCCGTCAGCCGACCGTCTGGCCGTGGTGGACGCCGCCATCACCGAGGCCCGCGACTATTTTCAGAGTCTTGTGTTGTCGTGCAGGCAGAGCCCAGGCCTTGGCCTGGCGTCGGTGCTCGCCACAGCGCGAGTTGAGGGCGAGTATCTCGGAATGGATGAGATCGTCGCCAACCTCATTCTGCTCTTTGATGCCGGCCACGAAACCACGGCTGCGCTCATTGGCACCACGCTCAAGGTTCTCACCGAGGATGACCGACTCGTTGACGTCATTGGCAGGGAATGTGTCTCGATGGCCGCAGTTGTGGACGAGGCGCTTCGCTTCGATGCCCCGTTCCAACTCATGCGCAAGCTCACTCACGAGCCTGTGCAGCTTGGCGCAACGATTGTTCCTGCTGACTCGGTAGTGGTGGCCCTCATTGGGTCAGGCAACCATGATGAGCGGGTCTTCGAGCAGCCGGAGATATTCGATCCCACAAGACAGTTTGGGCGCCGGAGTGAGTTGCTCTCGTTCGGGCATGGGTCGCACCATTGCCTAGGGGCTGCGCTTGCACGCGTAGAGGCCGAGATAGCCCTCGACACGGTCTTGTCTTCAGCGAAGCATCTGACCCTTGATGCTGGGGGAGTGCAGCGCCACAAGTCAGGACCCGTGCGCGGGTACTCCTCGATCCCGCTTCAGTTCTCAACCTCGATCAGCAAGAACTAGCCGGTGCCACACCCAAACAGCCCTCAAATTGGCAGCAGAAGGAGCGCAGAACTATGAAGACCGACGCGACCGCAATAGACGTGAACGTGTCCAGCGATGTGGCTGAGTTAAAAGAGGTCGTCGTAGGGCCTGTTAAGGCCTTCGACTGGGACAGTTTGGCCGCTGAGTCAGATGAGGATGATCTGGAGGCCGCTGTCGAACTGGTCAAACACAACCGAGTGGAGATCCCTGATCCGCATTCAGCCGCCCGAGAGCACGAGGCGTTCGTTCAGCTCATGAGCGATCGCGGCATCATCGTTCATTTTGTTGATCGACTCGACGACGTCGCTATTCAGCTGTACCCCCGCGACATGGCTTTCACAGTCGATGAACATCTGTTCTTGGCTCGTTCTCGCAATCCAGTGCGGCGCCGGGAACAGGGCGGGTTGGATGGGTTGGTGCCCCGGATTTCCAGCGTGGTCGAGTTAGATGCAGGCGTGATCGAGGGTGGCGATGTGATTGTGACCCAAACCGATGTGCTTGTTGGGCTCGGCGAAGAAACCGACCTTGAAGCCATTGCGGCGCTTCGCCGTGCGTTCGACAAAGTTGGCGTCGATCGTGAAGTGGTCACTCTGGAGTTCAACCATCGAGGGGTAGTGCACCTAGACACCAAGTTCACGATGGTCGGCAACGATGTAGGTTTTGTTCATCGCGAGGCGTTCACTCCCGAGAGTTTGGACAGGCTCGACAGCCGTTTCGACCTGATCGAAGTCACCGAGGAAGAGGCTCTTGACCTACAGGTGAACACTCTGGCGCTTGACCCCCAAACCATTGTGATTCGAGAGAATGGGGATCGCCTCGCGACCATTCTTTCGGATCGGGGTATCACCCCGGTGCTAGTGGACTTCTATGAGATCGCCCGCTTTCCTGGTGCTTTTCGCTGTGCAACTCTGCCGTTGCGGCGGTGCTAGCAGCTCGGGATCCGACTCGTCTAGGTGGCGAGGGTCACGACCGAGCGAACGAATGCGGCAACGGCGTCTGGTTGTTCGAGCATGGGCAGATGTCCGGCGTCAGGTATCACTTCCAGCGGAGCGCCCAGCCTCTTCGCTAGGGCTCTGGCCACAGGTCGCGGGCAGGTCGCATCCTGGGCCCCGACTGCGACGAGAGCGGGTGCTGGTGCCCGATCTGCCAACGGACGGAGGTCCTCTATGAAGCCGGCCTCGAGAACTGCTCGCACCACCGGCAGGGGGCGACCTGTGGCCGTTTTCGCGACCAGTTCGATCTGTTGAGCCAAGGCACCTGGAGCAAGGCTGAAGTGTTCGGCGATGTGCTGGAAGAACATGTCGACACCGAGTTCGTCAAGGAACTGAAGAGCCATTACTAAAGCCTTGGCAGAGCCCTTCAGGGCGGTACCTAGCAGCCCGAAGCTGGGAAGCTCCAGAGTGCTGTCGCAAGCGAGGCGAAGGGCGACGGCTCCACCGAACGAGCTCCCGACAGCGACCACCCTGGCGATGCCCTCATGCTCGCAAATCGTCTGTACATCTGCGGCGTAGCTGTCTGTGAAGTATGGGCCGATCATGGTGGATTGCCCGTGGCCCCGGAGGTCTGGGATGATGATTCTGTAGTCATCCAGCCGCTCGGCGACCTCTACCCAGACTTGGGAGCTTGCGTTGAGGCCATGAATCAGGACCACCACAGGCGCGTCTGAACTCTCCTGCTCGCCGCTGATCAGGAAATGCAGAGGCCCCACTGGTCCCTCGCAAGTGGCTGACCGCAGTGCGGGCATCGCTACAAGTCCGACCAGGCTGTGAGTAGCTGCTGTACCCCTTCGGCTTCACTCGGGGCGCTAAGCGAGAGTGCCACCTCGTCGATCCCTGAGGCCGCAAAATCGGTGATGCGCCGGGCAACGTCGTCGGGCGTCCCTGCGATCGACAACCCAGCAACCACCTCGTCAGTGAGCAACACCGCAGAGGCCGCGCTGCCCCGGCGACATTGTTCAACAGCCTCGGAGTCAATGACCCCCTGACCAATTAGCGCTAGAGAATCCAGGGAGAAGAACTGCAACGTTCTGCGTACTCTCTCTAGCGCAATCGTGCGGTCAGGATCGACGGCGAACAGCACGTGGGCGGTTATAGGCAGGGGCTGCTCTGCGCGTTTGCTGGCTGCTCTGGCTGTCCGGGCGTCGTGTACACACTCGCGCACGTAGGGCAGCCCAGCTCCAGTGGTGAGGGACAAACCATCTGAAGTCTCCACTGCCAACCGGCGCATCCGCGGCCGCATTGCCATGATCTCTATTGGCACCGCCGGTGTCTCCCCAGCGCCGAAGAGCGTGAACCCCTTGGTTTCGTGGCCGGCGAAGTTCCCCGAAACGGGATCTCCGCTGAGCATCTGGCGCACGGCGTGGGTGTACTCCGCTACTTGAGCGAGGGCTTTCTGGCTGCTGCCCCCGAGAGGTCGAATGAGTGAGGGGTCGCCCAGGCCGAGCTGGGCGCGCACGCGGCCAGGTGCGATTTCGGCCAGCGAGCGGAGTTCCATAGCCAAGGTAGCGGGGTGCCGACTTACGGGAGCAGGTCCGACAATGCCGATTTCGAGTTGCGACCGGCTTGCGAGAACGGCGCCAGTACAGATGGAATCTCGGAACCCGAGGTGTTCGGCCACCCAGACGCCCGTGGCGCCAGCCGCTTCGGCTTTCAGCGCGGTTTCGATCATGTCTGGAACGGTGCTGAAGCCAGCCAGGGCAACACTGACCTTCATGGCGGGGGGCATTCAGATGCCGCCCATGTTCCCTGGCACGTGCGGAGAGCAGTGAATATGTACACACTGCCACTCGCCTTCGAGTCGGCGCCAGATTTCGGTTCCTCGCGAACCACCATTGAACTCTGCTGCATCTCCGAACGAGGGTCCGAGGTCGACCTTGAACTCGGCCAGGTAGGTGACCCACGCAACGTCGCCGACCACGGTCACACGAACATCACGATCGTCGAGCGTGGCCGGGGATGCGTCGGTGGGAATGGCCGCAGCGATGGCTTTCCAGAGATCAATGAACCCCGTCTTACCGTAGTAGTTGCTCTCGTTGTTGTTGAACATGACGAACTCGTCAGGTCCAGATGCGACGGCTCGCTCTAGATAGGCGACGTCAACTGACAGATTGGCCGTGATCCAGTCGTTGTGAAGGTTGAGGATCGTTTCTCTGTCGTCGCTGGCCATCGGGCCTCCATGGTTAGAGCAGCGACGATTAGGTTAGTGGTTATTGTACCAACGTCCAATTAAAGCGTGACTACTGCTTGACGCGCAGAGGATTCAGCACCGCGTCGACCACAGCGATGAGCCGGTCGGCGTCGTAAGTCGAGGGGTAGAGAGTCGCCTCAAGACTGAGGCCATCAACAAGTGCGATGAGCACGTCCACACTGCAGTCGACGTCGACATCGGCTCGGAGATCTCCGCACGAGACGGCGCGCTTGACGAGGTGTCGAAGCGTCAACCGCCATTGGCGGAGCGACTCGAACTGGTGGGCGCACAGCTCGGAGTTCCCGACTGCCCTACCCCAAAGGCTCACTTCGAACCCGATACCTGGTCGAGCGGCCTCTTCCACGGGAAGAGCCAGCAGAATGGCGCCACGGAGGGCCTCAAAGCCGTCGTGAGCCGTGATGAAGTCGGCGATTCGTTCACTAACTTGTTCATATGAACGCTTCAGGGCGAGATCGAAGATCGCCTCTTTGTCGTCGAAGTAGTAGGCCAGAATTCCGTTCGCGAACCCGGCCTCAGCGGCGATCTTTCGAGTGGTCGTATTGGCTAGGCCGTCCCTGATGACCACGCGTATCGTGGCCTCGACGAAATCGGACCGGCGTTGGTCATGATCGACGATCTTGGGCATGGGCCAAGGGTAGCAGCGGCGCCCTATCGAGGGATCTGCGGGGCTGAACAGCTGACGCGCTCAGCCTACCTCTCTATATTGGGCGACCGTACGAAAATAGCGAATCCGGCTGGGCGGGCTTTCGGCTAGAAGCTAGTAGGCCTTGAGCGCTGGCTGAACGATGTTGGTGATGACCCGATCGGTCCTGTTCGAGACCTGAATTCCGGGACGGAGAGTAGCGCGAACGCGTTCTTTGAGGGTCTTGGTGGTTGCTTTCATATGGCTATTATCCGGAGAAGGTGAGCATGACGCAACGTCCGGCATTCGTTAGTTTTCATGACGAACCATCATCGTTGTCGGAACCTCGGTAACCTGAATCGATGCAGCTCGACGTCGAATCTTTGCGGGTGTTTTTGGCCGTTCTAGAAACCGGGGGAATGACCGCGGCGGCTCGTTCACTCGACTCGTCGCAGTCGGCGGTTAGCTGGAAGATCAAACGGCTCGAACAGCGTGTTGGTCGCGAGCTGCTGATTCGCGATGGTCATTCGCTGCGGGCCTCACGCGATGGGCGGTTGCTGACCGACTATGCCAAGACGATTGTGGCTGTCCACGATCAGGCTGTTCATGAACTCACAAGTTCTGACCTCACCGGCAACGTCACTTTCGGTACCACAGAAGAGCTCACGAAGTTCTGTATCGATGCGGTTTTGGCAAGGTTCAACCATGTTCATGCCGGTGCCACCATCGAGTTCAGGGTCGAAAAGGCAAGGGAGCTGACCCGGTTAGTCAATGCAGGCGAGCTCGACGTTGCGGTGCTTCAGGTTGGGGTCGACGACGTTGGTCCGACCGACACGCTGTTGTGGGAAGACGAGCTGGCGTGGGTCAGTTCTGCCGACTGGACCTACGCCGATGGTGAGGTCCCGCTCATCAGCTTTGGCCGAGACGGCTTCTACCACCGGTACGCGGTTGCGGCCCTTACCGACGCCAACATTGCCCACCGGGTCGCGTTTTCGGCACCCTCAACCGCGAGCGTGTTGTTTGCTGTACAGAGTGGGCTTGGGGTGGCTTTGGTGAGCCGACGTTTGCTCGACGACGACGAATCCGGGGCCATCGTCGAGTGGCCGAGAGCCGATCAGGTTGGCGACCTGCCAACCGGAGCAACGATCGCCCGGTCGTCGCCAGGAGAGGATTCGAGAATAGCTAAGGAGCTAGTTTCCGACATCGAGACCGAGCTGCTCGGCTATGGCTGATGGATACAGCTGATAGACACAGCTGATGACTGACCACCAGCAGCCCGGCAACGAACATCTCGACCCCACCAAGCAACGTTGTGGCTGGCCCCTTGGTCATGTCGACTATCTCGAGTACCACGATTGCGAGTGGGGTCGACCGACCACCGACCCGCACCGTCTGTTCGAGAAGATCTGCCTTGAGGGCTTTCAGTCGGGGCTTAGCTGGTTGACCATTCTGCGAAAGCGTGATCGGTTCCGCGAAGTGTTCGAGCAGTTCGATTTCGAGAAGGTTGCTTCGTTCGGACAAAGCGATGTCGAACGGCTTCTTGACGATGTTGGCATCATCCGCCACCGAGGCAAGATCGAGGCCACCATCAACAACGCACAGCGAGCGTGCGAGCTGACCGAAACCGAGGGTTCCCTGGTCGACTGGGTGTGGCGCTGGGCCGTTCAGACGCCTGCACGCGACGCCGAGGGTGGTGTTCCTACCCAGACGGCCCGATCGGCCGCGTTGGCCAAAGAACTAAAACGCGGCGGCTGGAAGTTCTTCGGTCCAACCACCGCGTATGC
>CAZMUM010000036.1:49443-54356 GCA_964569385.1 uncultured Acidimicrobiales bacterium
AACTCGTTGGCACCAGACGACACCAGAGCAATTGAGATGGATATCCCAAGGGCGTACGACGCCTGGCGAAAAGTGTTGTAGGTGGCACCGGCCACACCGAAACGACTCTGAGGTATGTCGGACAGGGCGGCACTTGACCATGTCGCCACTGTGAGTCCGATGCCGACACCGATCACGAGACTGATTGGTACGTAGAGATTCCCGACCGCTGGCGACTCATCCAAGACGAATACATAACTCAAGTAGCCAGCGCCACAGAGCAGAGACCCGAAGGCAAGGACTCCGCGGTGCCCGTAGCGGTCGGCGAACGATCCGGTTAGTGGGGAGATAACTGCTGCGATAAGGGGCCCTGGTACGAGGGCCAGACCGGTGGCCCGGATCGATTGGCCCCACAAATCTTGTAGCAGCAGCGAGCTCACCAAGAACCCGGCTGTGAAGGCGAACCCGTAGAAGACCACTCCGATGGATGTGGCTCGGAACGACTGGTAGCTGAATAGGTCGAGGTTGATCAGCGGTTCTGGGTGGGTCTTTGACCTCGAGATGACGACCGGTAACAGGGCTAACCCGACCAACACCATGGCAAACACACGGGGGTCGCTGATGCCCCATGATTCGCTCTGCACGATGGCGCCCATTACCAACGCCACTGAAGCCGTGCCGAGTGCGACACCCGCGTAGTCGATCTTGCCGGTGGCCTCTGGGTCGCTCGATTCCTGGAGGAACCGTGGCCCAAGGAAAAGTACGAGCAGCGATAAGGGAACGTTCAGCAAGAAGATGGCTCGCCAGCTATAGAGGTCGATAAGGAACGAACCAAGGGCCGGGCCGGCAACCGCACCAAGGGATCCGGTTGCGCCTGCTAGGCCAATGGCGGTTGAGCGTCGCGCTACCGGAAACCCGGGCAGCATCACGGCGAACGATGTAGCGACGATGATTGCCCCGCCGACACCTTGGACTAATCGTGCTGCAATGAGCATCCCGACCGATTGTGACAACCCGGCGGCCAACGAGGCGACCATGAATATGGCTACACCAGGCAGGAACACTCGGCGTCGGCCGATGCTGTCGGCGATGCGGCCCGAAACGAGAAGCAGCGCGCCGACGACGATGTTGTATCCAGAGATGACCCAGCTGAGTTCGGCTCTGCTGACATCGAAGTCGCGTTGGATCGACGGGAACGAAACGGTCACCGCCGAAATGTCGACCACTACCAAGAAGGTCACAAGGGTGGTCACAGCCAACGCAAGCCATGCCTCTCGGCTGACCTCTGTATCTGGTGGCCCAGTATCTGGTGACCCAGTATCTGCCGGGGCTGGATTGGGCCTAGGCGCGGCGGCCGGCGGCTCTGGAGGGTTTGGCATCGGTGGGCACCATACCGGCCTACGCTCATGACATGGGAGTTGAGACGTGACTGAGGCTCGGGTTGTAGGTGATACTGACGCGCCCGTAACCGCAACGACACTTGCCGAGGATCTAAGCGTTCTGGGCATCGACACTGACGACGTTGTCGTGGTTCATTCGTCGCTTCGCGCCCTGGGTTGGGTCGCGGGCGGGGCCCAAACTGTCGTGGCTTCGCTCCTTGAGGCTGTTGGTCCGCATGGCACGATCGTGATGCCAGCACAGTCCGGTCACCTAAGCGACCCGGCGGCGTGGAGCCAACCAGCGGTGCCGACAGAATGGGTCGAGACCCTGCGTGCCGAGCTACCGGCGTACGACCCGTACCTAACGCCGGTGCGAGCTATGGGCCAGATCGTCGAGGTGTTCCTGCTGCACCGGTCGACTGTGCGTAGCGACCATCCGACGGTGTCTTTCGCAGCCAATGGCCGAGCAGCAGATGAGATTGTCAGCCCTCACGATCTCACTCCTGGGTTAGGGGAATCCTCGCCACTTGGCCGGTTGTACGAAATGCACGCCGAGGTGCTGTTGATGGGCGTTGGCCACGCCAGCAACACGTCTCTCCACCTCGGCGAACACCGATCCGAGTGGCCGCACAAGACGACCTACACCGAAGGTGTACCGGTGATGGTCGACGGAGTGCGCCAATGGGTCAACTACGACGACCTCGAAACCTGTGAAGACGACTTCGATCAACTTGGCGAGGCCTTTGGCGCCAGCGGCAAGGAGCGTCAGAGCACTATCGGCGATGGCGTCGCCAGGGTGTTCCAGATGCGCGACTGTGTGGACTTCGCCGTCGGCTGGATTGAATCGAACCGCACCTAAGAGCCTACGGGTGTGCGACACTTTAGCTCTTATGCGCCGATTCGTCAGGGCTGACGGGCCCGAAAAAGTCACCGGTTCTGGCCGATACACCGCCGACCTTACTTTGACCGGTCAGTTGATCGCCAAGTTCAAGTACGCCGGGGTTTCGCACGGGCGAATCACCAAGCTCGATGTGAGCGCCGCCAGAGAAGTCGCCGGCGTGCTGGCAGTGCTCACCCAAGACGATGTCCCTGACCTTCGCTACGGCGATGCGGTGGCTGATCGCACCCTGTTTGCACGCGACGTGGTGCGGTTCGAAGGCGAGGTAATTGCCGCCGTTGCTGCTACCTCAGCCCAAGCGGCCCAAGCGGGCGTCGATGCCATCATCGTCGAGATCGACGAGTTGCCTGCTGTCACCGACGTCGAAGAAGCGCTCACCGATCAGTCGCCGCTCGTGCATGAGGGCTGGGCCGACTATGAGTCTGGTTGGGGCTGCGAACGCAACCGAAATGTTGCATCATTCTCATCGATCAGCAAAGGCGATGCCGCCGCGGCCATGACCGCAGCCGACCATGTTGTATCGAGCCGGTTCGTGGCCGACGGCACTCACGCGCTGCCGATCGAGCCTCGTTCGGTCATCGCCCAGTGGGAAGGCAACAAGGTCACGATCTGGACATCGACCCAAGTACCGTTCAAAGCTCGCGATGGCGTCTGTGAAACGCTTGGGCTTCCATCGAACCGGGTGCGTGTCATCGTGCCGCATCTAGGTGGCGGATTCGGAGGAAAGTGCGGGTTCCACTTCGAAGCCCATATAGCAGCACTTTCACGTGCTGCGCGCCGTCCGGTGAAACTCGTGTTCAGCCGCGAAGAGGAGTTCCTGGCTCCCGACCGTCGCCGAGAAGGCATCGTGTTCGAGGTGACATCTGGCGTGATGGGCAACGGCGACATAGTGGCCCGCGTGGGCAAGATCGTCGTCGACAATGGCGCCTATACCGCCGACGCCGGTTTCTTTCCGCAGATGGCATCAATGCATCTGGCTGGGCCTTACAAGGTGGCCAACGTTCATATCGACGCCCACCTGGTATATACGAACCATCAACCATCGGGTTCGGTGCGGGCCCCGACCGCGCCCCAAGCCTGTTGGGCGCTCGAATCTCACACCGACGAGCTAGCTGCCGCTATTGGAATGGACCCCGTCGACTTCCGTCTTCGCAACTGCGTCGACACTGGCGACGAGGGAGTGGTCGGTCAGACGTATGACGAGATCGGACTACTCGCTTGCATTGAGGCCGCCAGTGATGCTGCTGGGTATGGCAGTACAGAGTTGGCCGATGACGAAGCCATCGGTGTTGCTGTTGGCTGGTGGCCGAGTTTCCCCGGCGCCTCGGGTGCCTACGTGAAGCTCGAGGCTGACGGAAGCGGCGAGATCATTACCGGTGCCCAAGAGTGCGGTACCGGCTCAGTGATGACTTTGCGTCAACTGGCTGCCGACGAACTTGGCATGGATCCTGAAGACTTCCAGATCATCTACCAGGACACCGCCGCCGGACCCTATGACGCGGGAGCGACCGGTTCGCAGACTCTGCTTAACAACGGCCGAGCGGTGCAGAACGCTTCGCGACAAATTGCCGGGCAACTTCGAGAGATGGCTGCCGACCGCTTCGAAGCATCGCCAGGCGACATCGTGCTCCGTGACGGTGTGGCTACCGTTGTCGGCACGCCAGACCGGTCGGTCCCAATAGCCGAACTCGCCCGCTCGTCGATGAACACCGAGCTGCTACTCGGCCACGGCTCGAGTGCCCCGATTGATACTCCGGTGCTGAGAAACTCGACCTGCGTTGGCGACATGGGATTGTCGGCGTGGATCGGGCCCCAGTTCTCGTGTCATGTGGTGCGGGTCAAAGTCGACCGCGATACCGGGGTGGTGCGAGTGGTGTCTGTCCACGCGGCCCACGATTCGGGCACGATCATCAACCCGATAGCCGCTCAGGGCCAAATCGAGGGTGGTGTGGTGATGGGAATTGGCCAGGCGTTGTCTGAGGGGACCCAGTACGACGAACGAGGAGCGCAGCGCAACGCGGCCCTGCTTGAGTACAAACTCCAAACTGCGGCCGACATACCGCCCATCCACACCAAGTTCATCGAGGTCTTTACCAACGACGCCGGGCCAAACGGGGCCAAGGGTGTTGCCGAAGCGCCCAATGTGGCGACGGCGGCGGCCATCGCCAATGCCATCTCGAAGGTGATCGGTTCACCGATGAGGCAGTTGCCGATGACGGCAGAACGAGTTTGGGACCACAGTGTTGGTGACAGCGAGGTTGGGTCATGAGCTTCGTCATCGCAATGTCGGTCGAGGAGGCTTTAGCTGCTCTGGCTGAAGGTGCTGCGCCCATAGCCGGGGGTACTGACCTTGTGGTCGGAGCCCGTCACGGCAAGTTCGAGTTGCCGCCAGACCTCGTCGCCATCGACCGGATCGACGCCCTAACAGCCATCGAGGTTGGGGCCGATTCGATGCGGATCGGGTCGGGGGTTACCCACGCCACGTTGATGGCCGACCCGGCGATTGTGGGCAGCTACACCGCTGTGGCTGATGCCGCCGCCCTGGTTGGATCGCCGGCTACGCGCAACGTTGGAACCATTGGCGGCAACGTCATGAATGCATCCCCGGCCATGGATACGGGAGCTCCGCTGGTGGTCCTCGGAGCCACAGTCGAACT
>CAZMUM010000037.1:0-53908 GCA_964569385.1 uncultured Acidimicrobiales bacterium
GCCTCGCGCTCGATTGAAGCGAACGAACGCATCCTTGGACCCGACCACCCCGACATCCTTACCAGCCGATCAAAACTTGCCAACAGCTATTGGACCTCAGGGCGAATCGGCGAGGCCACCACGATGGGTGAAGCAGTCCTCAGCGACCGCGAACGCATCCTCGGACCCGACCACCCCGACACACTCACCAGCCGATCAGACGTCGCCGCAGGCTACGCCGATTCGGGTCGAACCAGTGAAGCCATAGCCCTCAACGAAGCCATCATCACCGGTCGCGAGCGCGTGCTCGGACCCGACCACCCTGACACCCTCGGCAGCCGATCAAACCTCGCAAGCTGCTACTGGATAGCGGGTAGGCAAAGTGAAGCCATCGACCAATTTGAAAGCGTTCTAGAGGTCCGGCAGCGCGTGCTCGGACCAGACCACCCCGACACACTCACCAGCCAATCAAACCTCGCAGGCTGTTATTGGGCTAAAGACCGAAACGATGACGCAATCATCCTCCACGAGGCCGTCCTCGCCGACCGCCAACGAATCCTCGGACCAGACCACCCCGACACACTCACCAGCCGAACCAACCTCGCAAATTGCTACCGAACGGGAGGCCAAATCAGTGAAGCTGTGGCCCTCGAAGAGGCGACCCTCACCGACCGCGAACGGATCCTCGGACCAGACCACCCCGACACAATCACCAGCCGATCAAACCTTGCACTCAGCTATTGGGCAGCGAGTCAGCTCCACCGCGGCGCCACCCTCCTTGAGGCCGTCCTTACCGACCGCGAACGGATCCTCGGACCAGACCACCCCGACACAATCACCAGCCGAACCAACCTCGCGGCGGCCTACCTGGCAGTAAACCGAATTGACGAAGCCGCCACAGTTGAAGAGCCGCGTCGAACGAAGAGCGGTTAGGCCTCCCTCCCCAACTCGGATGACGTGTCCAACGGTTCGCCAGCAAGGCATCAGGATAGGCTTGAGTCAGTAGCCAGCACCATCAGCGGCAAAATCTAGCGACCATGTCACGAGCTGCGACGACGATTACTGCCCGTCTGCGCCGCGCGTCGATCGTTGCGCCGTCCTTCGACGACCTGACGTCCGCTTACGGGGTTGCTCTCAAATTAGGTCATCTTCGTCGGCGGCCGATAAGAGGCGAAACTCCGAACTCCTTCGTAATAATCTCTCTCTCGGACGCAGCGGATCACGGCCTTCTCGTCGGTCGAGTTGGGGTCGATGCACACCGAAGAAAGCAAAGCCGCGGTGAGCGACTCGAACTCGTTCAGCAGACCTGACGAGTAGTTCTCGGGCTGTCGCAGTCCGTGGACGTAGTGGCCGTAGACCACCCCTAGCTGTTCAGCCAAATTCTCCAGTAGGAGGTGCATGTTCGGGTATGGCCAGGAGTCGCTGAGCCGAAGACCCATCGCCTGAATCTCTATCCAGTCGGCGGGCAGGATGGTTTCCATGAGCGCATCGTCAATTCGTAACACGAGTGCACCGTCATCCGCGACTTCATAACTCGTCGCCTCGATCTGCCGTTTCGTCAAATTGGAGAGACTCACTTCGAACCCGAGCACCCAAGAACGGTAGTCGATCACGTACTGGGCGAAACCCCCAACCACCCCAACCCCCGCAGTTCCGCTGGCCACCACCAGGCAGTCCTACTGGCCACCAACCGGCACAACCCCAGGCCACCCACCGGCAGAAACAAATGGCCCTTGACAGTGGCTGCTCACGATCGTTCGCTCTCGCTAGGTGCGCCCGGCCACTGAGCGATCGTTGCATCGAAATCCGTCGCCGCTTGGATGAGCTCATCCGGGGTGGCTCGAAGCTCGAGCACGACAGGGTTGCCTGCACCGACTCGACCACGTCTCCGGTCGGGCGGCAAGAATTCGAGGTCAAGCTCGACGGTCAGCACGACGAGGTCATCCTCGCGGCGAACCGCCGGAAACTGAACATTCGGCTCGATCAGCCACGGTGCCTTTGGCGCCTCCGGGTCTGTTTCGCTTACCGCCCACTTGGCCACGGCCCGCAGCCATTCGGCGATCGCAGGCGCCTTGTCGCAGGTCAACGCCTGCCAGCGAAAGCCCCAACCGGATCCGCCGACGGTCGCGTCGCCCTCTACGAGGTACCAGCTGTACTTCCGCAGAAGATCCTCGGCCTCCGGAAACTGGTAGCCGACAATCGCAAGCCGCAGTGAATCACCCATGATCAGCCCAAGCTTGAATCCATCGCCGCTCGGCCGCTGGTCGTCACGTTGGTTCACGGTTCGAGAGGGTCTGTTGCGTTGTCCATCGCCCTCCCGGCAGCAGTGAGGCCGGTCTCATCCTCAAGAGACAATCGTCCTCGTTCGTTGTCGAGGAGCCACTCCTTCGCATTGGAGAGACGAGCTTCGACATCAGCTAGATCGAACTCCCACCAGCCGGGCTCCGCCGCTGCTGGCGGAGGGAAGAGCGAGATGCTGAAGCCGACCCGTGAGACTCGTTCGTCCCCATCTGCGTCGAGGGCGATTCCGGTCAACGAAATCTGTGCCCAGGAGCCTCGCCAAACCACAATTCGGCGATGGCGCTGTCACCCTCTACGGGGAACAGTTTCGCCACGTGGTGTCCTTCCGGGAACTTGTATCGCTCGGGCACGCTTCCAGCATCGCAGACTAGGCAGACACCCGGGCGAAGTTCACCTCCCGGCGCGCAGGTCCGGCAGGACCTGCCGTTGTGTCTCGGCGTTTTCCTGGTGACCGGGAGGTTCGAATCGCACGACTCGTTCGGCCTGAGGGCGTCGCGAGGCGTTGGGCCGAGTGTCCCTGGGTTCAGCACATCAACGACAGGACAGAACGATGCAGAGACCACTGAGCGAGTATCCAGATCTGCTGACCGTTGAAGAGGCGGCCGACTATCTCCGGATCAGCCGAGCGCTCGGCTACCAACTCGCTCGGCAGTACCGGATCACCGATGGAGCCGCTGGTCTTCCCGTCGTGCAACTCGGGCGTTGCTTACGCGTGCCCAGAGACGAACTGGCGCTGCTCGTTCGTGGCCTGCTGCCCAAGTCCAGCTACGTGGGGAGCAGACCGGCGTGACGCAGTTCGTCGATCGTCTGTTCGGGCACGCCGAGCACGTCGAGGTGAACTATCGAGTCGCCACTCGGGCCATCCACCACATCGACCACGCGGGCCAGAAATGGTTCCTCAGTGTCGCCGGCCACGATGATCGCTCCCGGCGACACACGGGCGGGTTCGTCCGAATCGCTCAAGAAGGCCCATACGTAGCCGGTCTCATCGACTTGATTCACGTCAGCGGGGAGGGTCACGGCGACATTCGTCTGTTCGCTCATGATTGCCTCCTCACGTGATAGGGGTTCGGTACCACTTCGCCCAGGACCGAGATCAGGCCCTGCGCCTGGTCTTCAGTGTAGTTCGCCATCACCACGCTGTAATGGGGCGCCGAGAACGTCGGCAGCAGATCGAAGCCCGCCTCGACGACCTCATTAGCTGCAACCACGGCGTAGCTCCGACGCGTCCGAAGCCTCGGGCCGGACAAGATGGCGTCGACGTCCCAGCCATCGAGGGTGACCTCAGCAGAGATGGCCACAAGCGGATGTCCACGAAACGAGTAACGACGACGGGTCGCATCGGCGTTGCGCAACAGGCCATCAACCGTCAGCGGCCAACCCCGGATGACGAGCGAAGAATCGGGGTCGAGCACCTCGCCAGTGCGCAGATGGCTCTCAATCGGTTCAAGCTCGCTCACTCGCCATCTCCATCGAGCACAGCCGCCACGGTATCGGCGATGCCTTGGTCGAGGCCTTCAAGAGCGTGGGCGTAGGTGCGCATTGTCGTGGTTGGGTCGCTGTGGCCGAGACGTGCGGCGACCGAGCGGACGTTGTGGCCGCCGGCGATGGCGTGGGTGGCTGACCAGTGGCGCAAGTCGTGCAGGCGCCACTTCGGATCGATTCCCGCCAACTTTCGGGTGCGTTTCCACCACCAGCCGATCTTGTCGGGGCTGGGTGGATACTCATCCTCCCCAAAGATCCACGGCGACTTCTCGGCACGCTCGGCCCTCGCCGTCTCGACCTGGGCAAGAGTCTGCTCATCCAGGGACAGGCCTCGCTGCTCGCCCGTCTTCGTTGGCGAGACTTGAAGGCGCTCGGGATCGCCGACCGGATGCGTCCGGTCGATTGTGATCGCCTGATTGATGATGAGCCGGCCATCGATCACCCGATCCCACCGAAGCCCCGCCAGCTCGGAACGGCGAGCGCCCGAGACCGCAGCAAGGCGCAGCGCAAGCGGTGCGAACGGATGCACTTGCTCGGCCACCGTCAACGCCAGGGCCACATCGTCGACCGACATCACTCCCCTGGGGGTCTTCTTCCGCCGCTGGGGTTTGGCATTCGCTACCGGGTTAACCGACAACAACTCCCACCGGACGGCCTGACTGAACGCGGCCCGAAGCAACGTGTGCAAGTTCCGGATCTGGGCTTCGCCGACACCCGCCCTGTGCATACGCAGATGCCACCTGTCCACCTCGACCACGGAGACTCGACTCACCGGTTTCGTTCCGATCGGGTCGGACTTGATTCGCTCGGCCCGGCTGGCATAGTCGCGTCGAGACGACAAGGACCACGACGGGGCCTTGTGCTCCATGTACTCGTCGAGCAGTTCTTCGACCGTCAGCTTCCCGGACCGAGGCGCCGGACGCGAAGCCAACTGGGCTGCCAACCGTTCAGCATCACGCTTGCCGCCCTTGATTGACTTCGACACTTGAACGGGCTTGCCCTCATCGTCGTAACCAACGAAGACACGCACCTCCCAGTACCCCGCTCGCTTCTCTCGAATCGATGCCATATTCGGCACCGTAGCAGCGAAAACTAGGGACAGCTAGGGACACTTTCCAACGGGAGGTGGAACGGGAGGTGCAACGGGAGGTGCAACGGGAGGTGACCTCACCGCATTCATCAACCCCTACCGATAAAGGGTTTACTACTCGATCCGCAGGCCCGAGATGGCCCTCGATATCACCAGCTGTTGGATTTGCTCGGTGCCTTCGAAGATGTCGTGGATCTTGGCGTCGCGGTGCCATCGTTCAACTGGGTACTCGCGGGTGTAGCCGTATCCACCCAAGATCTGGATGGCTCGCTCGGTTACCCAGGTGGCGGTCCGACCGGCCTTGAGCTTGGCCATTGACCCTTCGGCGTTCTTGAAACCACTCTGCTTGGCGAGCCAGGCGGCGCGCCAGATGAGGAGGCGAGAGGCGTCGATTTCGGTGGCCATATCGGCCAACATAAACGCTATCGACTGGTTCTTGATGATCGGTCGGCCAAATGCGTGGCGTTCCTTGGCGTATTCGAGCGAGTACTCATAGGCCGCCCGAGCAACACCAACGGCCTGGGCCCCAACGGCTGGACGCGTGGCCTCGAAGGTCTGCATGGCAGCCTGGGAGTTGCCCTTCTTGCCAGCACGAACCCGAGCCAGGCGTTCGTCGAGCTTTTCCTTGCCACCTAACAGACACCGCCCGGGCACACGCACATCTTCGAGCACTACCTCGGCCGTGTGTGATGCCTTGATACCGTGTTTCTTGTACTTCTGGCCCATCGACAGACCCTTAGTCTTCGGCGGGACCACAAAGCTCGCGTGACCCTTAGTACCCAGCTCGGGGTCGACCACGGCGATCACAACGTGAATGTCGGCGATGCCGCCGTTGGTGATCCAGGCCTTGGTGCCGTTGATGACCCACTCGTCAGTGGCCTCGTCATAGACGGCGCGGGTGCGGTAGCCGCCAACATCGGAACCAGCGTCGGGTTCAGATGCCGCGAACGCGCCAAGCATCAAGTCGCCTGGCGTTCCATAACACAGCGGCACCCACTCCATCAACTGCTCGGGAGTAGCAGACGCTGCCATCCCAGCCGCGGCCAAAGTGCTGCCCATGATGGCCATACCAATACCAGCGTCGCCCCAGAAGAGCTCTTCGATCGCGACCGGAATGGTGAGACCCGTCGGGTCGTTGAACATACCCTCAGCCATGAACTCCCAGCCGTACAGGCCAATCTCCTGGGCCTGCTCGACGATGGGGTATGGAAACTCTTCGCGCTCATCCCACTCTTCGGCGGCGGGTCGCATGACATCTTCGGCGAAACCATGAACCCACTTCTGAATCTGGATCTGGTCTTCGCTGAGGTTCAACGAGAAATCCATCGCTTTGTCCTGACTGCATGATGCTGGATGAGGTCTGATCGCCGGCGTTACTAACCAAGTGCGCTCACTGCGCCTATCGGCTGATCGCGCCCGTAAGTTACCGGCGGTAACTTACAAGTTACCAATGGGTAACATAGCCGTGTCAACCCATGCGCGCAGCAGCAGTCTTGCCTCAGCCTGCTTCTAGGCCTTGGCCGAGCACGTTGCCAAGCACTTCGTCGAGCACCACAACACGACCTTTTCCTGCACGTTTAGCCTCATACATCGCAGCATCGGCAGCCTGAAGAAGTTCGTCGACATCGTCGGGAGTGGTGGTCCTGAACACCACTCCGATCGACGCGCCAACCGTCACGTTGGCTTTCCGCAACCGAACTGGCGCTTCGAGAGAAAGCAGAACTCTCTCTGCTGCGGCGCGGGCACCTTCGGCGTCGGCAACCCGTTCAAGTAGGGCGACGAACTCGTCACCGCCAAGTCGGGCGACGGTGTCGTAGGGCCGCAAGGTGTCGCGAATACGACCCGCCACGACGGTCAACAACTCGTCGCCGGCTGCATGGCCAAGCTCATCGTTGATGATCTTGAACCCGTCGAGGTCGATGAACAACACCGCGACGCCAGTCGCAGCCGATGCTCGACGCTCACGACCCCGTTTGAATCGAGCCTCAAAGCTGGCTCGGTTCGGCAGTCCAGTCAGACTGTCGTGGAACGCGTGATGCGCGAGCCGTTGCTGCAACCGACGAATCTCGGCATGCGAACTCGCCTGGGCTAGGACAACACCAACGTGGGCCGCCAAGAGCGAAAGCGCTCCGAGCATTTCATCCGACACTGGCCCCTCAGCCACCAAGGAGCCCACGATGCCATCATGGCTCATGATTGACAGGCCGACCGCAGAACCGACGTCGGCGTCGGCCACCAAAGAAGCGACACGACCCGGACCTATCGAGATCGGGCCGTCGGCGGTGGCCAACTCGGTTCCCAAACGTTCCGCCAGCAAGCCCATTTGCACATCGTCGCTGCCAGCCGGGTGACCGATGAAACGAACGCCGTTCCAACGGGCCACGCCAACTCGACCAACACCAAGACGGTGAGCGGCTGAGGCCAAGTTGTGCAGCGCATCGTCGGCGTTTAGCGACGTCATCTTGCGCGTCGACTCGGCCACAACGGCCATGACGTCGGCGCGACGCTCTGCCTCTCCGCGGGCCGACCGATGACGTCGTGCCTCACGGGCCAACTCGGCAGCAAGGAAACCAGAAGTCAGGCCCACAACAACAAGGATCCCGAGGCGCTGGGCGACCGTCGCAGGGCTGAACGTAACCAGGTCATACCTTGCCGCCGACCACACATCACGCCCGACATAGGCCACGCACATCGCGCCGAGCAGAACCATGGCGGCGCGAGCGCCAAACCGAAGCGAGGCCTCGAGAATCGGCAACACCAGCAGCACCCACACCGGCCCACGCGGGTCGACTCCGGCCAGCCAGACAACAGACACCACCAGCGCGGTGTCTACTCCAAGCTGAACGATCGCAGACCGCCGAAGCACTGAGGGGCTTGCATCGGGCTGCCGAGCCGGGTCGACAACGTTGACCAACAGCAGCCCTAACACCACCAGCACCGCCAGAATCGTTGGCGAAATCAGAGGCGCAGGGTCATCGGGAATATCAGCGGTTAGGAGCAGCAACCCAATCGCTACCGCGGCAACAGCACGGGCTCTTCGAACCATCGAGGCATCGCGGCGCTCGACCGACCGCGGCCGGCTAGCCCCAGTCGATGTCGAGGTCGAGGTCGATATCGAAGCCAACGATTGCACAACTCCAGCGTGGCAGAGCCAACACAGCCAGCCCCGGACCCTCACCCATCGTTGTCCCACGAGCAGCAGCGAGCACCGAACAGCCATACCAGCCGGGAACAGCTTGATCCCCTAATTGCCCGAACTTCGGCTACTAAATGGAATCGCCCACACTCCCCAATCGGTAGCGTGGTGGGCCATGACAAATGCGCCGGACAAACCTTCGCTCGACGGGCTTGAGCAAAAATGGAGCGATGCGTGGGACGACAACGTCACGTACCAATTCGATCGAAGCAAGGCCCGCGCCGACGTATTCAGCATCGATACGCCACCGCCAACGGTTAGCGGCTCACTACACGTTGGCCACATATTCAGCTACACCCACACCGACACCGTCGCCCGCTACCAACGCATGGCTGGCCGCGAGGTCTTCTACCCCATGGGCTGGGACGACAACGGCCTACCCACCGAACGACGGGTTCAGAACTACTACGGCGTCACCTGCAATCCAACGCTGCCATACGACCCAGACTTCGAGCCGCCGCTCAAGCCGGGCAAACGTTCGATCCCGATCTCGCGGCCCAACTTCGTCGAGCTCTGCCTCGAGCTCACCACAGAGGACGAAAAGGCGTTCGAACACCTGTGGCGCACCCTCGGCCTGTCGGTCGACTGGGCCATGACCTATGCCACCATCGACCAAGTAAGCCAGCGCACCAGCCAGGCGTATTTCTTGCGCGACCTAGCCAGAGGCGATGCCTATCAACAAGAAGCTCCAACTATCTGGGACGTCAGCTTCCAGACCGCAGTAGCCCAAGCCGAGATAGAAGACAAAGAACTACCTGCGGCATATCACCGCATCCCGTTTGCTCGCGCCGACGGCGATGGTCCTGCGGTCGAGATCGAAACCACGCGCCCAGAACTGCTTCCAGCTTGTGTTGCCCTGGTCGCCCACCCAGACGACGAGCGGTACCAGCCCTTGTTTGGCCAGAAGGTCATAACTCCGCTCTTTGGTGTTGAGATCGAGGTCAGGCCTCACCACCTGGCCCAGCCAGACAAGGGTTCTGGAATCGCCATGATCTGTACGTTCGGCGACACCACCGACGTCACCTGGTGGCGCGAACTCGACCTAGGGGTTCGTTCGGTCATCGATCGTCGCGGCCGTTTCCGCGAAATCGAATGGGGCTCGCCAGGCTGGGAATCGACCGACGCTGCAACGGCCACGGCCAACTACGAAGAACTCCAAGGCAAGAACGTCAAACAAGCCCAAACTCGCACCGTCGAGATGCTCCAGGAGCAGAACATCCTGGTTGGCGAACCTCGTCCCATCGAGCACATGGTCAAGTTCTTCGAAAAGGGCGACCGTCCGCTCGAAATCGTCACCAGCCGCCAGTGGTACATCCGCAACGGCGGCCGCGACCCCAACCTCCGCGACGACCTCGTCGCTCGCGGCACCGAGCTCACTTGGCACCCGACCTACATGAAGCAGCGCTACGAAAGTTGGGTGGGCGGACTCAACGGCGACTGGCTCATCAGCCGGCAACGGTTCTTTGGTGTGCCGATCCCCGTCTGGTACCGGCTCGACGACACCGGCGAGATCGACTACGACACGCGCTACGTGCCAGACGAATCGCTCCTTCCTATCGACCCAAGCACCGACGTTCCCGCTGGCTTCGACGAGTCGCAGCGCGGTCAACCCGGCGGCTTCACCGGCGACCCAGACATCATGGACACCTGGGCCACCTCTTCGCTCACGCCTCAAATCGTGGGCCGCGAACTCGACGACCCAGACCTGTTCGCTCGCATATTTCCAATGGACATGCGCCCCCAAGGCCACGACATCATCCGCACGTGGCTGTTCGCAACCGTCGTACGATCGCATCACGAACAAAACATCGCCCCCTGGAAGAACGCCAACCTGTCAGGCTGGGTTCTCGACCCCGACCGCAAGAAGATGTCGAAGTCGAAGGGCAACGTCGTCACTCCGCTGCCACTTCTCGAACGATTTGGCGCCGACGCCGTTCGGTACTGGGCCGTCAACGGTCGCCCTGGCACCGACACCGCCGTCGACGAAGCCCAGATGAAGGTCGGTCGTCGCCTAGCCATCAAGCTGCTCAATGTCTCGAAATTCGTGCTCGGCCTAGCCGGCGACGATGCCTTCGCTGGTGAGGTGACAGAACCACTCGACAAAGCTGTGCTGGCATCGCTGGCCGAAGTCGTCGACATCTGCACAACCTCGTTCGAGAACTTCGACTACGCCAGGGCCATCGAACGCACCGAAGGATTCTTCTGGCCGTTCTGCGACAACTACGTCGAACTAGTCAAAGGCCGCGCTTATGGCAGCGGCCCAGACGATGCTGTCGCATCGGCACGCCGCACCCTCGTCGAGGCCCTGTCGATACTTCAGCGCCTGTTCGCACCCCACCTCTCATTCGTTACCGAAGAGGTCTGGTCGTGGTGGCAAGACGGCTCGGTTCACCTCGCGGATTGGCCAACAACCGACAAACTAAGAACCCTGGCCGCAAACGGAAACCCTGCGGTGTTCGAAGTTGCTGCTGAGGTCCTCGGCGAGATCAGGCGGGCCAAAACAGAAGCCAAGGTTTCGCTAAGAACCGACGTCGAGGCAGCAACGATTCATGACACACGCGATCGTTTGTCTCTCATTGAACTCGCATCGTCCGATCTTAAGGACGCAGGCCGAATTTCGGACCTGCAACTCACAGAGGCAACTGACTCACGGGTCGAGGTTTCGCTAGCCAACTAGGCCAGCGTCGTGTCGGTCCACCTAGGACCGACATGTTTCGAACTGCTCGCCAGCTCACAACCGCCCTAATGGCGACCCTGCTAGGTCTTTTGGCACTAGCTCCCGCGGCAACTGCTGGAGGCGACAAGTCGCTTCCAGGCGATGCGGCTACCGACGTTGCAGCACTGGCAATCGGCGGTGGCGATGTTCACGAGTTCGGCGATGCCGTGTACATGGGATCGCTGAGTGAGGTCGATCTCGACAACCCGGTAGCGGCCATGGCCGCAACACCCAACGCCGACGGCTACTGGATCGTCACCGACGCCGGTGAGGTTCATGCCTTCGGCGACGCACCACACCTTGGCGACACCTCCTCGGTTTCGCTCGCCGCGCCCATCGTCGACATCACGTCGACGCCAAGCGGAAACGGCTACTGGATGGCCGCGTCCGACGGCGGCATCTTCGCCTTCGGCGACGCCGCTTTCTTCGGATCGACGGGCGCAATTCGACTGGCTCAACCCGTCGTCGCCATGGCCAGCACACCCTCGGGCAACGGCTACTGGTTGGCGGCCGCCGACGGCGGCATCTTCGCCTTCGGCGACGCTCCGTTTCTCGGCTCGACCGGCAACCTGCGACTTGTCTCTCCAGTCGCCACGATGCTGTCGACATCGAGCGGGAACGGTTACTGGCTATTTGCAGAAGATGGCGGTGTGTTTGCCTTCGGCGACGCTCCGTTCCTCGGCTCGGCAGCCGGAACCATCGCACCAGGCGACAAGGTCGTTGGCGGTGCGCCCAACACCGCAGGCACCGGCTACTGGCTAGCGACCGACGCCGGAACCGTCTTGGCATTCGGAGACGCAGCCGAGCACGGCGGAGTCGCTGCATCTGGTGGAGAGATGGTTGCCGCCATCGAATCGTCAGGCGACGGCTACTGGTTGACCACAACGCTTGGCCATGAGACGTTCGGGCCAGCGGTACCGGTCAACTCCGGCTCGGGTCGACGGATTGTTTACTCAAACAGCGATCAGCGAGTCTGGCTGATCGAAGCCGACGAGTCGGTCACCGCGACTTACTTGGTGTCGGGCAAAGCCAACACGCCAACGCCTGGCAACTACGCCGTCTTCTCAGAGTCGAGGAACGCGTGGGCTGGCTACGGCGGAATAACCATGGAGTACATGGTTCGATTCGCATGGGGGCGCACTCTCGCCATTGGCTTCCACTCGATTCCCAAATACTCAAATGGCCAACCGATGCAAACCGAAGAACAGCTCGGCACCTACCGCAGCGCCGGTTGTGTTCGCCAGCGTGTTGATCAAGCCAAATTCCTGTACGACTGGGCCGAAATCGGCACACCTGTAATCGTTGTGGCCTGACAGCCGCTCGCCTGACCGGTGCTCTACCTACTGCTCGTCTGGCCGACTCTGGGTAACGCGACCCAGGTACGGCCTGGGTCGAGGTCGATTGGCGTGCCGTCTTCGAGGGTGTAGGTCGTGACTTCGCTAGCTGAGTCACGGGTCCAGATACCCTCGATCAGATTGCCATCAACCAGCATCCACACCTCGCCCGAACCAACAAGCACAGCCTCGGGAGAACTAGGGTCCGCTGGTGACCGACCATAAGAGATGATCTGAACTACGACGTTAGTTGGCGCAACTTGAACACCGTCGGCGTCGACGTGGTCTGAGCCGTTTTGAGTCCGACGCCATCCGTCAACCTCTGCATCCCAGTCGTAGGTGACAAGCCGAGCCCCGTAGTCGATGGTGATGCCCTCGATCGGGACAGCCGAATCCGGAAGCTCGTCTCCTGCACTTCGATAGGTGAACATGGGTGGAGGCACGCCACCCTCTGCTCCGCGAGCGGCAACAAGATCGGCCGTGGAGGTCATCAGGTTGTGCGGCCTGGACCGTGATCGTTCGCGGTAGTAGAGGTCGGGAAGTGCGTTGAAGCTCACGCTAATAGCGTCGACGTTTCGCAAGAGTCGCAGCGTCCCAGTGTTCCCACCAGAGTTGCCGAACAGCGGCGTGTTCTTGTCTTCGAGCAAGTCGAAGTCCGATGTTCGAGCCGATCGCACTGGCCCGACCGGATCGGAGTCAGCACTGTGAAACACAGCCGCAAATCGAGTGATACCGCCTTCGACCACCTCTTCGTACACGATGTCAGCTGCGTTTAGACCCCACTGTGGTCTGGCGTTCGTGTGGTTGTCTATCTTGATAACGACAGCCGGGCTAGTCAGTTCGGCATCGACCGGCAGACCAGTCAGGGGCGCCACCGGCCCCGCTGGCATTGTCGTTGTTGTCTCCTCAGGCAGTGGCGCCTCCGAAGTAGTGGTCGTGGACGACGTGGCCGCCGGCAGCGGATCGATCTCGACCGTCGACGTGGTCTGATTGTCAGCTGACACTTCGGCGACCGGTTCGGTCGAAGACCCACCGCTGCAAGCAGCTGAAACCAGGGCAAGAGTCAGGATGACTGCGCCGTATCGGAGCAACTTTGGCACGAGATGAGGTCTCCTCGGAGAACGTCAGAAATACGTCGTTGAACAACAACGCGACGACCGGCGATGGTAGCGGAGCCCACGCACCCAACCGCATCACCCAGACGACTTCAACACAAACGTACGGCCAAATCTCGACCCGCCGCTACGGTGCACCCATGAGCGGAAACGTCCACCTCGCTATCACCGAACGCATTGCCACGATCACACTCGATCACGAAGAGCGACGAAACGCGATCTCCCGTGAGATGTGGACGGGACTGTTGACCGCCGCGACGTCTATTGCACGTGACCAGACAGTTCGGGTTGCCATCGTCCGCGGCGCAGGCGACGTTGCGTTTGCGGCCGGGGCCGACATCTCACAATTCGGTCGGGCCCGTTCCGATGGCAACGCCAACACCGCATACGACGCAACGACGGCTGCGGCAACCTCGGCACTCAGCTGTCTGACCATGCCGACAATCGCGGCCATTCACGGCTTTTGTCTGGGCGGCGGACTCGCTATTGCCTTGGCGACTGACCTCCGGATCAGCGCCGACGACGGCCAGTTCGCTATACCAGCCGCCAGGCTCGGCGTGGGTTACGGGTATTCGGGAGTTCGGGGCTTGATGGCGCTGGTCGGACCCTCAAATGCGAAACGAATTCTCTTCACTGGACAACGATTCGGTGCCGCCGATGCCCACAATATGGGCCTCATCACCGAGGTGGTCCCGAAGGCTCAGCTCGAACTTCGCATCGAGTCGTTGGCCACAACGATTGCCCAAAACGCACCCCTAAGCGTTGGAGCGGCGAAACTTGCCGTCGGCACCCTTCTACTCAGTCCAGCCGACCAAGACCTAGCTGCCATCGACAGCGCCATTCACAACTGTTTGGAAAGCGCCGACTACCGCGAAGGTGTCGAAGCGTTCATGGACAAGCGCAGGCCCAAGTTCACGGGCCACTAGTCGTCCCGAGCCTCGGTCAACTCAACAGCCAACTCAGGACGGCGCCCTTCGCCGCGGCGACGGCGACGATCTTCAAGAGCATCGTTGAGCTCGGCCACCTCGTCTTCAAGTTTGTGAAGACTTCGCAGCCGCACGGCCTCGATTCGACCAGACACCACCCCGGCCTTCACAGCACAGCCAGGCTCGCCTCTATGGGAACAATCAGCGAATTTGCAGCCGGCTGCCTCGTCGTAGATCTCGCCGAAAACAATCGGCAGACCGTCATCGTCCCAGAGCTGGACCTCACGTATGCCAGGGGTATCGATAAGGAACCCGCCACTATCGAGAGGGACGAGATAGCGCCTGATGGTTGTATGACGGCCGCGGCCATCAGAGCGAGTCTCCTGTACATCTTGAACCGGCTCGTCAAGTAACGCGTTGATCAGACTCGACTTTCCGACGCCAGACGAACCGACCAGGGCAACCGTCCTACCGCCCGCAACGATCCGTTGCAACTCTGCGATGCCTCTGTCGTCAATGATCGACGTAACAACAATTCTCGTGTCGCCGGCCACCTCGCGAACCACCGTTTTCGCTGCCTCGAGATCTTCAGCGGTGTCAGCCTTGGACAGCACTACGACAGGAGTCGCTCCTCCGCCGTACACAACCGCCATGTAGCGCTCTAGGCGCCTAGGGCTCAGGTCCGCGTCAGCAGATGTAACAACAAGAACCACATCGATGTTGGCCCCCACAACCTGGGGTTTTGGCTCACGACCGGCTGCGTGGCGGACAAACTCCGACGATCTTGGCAATACCCGATCGATGGCGTCGCTACCGCGATGGCCCTTTCCTGGCCGCACAACCACCCAGTCACCCACGGCCGGGTAGTCCGTTGGGGCCTGAACACCGCGTCGAAACGTAGCGGTCACCGCGGCGTTCGTTGACAGCGCGAGGGAGTCGTCGCGGTTTAACCCGTAGACGTCGTAGTAGCCCCGGTGTTCGACCCCGATGCGCGCGACCTGGTCGTCGGTGCCGACGTCAGCTTCACGAGCTGGTCGCCAGCCGAGAGGTTCAAGATAGGAATGGGAATTGTCGCTAGTCATCTTGGCTGCGAAAGTAGTAGGCCAGACTTGCCGTGGCACGTTCATTGTTTGAACAGCCACCATTCTCATATCCAAACCAGGGGGATAAATGATCGAAGAGTTCGTCAGTATCGAAACCAACGACGGCACTATGAACACGTTCATCGTGGGCCCGGAACGTTACGGTCCATGGCCAGTGGTGGTGTTTCTCATGGACGCGCCCGGGATGCGCGAAGAGATACGAAACATGTCTCGGCGTATTGCTTCGGCCGGCTACGTCGTGGCTGCACCGCATCTGTATTACCGCCAGGTGGAGCACTACAATCTGTTCGAAACCGGCGACCGCGACCGCATGTTCGAGCTCATGTCTTCGCTCAGCAACGACATGGTCGTCGACGATGCGCGGGCGGTACTCGCTGCTCTGGCCGACAAAGACGCATCAAAATTTGCGGCCGATACCTCGACGGTTGGAACTGTCGGGTACTGCATGAGCGGCCCATTTGCGCTGTACCTCGCCGCCAAGGACGAACGGATTCGGTGCGCGGCGTCAATCCACGGAGTCGCACTGGTTACCGAGGCCAACGACAGCCCCCACCTACAACTCCCCGATGTAGTTGGCGAGGTTTACGTCGGGTGTGCCGAGTCCGACGATTACGCACCCCCCGAAATGATTGCTGTGTTCGAGGCTTCGCTCGAAGACTCTGGCACCGCGGGCGAAGTCGAGTGGTATCGGGGCACCGAACATGGTTTCGCGTTCGCAGAGCGCCCTCAATACATCCAGACGGCGTCCGAGCGCCACTGGGAGCGACTTCACTCGTTATTCTCCAGGTCGCTGGGGATAAAATAGTCCCAGCGCCGACTCTCAACGACCAGTGAGTGATTCAGCCGCGTCTTTAGCTGCCGACTAAGCCTCCGTAGCCGTCGTATCGTAGCCACAACGAAGCCCTCAATACGTCACGTTACGTGAGATTCACAGATTCGTTATCACCTATTGTGGTATCATCCACGTCGATCTCATCAAGCAACCAACACTTCCATGCTCCCAAACTCCGCTTTCGCTGCCTTAACCCCCACTCAAATCACGATCGTCGTTGTGATTGGACTGGTTCTCATCGCCATCGCTCTCTGGGTCCTGTTTTCGTGGCGTCCTCGCCACCGTGCCACGCAGGCGGAGACGGCAGCGCAAATGTTCCGTGAGGACCATTTGGGTGAGTGGGCTCACAAGAGGCTGTCCACTTGGACAACCGATGAACGTCACGCAGCTCTGCGTTACTACACCAGGGTCGGTTTCCAAGCTCGGTCCGGCGCGATCCGCGTCGACACGGTGCCAGACAACCATCACGCGACCATCGTGGCATTGGCCGCCCAGGAAACTGATGGCGGCACCGCCAAAACCAAGTGGAGCGAAGTCGAATGGCTGGGACGCAACCTAGCCAAACGTCGCGACGATCTCAGTATCAAGTGGACGCCTACCGCTAAAGCGACGCCAGACTCAATGGTCAACAACACGGCTCCGACAACGGCTGAGATAGTCACCGCAGGCCAGGTTTCGCTGGCTACGGGCACTCAAACCGAAACCGCCGACGAACCAGCTTCCGATGTAGCCGACGACGGCGACCCGTCACAAAGCTCAGACAACGATGCTGCAGACTTCGAGATTTCCGAACTCGAAGACTCCGGCCAAGGCGCGACCGAGGGCAAGTCCGATGCACCCACCTTGGCCACCGCATTGAATCTCGCCAGCAGCGAAGGCGACTCCGCAGCCGACGATGTCTCAGCTCTTGACCAGAACACAAGCGCCGACCTCGTTGCTGCCGCCGGCCCAGACTCGGCGAAAGACTCCGCCGAAGTCGTCGAATCTCACGGTTCGGACCCGACTGACGCCGCTGTCGAGGAACCAGACATCGCCGGCGCAACCGCCACTCCATCCTCGTTCGACGGCCTCACCAGTTCGGACAAAATCGAGGCCGAGACTGAGACAGCCGGGGCCGCGTCGCTCGCCGATGCCTTGGCTCGAGCCGAGGTAGCTCCTGAAAACGATGCGTCTTCGACCTCGTTCGATACACCCTCATCAAGCGACGATTCGGAGAACAAGATGTCGGCCAAAACTCTGGAACCGGACTCGAGCTCCGGTCCAACAGCAGATCCAGAAGAGACTTCCGAAACCGAAGTGCCGGAAACCCCAGACCCCGAAGTCGAGGCAACCATCTCCGAATCAACCCGCTCCGAAACCACGGCCGGTCAACCACCTGACGACCACCAAACGACCGATCGCGCCAACGTCCCAACCTGGATCCTCGATGCTAGAGCAGCACTCGATTCGCTCGACTCCGACGCAACGTCTGCTATGGCTGAACACGAGGCTGTTTCGTTGGATGCACGCGAAACTAACGGCAACGAGAACAACATCGAGTTGGCGGCGCTCACCGCCCATGACGAACTAGAAGCCGACGAACTAGAAGCCGACGAACTAGAAGCCGACGAACTAGAAGCCGACGAAGTCGTGCTAGCAGATCTTGACGACATCGAGGTCGCCTATCTGGCAGCAAGCACAGCTACAGCTGCAACCGAAGCTGATGCCGAACTGCGGATACGAATGCAGAGGTTGCGTCGTCGAGCGAAGCGTCAGATGCGAAAGTCGGCTGATGATCGAGCAATCGCAGTGCGGCGGGCCGAACAAGGCCGCAAGAAAAAGGCGAGCGAATTCACCAAGCGGGCCGCAGCTCACGAAGCCAAGGCTACGAAGTTCAAGGCCCGTCGTCGTAAACTTCGCGACATCCGCCAGGGCACCTACAAGGGCTAGTAGCCCTGCGTCGCATCGTCGGCAATCCGGTGACAACATAGGTCCATGTCAAGTCCAGTTCGAGTGTTGCGCTGCGACGCCCTCATCACGTGTAGCGACGACACAGTCGCGGTTCGTCGGAACGCCGAAGTCGGCATTAGCAGCTCAGGACACATCACTCATGTGAGCGAGCACCGGCGCGCTAACGACAAGATGGCTTCCGATGTGGGCGGTCTGCTCATGCCTGGCCTGGTCAACACCCATAGTCACGGTCCTATGACCCTCCTGCGCGGGGTTGGCGACGGTCTACCTCTCGATCGCTGGCTCGGTGAGGCCATCTGGCCCCGTGAGGCGAGGCTCCAGCCAGGCGACGTCGAGTGGGGCATGCGCATGGCCTCAATCGAGATGCTCGAAGCTGGCGTGACGACGTCGTGCGAGATGTACTTTGCCGACGATGAAGTAATCGAAGCTGTCCGAACTACTGGCGGGCGAATCGTCTGCACGCCAGGGGTAGTTGGCGCAGTTCACCTTCCGTCGTTGTACGAGCCTGGCGGGCGTATTGCCGACATCAAACGACTCCACCGCGAACACCACGACATCGAAAGCCTCGTCACTGTAGGCGTGGCGCCCCATTCGCCATACGACCTTCCGATGGACGCTGTCGTGGCGCTTGCGGCGTTGGCCCGAGAACTCGACACCCTGCTGCACATCCATATTGCTGAGACCGAAACCGAGGGCGCAGTCCTCGAAGCCAAGTACGGGTTATCCACGGTGGCGATTCTGGACGAGCATGGTGTTCTCGACGGCAACGTCTTAGCCGCCCACAGCGTCTGGTTGTCACCGGCCGACATCGCAACATTTGCAACGAGGAACGTCAGCGTTGCTCACTGCCCAAAGAGCAACATGAAGCTCGGCTCCGGGATCGCACCAGTAGTGGCCATGCTTACTGCTGGAGTCAACGTCGGGCTCGGAACCGATGGGGTCGCCTCCAACGATGACCTCGAACTCTGGGACGAACTTCAACTGGCCCCACTATTGGCCAGGGTCTCTTCTCAAGATCCAAGCGTGCTCGATGCATCTACAGCGCTGCTAATGGCAACGTCGCGAGGGGCAACAGCTCTCGGTATCAATACAGGAACCCTTGCTTCAGGTTCTTGGGCCGACATCATCAGGATCGACCTCGACCACCGCTCGTTTCACCCAATGGCGACCGACGCCGACATCGTTCAGCGGGTTGTTTGGAACGCGAAGCAACAGCATGTCACCGATGTGTGGGTTGGGGGCAGCCCGGTTGTTATCGGAGCTGCGATAACAACCGTAGATGCGACCGAGACGACCGCAGAGGTCAAACGTCGGGGTACGCGTCTCAGCGCTTGAAGAGTTTCGAGAACAGCCCGCCGAGGCCGCCCTTCCCGCCCGCGGATTTGTCGCCAGTGAGCCCACCGGCCATCTCCTTGACGTCATCCATGAAGTCGCCATCACCGTCACGGTCGATCAACTTGGCCAACCCGCCTAGGCCTGGTCTTGAACTCTCGGCCGAGGCCCGTTCTCCGCCTAGGAAGCCAGCAAGCGCACCCGCGTCCATACCGCCCTCTTTCGACTTCTTGCCGAGCGCACCCATGAGCATCGGGGCCAACATCGGCAACAACTTTGTAACTGAGCCAAGGTCGAGTCCGCTGCTGTCGGACACGGCCTGCTCGACACCCGAGCGTTTGGCCCCAAGAACGTGGCTGAGAATGCCCTCACCGGATCCGCCGCCGGTCAGAAGATCGCTCGGGTCGTCTAGTACCGAACCATCGTGATCCTCGAGAGCGGTGCGGAGAGCGGCGGCGCCCTCAGGTTTGGAAGCGTTGTTGGACAGTGCGCCAAGTAGCGCCGGCAGAGCACTGCTGATCGCCTTCTGAGTTGCCCCGCTGTCGGCCCCGATGGCACCGGCTACCTGGCCAAGGCGATCTCCGCCTAGTTGGCCCATCAATTGATTCAATAGATCTGACATCGTGTCTCCATGTCTTGGTGGCTTGGTGTCTCGGTATTCGTTGGGGTGCGAGCCGGCGGCTGCGCCAATGCTCGATCGCCAAGTTCTATCTATAGACGCCCACCAACACAACTAGTCGCGTGAAACAACTCGCGCAATTGTTGTCAAGATCGCCATTCCAATGGATCGCGGCCAAGTTTCTCGAGCCGTCTAACAGCCCAGAGAGGTGGATCGAGTTGTTCACCGTTGGCAACGGCCGTGATGTTCTCACCGTCCTCAGCCCAGATGTGACACGTGTTGATGTTGAAAGCAAAGTGGTGACGAAGCTGTTCGGGAGTTGGTTTCACCGGTAAGGGTGGCGCAACTTGTTCCGAGGTTTCGCTCAGCTTGCGCATAGACCATGTGGCCTGGATCGCGGCCGGAGCCATTGCCAGCAGCAGCGCCGTGGTGTGGGTGCAGCCCCGCGGCCCGCCGAATAGCTCCCTAACCTTCTTCGAGAACCCTCTGGCAATTGACATGCCAACAAGCTGGTCGTAGTGCGGTTCAATGGTTCTACAACCGGTGTGGGGCAGCGTTTCGAGAAGAACCTCGGCCTCTACAATCTCCATTGATGGAAAGTCGACAACTAGATCGACAACCATGTGATGAACAGTGAGCGGTCCGAAGGTGTCTTCGAAGTAGGTTCCGGCAGGCTTGCGGTCGGTCACGGTGCCACGGAGACGCATACGGTTTAGCGCCTCGCGATAAACCTGCACGTCGTACACGCGCCGATGAATCAGGTCTCCCTTTGGTACGGGAAGGGGTCGAGCCTCACCGTCGATGTATAGGTCGTCGTCCATTGGCAGATCTGCAAATGCGGTCATGAATCGAGCAACCATTCGCCTGGTGTTGGGTTGTCTAGATAGAGGCGTTCCTGGAATCGCTGCATCCCTTTGATCCAGCGGTCGACATCGGTGGCCTTGCGTTCAACGTAAGTCGATACCTCGTCGTGGGGCAAGACGTGAAAGCGCTCGGCAGCCAACGTCTCGATGACTGTGTCGGCTAGCTGCGCGGCGGTCAGTACACCGTCGGCAGCAGCTACTCCCGCCCCTCCTCCGCCGAATCGATCCTTCGACGGGCTGTTTTGAGCGATGTTGCTCTCGACCGCTTGGGGGCACAGCACCGAGACCTTGATCCCCTGCGATCCGTGGGTTACGGCCAGCCACTCCGCCAGCGCGACCGCGGCGTGTTTAGTAACGGCATATGAAAGGCTGCCAATCTGGGTGAGCAGCCCAGCGGCCGAGGCCGTGTTGAGTAGATAGCCCTCGCCGCGGGCGATCATCGACGGCAGCACCGCTCTGGCCGCGTACAGATGCGCCATGACATGCACGTCGAACATGTTGGTGAGTTCGGAATTGTCGATCTCGACCCCACCGATGGTGACGTATCCCGCGTTCGACACGAACAGATCGATCGGTCCGTGAGTCTCGATGGTTTGTTCAACCATCGCCGCTAATGCGGCTTCATCGGTCACATCGAGCCTGACTCCCGTGCCGCCCACTGACTGGGCCACTTGGGTCGCACCCGCCTCATCGAGATCGGCTACAACGATATGGCGCGCACCTTCGGCATGAAAGCGTTCGACCAGCCCCTGTCCAATCCCGCTAGCGCCTCCGGTAACAACAACTACCTTGTCCTTCAATTCCATGGACGTTGACAGTAGAGCGAGTTGACTCGTTCGACCCAACGCAAACCACGCAAAGTGTGACGAACATGACCAACGACTCAGCCGCGAACTCGGCCGGCCGGCCGGTCCCAGGTGCCACAACCGGACCTTTAGCCGGCGTTCGGGTGGTCGAAATTGCCAGCTGGATAGCGGCCCCAAGCGCGGGAGCCGTATTGGCCGATATGGGTGCCGACGTTGTAAAGATCGAGCCCATCGGCGGCGATGCCATGCGCGGCCTGCTTCGACCGGCAAAACAAACTGGACCTGATCGCATCGATCATCCGTTTCAAGTGTCGAACAGGGGCAAGCGATCAATCGCGCTCGACCTTGGTTCCGATGCTGGCAGTCAACTCGCCAAAAAGTTGATAACAACGGCCAACGTGCTGATTGTTAACTTGTTGCCCCAGCGCCAGGAGCGATTCGGCCTCGACCCGACCTCGATAACCGCTGTCCGACCTGGAATTGTTCATGCCACCATGACCGGATACGGCGTCGACGGCCCCGAGGCCTGGCGACCTGGTTACGACGTAACGGCCTTCTTCGGACGGTCCGGTGCCTATGACAACATGCGCGAGGGCGACGGTGCTCCACCCAGAGCACCTGTTGGTCAGGGCGACCATGCGGCCGGGTTGGCTATGACCACTGCTGTGCTCGCTGCGCTCCGGCTCGCCGAGAAGACGGGTGAGACTCAGATAGTCGACGTAAACCTGTTCGCGACCGCCATTTGGACCCAGGCTAGTGAGTTGGCGTCGGTCCTGGTCGACGGTCGTCAACCCACAAATCGCGATCGTGGCCAGTCGATCGGTGCCCTAACCAACCGCTTTCCGTGCGGCGACGATCGTTGGGTGGTCCTCAATATGCCTGAGGAACATTGGTGGCCACGGTTTGCCAACTCAGTCGATCGATCGGAGTGGCTTGTTGACCCTCGGTTCGCCACGGTTAGGGACCGCTTCCAAAACATGGCGGGCCTCGTGGCCGCTATCGACGAGGCACTGTCGCACCGCGACCTGCTGGCCTGGGGCGTCATTTTCGACGAAGAAGGCCTCATCTGGGGCCCGATCCAGACCTATCTTGAGGTCGCCTCGGACCCCCAAGCCATCGCCACAGGTCGGTTCCCTCTAACCGAACATCCACACGGCGACTTCAGAACGGTCGCGGCACCGCTCAAGATTGCTGGCGCCGATGTTTCGCCGAAGGGCCGGGCGCCCGAAACAGGCGAACACACCGCCGAGCTACTAGCCGAGGTTGGCATCGACGCCACCGAAGTCGAGAAGTTGGAGTCCAATGGCGTCATCGCTGTCGGCGCCAGACCACGGCGCTCGACCGACAACTGACGGCTTACGTGGCCTACCGCCCGTTGGAGACGAAACAGCAAGCTCGTGGTCGGAGTATCGTCCTCGCCATGAAGCCATCGCTCAATCGCCGCAGCGCACTCGTCTTAGTAACCGTAATTCTGCTCGGCCTCAACCTCATCGGAATCCAGGCCGTCTGGGCTCAATCGGCCGATTCGATTGCCGCCAACCTCAACGACAACGGAGTTTTTGTTGGCGAAGGTGCCGATGGTTCGGTCGCCGATTTCGAGGCGGTCGTTTCGCAGCTGGGTTCGGAGGGGTTCGACCTCAGAATCGCATCGCTCGGCACCGAACCGAGCAGCCCAGTAGCAGTGGTTGACGATCTTCGCGATCTAACCAGCGCCACGGTGTTGATGATAACCCCGCAGTCGGTGTTCGCATCGAGCCCAGCGCACTCGACCGATGCCATCAACGAAGCTCTCGATCGGGCCGATTTCTCGAACCTTGCCGATGGTGCTCTGGCGTTTGGTCGAACCCTCGGCGACATCAGTTCCGCAAGCCCAGCCACCACCACAGCGAACGACACCTCAGCAGGCTCGACGACAACTTCGACGACCGAAACGTCGAGTTCTGGAGGCGGCTCGGGTTTCTTGATTTTCCTGGTCGTTGTAGGCGGCGGAATCTTGGCGCTGGTGTTGTTTGTTCGTTCCAAGAACAAGAAACGAGTAGCGGCCGAAATGTCAGTTCGGCGCGAGACAGTACAGAACGAACTTGGCGAGATTGGGGCCGACATCGTCGAACTGTCCGATCGTGTAACGGTCGCCGACCAAGCCGACAGCACCAACCACTACCGGCTCGGCAACGAGCAGTATCTAGAACTTCAAGCCCAACTCGGAGCCGCGAAATCGCTGTGGGAAGTAACCCAGGTCGACTATGCCGCCGATACTGCGGCTTGGCATCTCGACGCCGCTGAAGCCCTTCTCGATGGCGAACCTCTTCCCGACGAACCCGAGCGGCCAGACCTAACCGTCAGCCGCCCACCCGAAGAACGCGAGGTCGAACGGGAGGCAAACCGCGCTAGCGAACGGGGTCGTGTCGATTCTCGTCTCGACGACCGAGACAGCCGCGATCGCGGTGGGCGAAGGGTCGAACCCCGTCAGCGCCGACGCGACGACTGGGATGCACCTAAGACGCGAGGCGGCGGATTTGGCGACATCATTAGCGGCATCCTGGTGGGCGGCGTCCTAAATGGGGGCGGCGTCGGACGCCGTCGAGCTCCTCGCCGATACAACGGCGGCGGGTCTTTGGGCGGGTTTGGCTCGATCTCTCGCGGTGGCGGGTCTGGGTCGATTTCGAGGGGCGGATCGGGGTCAATCTCTCGTGGAGGAAGCGGAAGTCGGGGCCGCTGAAGTAGTGAGAGCGCGGTTAGCCCGACTCGCACCTACGATATGAAGTCGAAGTCGAGGAGTTCAATATGTTCAAACGGATAGTTGCATACGTTCGTACCTGGTTCAGGGGCAAGGCCGAGTCGGCCATGAAACCTGAGATCGAAATCGAAATGGCCATCGAGGAGGCCCGTAAACAAGACCAAGCTTTACGTACTCAAGCAGCAAAGGTCATCGCTCATCGCACCAAGATCGAGCAGCGCATCGAGAAGTCGGCCGACACTGTCGCCGAAGCCCGCGAGATGGCCAAGGCGGCCATCATGCGGGCTGAAAGGTCAAAAGCTGAGGGCGATACCGACGGTGTAACCAAGTGGACCAACTCGGCCTCGAGTCTGGCCATGAAGTTGACAGCCTCTGAGAACAACTTGGACAATCTGCGCGAGCAATACGAGATTGCCATCGAACAGAGCAACCAGGCCAAGACCGCCGTCGAGCAGAACGCTATGCGGGTCCAAGAGTTGGCTGCTAAGCGCATGGAACTGCTTGGATCGATCGAGCAAGCCAAGATGCAAGAAGCGGTAAACGATGCCATGACAACGCTCAGCGCCACAGTCGATCGCGACTCGCCGAGTCTCGCTCGCATCGAGGACAAGATCAACGATCGGTTGGCCGAAGCTAAGGCGAACACCGAACTTAGGTCGGCCACGCCAGAGGGAGCCGAGGCCGAACTACGTGAGGCTGTTTCTCTCAGCCGTGCCGATGACAAACTTGCCGAACTGCGCGCCGAGCTTGGGCTCGATACCGCCGGAGAGCTAGAAGCGTAACCAGCGAAGCACTTCGGAGAGCAAGGGCGCACTGGGCATTTGTCCGGGACTACCTTCCGCTCTTGATTCGCTGCGCTCATCGGGCCGCTCGGGCGACGGCCTCACCTATCGGCTCGGCCTCTTAACCGATTGAGCGAAGGTCGACTACGAAGATCAGGGTTTCGTTGGGGGCGATTGCGCCTCCGGCACCCTGGGCTCCGTAGCCAAGCTCTGAAGGAATAGTCAGCTTTCGCCGGCCACCTACCTTCATGCCTGCTACGCCTTGGTCCCATCCAGAGATAACTTGGCCGGCGCCAAGCCGGAACGTGAACGGCGTACCGCGGTTCCATGAGGCGTCGAACTCCTGGCCGGACGACCACGACACGCCCACATAGTCGACGTTGACGTTTGCACCAGGTGCCGGCTCGGCACCGTCGCCTACGACGAGGTCCTCGATCAGGAGTTCGGTTGGGGCTTGGCCGTCAGGAACGACGACTTCGGGCTTAGTGTTCAGATCCACGGCCCGGAACGGTAGCGGGAAACCGCCGGCAATCCACCGCCCCATCCACACACTTGCATCCCGATACCCACTAACAGAAACGTCCCACCGATAAATGCAGTTCGACGACACCGCCATCGAACAAGCCGCCCAAATGACGACGTCGCTGATCGAGGGCGAGGGTTTGCTCTTCAGGCTCGACGTGCAAAGCGAAGAATCCGTCGATGAGCTGGTCGTGATGATCACCTTGGGAGCCGCTCCTCATCGCCTCGCTAGCGGACTTGCGGTGCCATTCTTCTTGGTCGAGCCATCTGCCATCGGAGCCACTTCAACCGATGAGAGGTCGTGGGCCCTCGTAGGCCCGGGGCTCACAAATGGCGACGACCTCGGTGACGATCTAGGTCACGCTCCTCCCGGCGCGGTGCTTGCAGGGTTTGTGTTGGCTGGCGATCAAGAACGCCTCCAAACAGTGGCAGTGACCAAGTCGATCACTTCGGGCTTTATCGCGGCGACTCCGACCAAGCTCCTTCGATTTACACCCGACGAAGATGACGCTTTGTTCATCGCGGCGAAATCGGCCATCGGAACGCATTCAGGATCCTGACAGGTTCACGCGGCACACTCTTGGGATGCGCATTTTGGTCGTCGAGGATGAAGTCGGGATCGCCGATGCCCTAGACCGCGGCCTGACCGCCGACGGGTTCGCCGTCGATGTAGCCCGAAATGGCGTCGATGGTCTGTGGATGGCGCAGAACAACCCCTACGCGGCCATCGTGCTCGACATCATGTTGCCAGGACTGAACGGCTTCCTAATCGCTCGGCAGCTACGTGAGGACGAGATTTGGACGCCCATCCTCATGCTTACCGCCAAGGACGGCGAACTCGACGAGGCCGAGGCGCTCGAAACAGGAGCCGACGACTACCTCCGCAAACCATTCTCATATGTTGTTCTGTTGGCCCGATTGCGCGCGCTAATCCGTCGGTCGGGCGCTACTCCCGTAACTGATGTTCTTCAAGTTGGCGATGTGGTTTTGGACGTCAACCTACGACGGGTGGAGCGCGGCGGGGAATCAGTAGAAATGTCGCCTCGAGCAGTTGCCGTGCTCGAGTTCCTCATTCGGAACGTCGACCGAGTCGTAACGAAGGACGAAGTGCTGAGAAATGTTTGGGATCACGCCTTTGAGGGCGATCCCAACATCGTCGAGGTCTATGTCTCGCGGATTCGAAGCGTCATCGATTCCGGGCGTAAGCGTGCTCTCATCGAAACGGTCCGTGGTGTCGGCTATCGCTTGCGGTCGAACTAGTGAAGCTGAAGTCTGTTAGGTCACGCGTTACCTTCATCGCTGTTGCCGCTTCGGCACTTGGGTTAGCGGTGGTCTCTGTCATCTTGACCCTCGTCGTCGAGCGTTCGCTTTCAGCCGAAATCGACCGATCGCTGTATGCGACGGTCGACGAACTTGTGGCCCAGGTCGAAAGCGAAAACGAGCTCATTGTTGTGGCCGAGGGGTTCGACGCCAGTACGTTCGCCGCCGTGCTTGCCAGCAACGGCGATGTCTACGGCACGTCCGATGACCGGATCTTTGCTGCCAACATCACTGATGACCTCCTGGCCGCGATCGGACAGTTCGACAGGCCGTTCGAGGTGCCCCAGACACTTATTGGTCGCGACGAAGGTGGCGACCTGCGACTGCTATCACGCTGGACCGACGAGTTCCCTTTCGATGATGGTGCCGATGATGCCCTCGATGTGGGCGAAGAGGACTACATCATCGTCGTCGGTACCACCACGGCGCCCATGAATCGGACGGTGGCCAGCATTCGGAACGCTCTGCTCGTCGGGGTACCCATTGTTGTGGCTCTCATCGGCGCCTTGGTCTGGTGGTTGACCGGTCGAGCTCTTGGCCCGGTCGAACGTATCCGCCGCGAGGTGGCGGAGATCTCAGCAAACGCACTCGATCGAAGGGTCGAGGAGCCGAATTCGGGCGATGAGATCGAACGGCTAGCCACGACCATGAACGAAATGCTCGACCGGCTGGAATCTACTCACGTGCGTCAACGTCGATTCGTATCGGATGCGTCGCACGAGCTCAGAAGCCCACTGGCCGCGATTGTCACGCGCCTAGAAGTCGAAGCACTGCACGGCGACAGCACCACGCGACAAGACACACTTAGTTCGGTACAACAAGACACCGAACGACTCCAGATTCTTATCGACGACCTCCTGGCTCTGGCCCGATCCGACGAATCCCGAGCTGGTCGATTGGCTGCTCCGATGGCATTGGTAGATCTCGATGACCTTGTGTTTCGCGACGTTCGAGCGCGACAACAAAGCGCAGCCATCGACCTTTCGGCGGTTTCCTCTGGCACCGTTAGAGGGATCGAGGCCGACCTAAGTCGACTAGTTCGAAACCTCATCGACAACGCAGCCAGACACTGCTCGGATCGCGTGCACATTTCGCTCATCACGCAACAAGACTCAGTCGTTCTCACCGTCGACGATGATGGGTTGGGCATCGACGCCAACGAACGCGACCGCATCTTCGAACGGTTCGTTCGTCTCGACCAGGCTCGAGATAGAGACGCAGGCGGGTCTGGACTCGGCTTGGCGATCTGTCGTGAAATAGCTCACGCCCACAACGCCGAGATCTCGGTAGACACAAGCCCTCAAGGTGGCGCTCGGTTCGAGGTAGTTTTCTCTGGCGTGAGCTGAGAACTCGGACGGGAGCCAGGGGTCTGGTGTTGTTCCTGAATGCGGCATTCAGGGTCGTTCAGGTTTACGAAAGCACAACAACGGAAGTTCTAGTCGGTCAAACAAACCCGACAAAGGAGCGACCATGCCTACCCAAGAAACATCTCAACCTCGCCAGCGGAGCGGCCTCAGAGCCAGCTTGTTGGCCGCAATGCTCGGCGTCAGCTTGCTCGGCGGCGTCATTGTTAGCGCTCAGCCGAGTGGTGCCATCGTCAAGGGCAACCCAACGACCAATCAGACCCACCCGTGGCAAGTCGCACTGGTCGACGGCAGCGGTCAGTTCTGCGGTGGCACGATCATCAGTCCGACCGCCATTGTGACCGCGGCCCACTGTGTTGAAGGAATCGGTCCAGGCCAATTCACTGTCAAGGCCGGCGTAACGAACCTGAGTGATGCCGGCCAGGAACGTGACGTCGCAGCAGTAACAGCGAATCCGAGCTACGCAAGCACCGAGGTTGGTGATGTCGCTGTCATCACCCTCTCTTCGCCGCTGAACCTAGGCAACGGCGCCGCGTCCATCGCCCTGGCAACCGACGCCGACGTAGCCCAAGCGACAACCGGAACTGTCACCGGTTGGGGCTCCACGTCAGAGTCGGACGAGGCTGGATCGAACCAGCTTCTCGAAGCGACAGTCCCGCTGGTAAGCGATGCTGCGTGTGCATTTCTCGGAATTGATGCTGCAACTGAAGCCTGTGCCGGAGGAACCGGAACCGACTCGTGTTACGGCGATAGCGGCGGGCCGCTAACCATCATCGGCGCTGACGGCACCCCGAAGCTGGCCGGAGTTGTTAGTTGGGGCGAAGAATGCGGAGGCACAGCACCCGGTGTGTATGCCGATGTTCCTGGGCTTACCAGCTTCATCAACCAAGCCGCAAACGGCGGTGTCGCTCCAGCGACTCCGGACCAGCCAACAGCGAACGAACCCACTGATGTGCCAACTGAGGAGCCAACCCACGCGACCCCAGTGAATGTGCCTGATGAAACGCCAACAAACGTGCCGGTGGTTCTGCCCGTAGACATTCCCGTCGACGAACCACTCGACGAGCCCCAAGAACATGAAGTTGGCGAAGAATATTTCGGTTGCGAGCTTGATTCGGACTTCGAGCGCGATGACTCGGATTGGGATTGGTACTCCGACGACCTGTATCCAATCGACGAAGAGGACACCCTTTACCTTGAGATCGGTCCGGAGTTCGACCACTGGAACGACGCCGACTGGGACGACGCCAAGTGGAGCGATGCAGATTGGGCTGACGACTCCTGGGCCGACGTCGAATGGGACGACCCCGAATGGGACGACGCCGCGACGAATCCCGAGACTGACAGCTAAGAAAGGTGATGGGGCCGCTTGGCCCCATCACCGCGCTTGGTCGAAAGTTCTCTTGTGACCAGCGCGATCGATGCAACAAGACGGCTATGCCTCGGTAACCGATGGACGCTACGCTCCGATGCTCGGGAAGGAAACACGATGGATGTCCGGAAACTGAGCGCAATCGAGCAGGCAAGGACCGATGAAGCCTTTGCCAAGGACGACACCCTTGGTTCGCTTGGTGCCGCCGGGCCAGTTGACGCGGCTTGGTAACGCACCAACAACGTTGCCCAACCACAACCGAAGGCGCTCAAGCCCACGTCCAGCGACCCTGGTATCGATTTCGGGGGTGGCGAGTTGTTGGGGCTGGCGGTGTTCTTCAAGCAGTGCATACGTCGTTGGTCCTTCAGGCCTACGGCCAATATGCCGTTCTTCTCGAACAGGACCTTGGCTTCAGCAAGTCGGCGTTGTCGGCTGGATACTCACTGAATCGCGCCGAGTCCGCATTGCTTGGACCCCTGCAAGGCTGGGCGCTCGATCGGTTCGGCTCCAAGAACATTGCCAGACTCGGCGGCGTTCTCGGCGCTATTGGCTTGGCCGCGTTCAGCCAGGTCCAGTCGCTTTGGCAGTTCTTCGCGGCGTTCATCTTTATCTCGATCGGAGCCAGCCTCAGCGGCTTCTTGACTGTAACAACCGCTGTCGTTCGATGGTTCGAACGCAACCGGGCCAAGGCCCTGTCACTCAGCGGCATGGGGTTCGCTCTCGGCGGCGCCGTTATCCCAGCTGTCGTCTGGACCATGACCACCTGGGGGTGGCGCTGGACCGCAGCGCTGTCGTCAATCGTCTTCCTTGTCGTCACCTGGCCGCTGGCCGCGATTCTCGAAGGCACTCCGGCCGACTTCGACGAGGTGGTTGATGGCTCCGCGGCCCCAGCAGAGAGCCAGCAAAGCAGCGCTGAAGGTCTGACCGAGGTTCACTTCACCGCTCGCGAGGCCATGCGTACGCGAGCATTCTGGATGATCAGCCTCGGCCATATGAGTGCCCTTTTTGTCGTTGGCGCCGTCCTAGCCCACCTGGCTCTGTACCTCACTTCCGAACAGGGCTACACCCTCCAGGGCGCCAGTTACGTCGCCGGGGCATTGCCGGCTGCTCAGCTTGTTGGCATGGCTGTTGGTGGTTGGCTAGGCGACCGCATCAACAAACGACTCATCGCGTCGGTCGCCATGGTCGGACACTCGGGTGCGATCCTCCTACTGGCCTACGCGACCGGCCCGCTAATGATCTGGGCCTTCGTTTGTATCCACGGACTGGCGTGGGGGGCGCGTGGGCCCCTGATGCAGGCGCTTCGAGCCGACTATTTCGGCTCGACCAGTTTCGGCTCGATAATGGGCGTTAGTTCACTGGTTGTCATGACGGGGACCGTGCTCGGACCACTGATCGCTGGCATTCTGGCCGACCAGACCGGCAGCTATCGCATCGGCTTTACCATCATCTCGGGGCTCACCCTGATGGGAATGGTGTTCTTTGTGTTCGCTACCCCGCCAGATCCACCTAATCGCGCCAGCGACATCGACCCCCCAATCACATCGAACCCGCTCTGACTTAGGAAGCTCGACGGCCCACCTGATCACTTCCAGGACCGATGTTGGCCTGGTCGGCGGCCACGGTTCCGGCACTATATCCAGCGCTGTTCGACACCGATGACCGCATCGAGCTCAACGGGCCGAACGCATCATCGAGCGCCTGGTCGACCTCGGCCCCACGGCTTGCCAGCACAGGTAGCACCTCAGGATCGTCGCCAGCGGCACGTTCGGTGGCCCGACTGCGTACTTGGACGAGCCGTTGACCGATGCGGTTTCCGAAGCCAATGAAGAACGAGTTCCTGAACGATTTGACGCGCCCGCGATCGATTGCGAACTCGCGTTCCAACCGCTGCATCTCCGCTGACGCTTGAACCAACAGCGATGTAAACAGCAGTTCGATCGATTCGAGATCGTTGGCGAACCCGAACACAGTCGTGACACCAAACTCGGGATGAAACACAGTGCGCCCGCCCGCGCCATACGCAACCGCAGAAAGCAGTGACGACTTCGACTTGACGTAAGGCCGGTCATGCCAGATTCGAATAGCCGCCGGGGCCGATTGGGCCGGATCGTCGAGCATGGCGTGTTCGATCGAGTGCTCCGACATCAGCTGATGAGCCTTAGCCGTAAACGCGTCGGCCTCATCGGGGAACTCGGTCCCTTCGGCCTTGGCAAGCAGCGCCCGCACCTTCTGAAGCAGCTTCTTGCTAGGGCCAGAATCGGATTGATTCGACGATGCCTCTTGCCCTGAAACCGGACCAACACCGGGGTCGATGCGGGTCATCGACGGCAGAGCCGCCAGAAGAAGTGAAGCTTGAGTGGCAGCATCGAGAATGGCCCCCGAGTCGTGGTTCCCACTGAGCATCAACGCATACAGGTTGCGCTCATCGCACTGTTCAGCCGCCCTATCGAGCTCACTGAGCCAGTAGTGAGACACAGGCCGGGGATTCATCCCTCGCTCGATCCGGATGGCAATGGCCACCACCGAGGCCTCGATCTGTCCGCAGGTGCGTTGCGTGGCCACCACCAGCTCGACTGGCCACCAATTGTTCTGCCACGCCTTCGCCACGAGGTCGGCCAGGATCGATTCGGACCGAACGAAGCGCTCGACATCGCCGGAGTCGATTTGGGGCCCCTGATGCCCATGGGCAGGGCCAAGTTTGTCCGAATGGTCGCCAGCATGTCGCAACCGCGGATTTCGTTTACGTCGTCGTGTCATGACTCAACCCTCGCGCGACGGTGTGACAGTGCCAATCGCTTCGGCTGCCACCGCCTACGCCCTTGCCAATCGCTTCGGCTGCCACCGCCTACGCCCGCGGCCACAGACCGTTGAGCAACAGAACCATCAAACGGTCAAGCACGTCGGTTTGGCCAGCGTTCTGGATTCCTTGCAATTCGTCAACGGCCTCCATCTCGCCCCGGAGCTGCACCAGGCCCTGCATAGTTGCCCAGCACAACTTCGTTGCATCGCCTAAGTCGAATGTGGCCCCATGTGCATTACGTAAACGTTCAAGTGCGTTTTCCAACACTTCAAACGCAGCCAAGCCAGCGGCCCTGAGCTCTGGAAGCTCGTCACGAATCAAGTCACTGCGAAACATCACCGCCGCGTGACCAGGATTCTCGACGCCGAACTCGACGTACACCCGCCCGATGGCGGCTAGTCGTTCCTCGGCACTATCGATGCCGGCCTCGGCGGCGAGCATTAGCAAGGTGAGCGTCTCAAAGCCTTCGATTGCCAGTGACGTAACCAGACCTTTGGTGTCGCCAAAGTGATGAGCTGGAGCCGCATGAGAAACGCCAGCTCGTCTGGCCACCTCTCGCAAGCTAAACGCGCCGAGGCCCACGTCGTTAATGACCTCAACCGCCGCGGCCCTGAGCGCGTTGGGAAGGTCGCCGTGGTGATAGGTAGCGGACGAACTCACAGTGACCATTGTCGCATGAATCTTGACGCTGACAAGGATGTTCTTGACGTTGTAAAGTTCACGTCAAGACGGGCGACCGAGCATCGATAGCTGTAGCAGTCAGACCGACTATCGGCTACTGAGCGACGACCACGCGGTTGCGGCCGTCGTGTTTGGCTCGATACAACGCCACGTCGGCGCCAATCGCAATAGCGCTTCCTTCGGCCTCGGTAGGAGCCGAGATCACGACCCCGATCGAGATCGTTACCTTGCCTCCCGGCTGATTCTCCTCGCCAACAATCACGGTCGCCTCCACCGCGGCGCGCACTCTTTCCATGACCCGGGTGGCCTCGGCTTCGTCGGCGCCAACTAGGACAACCGAAAATTCTTCACCACCGTAGCGATACACCGAGTCGCACGACCTCACCGTCTGGGCAATGCAATCAGCTACCGCCCGTAGGGCCACATCGCCGGCCGTGTGGCCATTGGTATCGTTGAAGTTCTTGAAGTGATCGATGTCGACCATCGCAAATCCAACAGTTGCACCGCGTGGCAGGTCGGCCAGGTCTTTGTCGAGACGGCGTCGGTTCTTCAGTTGTGTCAAGCCATCGAAGTCGGCATCGCTTAACGCCGACCGGTGCGCGAGAGCGGCCGTCATCGCGGTACCCGTGATCGGTGCCAACGAGGTCAGCTGGTCGAGTTGTTGGCGCGAGAACGGATCCATCGCCGAACGGATTACGACGATCGCCCCACTAACCGATCCGTCGGCGATGACGGGGGTGGCCGCAACGGCCATAGATGCACCAAGCAGCGCTGGGTCCTGGCGCAGAACCACTGTGGCGGGCTGACCCGTCTCGATAACGCGCCACAAAGGACCCGCAGCGATTGGTTCGTCAGAAAAGAGGCCTGGCGAGGACTTCTCGGTAAACAGTGCAACTCCATCGACGAGACGAACGTAGGTGCCAGCGGCCGCCGACGTCAGTCGTACTCCCTCAGCGACGGCGAGACGGGCAATCTGTTCGGCGTCGAGAGCGGCCGTCATCTGGCGCCCAACTTCGACTAGGTCGCCGAAATTGTCGCCGTCACTGCCATGGGTCGAACTCCTGACACCGCGGCGCAGCTTCTGACGAGCCAACCACGCAATAGCCGTCAGGGCCAGCATCGCAGGGACGATCACGGGAACCTGGGGGAACGACGATCCGGACTCTGCCGGCTCAGATGGTGAGTCGATGACAGCTGGACTCGGTGTGACGATGGGTTCGATAGCAGCGTCGGGCTCGTTAACGTCGGTGGTGACATCGATCTGCTCGGGTTCCACAGCTGTGGCGTCGCCAGCAGTCGCTTCTGGCCGAGCCGGCTCAGTTATTGCTGGCGGCGGCGGCGCGAGCTCGATGCTGTCATCCTGAAGCCGGCCGAAGATCGAGTCGGTAACTCGGCGCTCGGCCGGTGGCCGAGGACCGATCGGGGCCGCACCATCGCGAACCCACAAATCGGCGAGGGCTTCGAGCCAGGGAGTCGGGTCGATGAAACTCTGATCACCTGCCTCTATCCGCTCGCCCATTAGTATCGGAATCGGGCCCAGTACTTCGATCACTACTGGGGAGAGCACTCGTCCGTCGTTCAGCAGTTGGTCTAAAAGGTCCTCATTGTCTTCGTCGTAGTCGAGGATTGTCTCCAAGATGTCGTCGCGACCGAGAAACTCTGTCCCGAGTTCGTCGCGGATTCGTTCGACCGCCGGGTGCGGCACAAACGCCCCAGATGCTGCGATCGCATCGATCTCGACGATGACCCAAATTGTTGCGGTCTCGACCCAAACGTCATCAGCGACGTCGCCGGGTTCGATCGGTTCAGAAATGCCAAGACCTGACAAAATCAGGCTCAGGCTCATTAGGACGCTCAGCACAGCGTTCCATCGGCACAAAGAACCTCGCCGCGTAGTGATTCGTGCTACTCAAAACCACTAGCTCAACCAGCTAAGGCTGCTTCGAGCTTCGACCGGCGCGCATCGCCAAACCACTCGGCTCTCAGTCCATAGTGCTCCGTCACCGAATGCAGGTGGCCGTCGCCGTTTCTGATTTCAATGTTCGCCGGATCGATGAGCGCGGGGTGAGTCACACCCGTTGCCGTTGCGACCTTGACCATCTCGTGGTTGAGTGCATCTATGTAGTTGGCGAGTCGAACCGACTTGTCTGCGGGGTCAAGACCTCGGACTAACCACCGCTGCTGGGTAGCCACGCCTGTCGGGCAGTGACCCGTGTGGCACTTCTGGGCCTGTATGCACCCGACAGCCAGCATGGCTTCTCTGGCCACACTGATCATGTCGACGCCAAGGCCCATCGCCACAATTGCGTCGGAGGCGAACCCGAGTCGACCGGCTCCGATAAACACAATGTCGTCTTGAAGGCCTACTTTCGCGAATGCCGAAAACACCGCACTGAAGCCTTCTCTGAATGGCAGCGATACGTGGTCGGCAAACACTTGAGGCGCGGCACCGGTTCCGCCTTCGCCGCCGTCGACAGCAATGAAGTCTGGACCGCGATTATGGACAGCCATGTGCGCGGCCAAATCGGACCAGAAGTCGATCTGGCCGATCGCCGATTTTATTCCAACGGGAAGCCCCGTCGCCTCAGCGATTGATTCGACAAAGTCGACAAGTGTTTCGACATCGTGGAACTCCTTGTGCGATGACGGTGATGCGACTGTGATGCCCACGGGCACGCCGCGTGCTTCGGCGATCTCGTTGGTGACTTTCGCGCCGGGTAGGAGGCCTCCTAGCCCTGGTTTGGCACCCTGACTTAGCTTTATTTCGATGGCGCGAACCGGCGAATCTTTCATCGATTCCAAGAGAAAGTCCAAGGAGAACTTGCCAGAGTCGTCACGAGCGCCGAAGTATCCGGTACCGATCTGAAAGATGAGGTCGCCACCGTGTCGGTGGTGTTTGCTGATGCCGCCCTCGCCGGTGTTGTGCAGACAGTTCGCGATCCTTGAGCCGCGGTTGAGCGCCTCGATGGCGGGCCCAGACAAAGAGCCGAAACTCATAGCCGAAACGTTCGTGATCGACTCCGGGCGAAACGCGCCAGGACGATTCCGCCACTGACCCATCACCTTGGCTACGGGAACGCGGCCCTCGTTTGGAGCCGTGGCCGGAAACGCCGAATGCCTGAAGAAGATGTAATCGTGTTCGTCGAAGCGATTGTCCGACCCAAACCCGAAATAGGCGTTCTGTCGCTTCGCCGATGCGTATACCCAGCGTCGTTGGTCGCGGCTGAAGGGCCGCTCCTCGTCGTTGTTCGTGACAATGTACTGGCGAAGTTCTGGCCCGAATCGTTCCAGTAAGAACCGCAGGTGGCCAATAATCGGAAACGTCCGCAAGATCGCGTGCCGTTTTTGGGAGACGTCGTAGATCGCGACGCCAATCAAGAAGCCAACCACAGCGACCAGTACCCAGAGCCATACGTTCACAGCAGATGAACCTAATCGAGCGGTGGTGTGTTCCAGACCTGAAGAGTCATCCGTTGGCGAACACCCTGCGAGCAGACTCGAGATCTTCGTGGTTTAGGTATGCGCCGAGGAAACGTCGCGAACCCGTAAAAGCGGTGCGACCATGCAGTACCCGCCAATTGTTGATGATCATGGCCCTACCCGGTTCCCACGAGATGTGGTGCCAACGATGAGCTTTGTCAACGTCGGCTGAAATCGCCGCGTAAGCAGCCCGGAACGGTCGGTCTGCCCGACCTAAGTGGAACGGCGAACGGTCGTAGTTGTTGAGCGAAAACTGGGTGATTCGCCCGGCCGAATCCGTGGCAATCACCGGCCGTTCGGCCCGTAGATCGACTCCTGGTTCGACGTAGTGGCCAGGCACCGACACCTCAGCGAGCAACGCGGCACCTTCGGGGTCGTCGTCCGCCAGTCGAGTCGCAGCCGCGAACCCATCGACGATGACGCTTTCGCCGCCGGTTCCATCTCGTTGCTGACACACGAAGAGTTGAAGGCCAGGGGCGTCGTGCATATAGGTGCCGTCGGTATGCATACCTAGTTGCACTTTGGTGTAGGCGCTATCGCGATGATCGGTCACCTCAGCGGCCAATTCCCAGACGTCACCGAAGATTGTTCGTCTCACGTATCCGATCGCACCAGCCAACGATTCGACCTGGGCATGACCAGCCTCACATTGTTCAATCGTGACCACGCCCCACCGCCAGATCGCATGGGCGAACTGCTGCCTAACCGCTTCGTTGTTCACAATTTCGCTGGCCACAAAACTGGGAGGAGCGACTTCGTCGCCCGTGTGCCACAGCGTTACCTCGTCCGTGAGCCCCAAGCCAGGAGGCAACGATCGAGAGACCTCAGCGCGCTGCGATGACAATACCGACGCTAGGAGGCCCATCGATATGGATGATTTCGTACCATCGGCCCACACGAAATCGACGCTTTGGTCGCGTTGGGTGGACTCCGGCCTACCTACGAATTCGTTTCCGTAAGTATTGCGGCGCCGCTGCCTGGTGTCGGGGTCGACCGAACCCACATCGTCGCAATGGTCGGCGACCCAGGCCCACTCGAAAACGGTAGTTGTGCCATCGATAGTGACGGATAACCCGGTCTCTTTCGCATCGATTCTCATAGACGAGAGTATTGCTCACTCCAGTACTTCCAAATTGTGAGAATCGGATACGTGTCGGCTTGGATGGACCGGCTCGGCGCGACAGTCGTCGGGATCGACAACTCCGAAGAACAACTCAAGACGGCCAGGCGATTGGCGACCGAACACGACGGCTCGAAGATCGAATGGATACACGGCAACGCCGAGGCTGTCCCAAAGCCAGACAACTCATTCGACTTCGCCATCTCCGAATATGGCGCCGCCATCTGGTGCGACCCGCATGTGTGGATCGCGGAAGCCAAGCGTCTGCTCAGGCCGGGAGGACGCCTGGTCTTCTTGGGAAGTTCGCCATTGTCGTTGATTTGTTCGCCACTGAACGGTGCGCCAGCAGAGCCTCATTTGCATCGCAACTATTTTGATCTTGGCAAGGTTGACTGGCGCGACGCCGAGATCGATCCCGGTGGTGTCGAGTTCAACCTGACGTTGACCAAGTGGTTCCAATTGTTCAGCGACGTCGGGTTCTCCGTTGATGATTATCGCGAGCCGCGTCCCAAATCATCAGAGACCGGCGTGCAATTCTCGATGCCCCAAGACTGGGCGTACAACTATCCGAGCGAGCAGGTCTTCTGGCTTACGTCACGGAACTAAGCGTTCGATCACTGCCCGCGCCGCAGCCCGGCCGCTTAGGAAGGCACCTTCGACTTTGGGGCCATCGAATGCCTCACCGGCTAAGGCGACGACCGGGGTGTCTCCCCAGATCTCGGTTGCGGTTGGCCACATACGCGAGGGTCCTGCATATCGCCAACGGTAAACAGCAGCCGTTACAAGTTCGGCCGATCCGGCCCGGTCGGCGAAGGCAGCCCAGCTCTGGTCGATGATTTCCTGGTCCGAAGCGTCCCACAGGTTGTTCGACCAGGGCTCTGAGAGATGAAGCGTCAGCGATCTCTCGGCCGACACTCCCTTCAAGAAGTTGTCGCCGACGAACGAGATGGCCTCGTGATCCGGTGTCTGTGATCCTCCGTGCGACGCCATAGCAGTCGATCCGGTGTAGGTGGCCAGCACTGCAATGGTCGGCCGGTAGGTGATCTCAGTGGTGAGACGCGTGGTGAGAGATGGTGAAGGCAACAAGTTGCTCTCCATCAGAATGGCCATCGTCTGTGGAACTGGAGCGGTAAGTATGTACGCCCTGGCCGGATGGGCCCGAAGATCGCTGGCACTGACGCCAAGCTGGACATCGAGGCCGCTGGCCATGAAATCGACCAGATCAGCCATGCCATCAACGCCACACCACCGGGAGAAGCCGTCGGGCTCGGCATCGAAGCCCTTTGACCACTCCTTCACGACACCAGCGCTCTCCGCCATCTCGATTAGTGACTTGAACGCCCGTGACCGAGTTGTGAAGAACTGAGCACCGTGATCGAATCGAGCTTCGCCGAGGCGGGCCGAAGTCATCCGGCCGCCAACACTATTTGCCCGCTCGATGACCCTGACTCGAAGGTCGGCCTCGGCCAGCTCACACGCCGCGGCGATGCCTGCTATTCCGGCCCCCACCACCACAACATCGAGCGTCTCGGCTCCTGTAACCAGGCGAAGTGTGTCTCGTCGCTGACCCACAAGGCGGGAATCGTCTGCTTCATCTAGCTCGGCCATGGCTCGAACCGTAGCCCCTAGACGTCGCGATCCTTGCGCCAAGTCGTCACAGCCTCACCGGACGGCACGTCGATAGCCTTAGTAAGTCGTGCAGTACATCCGGGTCGCCTCTACCGACATCGCTAACACCGTCGAACCAGCGGCCGCTCTGCTGCGCAACGGCGGAATCGTGGCGTTCCCCACCGAGACGGTCTACGGGCTCGGTGCCGACGCGTTCAACAAGACGGCGGTCAGACGGATCTTTGCCGCTAAGGGCCGGCCACCCGACGATCCGCTCATCGTGCACATACGACGACATTGGCACCTCGACCAAGTGTTCGCACACACGACCTCTCTCGAGCGGCAACTGCTCGACAAGTTCTGGCCCGGTCCTCTGACCCTGATTGGCCCCAAGGCAACGGCAATCCCATCCATCGTGACCGCCGGGCTTGCAGATGTCGCCGTCAGGGCGCCGAGCCATCCAGTTGCGATCGCGCTGCTAGACGCCGTCGCTGGGCCAGTAGCGGCCCCAAGCGCCAACCGGTTCAGCTACGTCAGCGCAACGACCGCGCAACATGTTGTCGACGACCTCGGCGACTCGATAGACGCCATTGTTGATGCCGGCCCTAGCACTGCTGGAATTGAGTCAACCGTGGTTCGGCTACGCGGCTCGGTGCTTGAAGTCCTGCGCCACGGCGCCACCACGATCGATGCGATTACTACCGCCATGCCCGACATCAGCGACGTCGTCGAGATCACTGGATCGACAACCGCGTCGCCTGGCCAGCTACTAACTCACTACTCGCCGAATACCGCAACTATTGCGCTGGCTCCGGGATCCGCCATCGATCGGCTTGAACTCGAGGGATCGGTCGTTCTGGTTGGCTACGACGAATCGGTCTGGCCAGAGACTCATCGATTCGTATCGCTTGGGTCTCGCTCCAACCTCGATGGTGTGGCCAGAACTCTCTACGAAACACTCCGAACCGTCGACTCGAGCAATGCCGACACGATTCTGATCGAGCTCACCGGAGCTAGCGGAATAGGCCGAGCGCTCGACGATCGCATTCGGCGGGCCGCCAGTGGCCGAGTCGAAGGCTGACCACCCGCATCGTGACGGCTAAACCCTCGGACTCCGGTCGCGATCAAGTCGCCAACACACTGCGGCGCCTTGTTGTTCCGGTGTACCTGCCTTGGCTCGGTGTCGGCCTAGGCACAGCCATGTTGTTACCCATTCTGCCGGTGTATCTGCGCGAACTCGACCTCACAGTCGGCACTGTTTCGCTCATCTTGGCGGCCACTGGAGTAGGCGCGGCCATCGCAGGGTTGCCGCTTGGCGGCGCTCTCCAACGGTTTGGCGAACGCAAACTCTTAGTAGCGGCCATCATTGTCTCAGCAGCCAGCGCGGCACTTCTGGGCGCGACTGAACTGATCGCGTTCCTGTTAGTACTTCGGTTCGTGGCCGGAGTGGGCTCGATGGGTGTCCGCCTAGCCCAGCAGACACTGATCGCCCGAACCGTCGATGGCGACATTCGAGGCCGAGCGATGTCGGTTATGGGCGGGACCGTCCGGCTGGCCTTTTTCGTCGGACCAATCATCGGAGGCGTGTCGTCGGATCAGCTAGGGCCAGAAGCGACGTTCGTGGCATCGGGCGCCGTGACCGCGTTAGGGCTCCTGCCCCTACTGGCCGCCAAGGCCGATCCATCACAGCACTCTCGAATCGCCACATCGGCATCGCCGCGACCGCCAAGCGTTCTCGAGAGCCTCCGCGGTCACTGGAAGCGGCTGGTCACCGTTGGTGTTGGCCCAGCCTTGGTTACCGCCGTCAGGGACGGCCGACTAATCGTCATCCCTCTGATCGCCAACGACCTCGGTTTGTCGGGGACCGAGATTGGTCTCGTCGTTGCCATCGGAACCGGCGCCGACCTTCTGCTGTTTCCTGTAGCTGGGTGGCTAATGGACAGGTTCGGCCGGCTCTACGCCACCGTGCCGGCCTTCGGCCTCATCGGGATCGGACTATTGCTCCTCGGAGTCCTCGACTCGACGCTCGGCGTCATCATCGCGGGCGCAGTTATCGGCATCGGCAACGGGATGAGCGCAGGCACCATGATGACGATCGGCAGCGACGTTGCTCCCGAAGGTGTGAGGGCACCTTTCCTCGCCGGGCTTGGATCGATGCAAGACCTCGGTCGAATCATCGGACCACTAATCGTCGGATGGTCGGCCGGCGCGGCGGGGCTACACCTGTCTGCGGTGGCCTTGGCAATCGTCATGTTTGTCGCCATCGCCTGGCTGGTATTTGTGGTCGGCGAAACCCGCGACCTCGACCCGACCTGAAGTCGTCAGCCCCGCTACAGCAACGGGCGATCGGTCGGCGCGATCGGGCTTGGCAACGACGTAGAGCCCATCAGCGCTTTGTCGACTGCGGCCGCACAAGCGCGCCCTTCGGCAATGGCCCAAACAATCAGACTCTGGCCCCGGCCCATATCGCCACACACATACACACCATCGATGTTGGTTGCGAAATTGTCGTCTCTGGCCACGTTCGAGCGAACATCGAGATCGACTCCGAAATCGGCCAACAGCCCGTTGGCAACTGGGCCTGTGAAACCCATTGCCAGCAGCACAAGTTCGGTCTCGAACTCGAAGTCTGTGCCTTCGACCTTGGTGAACTTGCCATCTACGAACTCGACCTCGGACCCACGCAGTGCCTTGAGGTTGCCGTAGTCATCAGCGAGGAACTCTTCGGTGTTAACGGCATAGATCCGTTCGCCACCTTCTTCGTGTGCCGACGTCACCTTGTAGGTCATTGGGAACGTCGGCCATGGGTTTTGCTCCGAAGCTCGCTCGTCCGGTGGCCGCCGCATGATCTCGAACTGCCTTACCGACTTTGCACCCTGGCGGTGCGAAGTCCCCAAACAATCGGCGCCGGTATCGCCTCCGCCGATGATGACGACATTCTTCCCCGCCGCCGAAATCGGGACTTCGTCGGCAGCCATGTCGCCAGCCTGAGCCCGGTTGGCCCACGGAAGAAACTCCATGGCCTGGTAGATACCTTTGGCATCGCGGCCCGGTATTGGGAGGTCGCGCCACTGCGTTGCGCCGCCGGCCAACACAATCGAATCGAACTCCAAGCGCAGGTCATCAACTGCGACGTTGTCGCCAACATCGGCGTTGGTCACGAAAACCGTACCTTCGGATTCCATCTGGCCGATTCGGCGATCGATGTGACGTTTCTCCATCTTGAACTCGGGGATGCCGTACCGCAGCAGGCCGCCAATCCGGTCGGCTCGCTCATAGACCGTGACGTCGTGACCGGCACGAGTTAGTTGTTGGGCCGCGGCCAGGCCAGCGGGCCCAGACCCCACTACGGCCACCTTCTTGCCGGTCTTGACCGTGGCCAACACCGGCACGACCCAGCCGAGTTCCCAGGCTTTATCGATGATGGTCACCTCAACCTGCTTGATGGTGACGGGGTCTTGGTTGATGCCAAGAACACACGCCCCCTCGCACGGAGCCGGGCAAAGGCGGCCGGTGAATTCCGGGAAGTTGTTGGTGGCGTGCAACCGGTCGATGGCAGCTTGCCAATTGTCGCGATACACCAAGTCGTTCCAGTCGGGAATGAGGTTGCCGAGTGGGCAACCGCTGACACAGAACGGAATGCCGCAGTCCATACACCGGCTGGCTTGGCTGGCCAACGCCTCGGTGGAGAACGGATCGTAAACCTCTGACCAGTCTCTCAGCCGAACCGGCACTGGCCGTCGTGTAGGTAGTTCGCGTTCGTGTTTGAGGAATCCTCTTACGTCGCCCATGTGATGTACCTCCTATCCGTGCGAGGCGGACATGATCGCCTCTTCGACGTCGCGGCCCTGTTCTTCGGCCAATGCAATTGCTTCGAGTACCCGCTTGTAGTCGCGTGGCATCACCTTCTTGAACTGACGCACTCGCGAGTGCCACCGTTCGAGGATGGCATGAGCGACCGGCGAATCGGTCTCGTCGCGATGTGTTCTCAAGGTTGTTCTTACGAACGCCGCATCAGCGTCGTCGAGCGCCTCGAGAGCAACCATCTCGGTGTTCAGATTGCGATGGAACACATCGTCAGAGTCGTACACATACGCTATTCCGCCCGACATTCCGGCCGCGAAATTCCGGCCAGTGACGCCTAGGACGATGACCTTTCCGCCGGTCATGTATTCACAGCCATGGTCGCCGATGCCTTCAACAACCGCGGTCGCGCCCGAGTTGCGGACGCAGAACCTCTCGCCAACAATGCCACGTAGGTAAATCTCACCACCGGTGGCTCCGTAGCCGATGACGTTGCCGGCGATGATGTTGTCCTGGGCCACGAAGTCTTCTGAACAGTCTCGTGGTGGGCGAACAATCAAACGGCCACCCGACAACCCCTTACCTACGTAGTCGTTGGCATCGCCTTCGAGGCGCAACGTGATGCCTTTGGGCAAGAAGGCGCCAAAGCTCTGACCGGCCGAACCGGTGAAGTCGATCTGAATGGTGTCATCGGGCAGGCCGGCCCCTCCATGATTCTTTGTCAGTTGGTTACCAAGCAACGTACCCACAGTGCGGTTGGTGTTGCTGATGGGCGACGTAATGTGCGCCGTCCCGTTTCCGGCCAACGCATCACCAGCTTGGCGTATGAGATCGTTGTCGAGCGCCCGATCAAGGCCGTGTTCTTGTGACTTAGTGCAGGTGCGGTCTTGTTGCCATGGCGACTCTGGCACGTGCAGTATCGGCGATAGGTCTAGTCCGTCAGCTTTCCAATGCGAGATGGCCTCATCGACATCGAGGGCGTCGACTCGCCCAATTGCTTCGTCGAGGGTCGCGAAACCAAGCTCGGCGAGTAGTTCGCGCACTTCTTCGGCGATGTATTCGAAGAAGTTCACTACGAACTCCGGCTTGCCCGCGAATCGCGATCGCAGCTGCTTATTTTGGGTAGCCACACCCACCGGGCAGGTGTCAAGGTGGCAGACGCGCATCATTACGCAGCCAGACACCACTAGCGGAGCGGTCGCGAACCCGAACTCTTCGGCGCCAAGCAAAGCCGCGACCATGACATCGCGGCCGGTCTTGAGTTGGCCATCGGTCTGAACAACGATGCGGTCGCGAAGCCCGTTAATTAGCAAGGTCTGCTGAGCTTCGGCGAGCCCAAGTTCCCACGGACCGCCGGCGTGTTTAAGCGAGTTGAGAGGCGAGGCACCAGTGCCACCATCGTGGCCGGAGATGAGAACAACATCGGCCTTGGCTTTCGACACGCCAGCCGCAACCGTGCCTACCCCAACTTCGGCCACCAGCTTGACGTGGATCCGAGCTTCGGGGTTGGCGTTCTTAAGGTCGTGGATGAGCTGTTTTAGATCTTCGATCGAATAGATGTCGTGGTGGGGCGGAGGCGAGATGAGTCCAACGCCCGGTGTCGAGTGCCTGGTCTTGGCAATCCACGGCCAGACCTTCTGGCCGGGCAGCTGGCCGCCTTCGCCTGGCTTGGCCCCTTGAGCCATTTTGATCTGGATGTCGTCGGCGTTGACCAAGTACTCCGAGGTCACACCAAACCGGCCCGATGCAACCTGTTTGATCGACGAACGACGCAAATCGCCATTGGCATCAGGAGTGAATCGGTCTGGGTCCTCGCCGCCTTCTCCGGTGTTGGACTTGGCGCCGATGCGGTTCATGGCGATGGCAAGCGTCTCGTGAGCTTCGGCCGAGATCGAGCCATAACTCATGGCCCCAGTCGAGAACCGTTTGACGATCTCTGAGACGGGTTCGACGTCGTCGATCGGTATCGATTTGCGATCGCCGTTGTCGAACTTGAACAGACCGCGAAGTGTGGCCAGATTTGTCGACTGGTCGTTAACCAGTGCGGTGTACTCCTTGAACACTTCGTAGCGCCCGGACCGGGTCGCATGCTGCAACTTGTAGACCGTCTCTGGGTTGAAGAGGTGATATTCGCCTTCGCGGCGCCACTGGTACTCGCCCCCCATCTCGAGGTCGCGGTGCGCTACCTCAGCGGCGTTGTCGAGGTGAGCGAAGCGGTGTCTGATGGCCACCTCTTCAGCCAATACGTCTAGACCGACACCACTGAGTTTCGATGTGGTGCCGGTGAAGTAGTTGTTGATGACTTCTGTCGACAGTCCCACGCACTCAAATACCTGCGCCCCGGCATAGGAAGCAACTGTCGAAATACCCATCTTCGACATGATCTTCAAGACACCCTTTGAGCAGGCCTTGATGTAGTTGCGGTGTGCGGTGCGCTCGTCAACATCGGTGATGATGCCCTGGCTGATCAGATCGTCGATCGACTCAAACGCCAGGTACGGGTTCACCGCACCAGCGCCGTAGCCCAGGAGCAGAGCCATGTGGTGAATCTCGCGGGCATCGCCGCACTCGACCACCAGGCCAACCTTGGTTCGGGTCTGCTCCCGAATTAGATGATGATGCACGGCCGATGTCAGCAGCAACGACGGGATTGGGGCCATCTCGGCATTGCTGTAACGGTCGGACAGGATAATGATCTTGGCGCCGTTGGCAATCGCCTCGGACACCTTTGCGCAGACAGTTTCTAGCCCGTCGACGATGCCAGCACCCTCGGCGGCCACCGAATAGAGACCATCAATGGCGAACGCTTCGAAGTCGGGATGGTCGCCGTTCTCGTTTAGGTACTGAATCTTGGCTAACTCTTCGTTAGACAGGATCGGGCTCGGAACCACGATCTGGCGGCACGATTCGGGGCCGACCTTCAAGATGTTGGCCTCTGGCCCGATGGTGGAAGCCGTTGAGGTAACCAGCTCTTCACGAATGGCATCGAGCGGCGGGTTCGTGACTTGGGCGAACAGCTGCGCGAAGTAGTCGAACAGCAGACGAGACTTGTTGGATAACGCCGCGATCGGCGTATCGGACCCCATCGAACCGATTGGCTCGGCACCCGTTCTGGCCATTGGAGCGAGCAGAATTTTCAGCTCCTCTTCGGTGTATCCGAAAGTCCGTTGCCGTTTAACGACCGACGAGTGTTGAGGCGTCAGCAAGAAACGATCGGGAAGATCGTCGAGATGCACCAGACCCTCTCGCAGCCATTTGCCGTAAGGGTGAACGCCAGCGAGGGTCCGTTTGACCTCATCGTCGCTGACGATGCGACCTTGCTCGGTGTCGACCAAGAACATATGGCCCGGTTGCAGGCGGCCCTTCTGCACGATGGTCGACTGGTCGATGTCGAGTACCCCAACTTCGGAGGCCATTACGACTAGGCCATCATCGGTGACCCAGTAGCGCGATGGGCGTAGGCCGTTGCGATCGAGAACGGCGCCGATGACGGTTCCGTCGGTGAACGCAATTGCAGCTGGTCCGTCCCATGGTTCCATTAGCGACGCATGGAACTCGTAGAAGTCACGTTTCCAATCGGGGATGGTGTCGTGGTTCTCCCATGCTTCAGGCACCATCATCAACATCGCGTGCGGAAGTTCGCGCCCAGCAAGGTGAAGCAGTTCCAAGGCTTCGTCGAAGCTGTTGGTGTCCGACGCGTTGGGCGTCATCACTGGAAGGGCCCGCTCGAGCGAGTCACCGAACACGTCACTTTCGAGCATGCCTTCGCGGGCCCGCATCCAGTTGCGGTTGCCCATGACGGTGTTGATCTCGCCGTTATGGGCCACGAACCGATACGGGTGAGCCAGAGGCCAAGACGGGAAGGTGTTGGTTGAGAACCGCGAGTGAACCAGCGCCATTGCCGTTTCCATCCGTTCGTCGAGCAGATCTGGGAAGACGACCGCTAGCTGGTCGACCGTGAGCATCCCTTTGTACACAAACGTGCGACCAGACAGGCTTGGGAAGTAGACGGCTGGATCAGTCTCGTGTTCGATCCGTTTGCGCAGAACAAACCCGCGGCGTTCTAGCTCCAGACCTGACAGTTCGTCGCAGTCGTCGGCCGCCGACACAAACACTTGTCGCATTGTCGGCATGGCATCGGCGGCGAACGAACCGAGGGTGGTGGTTTCGGTCGGGACATCACGCCAGCCGAGAACCTGGAGGCCCTCAGATTGAACGATCTTTTCGATATTGAGCGCCATCGCATCGGCAGCTTCGGCGGCACGGGGAAGAAAGGCCATGCCAGCCAGATATGTGCCTGTCGCTGGCAGTTTGAAGTCGCAGACTGATCGAAAGAAACGATCGGGAAGTTGAATAAGAACCCCAGCACCATCGCCGGTGTTCGCTTCGGCTCCCGTGGCACCTCTGTGATCAAGGTTGGCCAAACACTGCAAACCAAGGCTCAACATTCTGTGGCTCTTGCGGCCGCCTATATCGACCACGAACCCAACGCCGCACGCATCGTGTTCGAAAGCCGGATCATAAAGACCCTGGGCTTGGGGCAGGTTCGTACCCGGTGGACGGGTGTGCGCGACAGTGTGATTCATTCGACGTCCTCGTGGTGCTCAGCTCCGGCTGGAATTCCGGTAGCGAGCGGTTCAGTTGCAGATCTGGGTGGGACATCGTTGGCCTGCCAGAATCGACAAGAGTAGTCGGTAGACGCTGGAGTTCCAAGGGTGTCGGGACTCTCTACGCTTACGTAGACACCGACGACCGCCATCACGCGGCATCGCTCGACCTGTTGATTGTGCCCTAAGACGGCGCCTCTTGAGGTTCAGCTTCGAGCGTCGAATAGTTCCACGTCATAGGTGGCGAGCGCCTTGTCGGCGGTCACAAGCACTAGCGCCTCAAGCTGCGCCTGGGCTACCAACATTCGGTCGAACGGGTCGCGATGATGAGGCGGCAATGCTGGCGCCAACTCAGCGTACGCAGCCGTGATCGATAGCGAAACAAAGCCCTCGGACTCAAGCTCATCGACCAGTCCATCAGGCATCGTCAACTTCCCCAGCGCACGCTTGATCCCCAACTCCCAAGGAGTCACCACCGAGACAAAGGCCTCATCAGCCTGCTCGATCAGGTCACGGCACCGCGGACCCATTGCGTTGCTGTCATCGAGCCACCACAGGACAACGTGACTATCCAGAAGAATCCTCACAACGCGTCAGCAGCAGATGACTCATCGAACAGCGCCATGGTGTCAGCATCGGAACCAACAACATCCTCGCTGTACGCAACGCGACCCGACCACGCTCCCGGCACGCGTGCAGAGCTGGCCGCCTGCCAAGCAACAATCCTGGCAACAGGCCGGCCGTTGCGCGCCACGATCACCTCCACACCCGCCTCGGCTTCGCGGATCAACTCCGACAAGCGAGACTTTGCCTCGTGCGTGTTGACGACATGGGTGCTCATGGGTCTAGCTTAGCTAGGTGCTATTCACATCGCAATGGTCCCGCAGTGAGGGCTAGATGCCTGTCTGACCCAAGGATCCTGCCTTCGCCACGGCGCTGTCAACTCGCTCCGACGAGATCGCCCGGATTGGCGAATAGGCATTGTCATCACTCGCTCATGCCTCGACACGTTGCACTTGTGTTATACGATTCGTATACTCGATGGTATGACAACTCCAGTGCCAACACGTTTCACCGACGAGGAGCTTGCGATGCTCGACCGTCTGGTCAACGAGGGCGTTGCAGATAGCCGATCGGCGGTGATTCGGCTAGGTCTACATGAGCTCGCTGAGTCGGTACAACGCGCCCGGGTGGGCGCCATCATCGCCGAGTCATACAGCCAGCACCCGCAGACCCGAGAAGACGACGAGCTAGCCATGGCCAACGCCATAGCGATGACCGAAGCAGAACCGTGGTAGCGCAAGCCGAACTGTGGTTGCTGGAGACTCCCAACCACAAGAGTCGACCGGTACTGATTGTTTCGCGCGACGAAGCCATTCCTGTGCTCAACAACATCATCGTCGCACCCGTGACTAGCACTATCCGCGACATCGCCACCTGTATCCCAGTCGGAGCGAACGAAGGAATAGACCACGAGAGCGTCGCCACGTTCGACAACCTCGCCGCAGTTCCCAAGTCGGTGCTCACTACGAGACTCGGGCATCTGGGCCATGGGCGACGCATCGAGATCTGCGATGCCCTCAACGCTATGGCCGACTGTTAACTCCCAAGGCTGGCGAGCTCAACCGTCACTTCTCGGCCGACGGGCGAAGTCGTCGTGTGGCAAGACCAAATGTTGGGCACCGACAAGTGCCGCTTCACCAACGGTCACGAGCTGGCGCCTGAGTGGATCGCTATGTATGGATTTGCAGGAGTCCTAAACTCAGGTTGATGTTGTCAATGACTGCCGGACCGTTCTCCTTCACTCTTGGTTTCGAGACGACCAAGGCCCCAGATACCGTGGCCGCGTTTCGCAGTCTGCTTCCGCTTGCATCGAAGATCATTCACGTTCGGTGGAGCGGCGAGGCAGGATGGATTCCAATGGGCGATCTCGACGTCGGGGTTGGCGCGGAGAACGCAACTTCGTACCCGCATCCTGGAGAGTTGGTGCTCTATCCCGGCGGTGTCAGCGAAACCGAGTTGTTGATCGGGTACGGCCATGTCAACTTCGCCTCCAAAGCGGGCCAGCTTGCCGGCAATCACTTCGCCTCTGTCATCGAAGGCGGGGAGAACCTTCCTGTGCTTGGCAAGATGCTCCTGTGGGAAGGCGCCAAGGAGATCTCCTTCCAAGAGACCTGATCTCGACGAACAACGTTGCGTCGCACAGGTAGTAGAGACTTCAAATACGCGTTCACCTTGTCCAGTAGACCGACTCCTCGCCCGCGAGAGCTACACAATTGGAGGGTCGCGGCTCTTCAGACAAGAGTGCGATGATCGCTCGAACTCGCTGCTGTTCCTTGCGTGGCAGCTTTGCGATGGATCTAATCGCCCGGCGAGCGGTCTCGACGCGATATCGGCTCACTCGAGTCCGAGAGCAGCTTCAACCTCGTCCCACCGCACATAGTCGTCTTCGGAACGCGCCGGTGGGTTTTTCGAAATTGATGACCTGCGCAACACGTTGTGTAGCTGATCAACTCAATCTGGTTACGAAAATTCACTGCAATGACCACCGATTGCATCGGTCAACGTGTCAGGCACCGAACTGTTGCGCTGGTCCCCACCAAGAAAAGTGACACGGCTGTCAAAGACAACCGGTTGTCCAAGCAAGTGCGGCGCAGACCTCATCGAGCAGCGGCTGATCTACAAACCCGATCACCTCGACCAGGCTGCCTCTTCTGATCGGACCAGCGGCAAGAGTATTGAGCACTCCCCTCACGCCATAGCCAGAGAGCGAAACCTCCGATGGCAAGCCACGAACCGTTGTCGTGGCGGGCACAACAAACGGCGCCGTTAGCTCCAGCGCCGAGAGCTCGAGTACAGGTCGGCGCTTCACTGTTCCGTCGTCGTGAACGACCTCGGCCCACTGAAGCTCACCCCGCATAAGGTCGCGCCTGCAACATGAAATCTTGGGGGTTTCCCCAATCGTCCTCGGTTTCGAGGGGGACGCGAAGCAATACTCGTTGCGCCTTGCGGTAGCTGTCCTCCCTGATAGCGCGGTCCAAGGCGTCGCGAACCGCCTCAGTCGCGGTCCGCCCACCTGATTTCAACCAGTCCATATGCTCATCGCTTAGCCTCACGGTCACACTAGTTGCCATACGGGCAGCTTACATCTGTAAGACGAAACCGTCGATAACTCCAAAAATGGACGCTGAAGTCATCATGCTGGCTGTCCGTTGGTACCTCCGATACGGGCTGTCCCACCGCGACGTTGATGAACTCATGGCCGAATGCGGCATCGAAGGTCTTGACCGCTATCACCAACATATACACCCCTGTGGGTGCCAAAAACTCATCTGTATAGGTTGACCTACGGTTTTACGCGGAGGCACTCGACGTCGAGGAACCCGAAAGACAGCCCGATATCAGTCCAGTCGATATCAGATCTGCTGATAGTGGGCCCGGTGTTGTTGTCGTAGTCGCTATGTCCGATGCCGCTCAGGCTTGCTCGGCGTGCTTGTGAGGCAGCCCAGGAAGGGCTGCACTATCGTCATTCCATGGGCCTTGAGTGGGAGCAAGTTGTTGTTGCCACACCTGACCCGGCCGCGTTGGGTCGGTGGTGGTGCGAAGCGCTCGGATGGGTAGTCATCGACGACGAACCACCCGTGTTTGAGATTCAGCAACAGCCAGATCGTCTTCCAGGGATCTTGTTCTTGGCCGTCGACGAACCCAAGCAGGGCAAGAACCGTCTGCATATAGATCTTCGTCCTGACGATCAGGCCGCCGAGGTCGAGCGACTCACCGCGCTCGGAGCGTCTCATGTTGACGTTGGACAAGGCGACGGTTCGTGGGTGGTGTTGGCCGATCCGGAGGGCAACGAGTTCTGTGTTCTCCAGAGCCGTCGAGCAACGACGTAGGCAGGCGGGAGAAGCGCCTAGGGCCGCGAGCCTGTGGTGAAGTAGGCCCGCCGCGCCGCAATGCAATCCGACGCAGCCGAGCGAGTCGAGTCGCTTCTGCTCCCCGCTTTCGTGCTCCCGAAGTTCGGCACACGAGACCGAGTTGGGCGGCTACGGCAAGGATCGGCAATCCGCGTAGGCCAGTGCGGTCAGCAATGCGACATATTTTCGGCCGATTTCGTGTCTGCTCCCCTGTGTTTGCGACGATTTGACTCGTGGCGGAGGGGCGTCTCGTACCCTAACTCCACAGGTCGACTCCGGGTGGATCTCACTGGCGAAGGCAGCCTGAGAGGTATATTTCTCCTGGCACACGCTCACTCCCGAGTTTCGGGCACCCATAGGACTTGGACCCTCAACCCACGCCATCAGAACGACTGGGTTGATGTGCCATCTGCCGCGCAGGGCTTCTCGGCGGTTCCTGCCTATTCGGCCAGTTCCGGAAAGCCATCGGGCCAGATATCACGGCGTACACGACGAGCGCATCAGGCCGAGGATCAAGCTCATCGGCGGTGACAAACAGATGGAATACGCCGACCGAGATGCCCTCGACGGTCAGGCGGCGACCGCCGCCATGCTCCGGCAACATATCCCAGACGCCGTCGCGGGAAATGAGGGCCAGCGCCGACGCCAGATCGTGGCGCCAGAACAGCTCCGCCCCGTCGGCATCGAGTTGGGCAGTAACGTCGTCATCGACCGTCGCTCCGACTCGAACCGGTCGACTCACCTACCGAGGGCCCGTAGGCGGCGCTGCTCCAGGTCGTCGAACGGAACCCGGTTGACCGTCTCCGATGACAGTCGGAAATCCGGGACGATCTGCAGCCTGTCGGCTTGGCGTTCGACATCCTCGGCGCTCGGGTCCGTCGGGAGGAGGTTGTCCAGTCGATCGCTGGCCTCGGGCGTGGTGGGCTTTGCCACATCCGCCACCGTAGCGGACGCCACTGACGAAGGCCGGCGGCATACATCACTGCCTCGGCGTAGCACTCGCTAACGCAGAGGTCGAGCTGCTATTCCGAGAACTGCTCTACCGGTACGCCCACCTGAGCCACATTGCATCTGACCCGATCCGCCGCGACCGCATCGCATTGGCGGCCCCCAGACAATCAGGATGAGCGTCACGGGCGACCTTCGCTGATGAGGCGCCAACAAGGGCTCTCCAGCACAAGACCGGCGTGAGCGAGCACTTGTTCGAGTGTCGGAGGGGGACACAAACCCCAAGTACACGCGCCCCCTGGAGGGTCGAGCTGGTCGCTCTGTAGCCCCACGAGCTAGTCGGGGCACACTCTGAGGATCAGATCCTGAACTTCGAGTAGGACTCGTTTGCGGCCAAGATCACATGATCGTCGACAGCGCTCTCACAGTCGACGTTGGCAAGCTGGTACTCCGGTGAGGTCATCATCGAGAGAAACGCTGAGCGCGAAGGGTAGAGCACCACAACAACCCAATCCCATCGACCCGCGCCGAGATCTCCGAGCGCAACACCCGCTCGGGCTCGACCCGCCGAACCTGTGGGTGCCCAATACTCGGCCGTGACTCTGACCAGGCACAACGCGTCGTCCTCACTGAGGTGAGTGCAGTCTGCACATCGAGCTGAGTCGAACATCCTCGGTCGAGACAGCCACCAAAGATTGTCTCTCTGTGCTCATTGAACTACTTTCAGTGTCGGAGAGGGGATTACAACCCTTAACCCTCACTCCACCCGGTCCGCCTGGATGAACCTCGCAGCCTAGAAGTTCGTTGAGAATCCGGGCCGGACGAGTTCTCGGCTTCCTCAGGGGCGCTGGCGCCGGGTTCGCTCGGGCAAACAGGGCCTCTCAGGGTGGCGACCCTCAGGCGTGTGCGTGCCCAATACTCTGCGGTGCCTGTGACCAGGCACAATGGGCCTGAGTCACGGACTTCCCGCAGTATGCCTGGCGTCCAGCTCAGAACAGAGAGTGGGCCGCCAGCCTCACGAAACATCACAACACGTGGTGTCCACGCCACTTTCTGTGTCGGAGGGGCGAGTTTAACCCAAAGTACACGCTCGCCCTGGAGTGTTGAGCTAGTCGCCGCATGCCGCGAAACGCCTGGTCACATACTCAAGACCGAGTTCCGGCAGCCACACGGCCGCCAACAGCTCTACGACTACAGAT
>CAZMUM010000038.1:0-50793 GCA_964569385.1 uncultured Acidimicrobiales bacterium
CACTGCTGCCTCCCGTAGGAGTCTGGGCCGTGTCTCAGTCCCAGTGTGGCTGATCGTCCTCTCAGACCAGCTACCCGTCGATGCCTTGGTGAGCCGTTACCTCACCAACTAGCTGATAGGCCGCGAGACCCTCCCAAAGCGCCGGAGCATTTCTTCCCTCCACCATGCGGTGGTGGGAAGGCATTCGGTATTAGCCCGAGTTTCCTTGGGTTATTCCGATCTTCAGGGCAGGTTTCTCACGTGTTACGCACCCGTTCGCCACTCGATCATTGAGGCCGAAGCCTCGATCTCGTTCGACTTGCATGTGTTAAGCACGCCGCCAGCGTTCGTCCTGAGCCAGGATCAAACTCTCCATCAAAACCATGCGAACACCAACCGAAGTGAGTGCTCGAACGATAGAAGAGCCCGGACACGAAAGTGTCGTGTCCTGACTTTTGTATATCTTAAAAGGAATGTCTGATGTCTCGTCGCTCATGAGATGAGTTTCGAGTCATCGGACGGGTATAAATTTGTGTAGGCGCCTAAGCAGACGCTGCCTCAAAGAGGCAGTGATGTCGGCAAAAACGCCCGCACTGGCGTTATTTCGTCCTCTCTTCTGTTGTCAAGGAGCGCTGCACTGCAAGCAGTGCGCTCAATACGGACTCGGCAGCCTTAGCCCCGGTGATCCGACCTGGAAGTTCCGATTCGCTTACCAAGATCATCCGACTAGGTCGAACACTTGGGTGCGCATCTCGTGCTTCCGAAGCGAAGAGCCACTGTAGCGATTGCTCGCCACAACGTCAACCCGCTTTTGAATCTTTTCACAACAAATTACAGCTGTGAGGTTTGCGGTGCCGCTTCGACGTTCCGCGAGGAACTCCGTAGCAGCGAGGAGTGAACATAGCGCGCCAACGGGGTGGCGCCAACCAAATCGCCGAGAAAGTTCAAGAATCTAGACTCGGAGCGGCACACATGGAGCTACGGGTCGCGGCTATCGAGCTTTACGAACCAGGTGCCACTTCTTCTTGCCACGACGTAGCAGGTGGTGCCCTCCTGCCAACGGGGTTGACGACAGACGGGCATCAAGGTCGCTGACGCGCTCGCCGTCGACGTAGATGCTGCCCTCACCAATGGCCCGCTTAGCGTCGCTACGCGAGCTAGCCAACTCGGTGACGACCAACACGTCGAGCAGTGCTCCTCCAAGGTCGTCGACGGACGTAGTCGGTAGTTCCGCGGCCAGTTGTTCGAATGCTTCGGCCGAAGCCGAAGTAACGTCGCCGCCCCCAAATAGCAGACCAGAAGCTTCGACTGCACCGTTTGCGGCAGCCTGGCCATGGACCAGCACACAAAGTGCGTGAGCCAGCGTCCGCTGCCCCACTCGGTCGCCAGGATTTCGATTGTGGGCTTCGATCACCTCGTCGACCTCGATCACGCTCATGAATGTGAGCTGAAGCAGGAGTTTTCTGAGGTCGTGGTCGTCGGCGCCAATCCAGCCTTGGTAGAAGCCGTACGGCGAGAGTCGATGGGCTCCCAACCACATTGTTTCGCCACCGGCGGTCTTGCCGTACTTCGTTCCGTCACGTTTGATGAGCAGCGGCCAAGTTAAGGCGTGAACCCGTTTCTGGAGCTTGCGCCGAATCAGATCAGCCCCGAGGACAATGTTGCCCCACTGATCGGAGCCGCCAATCTGGAGCTCGCACCCTTCGTTTTCGGCCAGCCACAAGTAGTCGTACGCCTGAAGCAGCATGTAGGAGAACTCGGTATAGCTGAGACCATCACCGCCGAGGCGAGCCTTAACAGACTCCTTGGCCAACATTTGGTTAACCGTTACGTGTTTGCCGATGTCGCGAAGGAAGTCGAGTATCGAGACGCCAACCGTCCAGGCCCGGTTGTCAACCAGCTTTGCGCCGCTAGGGCCGCTGCCGAAATCAACAAACTGCTCGAGCTGCGGAACAATGAACGAAAGATTGTTGGCCAGAGCGTCGTCGTCGAGCAAGCTGCGCTCGTCTGAACGGCCCGACGGGTCTCCGATCATGCCGGTTGCACCGCCGGCGAGCATGATTGGTTTGTGCCCGGCCAGTTGGAAACGCCTAGCCGTCAAAAGCCCCACGAGGTTGCCCGCATGAAGACTGTCAGCCGATGGGTCACAGCCGTAATAGAAGGTGGTCGAACCATCTGCGAGGCGGTCAGCTAACGCCAGCCGGTCCGTGGTGTCGTGGATCAGTCCACGCGCATCGAGGTCATCAATCAGATTCACCCCACAACGATGCCAAACAAATGACGTACTGGTGACGAATTACTCAGTCACATCGATCGACGGCTCCGAAAGTTGGTTGCGGCGCGGTCGACAGAACCCGCCATGAACCGCAGCGAGGGATCTGCGCAGAGCACCAACACGACAGACACAGCCCGGGCGCAAAGCGGCTGGAGTCTTTCCAGGGCGGCAATAGTCGTCGTGGCTGTCGCGCTCACTGCCACTAGTTGCACCTACACAGCCATCGCCCTCGTACCGACGATTCCTCCAAACGCCGAAGCCTCGACGGTCATGGCGGCCGACGGTTCAGAGTTGCTGACCCTTCACGCGGGCGAGAACCGCACCGAGATCAGCCTCGAATCAGTTCCAGAGCACGTTCGGAACGCCATCGTGGCCATCGAAGATCGACGTTTCTGGACCCATATTGGAATCGACCTGCGATCGATCCTTCGGGCCTTACGTCGAAACATCGACGAAGGCGACATCGTCGAAGGTGGCTCGACAATCACCCAACAGTTCGTGAAGAACGCAATCATCGGAACCGATCGGACGCTCGATCGCAAGATTGAAGAGGCGTCGTTGGCGATCCAAGTGGAGCGTCAGTACACCAAAGAGGAGATCCTCGAATTCTACCTCAACACTGTGTACTTCGGGGCTGGTGCCTACGGCATCGAGGCTGCGGCCGAAGTCTATTTCGGCATCACTGCTAGCGACCTCACCGTTGGCCAAGGGGCGTTGCTCGCCGGGCTGGTGAAGGCACCCTCGACGTTCGATCCGTTCGTGAACCCCCAAGGGGCCCTGGATCGTCGGAGCCTCGTTCTACAGGCCATGGTCGACGAGGACTATCTGACCAACTCCGAGGCGAGCGCCTGGAACAACGCCGACCTTGTCTTGAAGGCTCCAGACCCCGAAGACCACTACGAGGGGGCCTACTTTGTTGAAGAAGTCAAACGGTTCATGCTCGAACACGTTGCGTTCGGCCGAACGTATGAAGAACGGGCCCGGTTGTTGTTTACCGGCGGGCTTACAATCGAAACCACCCTCGACCCACGGCTCCAGACCCAAGCCGAAGCCGCCGTCGATCTTGTGTTGTCGGATCCCCAAGCCGACCCAAACAGCGCGGTAGTAACAATCGACCCGACTACCGGCTACGTGTTGGCCATGGTGGGCGGCAGAGATTTCTTCGGCGGTGCGCCGGCTTCGAAGTTCAACCTGGCGACCCAGGCGGCCAGACCATCGGGTTCGTCGTTCAAACCTCTCGTGCTAGCGGCCGCGATCGAGGAAGGTATACCCGGTAGTCAGGAATATTCGGCTCCGGCGAGCATCGAGATTCCGATCACAAACGACATCTGGGAAGTCGAAAACTACGGAGGGTTGGCTGGCGAAACCGTAAATCTGGTTGAAGCCACAGTTCGGTCATACAACACCGCATATGCCCAACTGATGATGGATGTCGGACCCGCCGATGCCGTGGCCGTGGCGCGAAACCTTGGCGTGTCAGCGCCCCTTGAGGCAATTCCGTCGGCCGTACTTGGGGCCAACGATGTAAGCCCTCTCGACATGACCGTGGCTTATGCGACGTTCGCAAACCGCGGCGTGCAGAACGACCCGGTCTACGTGACCAGGGTGACCGGCCCCGACGGCGAGATCATCTATCAGCACGACCCTTCGCCTTTGCGGGCAATCGATAGGTCGACGGCCGACGAAGTGACAGCAATTCTTCAACAGGTGATCTCGCGAGGCACCGGTGTCAAAGCCCGAATCGGCCGACCAGTCGCAGGCAAGACGGGTACCGGCCAGAACTGGGGCGACGCCTGGTTCATCGGGTACACCCCCGACCTCGTAACCGGCGTTTGGGTTGGTTACGCCGAGGGTCAGATCTCGATGGTTCCACCCCAAACTCGAATACGAGTTACCGGCGGAACCTGGCCAGCCGAGATCTGGCAGCTCTACATGACCGCAGCCCAAGCCGAGACTCCGATCGCCGAGTTCACATTTGCCGCCTTAGACGCCGAACCAGACGCTGAAACTGACAGCGAAGCCGCAGCAGCAACCACCGGACCAACAACAACGATTCCCGGCGAATTGGTTCGTGACGTTGTCGGAATGCAAAGCGAACTAGCGAGTGAGATTCTGACCAGGGCCGGGTTCGTGGTCGTCGAGAACTCGGTCCCCGACGATCAGTACCCCCCAGGAATCGTCGCGTCGCAGACTCCGACCGGTGAGTCCATCATCGAGACCGGAGCCGAGATTGTCATCGACGTTGCCAACGGCCAGAAAGTTCGGCGAGTCCCTGATGTTCTTGGCAAGAGCGCCGAGGTAGCCGCGGCCACGCTGACTGCAGCTGGATACGAAGTGGATCTGATCGACGAGGTTGAGCCCGACCCACGGGCCGCCGAGCTTCGCCAAGGACAGGTGTGGAAAGTCGACCCTGGCACCGGTGCAGCACTCGCGCCGGGCGAAACCGTCGCGATCTGGATCAACCCGACCTAGTGAAACTGCTGCGCTCATTTCGTGAGAGCGTCCACGGTGCGTTCTGCCGCGGCGAGAGCACCTTCGAGATGGCCGGGAACAACCGGAGCAGCCTCAGTGGACGTCCAGTAGAGCTGCCGATCCCACGTCGACCGTTGGAGCAGACGCGACCCAAAGAGCTCGCGGCGTAGACTCACCGGCTCTTGGTCTGGTGTGGTGAATGGTTCGTCCCGCCAATCGATTGCCCTGACATCGATCGGCGAGGCAGCGTCCGGTCCGAGTAGGCCCGTCAGCTGCTCAATGAACAAGTCCCCCGTCGGCGCCGGGCCAGCGGGCCGAGAATGACCGAAACCAAACAGCATGGCCGGTGTGCCGTCGGCACCGCTCATGTCCTGAATTTCGTTGAACGGACCTTCGTGGGCGCTTACGAATCCGGACAGTCCCGCCTCTCGCCAGAAGGGACGGGGGTACACGGCGACGGCTTTGGTCACAGCGCCCATCCACACCGCAATGGCCGACGCTGCTTCGCTGAGCGCGGGGTCGAGATCGGCGGCATCGATCACACCGCGACTCAGGGCCAGCGACGGTGGAGTGGCGATTACCACTGACCGCGCGCTGATCGATCGGGTCGCTGTGTGGACGATCACGTGGCCCGCGCCCCGTTCGACTCTCGATACGGGACACCCGAGCGTGACGGTGCCCACATCGAGACGGGCGGCTAAGCCGTCGATGAGGCCCATCGCTCCGGCACTGAACCTGTATGCCGTTGGAAATTGAACCCCGCTGACTCGTCGTGCCAAACCGTTCGATACCAGCAGCGCGTCACCATGGGACCACTGGTCGTGTACGTCGAGACCGAAGTCGCGGACCAGGCCAGCGCCAATGATCGCGACGTCGATCACCCGAACCCGATCAGCCAGTATCTTAGAGTCGGTCAGCTGGCGCCACGCCGTCGACTATTTTGTAGCGTTCCGGGAACCGAAGTTGATAACGGACAGTGCCCCAGTACAGCAACACCGCGATGGGCCCGAAGCCTAAGAACAAAGCTATCCACTGCCGACGACTGCGCCCGGCGGCTTGCCACTCACTTTGTTCGAAGCTGAACGTGTCATAGATGCCGAAACCTATAACCGATGCCGACATGAACAACGCAGCTAGAACAATCGAACTCACCCGGCCACGTTATCGGTTCGGCTCAGATGTAGGACTCGCGGTGGCATCAGTCGACGCCGAGCATGAAGAAATACACGAAGTAGCCGAGGCTGACAGCTGTTGATACCGACAGGCCGTAACCGAAACCGGGAAAGACCCCTTCGAAGATCATCTTGCCGCCAACGATCAGGGCAATAGTTCCGGTAACTCCTGGCCACATCAGACCAGGGGGAAGCCAGACCGCGAAGTAGCCAACGATTAGTCCGATCGATAGACCAACCATCCACTCGAGAACTCGAATTAGGCCTGCCTGCATCTGCTCCACGAGTATCGACGTTAACCCAACTGGCGAACAGCATCGCCGCGTGCGAGGGCGAACGCTGCCTCGGCCAAACGCACCGTGCTGGCGTCGAGGCCCAATTCTGGATCGCAGAGGCCGGCGTCGCCTATCCAACGCAGCGCTTCTGATTCGTGATTGCCCACAAACACAGCACCTCGCGGAGCTCTGATGAGATACCGCACGTCGAGGTGCAGATGGTCTGGTTCGGACGACTTGGCGTTCACGAACAGGTGGATGTCGATGTCGACCGGTGCGGTCCAAACCTCCAACCCCTCGATACCTGTCTCCTCGGTAGCTTCGTTCAGCGCGACGCTGGCCAGGTTGGCGTCGCCGTCGGCATGTCCGCCTGGCTGAAGCCAGCGCTGAATCTTGGCGTGATGGAGGATGAGGCCGCGCTCGGTGGTGTGATCGACTACCCAGGCCGAGCCGGTGAGGTGGCCCGTCAGACAGGATCGGTGGAGCGCGTCGTGATGCTCATCGATGAAAGCCAACACCTGATCGCGATTTCTTGACTGAATCGACCGGTCATCAGCCTGACACGACCGCGAAGGGGCAAAATCCTCGACGATGCGCCGAGCAAACAACACATCGACGCTCGACGTCAACTCAGCCGCTACTGCCCACCGAGCATGAAGGCCCGAAGTTCTGGCCAGCCTACTGGAATCGTTTAGTTGACTCACTGATTCTGGCGTTGTCATCTGCTCACGTTCGGATTGTCTGGCACACACCATCGCCAGCGAAGCTCCTGGCCTCTCGATAGCCCGATGCGGGTCGTTACGGCCGGGTTGGCGGGTGGCTCTACTGCGTCGTCGAACAACCGTAGAGGTCCGCGAACAAGATCGTGGCCATCTAAGGAACCGTCGATGCCGAGAGCCACACACAACTTGGCCGGGCCGCTGCACAGATCGGTGGTGTTACGGGCTACGGGACCCCTGCGGTCGAACATGGTTTGCAGTTCCGTGAGTGGGGCCAGAGCCCGAATCAGAACCGCCCCTGGCATGCCATCTGGTTCGACGACCACGTTCATGCACCAGTGCATTCCGTAGGTGAAGTACACATAGGCCACACCTGGAGCGTTATGCATCACCTCGGTGCGAGGCGTTGGGCCCCGCCAGGCATGCGAGCCCGGATCGTCTAGCCCTCGATAGGCCTCAACTTCGACAATTCGACCAGAGACGCCGTTGTGGTCGAGCACCTTATTGAGCAGCATCGGCGCCACCTCGCGTGCGTCAAGACCGAACAGCTCCACGTCGACAATATCCACAGCCGCCCCTTTATCTTTGGCGGTTACTCGGGTGGGTCGCACGCGGCGCCGAAGGCCGCTATGACCTCAGCAGGCGTGGTCATCGGTGTCAGCTCGTCTAGCACGACGCTCACGTAGAGAACCGTGGCCACGAATATGGTTACGCCATCAACCGCGCCAAGAAACGCCACCTCCCAAGAACTGTTGCCCCAGCGGATAACGGCTGCGTCAATGTCGAGCGTCTGGCCAGAACGAGCCGAACTGTGCCAAACGACTTCGGCCTTCTTGAGCATCATGTCCCAGCCGAGGTCGCGAAGGTTCGGCACTTCGTGCATCCACCGTTCGAGCGTGTCGTCGACATAAGCCAGGTAGTGGGCGTTGAACACAACGCCCTGCTGGTCGCACTCGCCGTAGCGGACTCTTAACGTGTTGCGGAAACGAGGTTCGAAGGCCATACCTATGGTGTTCTCTCGGCGGCTAGTCGGGAAGAGTCGAGCTTCGCCAGCCTGGCCGTATCGGACTCAATTTGGGCCACTAGTCGTTCACGTTGGGCCACGACCGGGTTGGGGCCGCCGCTCCCCCACGTCGTACGTCTTCGCACCGCGGCACCGGGTTCGAGGATCCTCGCTGCTTCTGGGCCAAGGTGTTCCGAAGCCGATACGAGCTCGGCAAGTGTTGCCTCGCCGCCCAAAGCCCGACGAACCAGCTCGCCAACGATCGCGTGGGCATCTCGAAACGGAGTCCCTTGGGTCACAAGCCACTCGGCCAGATCGGTTGCGGCTCCGTACGGCGAGTTGGCCGCTTCGGCCATGACGTCGCTGTTGATGACGAGGGTCGACACCATGCCGTCGAGGGCCAGAAGCGTTAGCCTGACGGTGTCGAAGCCGTCGAACAGCGGCTCTTTGTCTTCTTGCATGTCCTTGTTGTAGGTGAGGGGAAGACCCTTCATTGATGCCAAGAACCCGGCCAGGTGGCCGATCAGCCGACCGGCCTTGCCCCTCGCCAGTTCGGCAATATCGGGGTTCTTCTTTTGGGGCATCATCGACGAGCCAGTAGAGAAAGCGTCGTCGAGGCCGACAAAGCCAAACTCCTCGGTAGCCCACAAGATGAGTTCCTCGCCAATGCGGCTGAGATGAACGCCAAGCATCGAAAGGCCAAACAATGCGTCGGCTACGAAGTCGCGGTCGGCGACCGCGTCGAGGCTGTTGTCGAATACCTTGGCAAACCCGAGGTAGTCGGCAGTGGCCGCGGGATCGAGCGGTAACGAAGACCCGGCCAGCGCCCCGGCACCGAGCACCGATACATCGGTGCGAACCAGGGCCTGAGCCAAACGATCGATGTCGCGAGCCAACGCCCAAGCGTGGGCCATGAAATGGTGACCAAGCATGACCGGCTGGGCTCTCTGCATATGGGTGTAACCGGGCAGGTACCAGTCGTTGGCGATGGCTTCATCGGCCTTAGCCAACAAGACCTTCTGAAAGCGCAAAACCAGCGCGATTGTGTCTGACAATTCGCGCCGCGTAATGAGCCGCACATCGGTTGCGACCTGGTCGTTTCGGCTCCGTCCGGTGTGCATCTTTGCGCCAGCGGGCGCAAGCTCGGTAACGCGCCGCTCGACCGCGGTGTGGATGTCTTCGTCTGTGGCCCGCCAGACCATCTGGTCGGTTTCGATCTCGGCCTCGACCTGGTCGAGGGCGGCAAGAACCTCGGCCAGTTCTTCTGATGCCAGCAGGCCGACATCGGTCAACATCCGTACGTGGGCCCGCGACCCGGCAATGTCGTCGCGGAACATTCGTCTATCGAATGGCAACGAGTCGTTGAGAGCCTGAAGCGCCTCCGCAGGCCCTAACTCGAAGCGGCCGTGCCAAAGAGTAGTTGCGTCTTGGCTCACGAGGACCGCTTCCTGGCCAAGTTGCGTAGCCGTAAAGCGTTGAGCTTGATGAACCCCTCGGCGTCGGCCTGGTTGTAGGCACCGTCGTCGTCTTCGAAGGTGGCGATGGCTTCATCGAAGAGGCTATCTTCACTCTTGCGGCCGGCCACGATGACATTCCCCTTGTACAACTTCAACCGAACCACACCGTTCACATGGCTCTGGCTCAGGTCAATCGCACTTTGGAGCATCAGCCGCTCGGGCGCGAACCAGAACCCGTTGTAGATCAGCTCGGCGTACTTGGGCATGAGGTGGTCCTTGAGGTGAGCAGCATCGCGATCGAGGGTTATCGATTCGATGGCGCGGTGAGCCTTCATCATGATCGTGCCCCCTGGTGTTTCGTACGCACCTCGGCTCTTGATACCGACGAATCGATTCTCGACAATGTCGAGCCTTCCAACCGCGTTGGCTCCGCCGATGCGATTCAGCTCGGTGAGCACCACGGCCGGCGACATCTCGATGCCGTCGATGGCAACAATGTCGCCCATCTTGTATGTAAGTTCGACGTACGTGCCTTCGTTTGGGGCTTCTTCTGGACTGACTGACCACTGCCACATCTCCGACGGTGGTTCGGTCCATGGATTCTCGAGCGGACCCCCCTCATAGGAGATATGCAACAGGTTGGCGTCGGTCGAGAACGGCGACTTATTGCCGCGAGTCTTGTCGATGGGAATGTCGCGTTCAGCTGCGTAGGCGAGCAAGGTCTCGCGGCCACCAAGGTCCCACTCGCGCCACGGAGCTATGACCCTGATGTCGGGGTTGAGGGCATAAGCGCTGAGCTCGAATCGAACCTGATCGTTACCTTTTCCGGTGGCCCCATGAGCAATGGCATCGGCATCGGTTTCTGCCGCGATCTCGACCAATCGTTTCGAGATAAGCGGCCGGGCAATCGAAGTGCCGAGCAGGTACTCACCTTCGTAGATGGCGTTGGCCCTGAACATCGGGAACACGAAATCCTTAACGAACTCCTCGCGTACGTCCTCGATGTAAATGTCCTCGGCCCGAACGCCCATCTTCAGTGCCTTGGCCCTAGCCGGTCCGAGTTCCTCGCCTTGGCCGAGATCGGCGGTAAAGGTGATGACCTCGCAGTCGTAAGTTTCGCGTAACCAGGCCAATATCACCGACGTGTCGAGGCCGCCAGAGTAGGCGAGCACAACTTTGTCGACTGGTCGGTTGGCTGCCAATCGATCGACTGACGGTTTCGTTGGTGGTTTGGCGTTCGTCACTTCAGTCATTTCGGTTACTTCGATTCCAATTTTGGGGGTGCTCGGAGTTGCGAGATCGGAGGCTCAGAGGCCGGCAAGGTCGCGAAAGATCGAAGCCAGATCTTGGGCAACGACGCCGGGTGCAGCGACCACAAGAATGGTGTCGTCGCCGGCAACGGTTCCGGCCACATCGGGTCGGGCCGACCTATCGAGCGCCGAAGCCACGACATGGGCCGACCCGGGAGGGGTGCGAATGATGAGGATCGGCTCGTTCGACGCGACCTCGACGACCCAGTCGGAAAACACGCGGCGAAGGTGGTCCTGTGGCACCGCGCGCAGATGCGGTAGCTCGGGGATGGCATATATCGATTCGCCCCCAGGCACCCGCACCTTGACGGCCCCAAGTTCTTCAAGGTCGCGCGAAACAGTGGCCTGAGTGGCCTCGAAGCCCGCCGCGTCGAGCAGCTCCACCAGTTGACTCTGGGAGACGACGGCGTTAGCGCTGAGCAACCCCTCAATTGCATGTTGACGCTGGGCTTTCATGACGGGACTTTCATGAGGGCTGAGTTAGCAGCCAGGCCAGCAGTCCACGGGCGGAGTGCATCCGGTTAGCTGCTTGGGCAAAAACCCGGCTGCGGCTTGATTCGATAGCGTCATCGCTGACCTCTTCACCACGATGGGCGGGAAGACAATGCAGGAAGATTCCAGTAGGACCCATTGCGGACAATAGATCGGCCGTCACGCTGAACCCTTCGAAGGCGCGAAGCCGAACTGCGGACTCTTCTTCTTGTCCCATCGAGGTCCACACATCGGTGTAAACAGCATCGGCGCCATCGATGGCGAGCGCGGGACGATCGAAAACTTCGACTTCGCCGCCAAGAGCCCGGATGCGGTCGATGTCCACGGCGCTAGGGGCGTAACCGGGGGGACAAGCAACACGGCTGACAGCGCCGACCATGGCACAACCAAGGGCCAGAGACCGCCAGACGTTGTTGGCATCGCCGACGTAGGTAACCACCAAACCCTCAAGCCCACCGAACTCGTCCTTGAGAGTGAGCAGATCGGCCAAGGCTTGCATCGGATGGGCCTCGTCGGATAACAGGTTCACTACCGGCACCACATTGCGAGCAGCCATACGTTCGAGAACCTTGTGATCGAACACCCTGGCCGCGACCACTGCGTGATAACCGGCTAGAACCCGAATGACATCGTCGGCGGTTTCGCGTTTGTCGATTCCGACCTCTTCGTCACTTAGATAGATCGGGTGTCCGCCAAGTTGTATGACAGCCATCTCTGTAGCGTTGCGGGTTCTGAGTGAGGGCTTTTCGAACACCAGCGCCGCGCCCTTTCCCGCCAGTACCTGAGGTGGACTCTCTGCTGATGCTTGGTCGAGCACTTCGTTAAGTTCGTCGCGGGTGAGATCGTCGATTTCGAGGAAGTGGCGCATCTAGTGGCCGCTCGCCGGTGTCGTCGCCCGCACATCAGCGATAGCTGCGCCCATGATGGCGAGACCTTCGTCGATCTCTTCGCTAGTGAGCACGAACGGAGGAGCCAAACGCAGCGCTGTGGGTGTAACTGCGTTCAGGACCAGCCCGCTCGAAAGACAAGTTGTGGCTACAGCACGGGCGTCGATACCCTCCTCGAGTTCGGCTGCTAACAGCAAACCCAGGCCTCGAACACTCTTAACACCGTCGATCTCTTCTAACTTGGCTGTCAACTCTCCACCAACACGCTGCACTGTGGCCGGTGCATCCATGGCCTCCATAGTGCGAAGCACGGCGCGTGCAGCCGCTGTGGCGAGTGGTTGTCCGCCGAAGGTGGTGGCATGGTCACCTGGTTTGAATGAGGCCGCTATCTCGATGGGCGCCCAAACGGCTCCGATGGGCATTCCGTTGCCGAGGGCCTTGGCCATGGTGACAACATCGGGCCTAACCGGCCAATGCTGGTAGCCGAACCACTCGCCCGTGCGAGCCAACCCTGTTTGGACTTCGTCGATCATTAGAAGAATGTCGCGCTCGTCGCAGATCCTGCGAACCGCTTCGAGATACCCGTCTGGCAGAGGGTTAACGCCACCCTCGCCTTGCACTGCCTCAAGCAGAACCGCACAAACGGACGGATCGATCATGCGTTCTAGCTCAGCAGCATTTCCGAACTCGACATGACGGAACCCTTCGGGCAGAGGGTGGAACACTTCGTGTTTCTCGGGTTGACCAGTGGCATGAAGAGTGGCCAAGGTTCGACCATGAAAAGACCTGAACGCAGAGATGACCACGTGGCGGCCATGGCCCCCATATCGACGGGCCAACTTAATGGCGGCTTCGTTGGCCTCAGCTCCTGAATTGCAGAAGAACACCTGGCCCCCGCCGCCGTTCAGTCGATCGAGAGTCTGCGCCACCTCGATCTGGGGCTCGGTAGCAAACAGATTCGACACATGCTGCAAGGTGTTCGCTTGTTCAGAGATCGCAGCCGCAACAGCTGGGTGTGAATGCCCAAGCGATACGACCGCGAGCCCAGCCAAGAAGTCGAGGTACCGCTTGCCATCGCGATCGAACAACTCCGAGCCAGAACCTCGAACAAACATCACCGACGGTGGTCCGTAAGTTGGCATCAACGGACAGTCCGACATCGCGCCAGCGGCGCCCGGGGATTCGGTCGCTTCCATCACCTGTGTTGCCCCCATTGATTGGGCGTGGTTCATGGTTCGTCTCCGTCTGGGCCGGCGTAAGGCTCTTTGGTGATTAGCGTTCCGATTCCGGCATCAGTGAATAGTTCGATCAGGACAACGTGCGGAACCCGGCCGTCAAGTAGGTGTGCCGAAGCAACACCATGATCGACAGCGTCGACTGCGGCCGTGATTTTCGGAATCATGCCGCCCACAAGTTCGCCCGCATCAAGCAACTGCCTGAGCGATCCACTGGTGGTGCGGCTGATGAGGGTGGTGTCGTCGTTGACATCGACGAGCAGCCCAGACACGTCGGTCAGATAGATGATTTTCTGGGCCCCAAGCGCTGATGCTATGGCGCCCGCGACGGTGTCGGCGTTGATGTTGTAGGCCTGCCCGGCGGCATCAGCGCCGATGGTAGAAACTACTGGGATCAGGCCCTCGGCCAGCATGCGTTCGATCATGGTCGGGTTCACCGCCGACACGTCGCCAACGAAACCAAGACGAGCGTCTCGTGGTTTAGCCGTCAATATTCCTGCGTCTTGGCCAGACAACCCGACCGCAAGCGGTCCATGAACGTTGATAGCACCAACGATCTCGCGATTCACCTTGCCTACCAACACCATGCGAGCAATGTCGAGCGTTTCAGCATCGGTTACGCGAAGGCCATTCTCAAACACCGATTCCTTGCCAAGGCGTCGCAACATATCGCCAATTTGAGGTCCACCCCCGTGCACGACAACCGGAAGAATGCCTACTTGGCGTAGCAACACCATGTCGGAGGCAAACGTTGCAGCAAGAGCATCGTCGACCATTGCGTTGCCACCGAACTTGACCACAACAATCTTGTCCCGCCAACGCTGAATGTATGGCAATACTTCGGTCAGCAACGTGGCTGTCATCTGCGGATCGGACTGGTACCAGTTGGAACTCAGCTCGGTCATGGGAGCAGCCCCAGAGTTGGAAGGCCAGCGGTTTCATCGAGACCCAATGCAACGTTTACGGCCTGCACGGCCCCACCAGCGGAACCTTTTGTGAGGTTGTCAATTGCCGCTATCGCGATGAGTCGGCCAGTCCGAGGATCGACGCGCGCTGTGAGGTGAACCGAGTTCGAACCAAGGGTTGCCTTGGTGGATGGTGATCGTTCGTCGACCACAACGAACGGCTCGTCGGCGTAGAAGTCAGCCATGACCTCAAGTGCAACCTCGGTAGTCATGGCGACGGCTGGTTGGGCATAACACGTAGCTAGGACGCCTCGACTCATCGGTGCCAAATGAGGGGTGAACAACACGGCCATGTTCAGAACCTGTTCCATCTCGGGTGTGTGGCGGTGATCGAGCAGTCCGTAGGCCTCGTAGTTCTCGTCGACAGCGCAGAACTGCATTTTGGGCTTTGGACCCCGCCCGGCACCCGATGCGCCTGTAGCAAGATCGACGATGACACTGTCGCCATCAAGCAAGTTGCCATGGCTAAATGGGGCCAACGCCAGACAGGCCGCCGTTGGGTTACACCCAGGCACCGCTATGGCCTTGGCTCCGACGATCTGGTCTCGGTACAACTCGGGCAGACCGTACACAAACTCGTCGAGTAGGTCTGGACAGCTATGGGCCTCGCCGTACCAATCCGGGTAAAGGGTCGGGTCTTTGAGCCGAAAATCGGCACCCATATCGGCGATCAACCCGACGCGGCCGTGTAGTTCCTGGACAATTGTCTGGCTCGTTCCGTGGGGCAGGCCCATCACCACGATGTCGAGCCCGACGAACGAAGCCGCATCATAGGGCTGATAGATCATGTCGCCATATGCTGGCGCTAGGTTGGGATACAGGTCGGCCACGGCAACCCCAGCGGTCGACTCACCCGCAGCCAACACAACCTCGATATCGGGGTGGGACGCGATCAGACGCATCGTTTCGGCTCCCGTGTACCCAGAAGCACCGACGATCCCCAGTTCTAACATGACCGATCCGACACGATGCAGCCCTTCCTTCGTGCTCGATTGGTCAATCGTATCAGTTATTCATCGGCATGCAAGTTTATTCACACCTTAGAGAGCCCATTCTCGCCGTCAGAGCGCTTAACGGGGTAGGTGCAGCGCCGACAAATCTCGGGTAGCGAACATTCGCCGCGTTGACCCAATGTTTGACTCCGTCCGATACCGCCTTGAGGAATCCCTCGCCCTGCGTCTAGCGCTATTCGTAGCGATAGCGGCTGGCGCGTTCTTTGGATTCAGCCGGACTCTCCTGGCCAGCGGCGATGACACACCAGCACCCGATGTCGAGCTTCGCACCGAAGTAGGCCGGCCCTCTGAGAACGACGAATCGACAACAACCACAATTGGGTTGCCAACATTCGATCCGAACGCTGTTGTACCGACAACGACCCCAGCGGCGGTCGACTCGGCCACGACGACAACCGCAACGACCGAAGTTGGCGTTGACACCGATGGCGACGGCATCTCCAACTCCGAAGACCCAGACATCGACGGCGACGGCATCGGTAACGCCGACGACCCAGATATCGACGGCGACGGTGTAGCCAACGAGAACGACCCAGACGCCGACGGCGACCGACAACTCGACTCCGATGGCTCGGTGATAGTCCCTCCAACCACCAGTGATACTGCGGCTCCGACAACTACCACCCTTGTTCCCCAACCCGGTGATGCCGGCGGGCCGGGGGACCCTGGTGCCAATCCTGGCGGCGGAGGCGATGACCCCGCAGCCGGCGGCGGCTCGTTCCCCGGTGCCGATCCTGACGAAGCGGACCCCGGGAGTCTTCCAGGCGGCGACACCTCGGTTCCTGGTGGCGGCGGCGAAAGTCCTCCTGACCCCGGTGAAGGTGCTGGCGACGATCCAGCCACAGACCCGGCAACCGATCCTGGCACAGACCTTGACCCCGAAATCGACGATCCTGGATTCCCAGATCCTGGGGGCGGGCCCGATCCGGGAACCGTGTCAGTCGGCGAGGTCGAACTATTCGACCCCGACGAACTGACGGCCGCAGCCCAGTGGATCTCGACGAACTTCGAGTCGGCCAGCATCCACCCACCATTTGCCGGCTGCCTCATCCAAACCCAGGTCTCTAACGAAGAGTGCGACGCTCTAGTCGCACTCTTTTATTCGACCGCGGGGGCAGAATGGCTCAACGCATCTGGCTGGTTGCAGAACACCGATCTGAACAGTTGGCACGGCGTGACCATCTCGGGCGGAAACGTTTCGCGCCTGGACCTACAAAACAACAACCTCGTCGGACCACTCCCAGCGGCCATTGGCGGCCTCAATGGCATCAGCTACCTGTACCTGACCAGCAACAAGATCTCGGGAGCAATCCCGGTCGAGTTCGGCGAACTTAGGTCGCTTCGAGACGTGTTGCTGCACAACAACGAGTTGACCGACATGGGCGACCAGTGGGCCTCTCTCGACAACCTGACCAGGCTGTACCTCGCCGACAACAACCTGAGCGGCACGGTCTCGGCGTCGATCTCGGGCGCCCGCCGGCTCCGTACCTTGCACCTCGGCGGGAACAACTTCACCGGCGTTCCCGCCAACATGGGCGACCTGACCAACCTGACCCATCTCTACCTGTACGGCAACCCGATCAACGGCCCGCTGCCCACCCAAATCACCGACATTTCCTCCTTGCAATATCTGCACATGTCGAGCACCGGGCTTACGTCGATCCCTCCCTCGATCGGAAACCTCACCGAGATGCAGTGGTTGTACCTGCACAGCAACAGCATCACCGCCATTCCCGACGAGATCGGCAACCTCACAAAGGTCGAATACCTCTACCTCTACAACAATCAGATCTCGACTCCCCTGCCAACCGGCATCGGCAACATGAGCAATCTGTTGTACCTACACCTTGCCAACAACGACATTCCCGGACCACTGCCTGACTCCTTAGGCAACCTCACCAGGCTTCGCTGGTGGTACATGTACAACAACGAGATCAACGGTCCGCTACCGCCGTCGATTGGAGGGTTGCGCGAGCTTCGCACGTTGTACATCTCGAACTCGCAGCTAAGCGGAACACTGCCGGCCGGTTTCGGGCAGCTCGACGAACTCACCTACGCGAACCTGTCGAACAACCAGCTAATCGGCACGCTGCCCAATTCTGTTAGTGGGCTAACGAACCTGCGTTACCTCTACCTGCAGAACAACCAACTCGACGGTGTTCTGCCAAACGACATGTCGGCCATGGCCGATCTCCAATACCTCTACCTGTACAACAACCAACTCACGGGGGTGCTGCCAGCCGACATCGGCAACCTCGATCAATTGACGTATCTGTCCGCGTACAACAACGAATTCTCCGGGCCGCTACCGGCATCGCTTGGCAACATGACCGCCCTCAGATACATCCACCTCGCCAACAATGAGATCACCGGGAGCCTGCCGGCCAACATCGGCGACCTCGACGAGCTCCAGTGGTTGTATCTGTACAACAACAATCTTGACGGCGCTTTGCCTGCCTCGCTTGGGGGGATGGAAGATCTGATAACTCTCCATCTCAATACCAACGCCATCAGCGGGCCGATTCCGACATCGATCGGCGACCTCGACAGCCTTCGCAACCTCTATCTAGCCAGCAATCAGCTGACCGGAGCCATACCCACAAGCATCGGCAACCTCGAACAGCTACGCAACCTCCAGTTGCACAACAACAACCTCACGGGGCCGATCCCCAACGCGGTGGGCGGGTTAGGCGACCTACGCACGTTCTACGCCTACAACAACCAGTTGAGCGGCGAGATTCCAGACGGCCTAACCAGCCTGACATCGTTGCGACTCTTTTCGGTGTTCAACAACCAACTAGTCGGCGGTTTGCCGGACAACATTGGAAACCTGGTCAACCTCAACTACCTACATGTTGGCAACAACGCCCTCGACGAACCACTGCCAAGCTCCATCGGGTCACTCCGAAACCTCGAGTACTTCTACATTCAAGACAACGACATTCCTGGGCCGATTCCCGACACCATCGACGGACTTGTAAACGTCAGGTACTGGTACGCGTACAACAACGATCTCACCGGCGCAATACCCGACGAAATCGGCGGGATGACCCACCTCGTGTACCTGCACATGTCTGGCAACCAACTGAGCGGTTCGATCCCCGATGAGATTGGCAACATTCCTGACCTCAAACATCTCTACCTATACAGCAACGAACTCACCGGCAACCTTCCAGGAACGATCGGCATCATGGATCGGCTCGAGACGCTGCATCTGTACGACAACAACCTCGAATCGGGACTTCCGAACGAACTCGGACAACTAACGGCACTGCGCTACGTACACCTCGGCTACAACGATCTCACCGGCGGCATTCCGTCGAGTATCGGCTCGTTGACAAACCTGACTCAGCTCTATCTTCATTCGAACAACATGGAGGGCGAGGTTCCAGCCAGTGTTGTCAACCTGGCATCGCTCACCAACATGTTGCTTCGCGACAACTATTGCTTTACGGCAACGCCAACCGTTGAAACGTTCGTAGTCGGATACGACACCCAGTGGGCCAGCGGCTGCGCCCCCGATCTGGCGGTCTCGGTAAGTATTCTCGACGTCCCCTCCTATCTCAGCGACGTCGACTGGGTCATCTCTGTACAAAACCTTGGTGGTATCGAAGAACCCGGCGCCATCTCGGTCACGCTCACCCTTGACCAATTCCTCGACACTCCGATTGTCTCAAGCGGACCGTGGACCTGTTCGGTCACCGGGTTGATCGCTATCTGCGACTACAGCGGAGGGTTGTTTCCCCGTCAGTCGGCGCCGCAGTTCGCAATTCGAACCCGGGTCACAGGTATTACTGGCGACGAAGTACAGCTGACAGGTGTCGTCTCGGGCACTGCTGTCGACAACCGCCCGGAAAACAACACCTTTACCGCAACCGCGATCGTGGTCTCAGGGCTCGTAGCGTCTGGCGCCGAGAGTAAGCCAACACTTGCCGCCGGCATCGTCCTAGTCGCCCTCGGACTGCTGCTGGTGTTCTTGTCAAAACCGCGGCGAGCGCGGCGCGGAGAATTCGAAGGCCACACTATGCGAAATCGCCGCCAGAGATCAGAACAACAGCGGCAAATGCCGAGCTCACCTAGCCAGGCCCAGGTCACAGGAGGTGCGACCCGCACCCAGTTCTTCACTGGGCCGAGACCGATCTACGGTCGTGCGTTCGGGGTTCTGCGAGTGTGGCTAGCAGTGACTACTGCGTTCGTTCTCATAACCGTCGCCACCAGCTTGTCTGAGGGTTCGCCAACCCACGATGCCGACATAGCTGCGGCATCTTCGGCGACCAGCTCGAGCGAAGCCACGACGACGAGAACCGAGACCGGCAACCTAATCACAGCCGCCGGCGAAGCACCTCCAGCTGTCGACGAGCTATTCGCTCCGGAGACCCCTCCAGACATAGTTCCACCACCAACGATCACAAACGTCCCCGAAGCGCCAGAGCCCGACCTGGGCTGGGGCGACGACATCACCGGGTTCGGCGCAAATGGGTTCCCTCAAATAGCAGCGGGAGTGCCCGAGTTTAGAGCCGCAGCCCATACTCCGTGGCCCGGCTGCGCAACCCAAACCTCGGTTCCATTCGACGACTGCGACGCCCTCGTTGCGTTGTATCACCAGGCCGTTGGCACCGGGTGGGCGAACAACACAGGCTGGCTTAGTGATCAGAATCTCAACAACTGGTTCGGCGTCACCGTCAGTGGTGGCCGGGTAACCCAGGTTCGCCTGGCCGGCAACCAGCTGACCGGCATCTTGCCGTCCGAAATCGGCGAACTGACTGCGCTCACCACGCTGCATCTACACAACAATGCACTGGGCGGAACGCTACCGAACGAGTTCACAAACCTCGTCGCCCTCGATGAAGTTTTCCTAAGCAACAACTCGCTGACTGGCGACCTTCCCGCAGCCATGGGTTCGATGACAGCTCTTCGCCGTTTCGAGGCCCACAACAACAACTTCACCGGCCCGATTCCGGCCTCACTAGCTGGTCATGCGACGCTGTGGTACTTCGGCCTCAACTCGAACCAAATCTCTGGCGCTATTCCTGGTTGGCTTGGCGACCTACCTGCTCTTGAGTATCTGTATCTGGCTTACAACGAACTAGGCGGCGCCATCCCGAGCCAACTGGGCAACTCGTCGACGCTTGGCGTGATCGAGTTCGGGGGCAACGACCTCGACGGATCTATCCCCACCGAGATTGGCAACATCTCGACGCTGCGAATTCTAAACCTCTATCTGAATAACCTCAGCGGTCCGTTGCCTGCGTCGATAAGTGGTCTGAGCAACGTCACCCACCTGAACCTGCACTCCAACACATTGAGTGGATCGGTTCCCGCTTTCGCCGGCATGACCTCGTTGCGATACCTGTACCTCTACAACAACGCTTTCAGCGGAGGATTCCCAGCCGGCATCACGGTACATAGCCAGTTGGTGCAGCTGTACCTGAACAACAACGACCTGAGCGGTCCGATTCCGGCCTCAATTGGCAACCTCACCTCGCTCATTGTTTTCCAGCTCGGCGACAACAACTTCACAGGGTCGATTCCTTCGACCATCGCCACGATGGTCAACGTCAGATATTTCTACGTGTCTGGCAACGAGCTAACGGGCGCAATTCCTACTGGCGTCGGAACAATGGCTGAACTGGAGTATTTCTACGCTTACTACAACGACCTGACCGGTCAGCTTCCTGCCGAGTTCGGGGATCTACCCAAGATTCGCTACATCCACTTGATTGGTAACTCGATCGGCGGCACCCTCCCACCAGAGTGGGGAACAGCGAGCACGTTGTTCTACATCAACCTGACCAACAACAGAGTCGGCGGTGGTCTACCCGGATCCTGGGGCGGGCTGACAGACCTCAATAGTCTGTGGCTACAGAACAACCGCATGGATGGCAGCATCGGTACCGGCATCGGCACCATGACGTCTCTCTGGTACCTGGGGCTCGAGGGCAACCTGTTGACAGGGCAGCTACCGAACGACATTGGTGGGCTGACCGAGCTACGCCAACTCCGTGTTCAAGGCAACCGTCTGACCGGCAATGTGCCCGCTGGTCTTGGCAACCTCACGAACCTGAACCTTCTTTACCTCCAGGACAACCGCCTCGATGGCGTGCTGCCAAACGACATAGGAGGTATGACGGCGCTAACGCACTTCTTTGTCCAGAACAACCGCCTGACCGGAACAATCCCGGCTGGGATAGGCGGAATGAGTGCGCTGCGTTTTCTATATCTTCACAACAATCGGCTAACGGGCGAGATACCAGCCTCTGTTGCCGACCTCGACGAACTCCTAATTTTCTATGTGTACCTAAACCAACTGACTGGCGACCTCCCGGCCGCCATTGGCGACCTCGACAAGCTTCAGCGGCTCCACATCTACGACAACGAGTTCGACGGAACGCTTCCAGAAGAGCTAGGCAACCTCGACACCCTCCAGTACTTCTACGCCTACCGCAACGACTTCAGGGGGACGCTGCCAACCACGCTTGGCGCAATGACCAGCCTGCGGATCTTCCACATCTCAGAGAATCGCCTCACCGGTTCGATACCGCCCTCGGTTGGCCAGATGACGGCACTCAACCAGTTCATCGTGAGCAGCAACAACCTCGACGGCACAATTCCAACCGAGCTCGGCAACATGTCGAACCTCACCCACTTCTACATCCAGGACAATTCGATGACCGGCTCACTGCCGTTCTCGATTGGCAACCTCGACAATCTTCGCTACTTCTACGCCTGGAGCAACTTGCTCGAAGGAACCCTGCCGCCCGGAATCGCCGACATGGACTCGTTGTACTACTTCCACGTGTCGAACAACCACATCGGTGGCGTGATCCCTCCCGAGCTTGGCAGCGCATCGTCGACCTTGCGATATCTGTACCTTCACGACAACCAGATCGCCGGGACAGTGCCGCCCGAGATCACAAACCTCACCTCGGTGACCCAAATCTTGCTCTCTGGCAACCACTGTCTGCGAGCCGACGCCGCCACCGAAGTCTTCCTCGACTCCCACCAAGCCAGCTGGGACAACGGTTGCGCCTAACCCGCCCCCGTCCAACCCATTCTCGAACCGGTGTCGAGAAACGGGGTCATAGCGACGATCCTCGACACAGGTTGGGAGTTAGTTGAGGCCTAGGCGCGCTAACTGTTCGGCGGGGGCGTCGACCTCATCAAGGGCGGTGCGCAGAAGGTCGAGCATCTCGGTCTCCATTGCACCGCCGCTCCTGGGCTCTTGCTCGTCGGGGTCGACGTCGAGGTCATAGAGATGGTGATCATCAACGATTCGGTCGTTAGCGGCCCAGAACGGCAGTAGGTCGCCAGGCATAAAAGGCTGTCGAATCACTGGCGCTGTCGAACCGGGCATGAAATCGAGTGATGCGCGATCGTCGGGTGCGGGTAAACCACCAAACCCTGGCACATGGGTCGGCATCGTCGACCACCGATTCGACCACATCGACAGTGGGAAGTTGTCGCCATCGGGAGCTCGCGCGTACTTACGTCGGCCGTCAGTCACCTGAACCCAATTTCCGAACACTCCCCCGATGGCCCAATCGCGCACTGACGTTGCAGCTCCGGTAAGCAACGGAACAAGCGACTGGCCGTGAGTGCGATGTTCGGCCGCCGCGTCGAACACGGCTGCGATAGTGGCGTGTAGGTCGACGTTGGTGGTAAGCGCATCGCAGGTCTGGCCACCGGGTACACCTGGCCAGTGGATGAACAGCGGAATATGACCTAACGGCTCGAACTGGGGCACCGCGGGCTTTCCCCAGATGTCTTTTCCGCCTCGTTCCTCACCCAGATAGTGGCCGTGGTCGGTACAGACGATTACGGCGGTGTTGTCCCAGAGGTCGCCATCGTCGAGAGCATCGAGCACGTTGCCAAGGTGGTGGTCGATCATTGACAACTTCGCACCGTAGTTAGCTCGAACGTGTCTGCCCGCCGCCGCCGTCAACCGACCAGATCCCACCGCGTTAACTGCATAAGGCGGCCAGATGAGCACATCTTCGTCCCACGGTTCGTCCCAGTACCTGCCAAGCCAAGGCTCGGGGGCATCGAATGGTTCGTGAGGGTCAAACTCGTCCACGAACACAAACCACTGATCGTGATGTTTGGCCGAACGGCGTAACCAGTCTGCTGTGGCAGACATCGTTTGGGGGCCAGGAAAGTCGTCCTCGGATCGGAACCAGGTTCGGCTGTCGTCGTAGCCGCGCTGGCCCGGGTCGAAGTTGTGGTTGTCCCGTAGATACCAGCCAAAGCTGCGGGCATCGGGAACCGTCGAACTGCCGATGAACGATGAGTCGGCCTCGGTACACCATGGATCGCCTTCATGGCCCCTGGTGTATTTCCAAGCGTGAAAATCGGTGTGGTAGTTCTCGCCGCCAGTCTCGAAAAGATGTGGGTGGTCTGTGAAGAGGGCCGTGGTCACCCCGGCTCGATGCAGCGACGCCACAATCGACTCCTCCCAGACCTCGATCGAACCCCAGCATCGCCACAAAAAGTCGAGAGCGCCGACGAGGATGTCATGACGAGCGGGCATACACGGAAGCGACCCGGTGACGTGGTTCGTGAAGCGAGTTGAACGCCGCGCAAAACGGTCGAGGTTCGGCGTAGCAAACTCGGCCCCGCCGTAACTGCCTAGGTGGTGTCGATTCAACGAATCGAGCAGAACTACCAGCATCCGCTCTGGCATTTTGCAACCAGTGTCGAGGTTTGGGGTCATAACCACGATTCTCGACACTGGTTGGGGTGTTTGTCCAGAACAGATTGCAAACTTGGCGCGATTACGGCGTCTGGTCTAACGGTCGCTAGAGGCGATTGAAGATCACAACCGAGGCAAGGGAACCCTCGTGCCCTTCAGGGGCATCGGTGTAGATCTCGATGTCGATCATCGCAAGGTCGGAAATTTCTCGCTCCTGAGACAGCGACTCGAACATCTGACCAAACCCCGCTTGGGCGTAAAACTCGCGGTTGACACCTAACACCACCAGGCCCCCGCGACGGGTCAAGTCGACGATCGCTGGCACGACCTCCGGACCAAGGTGGCCATAGGTGAACAACCCAGAACTCACGACGCAGTCGTAGCTTTCGGTCGCAAGATCGGAGACCTCAGTGAGGTCGACTTGGATGAGGTTGCGGTAAACAGCAAGACCGTTGCCATCGACCTTGTTGGCAGCGACATCGAGCATCTCAATCGACAGATCGAGCCCGTCAATGATCCACTCTCCCCGAGTTGTTAGTTCGACGCCGACAATGCCGGTTCCGCAGCCGACATCGCAGACCACCGGCGCTTCCTTGCCACCAGAGTTATCGAAGTGTTCGACCATGGTTTCGGCAACTCGGCGGCCATAGACGTATCCGTTCAGGTCCACGAATTCCGAGTCATAGGTTGCTGCCCAATCTCGGTACAACCGGCGCGCGTCGTCGACGGTGTCTAAACCGTACGCATCGTCAAGACCAGTCATGGGGCTTCGGCCATTACTAGACCCTAACTCCGTGCACAAGGCGAAGCACCGCGTCGCCGTACACTCGTGGGATATGCGCGTTACAAGCATCGGCCACGCTGGGTTCCAAATCGAAACAACTGCTGGCTCGATTGTTTGCGATCCGTGGTTCAACCCAACCTTCTTCGGTTCGTGGTTTCCGTTTCCTCGCGTCGACACCGTCGACGTTGCTGCGCTACGCGACGCCCGCTACCTCTATGTCTCGCACTTCCACCGTGACCACCTCGACCCAGTGGCGCTAGCTAGCCACATGTCGACCGAGGCCACTGTTCTGCTCCCTGAGTTCGGGGTCGATGTTCTCGAAGCAGCGCTGGTCGATGTTGGTTTCTCGAAGATTGTGCGTACCAAGAGTGCCAAAGTGGTCGAGCTCGATGATGGTCTACGCATCGCCATCGCCAGCTTGGCCGGCCCCCATATCGGGCCCATGGGCGACTCCATGCTGGCCGTGGCCGACCCGACCGCAACTCTGCTCAACCAGAACGACGCCCACCCCGCCGACCTCGATGCAGCCATGCCGTTCGGGCCCCCAGACATTCATCTGCTCCAATACTCTGGGGCTATCTGGTACCCGATGGTGTACGAGATACCCGCCGATGAAGAGGCTGAGCTCATATCCGTCAAACGGGCCAGGCAGACGAAACGAGCCATCGACTACATCGAGATGGCCGATGCCCGATTTGTCGTGCCAAGTTCGGGCCCGCCCTGTTTCCTCGATCCGGAGATCTTTCATCTCAACGACTTCAGTGCAGTCGAGCCCAACGCACCAGAGACGATTTTCCCCGACGCTTCGCAGTTCCTGCGCGAGCTAGGCGCGGCTGGGCACGATCAAGGTCGGCTGTTGATTCCGGGCTCGACCCTCGATGTTGGCAGTAACCACGATGGTCGTGTAACCCACCCGCTGCCACAGGCTGAGGTCGACTCGATATTCGCCGAGAAACGCGCGTACCTAACTCGATACCAAACCGACACAACGGCGGTCAGGGATGCCATCGTCGCGTCGTGGCCAACGACAGAGTCAGACCTCCTGACCGCGATACGAGACTGGTTCGAGCCGCTGCTGGCCATCGCCCATCACACCCGGCGCGGTGTTGGTGGCGCTGTCGAACTCGCTACCGACGACGGTGCGGTCCGAATCATTATCGACATGGAGAACGCAACGGTCCGACCGCCTCACCCGAACGAGACACCTCCGTTCAGATTCACCACCGCCAGGCCACTGCTCGAATCGAGCGTTGCTCGCCGGGTCGGCGACTGGTGTAACGAACTGTTCCTCTCGTGCCGGTTCACCGCGTACCGGGCCGGGCCATACAACGAGTACTTGTACACGTTCTTCAAGTCGCTGTCGTTGGAACGTATGACGTACGCCGAGGCCTATTACGAATCTCAAACGGCAGACGACGAAATCGACTGGGTAACGGTTGATGGTTGGGTTGTCGAGGCCCGGTGCCCCCACCAGCGGGCCAAACTCGACCGAGTCGGGTCGGTGTGTGACGGCGTCCTAACGTGCAGCCTGCACGGGTGGCAGTTCGACCTCGAGACCGGAGCGTGCCTCAACAGCGAAGGTGCACACATACGAGTTCGTGGCAAAGTCGAACACCTCGACGATTGATGGCCGGCGACGAACGTCCAGAGCCAAAGCTCAACCATCAACTCCCTGCCGATGGACTCGGTAGGCCAAACGACGTGAACCTGCGCTGGGATAGCCTCGACCGCGAGGCCCTTGGAGGCGCGTTCATCTGGGGCCGGTTTGGCCAAGAGGAGATCGTAAGTAGCAAGCCCACCCGCTGGGTGCTGGTCGGTGGCGCCGAACAACCCAAGATCGGCTCTTGTCGATGCCTGGTGAAGTCGGCCATTGATGACAATCCCAAGCGATGTCGGTGTCGCGAAGAAGTTCAGCGTCGCCACTCCCCTGCTGTCTGGCCTCACCAACCAATCACGATCGGTCCCATCGAGCCCGCCGATGCGTACCTGTTTGTCAGACTCGACCGTTACGAGTACAGACACATCGCCATCAAACCAGAGCCACAATGTCACGGTCGAGCTCAGAATCGGCCGGACAAGAAACGCAGGCAAAGTTGCAACCTTGAGCGAAGACAAGCCTTGGGAGTCGGCGTGCTGAGAACCGCCGTTCGGAGTTCCCCTGGCCGAATCGATTATCAGCGTTGAGACTTCGGCGGTCGTCAACTCGGAGCGGTCGGCGAGAACAGGTGCGGCGATGCCTGCCACATGCGGCGCCGCTTGAGAAGTACCGGTGAGTTCTCGTTGCCCGTCGACAGCCGTGCGAGACTCCCCACGGATTCCGACCCCAGGGGCAGCTAGACCGACACACCGTCCCACGTTCGAGAACAACGCCAACGAATCGCCACGACCGAGCGCTGCAACCGTGATCGCGGCACTGACACGGCTGGGCGAATAGTTGCAGGCATCGGCCGATTCATTCCCAGCCGCAACCGTCACTACAACGCCACTGCCGCCAATGATCGAGGCCACGTGGGTGCCGTGGCCATTACAATCGGTCGCCGCCATTGTCGCGCTGTCGGATAACGCCACGCCTCGTTCGCGAGCGCCGATGACGTCGATCGATACCCCATGCCAGGTCCGCCACCTTGATGCGACTGTCTGGCTCCGCGCTGGCTTTGGGCACGTTGAGTGCCATCGACCCAAACAGCAGAGCGACGATTGCCACCCCGAAATGGGCACATCGTCTCAAACCAAACCCGCCACTATGACCCATCGGCCTTTCGGCGCCGAAGCAGAGGGATTTAGACATCACGCCAGGTCGGACAGAAATGGCCTCATTGGCCATGGGAACGCCGTAGTCTTTGACCAATGATCGAGCAACTTTCGCAGCTTAAGATCGATGCGCTAGCTGCATTGGACAACGTTGCCGACCTCGCTACGTTGGCAACCATCGAATCCGTTCACCTCGGCAAGAAGTCGCCGCTAACTCTGGCCAAGCGCCAGCTCGGCCAGCTCGACCCTGCCGATCGTAGGGCTGCGGGCCTAGCCCTAAACGAGACTCGAACAGAGATAGTTGCGGCCTTCGAAGCAACTCGCGACAGCCTGGCGAAGGCGACAAGAGCTATTCAGCTCGAGTCCGAACGTCTCGACCTGACCGAACTTCGACCTGACATCGATCGGGGTTCGCTTCACTTGGTTACTCAGGCTCGAGACCGCCTCGAGGACGTGTTTGTCGGGATGGGATTCACCGTCGCCGAGGGTCCTGAGGTCGAGACGGCCTGGTACAACTTCGAAGCGCTCAACATTCCAGAATGGCATCCAGCGAGAGGAAGTTTCGACACCATCTTCGTCGATCTCGGCGAACCAGAGGAGGTCATGCTCCGGTCACACACCTCCCCGGTACAGATTCGCACGATGGAAGAAGCCGAGCCTCCCATCTACATCGTCGCACCGGGCCGTACCTTCCGCACCGACACCGCCGACGCGACCCACCTTCCGGCGTTCTTCCAAATCGAAGGTTTGGTCATCGACCGCAACATCTCGATGGGCGACCTCGCCGGCACGATCGATAAGTTCGTACACGAATTCTTCGGCGGCGAGGTCAAGACCAGGCTTCGGCCCTCCTATTTTCCATTCACCGAGCCAAGCGCCGAGTTCGATATCTCACGGCCAGATGGTTCATGGCTCGAGCTCGGCGGCTGCGGCATGGTTCATCCAAACGTGCTCCAGAACTGCGGCATCGACCCCGAGCAGTGGCAGGGTTTCGCTTTCGGATTCGGCATCGATCGTTTGGCCGTCATGCGCTACCAACTCGACGACATCCGCGAACTCGTCAACAACGATGTTCGCTTCCTCAAACAGTTCTAACTAGGTGCTGAGATGAAAGTTCTTCTGTCCTGGCTACGTGAGTTTGCCCCCGACATCGACGGCGACCCCTCTGTTCTAAGCGATCAGCTAACTATGCTCGGTTTGGCCGTCGAGGAGATGAGCGTTACCGGCGAACTAGTGCCTGGGGTTGTGCTGGCCAAAGTCCTCGACCTTCGTCCCCACCCAGACGCCGACAAGATCCAGCTCGTCGACGTCGATACCGGCGACGGAAACGCTCTCCAGGTCTGTTGCGGCGCATTCAACATGTCAGTCGGCGACCTCATTCCCTTCGCCACGATCGGAACCGTCATGCCTAACGGTATGGAGATCGCCCAACGCACCATGCGCGGTCAACTGTCGAACGGAATGTGCTGTTCGGGCGCCGAAATCGAGATGGGCGACGACGAGGACGGCATTCTCATCCTCAATGACCAGGTCGTCGATGGTGCCGAGCTCGGCGCACCACTAGCCGCGGCTCTTGGCATCGAGCGCGATGTTCTGTGGGATCTTGAGGTCAACGCCAATCGCCCCGACGCAATGTCTGTCGCCGGTGTAGCCCGTGACCTAGCGGCGGCCCTGGGCATCAGTTTCGCCTTTCCGACCTATGTCGTGCTCCGCTCGGACGAACAAATCGATGAGCTCGTTAGGGTCGACATCATCGATCCCGAGCTGTGTGGGCGTTTTGTGGCCACCGTGCTGCGCGACCTCACCGTGGGCCCGTCGCCGGTTTGGATGCAGCGGCGACTAACCGCGCTTGGCATGCGACCGATCAACTCCGTCGTCGACATCTCCAACTACGTGATGCTCGAGCTTGGTCAACCCAGCCACACCTTCGACCTCGACACACTTCCTGGCGGTCATCTTCAAGTTCGCCGGGCCCGAGAAGGCGAGACCCTAACAACGCTCGACGGTATCGAGCGCAGACTTGTCGGCACAGACGGTGTAATCACCAACACCCACGATGAGATCGTAAGCCTGGCCGGCGTGATGGGTGGAGCCACAACCGAAATCTCCGATACCACCACAAACGTCTTGCTCGAGATGGCCTGGTGGGATCCGCCGTCCATTTCCCGAACCGTCAAGCGGCTCAACCTGCCAAGCGAGGCATCTACGCGATTCAGGCGAGGGGCCGACTGGGGCGACAACATCGACCGGGCCATGCAACGGTTCATGCAGCTGGCGGTGCAGGGCGGGGCGACCGCTGTCGGCGGGTGTATCGATGAGGCTGGTGTCACTCCGTCATCGGCCCCCGTTCGAGTCCGCGCCACGAAGATCAACTCGATCATGGGCACCGATCTACCCTCCGACGTCATCGCTGCGCATCTCACCTCGATCGGATTTGGTGTGGAGGGTGTTCCGAATAGCGCCACAGAGGCTGGAGACAACTTCGAGCTGGACGTCACGGTTCCAACATGGCGCTGGGACACCACCTCCGAGACCGACATCGCCGAAGAAGTTGCCCGCATGTACGGGTACGAAAACATCGTGCGTACCGTTCCAGCAGCGTCGTTGACGGGTTCGCTAACGCCATACCAACAGGACCGACGACATATACGCCAGGTGTTGGTTGGCGCTGGCTGCGACGAAACACTTCCGATGCCGTTCCTTGCGCCAGGCGACCTTCGAGCCGCTGGCCTCGCCGAAGTTGGCGTATCTCTGACGAACCCATTGGTTGCCGAAGAGTCAGTTCTACGCACATCGCTGCTACCCGGGCAGCTAAAGGCCGTCGCCTACAACCAATCGTACGGAAACCCTCCGCCCCGCTTCTTTGAGATCGACCACGTGTTCATGCCCGCTCCCGAAGGGTCGTTGCTACCCGACGAACGCGAGTACCTAGCGGTTGCTCTGGCTGGCGAGGAAGCACCTGCAGCGGTTGCCATTCTCGACTTGCTCGAGCGAACCCTCGCTCTGCCCAACGTGCAGTTGCGTCCGGCATCGCCGCCGGGAATGCACCCAACCCGGTCGGCCGAGGTCGTTATCGCCGGAAGAGTGCGCGGCCACGTCGGCGAAGTCGACCCCGAGGTTCTTACGAATTACGAAGTCTCTGGCCGAGTGGCGTGGCTAGAACTCGACCTCGAAGCCGTGTTGAACGGCCCACACGGTAACCGCAAGTACCGCCCGGTCAGTAAGCAGCCAAAGTCGAACATCGATCTGGCCTTTGAGGTGTCAGACGGTGTAGCGGCCTCGGCCGTCAAGAGCCAACTGCGCCGCGCTGGAGGCCAGCTATTGGTGAGTGTGGAACTATTCGACGTTTACCGAGGTGACGGCGTCGCCGACGGTTCTCGCAGTCTGACGTATCGCCTCCGTTTTCAGGCCCAAGACCGCACCCTCACCGACGGCGAAGTCGCCAAGCTTCGCAACGAGTGCATTATGGCCGTCGCCAAGAAAACCAAAGCCACCCTCCGCACCTAGCCGCACTGAACCCAGGTCCCGCGCAACCCCAGGTCAAACCCGCGCAACCTGTGTCGACAATCGGGGCCGCAACAACGATCCTCGACACAGGTTGCGCTGACATGGACTGGGCTTTCTAGCGGCTGTTGGCCTGACGGACCAGAATCGCCTCTTGTACGCGTCGAATCGCGGCGTCAGGCGAGTGCCAGATCTCGGTGTCCCAGACCTCGACTACGGAGTAGCCGGCATCGCGCATCGCTGCAAGCCGCGTTGCGTCGTCCTCCCGACTCGATATCGAGGAGTGGAATCGACGACTCTGAACCTCAATCACAACGCCAGACTCGTGCAAGAAGTCGACACGTCCGAGCCAAGTCTTTCCGCCAATGTCGACCTGGCCTCGAATTCCCGTCATGCAAGCTCGGTCCATTAGCCAGCCGAGACGACTCTCGAGGTTCGACTCTGGCGGTCGCCAATCTTGGCCCCTCTTGGCCAACAACGCACGCATCTTGGAGATTCCAGGTCTGCCGCGCTCGGCCAGACGCTCAAGGGCGGAGGCCAGCGACCAATGATCAACTAGACCCATCGACCAAGCACTGTCGACCAGACGTTTCAGAGGCTCAGGGTCGAGCGACTGCGCTAGATCGAATATGGTTCGTGCTGGCGTAGCTGCGGCGATTCCCTGAACACTCGTCAGATCCTCCTTAGTGAACATCGTCGAGTCGTGCGGTACGAACAGGTGACGTAGTCGGGTGCCGTTGCCATCCCGAGTTCGGACAACATCGACAGGCGTGAGCTCAAATCTTCCGATACCCCACAGCGCAGCAGCCGTTCGATGAGAAGCAGTGGTTCCTGGACCCGCTGCCAGACAACCAACGCTGACACGAGTCAGGTCGGTGATGGTCGCGGATGTGGCCACGAAGACGTTGCTCGAAACGGCACGCCATCGGTCGAGATCGTTGACCTCGTGGCGTATCTCCTCGGTGGAGCAAGACGCTCTGAGTTGGTACGTTGCGACCGCTCCATGTTGTCGAGCGGCAAGACCTGAACAGACTGCAGCTGGTGACTGCAACATCAGGTAGTTATCCATAGCCGCATTCAACTCAGCGGGTGGGACACTCCATCGCCGGATGACCTCGACGACGCCGACTACCAAACCAGTGTCGAAAAACGGGGTCCCAGCCCCAATCCTCGACACTGGTTGGAGAAGTGAGGCCTAGCTCGACGAACCAGTGTCGAAAAACGGGGTCCCATCCCCAATCCTCGACACTGGTTGGATCTGGGGCGATCAGGTTAGGCCTGTTTGGCGCGTTCTTCGTCGCGGAGGAAGCGGCGGAGGATCTTGCCGCTGGCGGACTTGGGGATCTCGTCGCGGAACTCGACGATGCGGATCTTTTTGTATGACGTGACAGCATCGGCCACGAACGCCATGACATCTTCGGCGGAAAGTGATTCGCCTGGCTTCAGGACCACAAAGGCCTTCGGGATCTCGCCGGCTTCGAGGTCCTCAACACCGATGACAGCAACATCGGCAACGGCTGAATGCGACAAGATAAGCGCCTCGAGTTCAGCTGGTGGAACCTGGAACCCCTTGTACTTGATGAGTTCCTTGACCCGATCGACGATGTAGACGTGGCCATCGGCATCGATACGAGCCACGTCGCCGGTGTGCAGCCATCCGTCGGTGTCGATGGCGTCGACGGTTGCTGCGTCGTTGTTCAGGTAGCCGGACATGACCTGAGGGCCCTTGATCCATAACTCGCCGACACCATCGACGCCCTGGTCGACGCCGTCTTCGTTCACAACTCGACACGTCGTGTTCGGCATGGTTACGCCAACGGAACCGGCCTTGGAGTGGCCGACGATCGTTGCGTGGGTGATTGGCGACAATTCGGTCATGCCGTATCCCTGCACGACACTGCAACCAATACGAGCCTCGCACTCGTCGGAGAGTTCGCTGCCCAAGGGCGCCGCGCCCGAAAAGATGAACTTAAGCGACGAGAGGTCGTAGTCGTCGATCATCGGCTGCTTGGCGAAGGCAAGCACCATCGGCGGGACTGCGTAAAACGCCGTGACCTTCTTATCCTGAATCAGACTCAACGCTAAGGCAAGATCGAATCGTGCCATCGTGATGACAGTGCAGCCCTCGGCCAAGATGCCGTTCATAAGAACTTGCATGCCATAGATATGGAAGAAGGGAAGTGCTGCTAGAGCAACGTCTCCCTCGACATATTGAAGTGCAGGCCTCGACTGAGCAAGGTTGGCCACAAGGTTGTAATGAGTCAGCATCACTCCCTTGGGTAACCCTGTGGTGCCCGACGAATACGGCAACACAACCACGGCAGTGTGGACATCGACGGGCACCTGCTCAATCGGCTCGCCCATCAACGTTTCGTAGCCATCGACGCCGTCGCACTGGCCGATCGAGTAGATCTCAGTGACCGCCGTGCCTTCGATTGCTGCTCGAACCGTCTCGACCGAAGCGTTGACCGCTATCGCAATTGTGGCCTCGGAGTCGAGCAGTTGATGGCGGATTTCATCGGCGTTGTAGACCGAGTTGACCGTTGTAACCGTGCCGCCGGCCCGAGCAACGCCGTGAAAGATGATGGCGTACTCGGGCATGTTGGGCGCAATGAGCGCCAACGTCGAGCCAGGACCGAAACCGCGCTCCTGAAGACCTCCAGCGAGGCGGGCTACGGAGTCCTTCAGCTCAGCAAAGGTAACAACTCGCCCAGTTGAGCCCTCGATGAGCGCCGCTGTGTCCGGGCGGTCGTCGGCCATTCGAAGGACGTAGTCGGTGATCGACATATCCGGTAGCTCTTCGTCGGGAAGCGGGCTGGTATGGATGATTGGCATGTGATCCCCAATGCGCGTTGTGACCCATGATGTTAGCCGCCGCCGACCCCCTGAACTCCAGCCCTACGTGGCGGGGATTTTTGGCAGGTCGGCTTAGAGATCTTCGCCGCTCACCAGCGAATACAGCACCACTCCGGCAGCAACAGCCACGTTGAGAGACTCCACCGGACGCTTCATCGTCAACGCCACCGTGTCGTTGACAAGGTCAGCAACCCCAGGTGAAAGACCTGCGCCCTCCGAACCAAGCACAATTGCTGTGGACCTCCAAGTCGACGAAGCACCAACGCGATCTCGTAGTTGATCAAGGGTGACACTTCCTTCGATTGCGGTGGCAATGACTCTGACCCCAGCCGCGCTGAGCGTCGCCAGCGCGCTAAGAACATCGACGCCAACAACAACGTCGAGCATCGCTAACGTTCCGGCGCTAGCCCTAACCGCCCTTGGCGCAGTTGGGTCGGCAGTGCCGACACAGGCAACAACGGCTCCGACGCCACACGCAGCCGCGACCCTGACAACCGCTCCCACATTGCCAGGGTCCTGCACCCCGTCGAGCACCACAATGAGATCGTGTGCTGCCGCCGTAACAAGTGAGACTGTTCGACAATGGCCAATCGCCAACACGCCCTGGGGCGAAGCAGCGTCGGAGATCCGGTCGAGCTCTCGCCGATCGAGCTCCCACACGTTGGAAGCGGACTCGAGCACAGTCGGATCCAGGCGGGTCAAGTCATCGGTGAATACCGAAACAATCTCACCACCTGCCGCGATGAACGTCGACAACGCGCGAGGCCCATCGAGAACAAGTTGGTTCTGTTCGCGACGGGCCTTGCGACTTGTGGCAAGTTTGGCCAACTGGCGAACCCGTGGATTTCGGGCCGACAGTTGACGGTCGATCAAGAGCCTTGCGCGTCCTGGGCGACCTTGACGAGGCTGGCAAAGGCCTCTGGGTCGGTGATGGCCATGTCGGCGAGCACCTTGCGGTCGACTTCGACACCAGCGGTGTGAAGCCCGTTAATGAATCGGCTATAGGTCATGCCGTGTTCGCGAGAGGCAGCGTTTATACGCTGAATCCAGAGCCTACGGAACTCGCCTTTGCGAGCCCTACGGTCGCGAAAGGCATATTGTCCGGAGTGAAGTAGCTGCTCGTTGGCAGCACGGTGCGAACGGCTCTTGTTGCCGTAGTAGCCCTTGGCCTTGGCGAGGGTGTTGCGACGGCGTTTACGCGACGCTACAGAACGCTTTACACGTGCCATGGGGGTTTCCTTTCATCGGGTCGAGTCATACACACGACGACTCGAGAGTTATTTGGTAAATCAGCCGAAGCTGGGAACGACTCAGCGCCTGCCGAGCATCTGTTTCATACGAGGAGCATCGGCAGACGAAATCGTGCCCTCGGCCGCAAGACGACGCTTACGGCGCGATGATTTCTTCTCGAGGATGTGATTGCGGTTGCGCTTACGACGGACCAGCTTGCCGGTTCCCGTGGTCTTGATACGTTTCTTCGCACCACTGTGCGTCTTCATTTTTGGCATAAGGAGTGTTTGCTTTCGCTAGTTCGCAACACCTCACGGTATTGCTCATACGCGTTGGGTTTTCGCTAGTTCGCAACACCTCACGGTATTGCTCATACGCGTTGGGGGGGGTATGGAAGAGGCCTACGTCTCTTCGGTTGGAGACGATTCTGCTTTGGGTGTCGGCGTGACAGGTGACTCTTCTGACTGTGACTCTGATTCTGATGACTGGGGTGCTACCTCGGCGGCGGCCATAGCTGCTGACGCCGCTTGGGCCTCTGCCTCGGCCAATTTGCGGGCGTGATCAGCTTGAGCTCGCTTGTCGGGGCTGAGCACCATGGTCATGTTGCGGCCATCGAGCCTTGGGTATTGGTCGACTTTGCCAACATGTTCAACCGTGTTGGCAACCTTTTCGAGAATGTCTCGCCCCAGTTCGGGGTGAGCCATCTCGCGACCGCGAAACATGATAGTCAGTTTGACTTTGTGACCGTGTGACAAAAACTTCTCGACGTTGCGAGTCTTGGTGTCGAAATCGCCGATCCCGATTTTGGGACGGTACTTCATCTCCTTGAGCTCCGCGGCTCGCGATTTGCGTCGCGACTCCTTCATCTTTTGTGCGGCTTCGTACTTAAATTTGCCGTAATCCATGATTCGGCAAACTGGTGGCGAAGCTTGGGCAGCAACCTCAACTAGATCGAGGTCGGCTGCCGCCGCTATTGATAGGGCCTCTGGCAGTGGCTTTATGCCAATCTGCTCACCGTCGGCGCCCACGAGGCGAACCTCGCGAGCTCGGATGCGATCATTGATCCGCGGCTCGTCGTCGTGTGGGGGTGCTATGACCGGACCTGCTTGTCCAAGGGACGTCTCCTACGTCGGGGGTGAATAACAAAGGCGGACTGCAAGAGTTGCCCGCCAACCACACGTCATCGACCCACCGAAATTCGGTGACAACGGCACTCCAAAAGAGGAATGTCGGTGCTGTCGCTGACCTGACGCACTCGGAAGTGGCCAGGTGGAGGGAGTGCCTCACTTGCCTCAGATGTCCAGCGGCGTATGGTATCAGGCTGCGGTTCGGAACCCAATCCGCCGCCGCGATCTCGAGGAGATGTACTTATGAGCCTGTGGACCCCCGATGGAGAACACACTGTCCCTGACAAAGATGAGCCCACGTATTCCGACGCCCCAACCGGGTCAATGGACGACCTCGATCCACAGACGGCTGAGAAGCTTCAGGAGGAGTTGGCTCGGTCCCAAGCACAGCTACTCGCGGCTCCAGTCGAGCAGGTCGTAAGTAACCATGTCATGGGTCTATTCGAGCTCGGCGCCCTGCACCTGCGTGTTGGCAACCTCGAGGCGGCGCGTCTTCCAATCGACGCTATGGGCGTCATGGTCGACAACCTTGGCGATCGGCTGGCCGAAGCCGAAACCCTAACTGCGGCCTTGACCCAACTCCGGATGGCCTATGTAGAACAAGTTAACTCGGCCAACTCCGAGACCGACGAAGCCAACTCCGAGACCGACGAAGCCGACTCCGATACCGACGCTACTGAGCCAGACACCGACGAAGCCGACGCCGACGACTAGTGATCAGTCGGGGTGCCAGCTAGCAGACGAACCGCGTGGGGCAATACATCGGCAATGGCTTCGAAACACTCGACACATCCCTTGGTCGATCCAGGCGTGTTGACCACAATCGAGTCGCCTGCCGTACCGGCAATGCCGCGACTCAACCGGCCAAGCGGATTGACCAAACGCATGGCCTCGGCCAAACCTGGAGCCTCTCGATCGATCACCAGTTTGGTTCCCTCTGGCGTGAGGTCGCGGTGAGTAAATCCCGTACCGCCGGTGCTTATGACCAAACCAGAGAACCCCTCACACATCGAACGCAACGCCGCAGCAACGTTCTCGGTGCCGTCGGCGGTGACCTGATGATCAACCACAGAGAACCCTGCGGCCGCGACGGCAGCCACCAACGCGACGCCTGATCGATCCTCCCTGGCGCCGTGAACAACGCCGTCGCTAACCGTCAGCACCTTGGCCTCGAGCTGCGGCGTAGGATCTGGATCTGGATCTGGATCTGGATCTGGATCTGACTCGGCACGATGGTGCGGTGAGCTGTGATGGTCGGCCATAGTCGCAGCGTACAGACGCAGCCCCAGCAGCCGTCGCCGGGGGGGCTCATCGGGCCGCTCGGGCCACGGCCTCTAGGCGTTCAGGTTTGCGAGCCGGTCAATGCCGTCGCGCAGAACTGCTTCGGTTTTGCAGAAAGTGAACCGCACCAGGTGTTTGCCTCGGTCGCGGTTGTCGTAGAACACTTGGGTCGGGATCCCGACCACGCCAACCCTGTCGGGAAGCGCGAGACAGAAATCGACGCCATCGGACGCTCCAAGAGGTCGGATGTCGGTGTTGACGAAGTAGGTGCCTTGGGGCACAAAAACATCGAACCCGGCGTTGGCGAGACCATCGCACAGTAGGTCTCGCCTCACTCGAAAGTCGCGAACAAACTCGGCGTAGTACGAGTCGTCCAGGTCGAGGGCAGCAGCAATCGCCAACTGAAATGGGCCGCTGTGTACGAAGGTCAGGAATTGTTTGGCGGTGCGGATGGCCCCAACCAGGGCCGCGGGTGCACAGACCCAACCAATCTTCCAACCCGTGAAGCTGAAGGTCTTTCCCCCTGAACTAATGGTGACGGTTCGATCCCACATTCCCGGTAGCGAGGCCATTGGAATGTGCTCGCCGTCGAAGACCAGGTGTTCGTATACCTCGTCGGTGACGACGATGAGGTCGTGCCGCTTGGCGATATCGGCAACGGCGCTCATCTCCGCCGCGCTGAATACCTTGCCGGACGGGTTGTGCGGCGTATTGAGCAAGATCAGCTTGGTCTTGGCCGTAACCAACGATTCGAGCTCGGCGGGGTCGAACGAGTATTCAGGTGGACTTAGTGTGATGACCTTCTTGATGCCCCCGGCCATGGCGACACTGGCGCCGTAGCTGTCGTACCAGGGCTCGAACGTGATGACCTCATCGCCGGGTTCTAGCAACGAAATCATCGTGGCCGCGATGGCTTCGGTAGCGCCGACCGTTACCAGAATCTCCGACTCGGGGTGATAGTCGAGATCGTAGAACCGTTTCTGATGACGGCCGACTGCTTGACGAAGCTCAGGCAACCCAGGTCCGGGCGGGTACTGATTGTGTCCGGCCCTCATGGCGGCAACGGCAACGTCGATGATCTCGTCTGGACCGTCCGTATCGGGAAAACCCTGCCCAAGGTTGACTGCGTGGGTGCGCGCCGCCAAGGCCGACATCTCGGCGAAGATCGTGGTACCGAACCCTTGCAGACGTCGGCTTAGGTGAGGATTGGGTTCGGCCATAGGCAGAAGGTACCCCGAGTCGTCTACTCGGGCCGTCCGAGACGAAACACAGCCATGCCGTCGGTGTCGTAGTCGTGCGGCAACACGATCCCGCCATAACCAAGCCTGGTCGGGCGCCACCGGTCTGGTTTGACGAGGTCGAGTGGCCTGAAGCCAGTGTCGGCCACGAACGCCTCAACCACATCGGTCGATTCTTCGCCGGTAAGGGTGCACACCGAGTAGATAACTTCGCCACCTGGGCGAACCAGCGCGGCTGCCGCGTTCATGAGTTCGCTTTGCAGGATCGCCAGGCGTTCGACGTCACCTTGCCGCACTCGCCAGCGGGCATCGGCGCGACGTCCGAGCGCACCTAGCCCAGAACAAGGCGCATCGACCAACACCCGGTCGGCCTGGCCAGCCAAGAGCCCGCTGTCGCGCCCGTCGGCGCACAGAACCTCGATGTGGTCTTGGCCGTATCGAGCCACAACGTCGCCGAGAAGTTTGCATCGTTCTTCGTCGACTTCGACAGCGGTGACGTTGGCCCCGACAGCGGCAAGTCCGGTGGATTTGCCACCTGGTGCGGCGCATAGGTCGACGACCTGTTCGCCGGGTTGAACCCCGACCTCGGTGACCACCCACTGCGATGCTCGCCCCTGGATGTAGCCATCGGAGCGCGACGGGGCCTGTTCTGGCTCGTTCATCGCTGCCAGCGCTGCAGAGCCGTCGGCGCCCCAGTCGGTAACGAAGCGCTCGACAATCCAATCTGGATACGAAAGTTCGACCGCGTCGGATGGCCAGATGATGCCCCGTTGAACATCGTCGGCTACTCGCCGAAGAATCGCGTTGACGAACCCTCCGACCTTCTTAGAAGCAACCTCGACGGTCTCGCCAACCGCGGCATGACGCGGCGTGCCGAGGAATATGAGCTGGAACGCGCCCATCCGCAACAACGCGGCCACATCGGCATCGGGGGCCCGACGCAAGTGGGGAGCAATGACGTGGTTACACGCCCGCTGCATTCGGACGGTTCCAAGGGTGAGCGCGGTTACGAAGGCTCGGTCGCGATCGTCGAGCTCGGAATCTTCTAACACCGCGGCCAAGACAGACCCTGATCGCTCGCCCGCGGAAATGCGTTCGATAGCCGCGGCCGCTACCGAACGTGCTGATGCGCTATTCATGACTTGGTCTCGAATTCGAATCGATCGCTTGAACTGAGCTTGGCCCCGCGGGCCCAAGCGTCGGCATCTTGGCGGGGTTTTCCTTCTGGTTGTACGACCACCAGCTCCAACGTACTAGTGCCGGTCTGGACCGAGAGCCCGTGCAGCGTGCCTGGGGTGCTACCCCGCCGTTCGACGGAGTTGGCCTCGATAGTACGAACCTCGTGGATCTTGAAGCGGCCATGGCGAAAGGAAGTGAACGCGCCACCGACACGAACTTGGCGGTTGATTTGTTGAGCGCTAGCTGACCAGTCGATGAGACGGTCGGACCCAACGATCTTGGCGGCATGGGTCGGCTCTCCGACCTGAGGTTTGGGGTCATAAAGGCCATCACGAAGGCTATCGATCAACAGTTCGGCACCCATCGAGGCCAAACGAGCCCGAAGGTCGGCGGCGGTGTCGCCCGGTTCGATCGGCGTCTCAATGCGCCCATAGACCGGCCCGGTGTCTAGCCCGACTTCGAGGCCCATGAGGCACACACCGGTCAGATCGTCGCCGGCGAGAATGGCCCGCTCGACTGGCGCCGCGCCACGCCAGCGAGGTAACAACGAAAAGTGGACGTTTAACATCGGTAAGCGTTCGAGCATTGGGCGTCGAATCAGATGGCCATAGGCGACCACAACGCCAACATCAGCTTGCGCTTGGAGAGAGCGCTCGACATCGTCGGTGACAACGAGCCCCAGATCGAGTGCAGCGGACTTGACAGGCGACGGCGACGGCGCCGAACGTCTGCCGCGGCGTCGGTCAGGGGTGCTGACCACGAGCGGCACCTCGAAACCGCCATCGACAAGGGCCTCGAGGCACGGCACAGCGGCGTCGGGTGTGCCGAAGAAGACGACTCGTTTGGGGTGCGGCGGGGGTACCGCTAACTCGATCGGCCCGGTCACCTTGAGAAGTGGAAGCCTTGATCGGCATCATCGTCGGCCCGACCCTCGACGTTGGCTCGCCACAGCTTGAACGCCTCTTTGCGTGTGGGTTTGTCGAGATGATCGAACAACAGAACGCCGTCGAGATGATCAAGTTCGTGTTGGAACAACCGGGCTGTGAGCTCGTCGGCTTCGATCGAGACCTCGTTGCCATCGAGGTCATAACCAGTGAGGTGCACCTCTTTGGGCCGAACAATGTCGAAGGAGAACCCGGGAATCGATAGGCAACCCTCTGGGTAATCCCACTCGCCAGCAGACTCGCTGATGGTGGGGTTGACCAGGACTTGTGGCCCCTCGCCATCGTTTAGGTCGTACACGAAGAGCCGCTTTTGGATGCCGACCTGCGGAGCCGCTAGGCCAATCCCTTCGGCCTCATACATCGGGGCGAACATGTCCGAGGCCATGCGCGCCACCTTGCCATCGATGTTCTCGATGGCAGAGGCGACCTGACGCAGAACCGGGTCGCCGAAGAAGCGGATTTCCAGGGACATGGTTCATAACGATACCGGCACAACTCTCGCACCAATGTATGGACCTATACCCGCCTGGGATCGACCTCGATGCGCATCCGGCCCGGTGGGCGCGGCGTGGTTCGAAGCGCGGTCGTGAGCGTCTCGTGGTTGACCGCTCGCAAGAGCCAGCGCCCGTCGTCTTGGCCTACTACCTCGATGTCGCCACCAGGGTCGAAGGCCTCCATGAACGCTGGGGCCACTGCTCCCGACACGACTGCCATGGCCGAAAACGGGGGTAAAGACAACTCCCGGCGTCGGTCGAGCTCAACTGTTGAAACAATGGAGGGGTCGCCGTGAAGCGCTGCTCTCACAACATGGTGCTCTGGCAACCGCGTCTGAAGCGCTATCCGTCCGCCGTCGGCGCGTGTTCCGACCAACCTGGCGGCGGCAGCGACGAGTGCCATCGCCTGTTCTGCGGCCATGAAGCGCGGCGCCAAGAGTTCTTGGTCGAGGTCGAGGAAGACCACTGTGTCGACCTGGTCGAGGCGGTGAAGAAGTGCCTCAGTGCCGACGTACAAGTCGGCGGTGCCCGAAATCGGTCCGTCGGCGGCGGTCACTTCGGCTACCTCACGGCGCGCCAGCTTTGCCAGCTCCTCCGCGACCCCGGCCACGCCAAGCCTGACCCGCCGAAACCGCGTCGCCCCGCACGACTCGCAAACCACCGGCCGACGTTCGCCCGTAGCCCGAACCACGAACTCGTCGCCATCCATCAACAAAGCTGACCCAGCGTTCGATCGAGCCACCTCTCCGCACTGGTTACAGATCGATAGTCGAGCCCTACCGGTTCGATTGACGATGCAGGCCACAGTGCGGTCGCCTTGAATCAATCTGGCCAACTGCGGGGAGCACCACTCCCCCGATCGTGGATCTTCGTCGCGCCTGTCGATGACGTCGACCGCTGGCCAGCTGGTTCGTTCCTCCTTGCGGTCTGGGTGAAGCAGCACACCAGCTGATTGGGCTTGGAGCGACGGTGTAGGCGACAGCAACACACACGCAGCGCCATCGCGACGAGCTCGCTCGATGGCAACCTCACGGGCGTGCCATGTCGGCGATGATTCCTCTTGGTGTCGTTCGTCGTGCTCGTCGAATACCACAACCGACGCCAACGGGCCGATCGGAGCGAATGCCGCAGCTCGGGTGCCCACAGTGACGGCGCCAGCGGCAGACTTGGCCCAGTCACGATCCCATAAGGCAGCATCGACCCCGGCCCGGCGCAACCGCAACGAGAGGTGCCGCGCCGCGCTCAACGTCGGCACCAGCAACAGCGACCGGCCCCGAGCCACCGCGGCCATGGCGAACGGTGTTTCGTCGGCCGATGGTCCGACCCTCACGATGCTCACAGGGTGTTCGAATGCGGTGCTGATTCTGGCTTCTATGACTGTGCCGGGCGGACTCGGGCGACCGCGGCGGGGAATCTCGACAACGTTGATCGGTGGTGAAGCGGTGCGAAGGAAGCGAGACGTTCGACCAACCCACCGATCGGCTGCCCAGCGAGCCAATTCGATGATGGCTGGCGGAGGGCCGAGCCCTGAGACCTTAGAGATCTTCCTAACTTCGAACTCACCAGCGGGCTCGACGTCTCGCGCAACCACCCAGCCTCGAACCCGCCGACCTCTGAGATCGACTCGCACAATGCTGCCGACCCGAACCTGTTCGGCTAGTTCACTCGGTACCCAATAGTCGAATTCGCGATCGATGGCCGCTTCGTCGATTAGTACCCTGACAATGACAGCATCGTCGGGAAGCACCGACCGCGCTCGTGCGCCGGGTAGGACTGACAAGTCGGGCGCGACAACCTCGGTAACCTCAAAAAGCCGACTCTGCCCGTCATCGAGCTCGTTACTCGTGTTGTGGTCCGACGCTGACACCTAGGCATTGTGCCCCAGCGGTGGGACGCTTTGAACAATTCTTGCCGCAGCGCCGGGTCGCCTTGCATGCATCTGTGCGCCAGCGGTGGGACGCTTTGAACAATTGTTCCCGCAGTACTACAGACCGAGAACGCTCTTGAGCTGCTCGACTCGGTTGGTCTGCTCCCACGGGAAGAATCCGTCAACCGCAGCGCGACCAAAGTGGCCATAAGCCGCCGTTGGTTTGTAGATCGGTCGACGAAGATCGAGGTCGCGCATGATCGCGGCGGGGCGTAGGTCGAACACCTCAAGGACCGCAGCTTCGATGGCCGCGGCATCGACGGTTTCGGTGCCGAAGGTGTCGACCAAAATCGACATCGGGTGCGCGACACCGATGGCGTAGGCGACCTGTATCTCGCACTTGGTGGCAGCTCCAGAAGCAACGACATTCTTGGCAACCCAGCGAGTGGCATAAGCAGCCGATCGGTCGACCTTTGATGGGTCCTTGCCCGAGAACGCTCCACCGCCGTGGCGGGCCATTCCGCCGTAGGTGTCGACGATGATCTTGCGGCCGGTTAGTCCGGCGTCGCCGACCGGGCCACCGATTACGAAGTTGCCGGTGGGGTTGACGAACACCTGAAAGTCGTCGTCGCGGAACCGTTCGGGAACCGACGGTCGGATGACCTGCTCGATGAGATCAGGACGAATCATGGCATCGCGATCGATGCCTTCGTCATGCTGGGTGGAAACAACAACGTTCTCGAGTTTGACTGGTACGCCGTCCTCGTAAACGAAGCTGACTTGGGTCTTGCCGTCGGGGCGCAGATACGGGACCTGGCCCGACTTGCGAACCTCGGTGAGTCGTTCGGCCATGCGGTGGGCCACATGAATCGGCAGCGGCATGAGCTCGTCGGTCTCGTTGCAGGCATAACCGAACATCATTCCTTGGTCGCCGGCGCCCTGTTTGTCGAGAACGTCGTCTTCACCGGAACTGCCAGAGCGGACTTCTTCGGAGTCATCGACTCCTTGGGCGATATCGGGTGACTGCTCGTCGAGGGTGACCATGACACCGCACGCATTGCCATCGAACCCAAGCGAACCGCGGTCGTAGCCGATGTCGTTGATTGTTCCTCTGACAACCCTCGGAATATCTACATAGGCCTCAGTTGTGATCTCGCCGGCAACCACGACTAATCCGGTGGTGATAAGCGTTTCGCACGCGACGCGGCTCATTGGGTCCTGTTCGAACAGCGCATCGAGGATCGAGTCGGAGATTTGGTCGGCCATCTTGTCGGGATGACCCTCGGTGACTGATTCGGAGGTGAAGGTGTATCTGTTGCTCACACGAGCTCCTGGGTTTGTGGCGCAGCGTCAGTTGTGGGCACCGACAGCTTCAAGATATCTGATCGGCACTTCTGCGGTGATCTAAACCTGCGTCGATCCGGGCGAAACTTCGCGAGTTCGGATCGCCTGATCGAACACCGCTCTGGCGATCTCGCGTTTGGACGAAAGCGCGACGCCGGTAACCAGACCATCTGCGGTAATGATCGTTACTGCGTTGGTGTCGTGGGCGAACCCGACGCCGGGGGCCGACACATCGTTGGCAACGATCATGTCGATGTTCTTGCGAGACAGTTTCGAGGCCGCGTTGTCGAGCAGGTTCTCGGTCTCGGCCGCGAATCCGACCAGGGTCTGGTCGGCAGTTCGGCGCGACCCGAGTTCGGCCAAGATGTCGGGGGCTGGTTCCAGGACAATCTCGGGCACCCCGTTGGCCTTTTTGATCTTCTGGTCCGCTACTGCGGCCGGACGAAAGTCCGAAACTGCGGCAGCCATTACAACGATGTCTGCGTTAGCCGCGCTTTCGAGAACAGCCTTGCGCATCTGTTCTGAGGTCTCCACGTGAACGGCTGAGACTCCATGCGGGATCGTCAAGTCGACCGTCGTCACCAGAATCACATTGGCACCACGCCCAACAGCTTCTGCGGCTAACGCGTAACCCTGCTTTCCTGACGAACGATTCGATATGAACCTGACCGGATCGATGGGTTCGCGAGTGCCACCAGCGCTGATCACAACCGTCAAGGCATCGAGGTCGTTGGGTCCGAGAAGTCGTTCGATTTCGGCAACTATTCTCGCTGGAGAGGCCAGCCGGCCTTTGCCAACGTCGCCTCCGGCAAGACGGCCTTCATCTGGTTCGACAATGTGCACTCCTCGACGCCGCAAGGTAGCGAGATTTTCTTGAACCGACGGGTGTTCCCACATCTCGGTGTGCATAGCGGGGCACACCACCACCGGCGCCCTCGTCGCAATGAGGGTGGCACCGAGAACGTCATCGGATATTCCAGCCGCGTATGACGCAATAACTCGAGCCGTTGCTGGTGCCACCACGATGAGATCGGCGCTCTGGCCGAGCGTCGTGTGGGGAATCGGATCGTCGCCGTCGAACAGTGACGTAACCAGGGGCTCGGTGGCCAACGCCTTGAACGTAATGGGCCCAACAAACTGGTGAGCCGACTCGGTGAGTATCGGTGTTACCGAAGCTCCGCCATCTACTAGGCGCCGGCACAGTTCGATGGCCTTGTAAGCCGCTATGCCACCAGATACGGCCAGCACGATGTGGCGCCCCGAGACACTGGGGTGAGCAAACAGGGCGTCGCAGTCGGCCACGCGGATTGGCTCAGCTGGCGTCGTCGGTCGACCGCGAACTGGCGCCGCCATCGGTGACCGCAGGCACAGGGTCGGCGTTGGCGCCGCGGCCAACTGAGGCGAGTTCTTCGTCGGAGATGCGTTCGTAGCTGATCTTGTCGCCGCTGATCTCTTGAAATGCGATCGAGAGCGGCTTGCGGGCACTCGAGGTCACCTGCGGGGGAACCTGGGCACCAACACCGTCGCCAAGCTGACTGAAGTAAGCGTTGATCTGGCGGGCCCGGCGCGATGCCAGGGTGACCAAGGTGAATTTGGAGTCGACCCGTTCGAGAAGGTTCTCGATGCTCGGCTTGATCATGATGTCGTCTTCGTAAGCCATTGGATCCTTCGTAGCGTTGCAGTCATGCGCGGGCCAGCGCCGTAGTGTATCGGGCTCAGGCGGGCCTAGGGGTGCAATCGGCGCGGTGAGCTTCGATTACTTTGGCCACCTCGGCCACCGTGCGGTCGAGATCGTCGTTTACCACGACAAGGTCGGCTAGGACCCGGCCAACGTCTTCCTCGGCATCGCTCTTGGCCAAACGCTTCGCGACGTGTTCGTCGGTGTCGCCGCGGTGCTGCATCCGCCGTCGTTGCTCGGATCGGTTAGGCGGCAAGACCAACACGACAACAGCGGCCGGGTCGACTTCGCGCACTTGTATCGCTCCTTGCACATCGATTTCGAGCACAACGTCGGACCCTGACGGTGCGACGGGCACCGGCGTGCCGTATCGATTCTCGAAGAACTGAGCCCACTCGAGGAAACCGCCTTGTCGAATGTGTTGATCGAACTCGTCCCTAGTTACATAGACGTAGGCGTTGTCGGGCTCGCCCGGCCGTTGTTCTCGGGTGGTCCAGGATCGACTGAGCCACAGGGTCTCATCTAGTTCGACTAATCGGGCGACGATTGAGCCTTTTCCAGCACCACCTGCTCCGCAGATGACGAAGGTCAGCGCCGCCCGCTGCTCATGTTTGGACACCGAATTGTTCAAGCAAGGTTCGCCGTTGTTCGGAGCCAAGCCCCCTGAGGCGTCGATTCTGGGCGATACCGACTTCGTCCATAGCGCGGCGGGCCTTCACCTTGCCGACGCCAGGCAGCGACTCAAGCACCGAGAGGACCTTTAGCTTGGCGATGATGTCGTCGGTCTCGGCTTCGACCAGCAACTCGTCGAAGCTGATGATGCGCATCTTGAGCTTGTTTTTGACCTCGGCCCTAACGCGGCGGGCCTCTCCGGCTTTGGCAAGGGCAGCTTGACGCTGCTCCGGACTCAGGGATGGCGGCGAACTCATAGTCGAGACTCTATCTGCCTTGCCTGGTGCCCGCTTAAGCACGGCCAAGACCGCTGGTTGTCAGTTGGCGACTTCGACGGATTTGGCCATTTCAAGGAGCTTCAGCACGGTGCACCAGTTCCGCCCTGTGGCAGCCTTACCCATCGCAGTTTTGGCCACCGCTGCTGCCAGCTTGGATCGCCCTTGACCTTCTGGCAGGTCGAGGATGAGCTCACGTGCAGTTGCAGCAACGCGTTCTGGCGCGAACTCGGCGGCGTCGATAGTTGCGAGGGGCGAGTCGAAAGAAGTAGAGCTGAACATGATAATGACCTTGGACGGATCCAGATCGTCCATGTCGAACGGTGCGTTGTCGATCAGATATTCGAGTTCGCTGCTAGTACGCACTACTACCGGCACGGCGCTATCTAGGCTCGCCAGCAAACGCTCTTCGAGGTCACCCTGAAGCCGCTGAGCATTCATCGACGATCGAAGGACCACGTTGCCGCTCTGGATGTAGGTGGCCACCGACGTGTGGCCAGCGCCGGCACACATCTCGCGTAGGTCGGCCATGGGCAACTTGCGGTGCCCTCCAACATTGATCCCGCGGAGCAGAACTGCATACGTTCGAGAGCTGGATTTCACGTATTCAGTATCGCCGAAGACTCAGGTTTCAGATGGATACGACTTCGACCAGATCGTTCAGTCCAATGAGATCGGCCGGGTGACCATCTCTTCGAAGCACAACTCCGCGAGCGAGGCCGCGCTGATGGCCAGATCGCCATCCAGAAAGGGGCCGTCTGTGGCTATCAGCACGCTGGTGTCTAACAGGGCTTTCACGCGTCGTTCCAAGGATTGGCGATGGTCTGGTCGATGAGGTCCCGGTCCTGTTCCCAGTTCGGGTCCGGCGGTCCGGTGAGCATCTCAGCAATCGCATTCCAACGCTGCCATCGCTTGAGGGTAGCGGGTACGAGTCGCGCGGCGAGTCGTCCGGCGACAGTGATATCGATCTGTTCACCGTTCTCAACCCGCCGAACGAGTTCGGATGCATCCTGGCGAAGTTCTCGGAGCCCTATCGTGTCCATCTAGCCCGTTGTAGCACAAGTGCTACTCGGCGGCTCGTGGAGCGCGTGTACCGCGAGAGTTAGATACCCGCTGGTTTGCTGACGCGGTGAACTGCCCATGGGCCAGCGATTCCTTTGGGTTCGTGCTCACCGAGCGAATCGAACTCGTGGCCCGAACCCATCGCTGCTTGCATGGCTGCGGTTGAAGCCACGACCTCGCCGGCGATCGGATAGGCATAAGCACCAGACAACGGTTGTTGCCACCAGTTTCCAAGCGACCCGGTCACGTCGCTTATGGCAGTTTCGGAATGCACCGAATCGATGTTGTGGAGCACGAGCTTGCGCACCGAGATTCCGGGTGGGGTTAGTGGCGCGACATAGCTCAGTACGTGACCCCAGGTCTGTAGCGCCAGCGACGGACCTGCCCCTAGACGGCCGGCTCGGCAACGTTGCATTGATTGATCGATGGCCGCGCTTGAGCTCTGGGGTCGGCGTCAGGAATCAACTCGTCCACGACCCGAAGCAAGGGTGCAGCCAAATCCGTGGTGACCTCGGCTGGAAGTGAAGCGAGAACGCCAGGAGACCCCAGCGCAATATAGGCTCTGAAGTGTGTACAGATTAGAGGTTCACCACACCACGCACTGGGACGGGATCCCAGTCGAAGAAATCGAGCAACGCAAGCCAGACGAAGTCGCTCAGCCGTGGTGGCGAAGACTATTTGGTGGTTCGGGCAAGGTCAGAGGATCTAGGACGCTCGATCACCGCGTCGAGTCGGTGGATGGCACGTTTGACACACTCTCCGACGCCGACAATGCCGCGGTTGCCCTCGCCGAAGAACTCACGGGCGTGATCCGCGACGACAGCGCAATAGTCATCATCAGAGAAGCCGACGACGAGCTTGTCGATGGGATCTACCCGAACGACGGCGGACGCTTCTAGACCGTGCGGGGCACAGAAGTTAAGCGCGTGGGTGCTGACCAGGCCTAGTTGCTTCATCATGGTCTCTTGAGTTTCGCACCCTCTACCGATTCCTCGCCGCGATGGCCCACCTGGCAGTTCGTTCTGGACAGTCGAAGGACCTCGAGATCATAGTGCAGCTCGCGAACGACAACCCCACGTGGGGCTAACAACGGACACACAGCGAACTCGTTGGTCTTGGCCACAAGATCGCCCAGACGACCGTGTGGCAAATCCTCCGCGACAATGACATCGACCCAGCGCCAACTCCTCGACCGCACCACCACTCGCCGACAGCAAGCCCACCATCACCAACGCCGAGCAACGTAGTCGAAAGACTCGTCCCTTCACCGACATGTCCCTGGGTGGAGCAGCTCAAGCACCTCACTGGGAAAGTACTCACACAGCCGCCCAGACAGTGTCGATGCATATAGCCAGTTGCCGTCTATCAGCTCAAAGCGAGCGATAGGGGGAAGAAAGCCGTCGCCTGGATAAATCAAAGCCAGGTCAACTGATGACTCGGTTTCGCCCAGCCGCACCACAGCAAGGGGCGGCGGCTCCACAAATAGCGAGCCATCGGCGATCAATCCGTTGATAAACCGCTCCAAGTCGATCGGCTCGTCGTCGCGGAACTCAAGAGTTGCGCCCGGAGCGTAGACGCATCTATACACAAGTGATGTTCCATCTTCGACCGCAGCCGCCAAGGCGAGTTCAGCCATCGAGAACAACTCGAGTAGATCGGCATCGGAGGGCATCGGAGCAGCAGGCACCCGCGGATCACACGGCTCAAACGTCACGGTGCCAACCGGTGCTACAGCATCCTCACCCACATCTCCCCCACTCGAGCAGCCTGAGAGGAGGAGCACCAACGCCCCGAAGGCCAAGAAGAACCTGGCGAGCCGTGTGTTCACCCTAGTGATGGTGCCGCCGTCGTCCTTGTAGAGCTTATGACTCCCGCATGAGGCTCCAAAGTTCCGACAACGGGCGACCTCACTAGCATACGTACTGCCGCCGTTGCCCAATGGCTGGCGTTAAGTCGAACGAGGCAGCTACCTCTAGGACAAGACGACCGGCTCGAGTTCGCCGCCATCTAGGCCACCTCGGGTCGAATCCTCAATCGCGACCAAATCAGACCCACATCTTGGAAACGTCGTAGTTCGAGAACTCTCGGTCACGGGTCAGGATGGTTAATCCTTCGACCTTGCCTTGCGCTATGAGTATTCGATCGAACGGATCTCGATGGTGTGCAGGCAGCTCGCCAGCCAATCGCGCATGGGCGAACCCGATATCGAGGGACTCAAAGTCCTCGCTCACCAGCAGATCCAGGTCGCCATCGACTGACAACTTGCCGAGTGCTTGTTTGATACTGATCTCCCAGATCGAGGCCGCGCTCACATGAACAAGGTTGTTCGGATCCGAGATGACACCAATCGCCGCACCGTCTAGCCCAGTACCTTCGGCCCACCACAACAACACGTGGGTATCTAGAAGCAAGTTCACGGAGCGGATTCGAATTGGTCGACTAGCCAGCTTGGAGTCTCATCGAAATCGTCGGCAACCTTGATCTTTCCCGCTAAACGCCCCGGCCGGCGTGGCTGTTTCGTCTCCCGGTACGGCACAAGCCGCGCTAGTGGCTTGCCAGACTTG
>CAZMUM010000039.1:0-47113 GCA_964569385.1 uncultured Acidimicrobiales bacterium
TCACCGATGTCGAGGGGAGCACCGAACTGTGGCAAGAGCACCCCCGTGAGATGGCCCAAGCGCTGGCACGCCACGACCAAATTGTCCGTAACACCATCGAAAGCCACGGCGGCTACGTATTCTCGACCGCCGGGGACGCCTTTGCTGCAGCCTTCGCGTCGGCTCTCGACGCAGTTGCTGCGGCTTCAACGGCCCAGACGGAACTCACCGACGAGCCTTGGACTGTGTCGCTTATTCGAGTCCGTATGGGTCTGAACACTGGCGTGGCCGAGGAGCGCGGCGGCGACTATTTCGGTCCGGTACTGAATCGGACCGCGCGGATCATGGCCCTCGCCCACGGCAACCAGGTATTGCTCGCACAAACGACGGCGCAGTTGGTTCGAGGCGACCTGGAGCCAACCCTTGAACTGCGCGACATAGGCGAACATCGGCTGAAGTCTTTGCGTTCCCGCGAGCACCTGCATCAGTTGATGGGCCCCGGGTTGTCTGCCGAACAGCTGAAAGAAGCACCAGAGCAAGGGGCAGGCAACCTACCCACGGGTGTTGTCGATTTTGTCGGCCGCCGCGGTGACATCGAGAATCTGGAGACGATGGTGGGACCGGGTCGCCTTGTGACTCTGACCGGAGTTGGCGGAGTAGGAAAGACACAGCTGGCTACTCGGGTGGGTGCGGCCATGGGGTCTGAGTACGTCGAAGGCGTCTGGTGGTGCGATCTCACTCCGTTGAGCTCGGCCGAGATGATCCCGACAGCCGTTGCATCAGTACTTGAGTTCGCGATGCAGCCAGACATGACACCTGTCGAGTCGGTGGTTGTCGCCCTATCCCGGCGACGGATCGTGCTGGTCCTCGACAACTGCGAACATCTGTTGGAAGGTGTCGCCGCCCTCGTCGATGCTGTGGTTGCTGGTTGCCCGAACGTCGCCCTGCTTGCGACCTCGCGAGCGCCGATCGGGACCAACACCGAGCGGGTATGGCCGGTGCAGTCGCTGGATGTGGAGACCGAGGCGGTCGAACTGCTGATCCAAGGAGCGGTCGCAGCTGATGCGAGCATCGATCCGCACGAATGGGAGCGCGCTGATCTCGTCGAGTTATGTCGGCGTCTAGATGGCATCCCTTTGGCTATCGAAATGGCCGCGGCCAGACTCCGGTCGATGCAGCCGCGTCAGGTGATCGAGCGTCTCGACGATCGATTCCGCGTCCTGCGGAGTCGACGCCGTGGCGGGGATCAACGTCACCAGACACTGCTCGCAACCCTCGACTGGTCGTACGACCTCCTCGAGCCCGACGAGCGCCTGCTACTCGATCGGCTTACCATATTTGCCGGCGCGTTTCACCTAGAGATGAGCGAGGCGGTCTGCGCTGACAATCCACTCGACGATGTAGACCTCGCCGATCTGCTCGAGGTGCTCGTCGACAATTCGCTGGTGATGCCGGTTCGGACGCAGTCGCGAACACAATTTCGACTCCTTGAGACGGTTCGTCACTACGGTCTCGCCCACCTCGAAGAACGAGGCGACAGCGAACATCTTCAGCGCAAGCACGCACTCGCTCATTCCGCCCTCGTCGACGATGCGGCCGAACGACTGCTGGGCGAGCGGCATCGGAGTGGCCTCCAGGCGTTCAACGACAGCTGGACCGACATCACGGCCGCTATGGCATGGGCGACCTCTGTAGGCGACAGCGCTTTGGTAGGTCGACTCATGAAAGCCTGTCTCATCTACGGAGTCTCGGTCCCCAAGCTCGACCTCGCACAGATTGCCTGTGCTGCGATGGAGTTGCCGGATCCGCCCGCTATTGCGTTCGGGTGGATGTCGTTCTACGCAGACGGACACCAGCAGATCGAGTACGCCGAGGCCGGTCTCGTGAGGCCCGATGCAGATGGGTGGACGCTAATGATGCTCTTCTCCCAGCGTGCCTCAGGTATGGCGAGCACCGGTTCCGGCGGCGTACTGGCGGCGATCGCAGAGGCTCGTGAGGTCGCGTACGACCACTCGAGCCCGGTCGACATTGCCTATTGGGAGGCGATCACCGCCGAATCGATCGTTCGTCGTAGTCCCGAGGTTGCCAGCGGCCATGCCCACACAGCACGGTTGATGATCGAGCGGGCGCGCGGAAATCCACGGGTCTCCGCGGCGTTCGGTCGGCTCGCCAGCTATGAGGCACTGTCGGGACGGTTCGAGGATGCACTTGGTCTTTGCGAGCAGGCGACATCGCTCGCTGACGAGGCAGGATTCATGACATTTCGCGCGTACTCCATTGCCCTTGCGGCCCGGATCAGCGCGGTTCTGGAGCCCGCCGTTGCGGCGCCCATCCTCATCGACGCCATCGACTCGGCCCGCCAGAGTGGCTGGTGGTCCAACGTCTGGCCGGTGATGTCTGGAGCCGGACGGTGGTTCGAGGCGGTCGGAAACACTCCTGCGGCCGCAGTTGTCGACGGCTACTTCGACGCCCGCGGAACACGGCGAGACGAGTTCGATCTCGTCCCGTCCCGCCGTCTCGATCTATCGGGTCATGGGGAGCACAGGCAACTCGGCGCTGCGATGTCTGGTGACGAGGTCGTCGACTTCGTGCTCGACGAGTTAGCGACGGCTCAGGGCCCAGTCTGATTCCTGATTCAGCCCCGCGCTGACGAGTGGACCTGTGGGTCGCCGACGCTCACCGTGACCACCACCGAGCGCGGTGTGGGGTCATCTTCACCGAGAGGTACTGCTCCGTGCACGCTTTTCTGCATCCCAGATCATCGACTCGTTGCAAGACGGATCATGGTTCTATAGGCGTCTAGCCAGTTTCTACGACCGCTACAGATTCTCGAAGTTTGCACCCCGCATCTGGGCCCGTACTCACTAGCGGATAACTGCGGCGGGTCACCGTGTGGCCCCCAGGCGGAGGGCCGTAAGTTCTCAAGCGGCTCGAGGGCGTGGTCTTTAGTACCGCTCGAAGCGGGCGTTGAGTTTTGTCATGTCGTCGGGGTCTGCGGTGAGAATGAATGTGCCGAGGTTCTCGGCGACGATGGCAAGGTGTGCATCAACCACGTCAGAGGTCTGCGTAGCCGCGAGTCGACGCCCAACGGCCACTGACTCGTCTAGGGCGTGGACCTCAAAGTGCTGGACGGCCCTGGCTAGGTTCGCCTGCCTTGACGGCTGGCGCCAGACTTGCGTCGATGATTAACGACTGACGCGTTGGCGGTCGAGTATGGCGTCGGCCCAATCGAGATGATCAGAGTCGATGGCGCCTTCGTCTGCTTCCCAAGAGGCAATCAGGTCGAGCATGGCTTGGCTCCGTCGGCGGGGGTGCACCTGCTCCATCTCGTCATCGAAGTTCACCGTCGTTTTGGTTGCCATACACTCAGGGTAGAATAACCGTACATGTATGGCAGCCTCGAACGTGGCCGGCTGCGCATGGCTTGGTCCCGAAGCTCATACCGCTGAGTCCATCGGTCCTTTAAGTTAGTGCTGCGGCGCACTCGATTTCTTCGGAACCGTCGCTAGTGAACATTGGCGAGATCTCGAAGATGTCGGCGTTGTAGTCGATGACCGGTGTGTCGGGCTGGTTAGTGGCCACAGCGGTCAGTCCGACAATGCCGGCTTCGCTGTTCTTTTCAACAGAGCCATACAGCGTTCCCTGGGAATCGTTCGGGATCTTGGTCTCGTAGATCCAGACTCCGCTAGTGCAGACCCTGACCGATCCGACCTCGGTCGGGAATCCATCACAGGCGCCAGGGCTGGCAGGTGCGTTCGAGATGTTGACGAAGTTCGACCCGTCGTTGAGAGAGTTGCCGGGACACAAATCGGTCGGGTCGGCCACTCCCGGACCGTGGTAAATCGCGATGAGTGTGCCGTTCGAGCCGTTGTTGAAATAGACCATGACCGCACCATCGACGACAGGGTCTGCCGAGTATGGCTGTGCAATAGCTCCGACGAACGACTCAGCAATGACACCTCGGGCCATCGGAGCTACGGTTGAGGCAGGTGCTGCCGTCGTTGTAGGCGCCGCGGTGGTTGTTGGTGCCGCGGTTGTCGTCGGCGCTGCGGTGGTTGTTGGCGCTGCGGTTGTCGTGGGCGCCACAGTTGTGGTCGAGCCTGCTGTGTCGGTGGAAGCACCGCAGGCTGTGGCCAGAACCGCGACTGTTGTGAGAACAACAGCCAGGGATCGCATGCGTGTCATTGGTAACTCCTTAGTCAGCCATATTGCCAACTATCGTCGGCCTGTACGTTCGACACTTGAGGAATGGTTAACTGAGGGCGTCGAGGCCAAGTCTCGCCCCCACGCCGACGAAGGAGCCCTGCTGTGAGCAATATTCCCGCCAGCTTCGATGCCGACTCTTTGGCGGTGATAACCGCTCCGGATGGACAAATTGGCCACCGAGCCACGGTCGAACACACAGCCCAGTTCGATCGCGCTGTTCATCGCGTCAGAGACGGTGTGTGGTGTGTCGTCGGCAACGGACTCTCCAACCAGGTATTTGTCGAAGGCCCCGATGGCCTCGTAGCCATCGACACTGGCGAGTCCGTGCAGGAAATGCAGTGGTCGATCGACGCCATCAGCGCAGAAACTGCTGCTCCGATTGTGGCCGTGATCTATACCCACTCACACTACGTAGGCGGCACAGCCGCCATCGATGGGGCTGGCGACTCTGTACCAATCTGGGGCCACTCCGGAATCGTGGCCAATCGGCAACGCACCGGGATTGAGTTAAGTGCCTCGGCATCGCGGGGAGCAATTCACCAGTTCGGGCTGCTCCTTCCCAACGACGGACCCGATGCTCTCATCAACGTTGGAACGGGTCGTAGTTTCCGTCGCGCCGACCATACGCCCCATGACGTTGGCTTCCTCGTCCCGACCCACACTTTCGATGAACCAACGACCGCTGAGCTGGCCGGCCTTCGGGTCGAAATGACGCCTGCGCCATCCGACGCTGACGACTCGATCACGATCTGGTTTCCCGACCTCGATACGTGCGTTCACAACATTGCCTGGCCCGCCCTCTTCAACATCTTTGCGATCCGAGGCGAGCAGTATCGCGACCCGCGGATCCTGTTGACGGGCATCGACCACATCCTCTCGTTACAACCCGAGCATGCGATTTGTGCTCACGGAGTACCGCTGAGTGGGCGAGCTGAGATTCAACGAGAACTCACCCTCGACCGCGACTCGATCCAGTTCATGTGGGATCAGACGGTTCGCGGGGTCAACAAGGATCTTCGGGTCGCCGAGCTCGGCCAGTTCGTTCAGCTTCCATCAATTTACGACGAGGGACGATTGACCCGGCAGCTGTATGGCCTTGCCGAACACCATGTGCGCCAGATCCATGCTGGGTTGGTCGGGTGGTTCGACAACGACGAGTCCACGCTGTTTCCACTACCTCCCGGAGATCGCTGCCATCGTCTGGTGGAGGGCTTCGGCGGAGCAGACGTTGTTCGGGCCGCCGTCCGTACGGCAATCGATGACAACGAACTTCGATGGGCCCTTGAGATGGGCTCATGGCTGATTCGTCGCACCGATGCCGACGGTGCGGTTGCGGCGACTGCTGATGATCGAGCGCTGGCCGCCGAAGCTATTCGCACGATTGGGCAGCGGACGACAGCGGCCAATATCCGGAACTGGTGTCTGACGCGGGCTCTAGAAATAGAAGGCACGATCGATCTCGCCCGGATGCGGACTCACTTGATTGGTCGTGCTGCGGTACTGGGTGCCGAGCCTGCCATCACGGTGCACGCGGTGCGAGTAATGCTCGACCCAGTGGCTGCAACCGACGTCGACGACGAGCTTCGATGGCGCTTCGCTGACGGCTCGACTGCTGGCCTCCGCGTCCGTAATCATGTTGCGGTTCCAACCGATGGAACGAGCGCGGATCTGGAGCTGGCATTGGACATCGAAACGTGGGCGACGATTTGTTCGGGTCGCACGACGATCAGTTCGGCAATAGATGAGGGCCTAATAACAACGAGCGGCGATCGAGAACGCATTCACAAGTTCTTGGCCTGTTTCGATCACCCAGGCATTGGACGCTGATAATGGACCAACCACCACCGCACCACGCATCGGGCATTCTGCCTCCACCAGATCACGAATTCGGGGGTGTCATCGCCGACACTTATGCCGAATCGACGCCAGATTGGCCTCCTCCCACCCGTCCGCCGGCGGATGCCCCGAACATCATTGTGATCATGCTCGATGATCTCGGCTTCGGGCAGTTGTCATGTTATGGCGGCTCTATCGATGCACCCAATATCGCGGAGTTGGCCGATAATGGCCTGCGCTTCAACAACTTTCATACCACTGCGCTCTGTTCCCCAACTAGAGCCGCGTTCTTAACCGGGCGAAATCATCATTCCGTAGGGTTCTCCGCCATCGCCGAGATGGCAAGCGGCTTCCCCGGTTCGAACTCCTTTATGCCTCGCTCGGCCGCGTCGATCGCCGAAGTGCTTCGCCAAAGCGGTTACTCCACCTACGCGGCCGGGAAGTGGCACCTCACGCCGACGTCGGAGAGCACCGCTGCAGGCCCATTCGATCGTTGGCCGTTGGGGCTCGGCTTCGAGCGGTTCTACGGATTCTTGCCTGGCGAAGTCGATCAGTGGCATCCGATTCTCACTGCCGATAACCACCGCATTCCGACACCGGAGCTCGGCGAACGGGGCGACACGTATCACGTCAGCGAAGACATCGTCGACAAGCTGATTGCCATGCTTCGCGACCAACAACAGGTGGCCTCGGGGCGTCCATTCTTCGCATACCTGCCCTTCGGTGCACCGCACTGCCCATTTCACGCACCGGCGAGTTTCATTGAGCATTACCGTGGCGCCTTCGACCACGGTTGGGACGAAGAACGGGCCCGGGTGTTTGGGCGTCAGAAGAACCTTGGAATCATTCCCGACGGTTGTGACCTGCCGGCGCGTAACGAGATGGTTTCGGCCTGGACCGACTTATCTGACGACGAGCGCAGGCTCTTTGCCCGCCAGATGGAGGTCTTCGCCGGATTTGTCGATCACACCGACGCACAGATCGGTCGGCTCATGGCCGCACTTCAAGAGCTCGAAGTCTTCGACGACACCCTTGTGATGTTCCTGTCTGACAACGGAGCCAGTGCCGAGGGTGGGCAACGAGGAGCCACCAACACAGAACGTTTCCGCAACACGATGAACCAGAGCATCGCCGAGATGATCGACGACATCGACGAGCTCGGCGGTCCTGGCACCGATCCTCATTACGCGATGGGGTGGTCCCAGGCCGGGAACACACCCTTCAAGCGCTGGAAGCGCGACACCCACCGCGGAGCCAACACCGATCCGATGATCGTTCAATGGCCGGCGCGGATAGAAGACCCTGGTGCGGTGAGAAGTCAATACCACCACGTGACCGACATATACCCGACCATTCTCGAGTTTGCCGGCCTGGCCGTGCCGCCCCGGGTTAACGGTGTCGACCAGATGCCCCTCGAAGGACACAGCTTCGCCTCAACGGTTCTCGATGGGTCCTCTCCCGAAGTCAGGAACGTGCAGTACTACGAGATGCTTGGAAGCCGTGCGATCTGGCACGAAGGATGGACCGCGGTCACGTGGCATCGGCCCGGAACCGACTGGGAAGACGATCCGTGGGAGCTTTACCACCAAGACATCGACTACTCCCAGGCCCACGACATTGCCTCAGAGCACCCGGAGAAGCTTGCCGAGCTCATCGAGCGCTGGTGGGACGAGGCCCGGAATCACAATGTCTTACCGCTCGATGATCGGGGCCGAGACCGCTTCATTGATCCGGCCCGGCCCGCAGCGAGCGAGGACCGCGATGTTTACCGCTACTACGCCGGTACAACGCCGATCCCGAACCCAGCCTTGCCACGCATCCTCAACTGTCGGCACTCGCTTACGGCCCACATCACTCTGGACAGTGCAGGTGAGTCTGGTCTCATTGTTTCCCAGGGCGGGAACCTGGCCGGGTGGGCGTTGTTCGTAAAGGATGGCCGACCCCGGTATGTCCACAATGTGCTGCAAATCGAATTCTCCGAACTGGCGTCGGAGGTCGGGCTGCCGGTCGGTAAGGAGGTCGCTTTGCGAGTGGACTACGAGCCGATTGAGCAAGGGTGGGGTCGGGCCCGTTTGTTCGTCGATGGGGTAGAGGTTGGTGTTAACGAGCGCATGCGGATCACACCGATGGGCTATTCGATGGTGCAGGAAGGATTCTCGGTCGGACGAGCTTGGGGCCCGTCGGTGGTGCCAAGCGAATACGAGGGAGCGTTCCCGTTCCCCGGAACGCTGAGGGTGCTCGAGTTGGAGACCGACTTCGAGTCGCAGGTCTGGACACCCCGAGCCGAGTGGTCCAAGACGTAATGCTCGTGGGCAGCGGCATTGAGCTTGATCCAATCGAGTTGGGCGAAGGTGACGTCGGTGTTATCACCGACATTCACGCCAATCCCTATGCGCTCGACGCGGTTCTGAGCCACGGGATTGCCAACGGCGCGCAGCGATGGATTGTTCTCGGTGACGTCGTCGCAATGGGGCCCGAGCCCAACGGCTAAGGCTCTCGATTCGCCCGAGGTCAGAGTTGTTCAACTCGCTGGCGGTGAATGAACGTTTCCGAGCTGGTTTCGGGCTACCTCAAATGGCCAGGCCCGAGCCGGAGCAGGCCAGGACGGACGCGTCGACGTGCGAAGTACCCGGCCGCGAACGTCTCTGCGGTCAGATCGGCTGACGTTTGTGTGCACCCGGTGCGTTTGAAATAGAAGCCCAAGGACAGCATCCACGTTGGGCTCGTAGAACAATCCAAGAGCCGACGGATCCTGTTCGGTGCGCCGAAGCAACGATGCATCACTTTCTTCGCGACAATTCTCGGGCACATCGGTTACCTATCGCATCCACGGATCTTGTTACACCCGAGCCCTTGTTGCTCAGCCGACCCGTGTCCACATGCCGCATTGGGCGTTCGCGCTGAACCCCACGTCGGTCGGCGCAATTGTGACTGTTGCCGATTCCGCTCGAGCAAACCCGGTCGCGATCCGGTGGTACTCGCTTTCGGGTGCGAAGTTTGCAAGGCGCCTCCACGAACAGTCAGTCGTTGCGCCTGGCGCTTGGGCCTCGCTCGTCCAGACGCCTGGCGAAATGTCGGATCCGACGCGGTACTCGCCACTGCCGAACGGATCATCGGGTGACGATCGCCGCGACGTCAGGTCAGAAGTAAGAAGCGAACACCCGCTCAGGTGGACGGCGGCGTCGATCGGGAGAATCTCGATATAGGTGGGGTCTGAAAGGACACTCGAGCGCCAGCGGCTGTCAGAGATCGCCCTGGTTCCACCAAACCCGATTAGGCGCTCAACTTCGCAAGCATCACCAGTTGCCGCCACTCGCCACACACCTGGGGAGACGTCGATGCCAACGACCAAGGTGAGGTCTTGAGCATCTGGGGGCATCACGTCGGCCGTGAGTGACGCAGTACTCGGGCTAAAGTCGAGCGACCAGGTGCCGCACTCTGGCGAGGTGGTGAAGTCGGTGTCGCTGGCGTCGAGAGTCACGATTGTGTGGGAGCTGGTCACGGGGTTGTCGCTCTTTGGTATGTTCGCTCCGACTCGGAGGCTCCACGTGCAGCCAGAGCCGGCCGAACGAGCTCGGTAGGTCCCAGGGGCGATGTCCAGGCCGACGCGGTAAGTGCCAGGTCCGAAGTCGGACGGTTGCAGGGAGCCAGCGTCGAGGCCTTCACACACAACTCCGTCGCCATCAGTGTCGAGCCCAGCAGGGTCGCCGTAGAAAGGGGAGTAGGCGTCGAACCAGCGTTGGGCGTCGCCCTGGCTGGCAAAGTCCGAACAGTTCGACGAATCGCCAGGGTCAGCTGGAATGGCTGGAGAGACCGACGGACCGGCGCGAGGGGCAACGCCCGGAAAGAAGCGAACCAGCGCTGGCTGTCCCGACGTCGTCGTGTTTCCGAATGGGAACAGGGTTCCATCTGATTGGACCATGATGTAGCCAGTCCGGTCACGAAGAACCGCTACCGACACAACGGGCGCTGGCGCCCCACCCAACGGTTGGCGCGGCTTGGCCTGGAATCCAGGAATCGACCCGTGGAATGCAGACTCGCCGAAGTTGAATACTCCACCATCGGCGGCAACCAATAGGTAACCGCTGCCCTGGGGGATCAACCCTGTCATGGGCTCGGCAAGAGATGTGCCTCGTGGAAGAACGGCAGGCATAGAACCGAAGAACTCGGCATCACCGAACGAGAACATGCCGCCATCCGCGCCGACTAGCCAATAGCCCTCGCCACTCGAAGTTGGGGCGATGCCGACAATCGATCCGCCGAGCTGAACGCCAGGAAGAATCTCCGGTATCGATCCGAGGAACACGGCATCACCAAACGCAAAGATGCCACCATCTTCACCGAGGAGGTAATAGCCAAGCCCAGACGGCGTCGGTGCCGAATCGATTATTGGTCCAGCGAGGCTCAGGTGAGACACGTCTCCAAAATGCCCAGCGTCGCCATAGGCAATCACTCGCCCTCTGTTGGTGAAAATCCAATATCCAAGGCCCGACGGCGTTACTGACATCGCCACCGCCAATTCGTCGCTGGCTAAGGCCGGCGAGCCTCCAAAATACGCTGCGTTGCCAAACGTATGAACCCGTCCCACATCGTCCAGCACGTAGTAGCCAGACTCGTCGGTAGTGAACTCGACGTCAACCGCCACTGGTGCCGCCACCGACGCTTGAGCTGCCGACACCGGAAACAGACCGGCGGCCAGCAGCATCGATAGTCCCAACGATGCCCTTGTCAGAATTCTTCGATGCACCGAATATTCCCCCCATGCCTCACCCGATACTAGAGCGGTCGGATGGGCACTTCAACGCGTCTGTCAGTTGCCGATCAGCTAAGGCCTGGAGCAGTGCGACTCAGTTGCACATCTGGGTGACGGCGCCCACTGGGTTGTAGACGTTCGGTCGCAGGTTCGGATCTTGGGTTGGGTGGAAGTTGATGGTGATCTCGTCGACGAGGGTCATGTAACCGTAGATCACCTGGTCCGGGCCGACCCAGGGCCATGTTTCGTCGACATATTCGTCCCCAGACGATAGCGACCAGAACGTGGCATTGAAGTCTCCCAAGATCTCGATGCCGCAATAGCTGCTGAGTGGATATCGATATGTGACACCAACCTCGAGATTCGACCCTGAACGAACGATCGGAATGTCGAGGACCGCGAGGTTGAGGGGCTCTCGCTCCGGCGGCGCATCCACCGATTCCCACGAATACACCACAAGTTGATCGAGCGAATCGACGATCGCTACACCGCCTCCAACGTCCACGAGCTCAGCAATCTGTAGCCCGATGGATGGGTCGAAGTCTCGAATCTCGACTTCGACCCAGGCCCTACCGTCGACGCTTCTTAAGAGCATGGGCTCGAAGCTCCGGCCGGCCCGGCAGCCTTCTAAGTCGAGGTAGCAGCGGTCTGCTTCCTCTTGGGAACTGTCAAAGTTTCGCCCGGTCGCGGCCCACAGCGCGCCGCCGGCCGCGACTACTGAGTCGATCGCTTCGTCCAACCCGTAGGCGATCGAGAGATCCAATTGGGCTTGCGTCCAGGTCAGGCCACTGTCGGGCGACCAGATGATCATTGGATCGCGATTCGCTGTCAGTTGAAGGCTTACCTCGGTTGTGCTTTCTCCAACGCCGACGATCACGTTACCGAGTACCGCCAGTTCACTTATGACGCGGTCGCCTGCTGGCGGTCCATCGACCACGACCTCGTGTCGTGCCCATGTGCGGCCATCATCGATTGAGCGCCACATCGCGCCGCGCCCACCCATTGAACCGACCGCGAGAAGAGTCCCATCAACTTCGGCGATGCTCGAAACGCGGCCGAAAGGACCGACGACTTCAATCTCGGATTGAAACCATGTGGCCCCGTCGGAGGAAGTCCAGACTGCTGGTACCGATCGAGGTCCTTCGTCTTCGAGATCGGACATGTAGTCGACCGCTCCGCCAGCAAGCAGGCGGTTGCCGACCGCGTGCATCGTGCCGACCGAGACTTGTTCGCCGGGTAGAGCCCATGCCACTTCGGTTAAGCGGTTCCACCGTGTGCCGTTTGCACTCTGCCAAACAATCGGGTTAGCCGCGCCGCGATCACTGACCATCGTCAAAGTGCCGTTCAAGAGTGCGAGATGACCAGGCGAAGTGGCGTCAGGTATTGGAACACTCTCACCTGATCCATCGGTTCGCCGAACTGCAACCTGGCCATTTCGCGCTGACACGACGATGACAATGCCGCCTTCGCCTGCGATGGAGTATGAGTCAGACTCCGGAGCGCGGCGATCCAGAGTGTGGACCGACCATGCGTCAGCCGGACGTTCTGGGGGCTCAGAGACGGAGCTCAAACTCGGCTCCGCCACCGGCTCAGTCTGCTTGGTCGTGGGCTGGCGGTCGGTGCCGATCTGAGTAGGCGGTTCATCTGGCGTCGTCGCTGAACAGCCAGCGGCGATTAGCACAATTGTCATGACAACAACTGCTCCGTACACCTCGTGTCTCACAGGCCCAACTTAGACCGTCGCTGAGCTCAGCGACACGCCAGCCCGACGGCGGCGGAGCCTGACTGATGCTGAAAGGGTGAGTCATTGTTCGTTGAACTAGCGCACTCAGCCGACAAGTGGACGGTGCGATCGAAACGAATGAAGCTGGCGCTATGACCTCGTCTGATACTGATCCACGATTTGCGATCGATGACATCCGCACGTTCGTACCGGCGCAGGACTTTAACCAGTCAAAGGCGTTCTATGAGGTCCTTGGGTGGACGACTGTCTGGGCCGACGATGACGGCCTAGCGCTCATGGAATTGGGTGGGTATCGCTTCATGCTCCAGGACTACTACGTACAGCAGTGGGCGGAGAATTTCATGTTGACGATCGTTGTTGCCGATGCGAAAGCTTGGTACGAGCGGGTTATTGGGGTGATCGAGCACGGCGATTACAGCGCTGCACGGGCAGCCGCGCCCAAGGTCGAGGCCTGGGGAGCAACTGTGACCTACGTCTGGGATCCATGCGGTGTGCTGTTGCACTTCACACAGTTCAACTCTTCGTAGTTGGGCGTCGATTAGCGGGTGGCGTAGTAGCGGTACCGCGAGAGAAGCCCATCTTCGATTGTGCTGAGCTTTTCGTGACGGGATCGAAGACGCTCGGTGTAGGCGTCGGCACCGATGACGGCACGCATTGCTTCTGCATGTCGCTCGGTAGCAGCGATCCATCGCAGCATCGTGGCCCGGTATTCCTCGGTGTCGTCGCGCGCTTCGATGTCGACGAAACCCGCGGTGCGAAGCATGCTCTGGTAGCTGGTCCGCACCGCGGTTGCGGGCGGACCGCTGCTGTTAGCCCGGCGCCTACGCGCGGGCGATAGCCCAGGGGTCGGTTGAATGGTATGGAACACCATGCGGCCGCCTGGCCGCAACACCCGTCTACACGCCCTCAGCACGGAGAGCTTGGCGGACAGTCAACACATGACATCGGCGTGGACGATCGCATCTACCGATCTGGGCCGCAGGGGGATTGCGTCGGCGCTTGCCTGAATCGCCCACGAGCGCTGCAACAGCCCATCTCTTGTGCTTCTTTGGCGGGCTACCTGGACGCCCCCAAGCGCAAGATCGACACCGACCACAGCGCACCCGTGCTCCTTGGCGAGATAGAGGCCAGGCCAGCCACAACCTGCGCCAACGTCCAACAACAGTTGCCCGGGTCTGAGACGCAGATCGTTGCCCATCTCGTCGGCTTGGTCTGAGGTTGTGTAGGCGGTGGCTTGGTAGTCGGTGCCAAGTGCCTCGCGCTCGACCTCTAGCAAAGTCTCGTCTCCGGTGACGGCGTACCGCTGCTTGAATCGCTCGACATCGTCCATGGTGTTCTCCCGGCGAGTCACCCTAGTTGGAGGTAAGCCCAACCTGATCTCAGCCGACTTAACTGGCGGTATGGCTATAGGTGACTGAGTGAATAGCTATCAGTTAACGATAGCATCTGCTGCTATGGCAACGATGCGCACAACCTTTTCTCTAGACGAGTCTTTGGCGGAGCAGGCGCGCCGACTTGAGGTCAACATTTCAGCAGCAGCCAGACAGGGGGTCTCCGCGGCGGTGCGTGCTGCACTGGCCGAATCCGATCGAGCGGCGTACAAGCGCACGCCCGAGACGGTCGACGATTTCTGGTCAGAGGCCGAGGCCTGGAGCGCGGAGTGAATCGGGGCGAGGTATGGCTCGCACAGGTAGGGCGAAAGCGTCGACCGGTGCTGGTTCTGACGCGGACTGAGGTGCTCGATGTGCGTCTGTTGGTAACCGTGGCCGAGATAACCGGGGCGATTCGAGGGCTTGCCACCGAAGTCGACTTCGACCATAGCGAGGTCGGTCTTGATCGAACGTCGGTCATCAACTGCGACGGGTTGCATACCATCGCTCAGAGCTCACTTACGCAGCGAGTCGGAGCGGTCGACGACGAGACAATCAGCCGTGTTTGTTCGGCCGTGAACTATGCGTTGGGTTGCTAGCGGCCTGTTCCTCACTGCATTAACCGAGGACTCTGACGCCGATGGTTGGTTGCACGTCAGGCTCGGACGAGAACCTCCAGCGAGTTAGGAGGCAACGGCCGCCGCTCCGGAATTGATGCGTTTAGCCACATCGAGTGTGGCTAGAAGCATCAACTTCCAACGCAGTAGCGGACGCGTCTCACATGTCACCTGGCCAGCTCACGTCCTGGCCGTTGGCGTCCGCTAGGAGGTCGATAGAGGTCAACCGCTGCTCGATGGTTGGTGACGGATGCACCGTGATGACCTCGTCGGCGCCGGCTTGTTTGGCGAAGTTCTGAACGTAGCTGTGCACCGCATCTGGAGGGCCCGCGGTGGTGTAGTGCATCATCTGGGCGATGTGTTGGCCTTGCGGTGAAGTAAGGACTTGCTCGGCCTCGTCTGCGGTGAGCTCGCGGGGGACCCGCAGCATTCGGCCAACCCGGCGCCTGGCAACTTCGCGGAACTGGCGTTGCGCATCGTCGTCGGTGTCGGCTGCGATCACGTTGACACCCGCTATGACGTAGGGCTCGGCGAGCTGATCTGATGGTTTGAACTCGCGCCGGTACAACGCCACAGCTTCGAGAAGGTGAGTCGGAGCGAAATGGGAGGCGAATCCGTACGGCAGGCCAAGCATTGCTGCGAGCTGGGCCCCGAACAGCGACGAGCCGAGGATGTAGAGCGGCACATTCGTTCCGGCGCCCGGTACAGCCACTACGCCCGGAACTCTCGACTCGCCTTGAAGATAGGCCTGTAGCTCGACAACGTCTTGTGGAAAGTGATCAGAGTCCTGTGGGCTTACCCGCATGGCTCGCATTGTGTTCTGGTCGGTGCCTGGCGCTCGGCCCAACCCAAGGTCGATGCGACCTGGGTGGAGCGTCGCAAGGGTTCCGAACTGTTCAGCGATCACGAGCGGGGAGTGGTTGGGCAGCATCACACCGCCAGAACCGAGGCGGATCGTGGACGTATGCGCGGCGACGTGAGCAATCAGCACGCTGGTGGCCGAAGACGCAATCGTCGCCATGTTGTGGTGTTCGGCGTACCAAATGCGTCGGTAACCACGCTGCTCGGCCCGTTGGGCAATGACCACACTGTTCTTGAACGCGTCGGCGGCTGTTTCGTCCTTGCCAACGATCGCTAGATCTAGGATCGACAGCGGTATCGGCTGTTCGTTTTCAGGGTTGTCCGACATGGCCAACAGCATGCCTGATCTCTGTGGCTCTGTACGTTAGCTGCGCCTAGAACTTGGTTCCCTTCGTGCAACTGAACGGCCCGCCGACCGGTAAGTCGATTATCCCCAGAAAGCGCAGATCGGGATAGCGAGAATACTGTCGTCGATCCGAAACACCTCGGGTCCGGTGTGAACAACAGCACCCACAACGAAGCGGTCGGGGAATTTGCTGCGGAGCCACCGTAGGTGTTTCGCGTCACCCTCGGTTGGTGAAGCTGAGGCCTTGATCTCAAGCGCTATCAGGTTTCCGCCGGGGATCTCGATGACGATGTCTATCTCTTCCCGCCCGCCTTTGGTTCTGAGATGATGCACCCGCACTCGACGAGATGTGAGGGCAATCTCGGGCCTGAGTTGGGCCATGACGAACGTGTCGATGGTGCGACCGATAAGATCAGAATCAGCCAAGACGGTGTCGACGGATGCGTCGAGCGCCGCGGCCATGAGGGCGCCATCGACAACGTAGCGTTTTGGGGTCTTGACAAGTCGATCTAGTCGGTTGCTCGTCCAAGCAGGTATCGACTCGGTAACAAACAGTCTGGCGAGAAGCTCATCGTAGATGTCGGCCGTAATGCGAGTGATGCCAGTGGCGTCGTAGAGGGTCTTGTGTTGCGGTATCCCCGCCGAGTTAGCCGAGAGAGACTCGAAGTACCTAGACAATTTGTATTGATCGCGCGAGGCCACGAGCGAGTGACTGTCCCGGGTGAGGAGTTGGTCGAGATAGCTGTCGATCCAAACATCTCGCATTTCGCTATGACCCTCGATCACAAGCCCGGGGTATCCTCCTCGTAAGGCCGCGGTGATGTAGTCGCGAAGGTCCGGCCGGGTTACTGGCAACGTCAGAGCGTCGAGATCGTTGGCTTCGAGTCGCTCCAGAAATGTTTGGCTCGAAGGGGTGATTAACCCTAGGAACTCCCGTTCCGTTAGCCCGTACATATGGGTGCGGATGAGTCGGCCTGTGCCTGGCCATGTCTGATGTTCGAGTTCGCCGCGAACGCTGCCTGTGAGGATAAATCGTCCCGGTCGCGGATCGTCATCGACCGCTCGTTTCACCGCGCCGAGTACGTCTGGTACCTCCTGCCACTCGTCCAAGAGGATTGGCTCCGGTCGGCCGCGAAGTGCTGCGTCCGGGTCGGCAACGAATGCCGCTGACTGAGCCTTCTGATCTAGGCGGACCACGCTCTTGGCGTATCGCCGAGCCGTCGTCGTCTTGCCCGTAGCTCGGGGTCCATTTACGAGAACAGCCGGAAACCGTTGTAGCAAGGTCATCAAGTACGAGTCGACTATCCGTGCACGATAAGTCGGCTTGACTTCTGCTGAACTCATGACTTCAGCTTAGTCGGCTATCTATCTGGACCAACTACGAGTATCTATTTGGACCAAGCGAGGCTACGGATCTGGACCCAACCGAAGTGCGTGCGAGCGTGCCTTCGAACCGTTGAGCGAGACCATTCATCACCCAGTGCGGTCGGTAGCTCGCACTTGATCAGCTGACCAAGGTTCGTTCGATGCGTCGGGATGCGATGACGGTGCCGACAACGGAGATGGCCACAAGAACCGCGACATGGCCGAGCATCGCCCACGACAGTTGACCTAGGTTCAGTCCGCGCAACAGGGCAACGCCGTGGTAGAGGGGGCTTAGGTTCAGAACCCACCTGAATTCTCCGTAGGACGAAGCGGGAAAGAACGTCGCCGAGAACAGAAACAGCGGCAGCATCGCCGTCGGTATGTACTCGAAATCCTCGACCGAGCGGATAAACGTGGCGACAACCATGCCGATTGCGCCGAAAGCCAGGGCTATAAGCAGCGTGACTGGGAACATGAGTAGGCCCCACCATGACGATGTCATGCCCATGGCGGCCATCACCCCGATGAAGCCGAATGCGTATAACCCGCCGCGAATTGTGGCCCACAACGTGTCGCCGATGACAACGTCGCCGGTGGTCATCGGTGTCGACAGCATTGCGACGTAGATCTTGTCGAACGACATGCGAAAGAAGACGTTCATGGTCTCGTACATGGCACCGTTCATTGCTGACGCGGCCAACAACGCCGGTGCTACGAACTCGACGTAGGGAACCGTTTGGCCGCCCACATCGATGTCGGAAATCAGGGATCCGAACCCGAGTTGAGTGGAGATGAGGAAGAAGAATGGCTCGAAGAATCCGCCGGCCAGGACCCAGATGAATCCGCCCTTGCCCACAAACCAATGGCGCTCAAGAACCCGTTGGGGTCGTCGGGCTTGGCGGAGTGACAACGGGATGAGCGCAGATGTCAACGGAAAGAAGCGAGACCACATGTTAGAGGCTCAGCTTCTTGGTGAACACTCGCTGGGCTGCGAGCCACCCAACGGCCACCCAAATAGCCAGGAACCCGACATGGCCAATGATTGACCATGCACTGAGAGTGTTAAAGAGTGCTCCTCGGCAGAGTTCGACGCCGTGCCAGATTGGGGTGAGCCTGGCGATGAACTGAAGCCAGCCTGGTAGCTCAGTGATCGGGTAGAACGCCCCGCTGAACAAGAACATCGGCACGATCACGAATCGCAGAACGTTCGGGTAGGCGAGGTCGTTCTTGCGAGAGGCCGACCACGCCACTAGAGGGGCCGAGTAGGCCACTCCGGCAAGTGCTCCGAAACCGATGGCTGGTAACAGACCCCACCCACGGGTCGAGTCAAAGAACACGAGTACCAAGGCAACTCCGCCGGCCGACAACAAGCCTTTCGCCAGATGCCACATGAGCAGGCCGCTAACAACTTCGCCAGGTGTGATCGGGGCGGTCGTTTGAGCGTGAAACGTGCCGTGCCAGACGAAACCACCACGGATGGGCCACAGGGAATCGTTGGTGAGGATCTGCATGGCTGTCGTGGCGATGATTGCGGGAGCGAAGAACTGGAAGTAGGTGAGGTCGGCCAAAAGCTGGCCCCCTCGTGGGCCGTCATCGACCAGCGACCCGACGCCAAGACCCATCCCGAGCACATACAGCAGCGGTCGGAGCACCGAACCGGCGACATTCGATTTCCATACCCGTAGGTACACCATGAACTGGTATTCAAGGACGCGTATCGGCCCGGTGCGAGAAGCGATCATAGGAAGCTCAGTCGACCAGGGTGCGGCCGGTCAGGCGCAGGAACACATCTTCGAGCGAGCTTCGGCGAACCAGCGCAGACTCGGGCTGAGACCCACGGCGGTGGACCTCAGACAGTGCCGCTTCGCCGTCGTCGGCATAGATCAATATACGATCGGGAAGTATCTCTTGCCGAGCGCCGATTCCGTCGACTTCTTGAGTTCGTTCGGCGTTGGTGCCAGCCGGGTAACGAAGCTCGAGAACCTCGCGTGGTGAATGGATGCGAATGAGGTCTGCGGGCGCGCCTTCGGCGACGATTGTGCCCTGATCCATGATGACCAGTCGGTCGCAGAGTTGCTCGGCCTCGTCCATGTAGTGAGTGGTGAGAACCAGGGTGACACCATCTTGTTTTAGGCGGTACAGACGGTCCCACAACACATGTCGAGCCTGGGGGTCGAGCCCGGTTGTTGGTTCGTCGAGCAGCAACATCTCGGGGTTGTTGATGAGCGATCTGGCGATGGTTACCCGGCGTTTCATGCCACCAGAGAGCGGCTCGATTTTGCTGTTGGCGCGGTCCTTGAGCTGAACGAAGTCGAGCAGATTGAGCGATCGTTCCCTGGCAATCTTGTAAGGGATATCGAAGTAGCGGCCGTAGATGATGAGGTTGTCTTGGACACTCAACAGCTCGTCGAGTTGGTTGTCTTGGGGTACCACCCCGAGACGGGCCCGGATCTGTTTGCCGTCGGTTTCCGGGTCGAGCCCGAACAGGCTCAGCTCGCCGCCAGAGATGGGTGAGACTGCGCCGATCATCCGCATTGTCGAAGATTTGCCTGCGCCGTTGGGGCCGAGAAAGCCGAACGACTCACCCTTGCGAACTTCGAAATCGATGCCTTTCACGGCCTCAAAATCGTCGAAGCTCTTGCGGAGTTGGCGCGCGACAATTAGCGGCTCATCAGTGGCGATTGTCATCGTTGTTGTTCCGTCATTGCTGAACCGTAGCCATCGCAGAATCGTAGCGGTGCGACCGCGCCGGGCGGCGCCAATTTGGCGCGTACTGGGTTCTTGTCCCTCCGGGCAAAGTCGCTCGGCCATAGCTGTCTGGAGTGGTGAAGTGGTGGAGTGGAGGTGCACCATGCGTACGCAGATCTCACTAGAACAAGAGCAACATGCTCGCGCCAAGCGGAAGGCTGCCGAGTTGGGCATCTCAATGGCCGAATACATCCGAACGCTGGTCGATCGAGATCTTGACGATAACTCTCCCGAAGCTGCTGTCTCAGAAATCTTCGGGATCGGTAGTTCCGGTGGCAGCGACATTGCGAATGAGCCTGGTGGGGTCGAGGCGGCCATTTCTTCGCATCACCACGGGTGACAGTCTTTGTAGATACATCGGCCTGGTACGCGGCTGCTGACCGCCAAGACCGGAGCCATGATCGAGCCACCCTTAGGCTGAGCGAGTTCGAAGGTCACCTTGTGACGAGCGACCATATCCTGATCGAGACTTGGTACCTGGCGTCAAGCCGGCTGGGCGCCGACGTTGCTGAGAACCTCGTCAACTCGATTCGCAATGGTATTGCGAGGGTCGAGTCTGCAACCCTCGCCGACTTCGAACAGGCGGCATCAATCAGGGAGGCGTACCCAGATCAACAGTTCTCGATCGTGGACAGAACAAGCTGGTCGGTCATGTTGCGGATAGGCGTTCATCAGGCGATCGCGTTTGATCGCGACTACTCGATCTACAGGTTCGGTCGCGACAAACGCCAAGCGTTCGTCGTCCATAGCTGAACCGTGTTCAGCGGCTCAGCTCGATGGTGGTGGGCTGACCCTCTTCTCGACTTGCCAGCCAGCAGAAAGTAGCTACTATAGAACTATGAATGTAGCTACGAACGTATCCGAGGTTGGGATACGCGAACTCAAGAACAGCTTGAGCCGATACATCGATCGAGTACGAGCTGGAGAAGAGGTCATTGTGACCGATCGCGGCCGGCCTGTCGCGCGGCTGTCTCCAGTTGACGGAGCGACTGATCGATTGGCTGCGCTGATTGCGGCGGGAGTCGTCCGTCGCCCCACGAGCGACACTCGGCATCGGCTCGGACCAAGAATCAAGCCCAAGGGGGCGGTGAGTGATCTTGTTGCCGAACAGCGCCGATGATGACATACGTCGACACTTCAACGTTGCTAAAGCTGATCATCGACGAAGAGGGCTCCGACCGAGCTGCGCTGATATGGCAAAGCAGCGATTCGGTTGCGTCGGTGGGTCTTGTCGCAGTTGAGGCTAGAGCTGCACTCGCTGCGGCGGGACGCCACGGTCGACTTACTAGCTCCCAGCATCAGGCAGCCAAGAACAAGCTTGCCGCCATTGTTGGCGATCTATTCATGGTCGAGGTTGGCGCTGAGTTGATTGCCCAAGCTAGCGATCTTGCCGAGACCGAAGCGTTGCGCGGCTACGACGCAGTCCATCTAGCCTCGGCGCTCCGCATCAGCGCATCGGTGTTCACCAGTAGTGACTCAGCGTTGTGCGATGCTGCGGCTCGACAGGGAATGCACGTTGCAAATCCGCTTTTCGCCTGACCATACAGAGATATGGGAACCGGGGAGGGGTTTAGATCCTTGCCAGTTTGTCGACGAAGCGTGGCAGATTCGGTTCGAACCGAGTGTCGGGGCCGTGTCGGATATCTTCGAGTCGGGACCAATTCGTTGCGGCGAACTCGCCTGGGTCAGGTTGCAGTTCCATCTCGACCGACCCGGCAAAGACAAACCACAGATTCACATCGGTGTGACTGATCGAGTGTCCCTGGGTTTGTGTGACGGTCACCAGTAGAGGAACCGGCCCGATCGCAGGGTGGAATGGTGGCGAAATCGACAATTCCTCTCTGATTTTTCGAATCGCCGCGTCGGGAGCGTCCTCGCCGGGGTCGACATGGCCACCCGTTGGCAACCAGAGCTCGGCATCAAGATGATCGACCAACAGCACAGAATCGTTTTCAGAATCGACCAGCACACAATACGAGACCAGCTGTTTCGGGGGAGTAGCGGGCTTGGCGGTTCGGTGTATCGGCGCCCCCGAATCGATCCAGTCCAGAATATCTTTCCGGTCGGCCGTCTCGCTCGCATCGATGAGCTCGATCTCAGCAACCAGACGGTGGGTGCGACTTCTCATCTCACGAATCCCTATGAGCAAGTGATGAGTCTATTGGCGGACTAGGTCGATCTGTCATGGCTCAGATCCCATGGGAGCCTTAGATGTGTTCAGGGCAGAAGGACCATGTCGAGATGATTGAGACGGGCTCGCCGACTTGGAGCATCAAATCCGAAGGCTACGAGCGCGCCGGTTACGGACTCGCCGGCCGTTGAAAGTTCGCTGGTGGCAAGGCTCATCTAGTCGTTTAACTGGTCCTCGTTCGCCGCAGCATGGATTGCCGATGTCGCCGTGATCGATTTAGTCTCAAGGATCTCAAGCTTGGCACCGCAAGCCCGAACCGCCCAGCGAGTTCGTCACGGCGAAAGAAGTCTACGAACTCGATGAATACTGCACCGACTTTGTCGGCCGGTCGCCGTTCGTCCTGATTGCATCACGGGGGCGGCGAGATTCAACAGGTCAGCGTTTTCGACGAGGTTCGGCGATCGCGAGGCGAAACGAAAGCAGCTGTTGCCCGATCGGCTGGGCTGAGCGAGCCAGCGGTTCGAAGGCTCTTCTCCGCGAATCACGGTAACCCGACAGTCAGAACCTTGGAGGCTCTTGCTGGTCACCTAGGTCTCCGACTGACGCTTGAAGCTCAGCCGAGAATCCTCGAGCGCCCGACATTGGCTGAACTACGGGCCAACGCCGATGAGATCGGACGGATTATCAACAAACACGGCGGTAGAAACATCCGAATCTTCGGCTCGGTTGCACGCGGGGATGCGCTGCTGGGGTCAGACGTCGATGTTCTCATCGATGTACGACTCGGCACGGGCCTACTTGAGGTTGGTGCGATGGAGGATGAACTCGAACAAGCCTTGGGGCATCATTTCGACGTCGTAATTTCGGGACACGGTGTGCTGGCGCATATTCAGGACGAGGTAGTTCCGCTCTGACGAACGACCCGTACCGTCGTCTAGCCGACATCGGCGAACATGTTCCCTTCTCTCCCTCCATCCACCCATTCGCCGGCTCATCCTGACCTCGATGGGGTCTGGGCCCGGCTGGCTGAGGTGGGTGTTCCGGCAATGCGCCGTGTAGGAGGTGGCCGTGACATTCTCGCCAAGTTCGAAGCCAACGTCGCCGGCGCATCCGAGAGACCAAGGCCCGCTTCTACCGCTCGAACTTCGTGTCGATGTTCACCCAAGGACTTCCGCCAGCTGCGCGATTCGACAGCGCGGATTAGGACTGGCCGGGTCTTCGACTCTGGCAATCTGCCGGGGTGGTGTCGACGTTCTCAACGCCCTCGAGGGTTGGAGGTATCGAGGCCGTGACGTGCGGCTGCTGCAAGAAGACCGTTGTCGGCGCTGGCCATGACCGTTGAGTCGGCAGCGAGCGCGGAAGTCAGATGGACTGCGTCGTAGCCCCGGAGACCCTCGGTCTCGGCGACGGCACCTGCCTTGACGATGACGGACGTGGTGATGGGAACGTAGTCAATCTGGGCCCAGAGTTCGTCCAATTCGGCATTTCCGACTTTTAGTCCATGGACGCTCAGGCGATTGGCTCGGCGAGCAGTGCCAAGAGCAGCCCGAGCCTCGACGTACCCGACTTCTGCGCACACGAGGTGTCGGGAACCGAGCCACAGTTGTTGCGCAGCATCGGTGCCATCTTCGTCGTCGAGTAGAAGTTTGAGGAGAACTGAGGTGTCGATGTAGGTGATCAACGGCGTTGCTGGGCGACGAGTACCTCGAGAGGTTCACCCGGAGCGAGCTTGACTCGTCGGGTCGGAAGTCGGCGCCTGGTGCGTTGGGCAGCCACGATGACGCCAGCGTCGATGAGCGCTTGGTACTTATCGTCGTCGTCGCCGATGGTGGTGAGTCTGGCAATTGGTCGTCCATGTTGAGTCACAGTGATTTCTTCGCCGGCCTTGGCTCGCTCGAGGTAGGCCGACAGTTGGTTCTTCAACTCTCGGACCCCGACGGTTACCCGATCAGTAGTTGTGGCCTTAGTCATGTAGCGATTGTAGCTGCAATGCCGGAGATCTCCGTGGCCGACAAGCGGGTATCAGGCGCGATGGAGCGTTATCAGGGGAGGAAGAAATATTGCAACGAAACCGGTGTTCAGTACGACGTTGCCCGGGAGTCCGGCTGCCAGCGACCTAGCAGTGCCGGCATTCTGAGGGTCGCACGGAAGGCTAAAACCGGATGCGGAATCTGACCCGAAAGAATCTGGCTCGAGGAGTTTGGGGTTGATCCGACGAACAGCAATAGAGGGCCGCAACTACAGCGGATGACCACAGGGCTTCTCTCTAACGGTGCGAGGTCACAAATGATCGAAGCGTTTCGAGCCACTCGGGTGATGAGGTCTGGATTCCGATTGGGGCGTTCGGCAGATCGTCAAGCCAGCCACCCAAGGCTCCGATTCGGAGTCTGATCATCTCGTCAACGGCGGCCACATCGACAGTTGCAACCGCGCCGTAGCCATCGAGAAATGATGGGCGGAAGGTCTCATAACGCGATGGCGAGTCGTTCACCTCAGAATCGAACAGGACCATATAGAGCGAGTTAGCGAGGTCGTATTCGATCGGGCCGTAGCCGCAATCGTCGAAGTCGAATATGTGCAGTCCTGTTGGGCTCGCGATCAGGTTCTGATCGCTGAAGTCGCCATGAAGCAACTGCCAACCCGGCTGCTCGGAGCGGGGCAGGTCCGACTCCACTGCGGCGACCGGCGGTATCTCGAAAACTGGCATCGCCGCCAATGCTTCATGAAGGCGCGCCAACGTCTCGCCCATTAGTCGTCCCGCATGTGGAGTGGAAGTGTCCAAGCGATCACCACCGATGAATGGCGTAGCGGTCAGCAGCCATTCGCCGATCGGTCGAACCAAGTCACCGGCTACTCGAATCGGTACCACCACGGCCGGTAGCTCGCCACCGAGGGTCTCGACTGCCTGCATTCTGGCGCTCAGGATTGCAGTATCGGCCAACCGTCGGTCGGTAAGTTTGACGACGACGTTGCGCCCGCCGAGTACCGCAGCGAAACAGCGTGACTGTTTGCCGGCGTGCAGTTCGAGCGGATCCGAAAGGCCCAAACGCTCCCACTCGTTGGCGCTAGGCAGCTCCGGTGGCTGAACAGTTACTTGGACGCCACTGCTCATGTTTGAGGGCCGTCGAGCAGCCGCCTGACTCGCATCCACCTCTTGACTACCGAGGATGTATCTAGACGGCTATACGGTTTCCACGTTGTTACTTGGTTGTAGGCGTCGATGCGCTTGTTCAGCTGTTCAACCTGTTCGCGAACGTCGGCTTCCGAGAGAAGCCGCCACAGCCCAGGCATCGCCGCTTTTACTTGGCGGTCGAGGTCTTCGGCCTTGCTGATGCTGCGCTCGCGTTTGACCAGACGCGTAGCCCACCAACCTTCTGGGCGCTGACGGCCGAGGTCAGGTATTGGCTTCCCGGCCCCAGGAAGATTGTCGAACAGACCAGCTTTTCGGGCCGCGGCGATGCGGCGGTCAGCAATCGACTCGAAAATGGCCACGTCCATATCGTACCGACGCACGACCTCGCCAGGCTGGCCGATATTCGCTCTCATGATTCGTGGCGCTTCTGCGATACTCATTCGATGCAGGAATCGGATCACGAGGCCGCGGCTCGAAACGTGTACGACCACTCCGCCACCAAGTTCGTCGCGGCTATCGGAACCAAGGTGTCGTCGCAATTCGAAACACCGCTGGACCGAGCGGTTCTTCAAGCTTTCGCCGAGTCGGTTCTCGCCCTTGGTTCGGGCCCTGTACTCGACGTCGGATGTGGGCCGGGGAGGATTGCGGCGTTTCTTGCTGAGCGAGGAATCGAGGCTGGCGGGGTAGACATTGCTCCCCAGATGATCGCCGAGGCTCGATTGGCTCACCCAGACTTGGGCTTTGAAGTCGGGACGCTGACAGAGCTTCCTGTTCCTGATCGGTCGCTGCTTGGGGCTGCCTACTGGTATTCGATAATTGCGACCCCACCGGCGAATCTCGGCGCGGTATGGCAGGAACTCGACCGGGTGCTTGGCAACGACGGACAAGGGCTCGTGGCATTCCAGGCCGGCGAGGGCGAGGGCAATGAACGCTCCGACGCGTACGGCTCATCGACGACGTTCACCCTGTACCAACAGAGCCCCGACGATGTCATCGCATCTCTGAACGACGCCGGCTTCGAAGTTCGAGCCGAGGTGCGTCGCCAGGCCGAACTATCTCACGAGACGACCCCGCAAGCATTTCTGCTATTCGCCCGTCGCTGAGCCATCTCGGCCTTTGGCATGGCCGGTTAGAATCTGCAACGTGGATGAACGCCGCAGCCTCGGCTCCGCATTTTCGGCGTTGCTTACCGCAACGTTCTTAACGAACCTAGGCGACGGGCTGCGATTGGCCGCCCTTCCGCTGCTGGCGACAACACTCACGTCATCTCCGATTCTGATTAGTGGCATCACCGTGGCGCAGTTTCTGCCCTGGGCAGTGTTCGCGCCGTTCGGGGGCGTGATCGTCGATCGGGCCGATCGCAGGCGGCTCATCATGATCACTCAAGCCTGGCGAGCACTCGTTATGGCTGCGTTGGCCGTTCTCGTCGTGGCCGATGTTGTTCAGATCTGGCAGCTATTCGGAGTTGCCTTCATGATCACTGTTGGAGAGATTCTGGTCGATCCGTCCGTGGTCGCGACGGTGCCGAGCCTCGTGTCTTCAGACGACCTCGATAAGGCGAATAGCCGCATCAGTACCGTGGAGGTAGTAACCAACGACTTCGTCGGTGGTCCGGTTGGCGCGGCCACATTCGGGCTTGTGCCTTGGCTCCCGTTCTTGGTCGATGCACTCAGCTACCTCGGATCAGTATTGCCGTTCAGTCGCCTCCCGTCGGCGCCGCCAAGCCAAGTCGACAAAGCGGTCCGCTCGCCGATTCGTGTTGAGATGGGCGACGGTTTGCGCTGGATCAGGGAGCACCCATTCCTGCGGCCGCTAACACTTGGTATCGCTGTGTTCCACTCTGGCACGGCTGGTGCGTTCAGCTTGTTAGTTCTGTTCGTGACCGATGTACTGGATGCACCAGGCATCACCTTCGGCATCGTGCTGGCCGCCTCGGCTATCGGCGCAACCCTCGCAACCCTGGTGGCGACGCAGCTGGTCGACCGATTCTCGCGGCGAACCGTGATCACCGGCGCGGCGGTTCTTAGTTCAGTGAGTGTGCTTGCTGTTGGGGGAGTGACGAGTGCGTGGCAACTCGTCATCGTATGGGCGCTCAATGGTGCGAGCGGCGGAGTTCTGTTGTCGATTGGTCGTGGGTTCATCCAACGCCACACCCCGAATGATCGCCTTGGCCGCACCGCGATCGCCTCGCTTCATCTAGTGGGTTCGATGCTGCTTTGGCGATCGTTCAGGCACGAACCCGCTTGAAGGGGTTGATCGGGCGGGCGTCTACGACGCGTCCGGCACCCGAAGCCGAGTTCCTGAGCAAGAGCTCCTTCAGCGGGCGTGAGAAGTTGTCTCGCTGGCCAGTTCGGTCAAGCGGTGGCGGGGTCGAGCAGGTGCCTGTTCTTGCTAACCGGACCTGGCAGAACAGCGAAGTGCACCTGACCATCACTGTCGACAGCTGTAACTCGCACCACGGCCGAGCCTGCCGAGTTGCCAGCCAGCAACACCGAGCCAGCTCGAACAGATTCCGGATCGCGGGCATCTTGAAGCACTGACCAACCCAACCCGTCATCGTCTTGCGCGTTGAGATCGGCTACTAGGTCAAAATTATCGTGCATGATTTTCGACTCCCGTCAACTCTCTGTCACGGCTCATGATAGGGGTTTTGCACGGACCGATACTCGCAGCCTGTTACTGCCTCAACGCCGAGTTCGAGGTCATCAAAGATCAGCGTGAAGTGTCGTCTGTTCCTTCCAGTTGCTTCCAGCCGAAGGCCGGCAGTTCTGACTGAGCGAGCAGTCATGACGCTCAACACAGCGAAGCGAATGAGCGGCGGCTGACGAGCTAGTTGGTCGATAGTTGCACCACGCAGCGCAAATACGGAAACACCGTAAGTTCCGTAGATGTCAAACATACGCTGAGCGTCGGTACGTATGAGCTTGGGGTCAAGGTCGCCACCGCGTAGGACGAGTTCTGCGTCGTCGTCAATTGAGTCGCCACCGCGAATGAACCGTTGCTTCACGCTCGGCGACACTACTTAGGCCCTGTGACTCCTTCGGCGGGGGTCGCCGCGGGCGCGACGAGTTGCTTCTTCCGCGGCGCGGTGAGCCTCGCGCCATACTGGTGGGCAATGAAGAGCCGCCCGAAGTTGTCAGGCGCACCGTTGGCTTACACGGTTGCGCTCGTTGAAGGAACCGCCGATTCCTACCAAGCGTTTGGAAAGGCGTTGTGGTCAGAGGATCGCGCCGTCCCGCCAATATTGAAGGAGCTGGTGTTCATTCGAACATCGATCCTCAATCAGTGCCCTACCTGACTGGCCGGTCATGTTGTCTCGGCGAGACGACGAGGTATCACCGATGACGAGATCGACGCGCTCGAAGATCCATCGAAGTGGGCCGGGGTGTTCGATGTGAGCACGATCGCGGCACTGAAACTTACCGACGCCATGTCTGGCGATCACACTCACAGGCTCGACCCCGAGCTCATTGCCGAGCTCCGCGGGCATTTCATCGAGGCCGAGTTGGCCGAGCTGATTCTTGTGTGTGGGCAAGCGAACCTGAACAATCGCGCCGGGAACGCAGCTAAACAGCTCCTTGGCGATTAGTCATTACCAAATTGGGTGTCCCTAACGAGTTCGATGCGAGGCAAACAGCACTCAACGTGTTCGGCGAGCCGGCCCGATCTTGTGAGCGGTTCACGACCGGGCTGCGTAGCTACGTCGGCCCAGCCACTCGCACCCGTTAGCCGGCGATAGTCGACACGTCAGCCTTCGCCACCTGCCCCTAGATTTCGCAACCTGTGCCTAAAACCGCGGTCATCACCGCGGTTTTAGGCACAGGCTGCGAGAAAACGAGTTAGATGGCGCCGACGCTGACGACCTGAGCGTTCAGTTCGACGTCGCCGAGGCTGCCGAGGAACGGCTGGTTGCTGAACACAAACACGCCGCCGTCGCCAGCCACTAGCAAATACCCGTTGCCGTAGGGAACCATGCCGTTGATCGGTGCCGCCAGCGACGAACCTGGTGGAAGCACGCCTGGAATCGAACCGCGGAATGGGGCGTCGAAGCCGAACACTCCACCGTCGCCAGCGACGAACCAATAGCCAGACCCATCGGGATCGGTGGTTAGACCCACTACCGGTGAGTTGAGTGTGACTCCAGGCAACACCTGGGGCACCGACCCGCTAAAGGTGGCATCGCCGAAGGAAAACAGGCCTCCGTCGGCTCCGACCAGGTAGTAGCCGTTGCCGGTCGGGGTAGCGGCGGCATCGATCACTCGCCCGGCGAGGACGAAGTTGGCCAGGTCTCCGAAGTGTTGAGCGGCCCCGAACGTGGCCACTCGGCCTGTATCGGTGACGATCCAATAGCCGTCCCCGGTCGGGGTCGCGGCCATGGTTGTGATCTGTTCGCCTAACTGAAGCCAGTCAGCTTCGACTTGCCCCATATGTTGGGCCGTTCCAAAGGCATGAACTTGGCCCGATGATTCGACGATCCAGTAACCATCGCCCGAGGGGTGGAGCACGATTGCTGCCGCCGGTACTGCCGTTGCATCGCCGGCGTGGTCGAGGTCGCCAAACACGACGACATCACCGACCTCAGTAACCACGGCATACCCGAAAGGCACATCCTCAATGTCCGATGACGCTGCTGTCGTTGGTGGTGATGCGGTTGCAGCGGGTGCCGAAGTAGTGGTCGTTGTTGAGGCCGGTGCCGTGGTGCTTGTTGTTGTGGTGGTTGTCGTACCGGGGTCGGGCGAGGTGGTGGTTGTCGTACCGGGGTCGGGCGTGGTCGTTGTCGTTGAAGTCGTCGTGGTCGGTTGTGGCGATGTGGTGGTTGTCGTCGTGGTGGTTGTCGTCGTGGTCGGCGTACACGTTGCCGGCAGCAGCCCGCCAAAGGCCGTGTCGTGGATCGTGCTGAACTCAGGCAGATCCGGACCTTGAACATCGATCACCAAGATGGCGTTGGCATCCCCGGCAGCAAACTGAAGTGAGTTCGGACCGGCAACAGGGGCAAAGAACGTAACCGACCCAGGGGCATTCGCCGGAGCGGACGATATCTGGTTGAAAGTGGGTGCAATCGTGAGACCCGCTTCGCAGCCATCAGTAGTCGAGATCGCAACCTCCAGTCCGCCAGCGCCAAAGGCTCGAGCCGACACGAGCGGTGGATCAAGGAACAGAGCTGGTTCTCCGGGGCCGTATCGAAGCGACCACGAATTGACGGTTCCGCTTGGCCAGGTCACTAGTTGATCGCTGACTGGCCCGCGAGATCGGTGGACCGAGCAATCGGGTTGAAGTGTGCAGGTCAGTGGGTTCGCCCCAAACAGGCTCAAGGTCGGAACCGATCCCGTGGGTGGCGCCAGCGACTCATGAATGTCGAAGATGACGGGAGTGTCGACGTTCCATGACTCCACGATGAATCCCGAAGAGGACCATCCAGCGGGTGCTGCGTCGAGCGACGGAACGATGTTGATGCCAGCGCCTTGGGCCGGCGCGGCGATGAACCCACTGACCGGCGAGGCCTCGGTCGGTCGTTGACGAGGTTGATCGCCGGGTAGCCAGCGTCCCGGCGGAAGCACTATTTCGACGGTCGGGTGGTTGTCGCCAGCGGGCCACCAACTTCCCCGCAGTCCCGGGCCAGCGATGCCTCCTGCGGCCAAGCCGTCACGGTTGTCAGGCGGAAATGCAGCGACGTTGTAGACGGTGTGTGTCGTGGCGATCTCGAACCTTCCGTCGGCATCGGTCGTAGCGCTCGGCGACTGCGAGAGGTCCCAGCCGCCTCCATTCGGAGAGAGCTGGACCAAACTTCCCTGTACCGGTGTGCCATCTGTGTCGAGAACCTGGCCCCGGATGGTCGGCAGAACAGCCACGGTTAACGGTTCGGGGAATGTGGCAACGGTGCCAGACGGCACGGGATCGACTGTGTAGTTACGGAATACCGATGGGCCGGTGAGGCTGATTGTTGGTTCGAGAGGAGCCGCGTGGACCAACACGCTGTACCACCCGTCGCCCTCGTCGATCACCAGTTCTTCTGGCCCAGTTGGGATGTAGAGAGTTCGGGGATAGGCGGCGACTGTCAGAGGTGTCACGACGCTTCCGTCGGCTTCGGATACGGCCCGAAACCGCACTCGAGACGGTGGGGTCATCTCGATGCGCACCAGTGTTTCTGTGTCGGCGATAACTGTTGCGGTGACCATCTCGCCCCACTGGTCGTTCCTATCGAAGATTGGGCCCGTCGCATCGTTGCCATAACGGCCATAGAGGGCGAAGAACGTGTGCTCTCCTGCTGGCAAGCCGTCAACGACCCCCACCGGTGCTGCGAAGTAGTTGATAACGCTCGGACCAGCTACGTCGCTTACGTCGGCCGGTAGCGGTTCGCCGGTCGCGGCGTCGACGATTTCGAAACGAACCGAGCCGGTTCCAACTGCCGCAGCGGTGTCGCTTAACAACATGTACATGCCGCTCAGAACCAGTGCGGTCATGATCACAAGTCGAATTCTCACCGTTCCATCCTAAGCATCTGCGTAAAGTGACCATATCACCGCGTAGAGTGGTGATCAAACACGGAAGACCGCCGCGGCGCCCTTGAATTCCCGAACCAGTGCCTAGAAACGCGGTACTGACCGCGATTCTAGGCACAGGTTGGATGGGTTGGGCTGGAGTGGCGGTCTGGGCTAGGTTCCGGCGTGATGTCGTCGTTGGTTCGCAAGATCGCCTTTATTGGTTCGCACTCGGTGCGCAAAACTAATGCGGTGCATTCCTTTGCTGGGGCCGTTGGTCGAAGTGGGCGCAGCGTCGAGGTTGGGCGCGAGGTTGTGCGGTTCAGCCCGCTTGGGCTCAACGAGGGGGCCACGCCTGAGGCTCAGCTGTGGACTCTCACCACCCAGATCCAGCAAGAACTCGAGCTGCGAACTCGCGCCGACGTTCTGGTGCTCGACAGGGCGGTCATCGACAACTTCGCCTATTATCTTCGGGCCACCGGTGGCGAGGATCCTTTCGACGTCAAGCCCTTGGTAGCAAAGTGGACTCAGACATACGATCTTCTGGTGCGGCTGAAACCCGACGTTCCTCTCAAAGCCGATGGTGTGAGAAGCACCAACGAGCGGTTCCGCAAGGAGATCGAGAAGATCCTCGACCTGATTATTCCCAAACACGTTGAGGCCGATCGGTTAGTCGAGTTGCATGCCTCTGAAGTAACTGCGTCCTTCGACTGGGGCGCCTTGTTGGAACTTCTTTGTGGCCCGACCGAGCAAGGCGACGCCGCCCCTAGAGCGGTTACGTACGAGCCCCGTCTATTCGACTGAGGTGGCTACTTGCCTCGAACACAGCGGTGTTTAACATAATGTAAAGTCTGAACATGACGAGTTCCACGGCAACCACGCCGGGCCTGGTTTGTGCCCATCACCACTTGTATTCGGCCCTAGCCAGAGGCATGCCGCCTCCGCCGAAGACGGCCACAAACTTCCACGAGATTCTCGAACAGATCTGGTGGAGGCTCGACACTGCACTCGATCTCGAAATGATCCGCTGGTCGGCCATGCTTGGCGCTGTTGAGGCCCTCGAGAACGGTACGACCGGCATTGTTGATCATCACGAATCGCCAAACGCCATCGAGGGCAGCCTCGACGTGATCGCCGAAGCCTGTGCCGAGGTGGGCGTGCGAATCAACACCACCTACGGCATTACCGATCGCCACGGGCCCGAAGGAGCCAGGCGCGGCTTGGCCGAGAACGAACGCTTCATCAAGGCTGGGGGTAATGGGTTTGTGGGTGTCCATGCGTCGTTCACGTGTAGCGACGAATCACTCGAGGCAGCTGCTGGTCTGGCGAATGATCTCGGCGTCGGGGTCCACATTCACGTCGCCGAAGGCATCGACGACATCGACGCACCTAACCGGCTGGCCGGTCTGACCAACGACAAGTGGTTGCTGATCCATGGCGTTCACTTGCCTGACGATCACGAACTGTCGGGAACGATCGTGCACAACCCACGATCGAACCTCAACAACGCCGTCGGTTATGCCAATCCGGCCCGATTCTCAAACCCGGTTGGCCTCGGCACCGATGGCATTGGCTCCAACATGATCGAAGCCTTCCGTTTGGCCTACGTGATGCAACGCTCGGTCGACGTAACCGCCGGCCCAGACGATGCTTGGTCGTGGCTCGAAGCCGGATGGATGATCATCCCTGAAGCCCGCGACGACACAGTCACTTGGAACTACGATCCGATGGATTCGTGGCACCTCGCCTTCACCGCTGGCGTCATGCCCAGCGAAGTTGTGGTCGACGACGAGGTCGTGTTCACGAACGGCAAGACCACTCGTGTCGACGCCGACGAGGTACGAGCTAAAGCCAGAGAACAAGCAGCGCGACTTCACGCGCTGCTGTAACGCCCAGCGCATGAGATACGCAGAATTGATTCGCACGACAAACTCTCGAAGGCTCAACGATGGACCAGCAGGAGACAGAGCCATGTCCGATCGTTTTCATCCGACCTCGATGGAACAACTCACTAACTGGGTGTTCGACGAACTTGAGAACAAAGATGCGCTGTTCGGTGTCCCGCAGTCCGCCTTTTCGTGCCGAGCGCCGACCATCGCTACAGGACACGAAAGTACGGGGTCGAGCTCGACACACGGTTCGGCGTCGCGGCCGGACCAGCGACACAAATGGCGCAGAACATCATCGTGTCGTGGTTGGTGGGCGCCCGATTTCTTGAACTAGAGACTATTCAGACTCTCGACGAACTCGATGTCTCTAAACGGTCAGATCGAATACAGCGCCCCCGCATTTTCTGCGACCCTCAACCCGACACTCTCGACTTAATCGAGGCATCGGTGGGTGACAGTCCCGTCGACTTTGCCCTCCACACCCTTGACCCCTCAGCCACCAACGACTTCTACGAACTCATCGTGGAAAGGCACCGCAAAACATCCACCGCGATCACCTCAAACCGTGACCCATCAGAATGGCTTGGGCTAATGGCAGATCAACTCCTAGCCCAATCCGCTATCGACCGATACAGCTCAGCCGCCTACGAACTTGTCATCGAGGGCGAAAGCTACCGAGACCGACAAAAACCGCAAGTCAAACCGGCCAACTGAACACGACCCGTCCGAACTAAACCTTGACCCTGAACGCCGGGCCCGTCATCATCACCACACCGACCAACCACCCTCACAAAGTGGTCCCATGCGGCTGGCGCAACCCCGGCCCCTTGTAACTGGCGGACGACACCAATGTGCCGACTAGCAGAGAAGCCGAGATTCCTGAGTCCAGCGAGGGTCCTGGTGGCCGCCGCCATTGGGCCTGTGTTCGTGGTCTACATAGGCGCGTTCTTTTGGGCTTCGTTCGATGATTCGGGGCGCGGAGTTTTGACGGTCGTTGCGGTGGGCTACTGCGTAGTTTTGCTGACTATCTTTGGGCCTACCGCCGCACTCGTGTCGCGCCACGTTGTTCGATATACGGCGCCAGGTTCGCTTAGCATTCTTGCCGTTTTCGCAAGCCACGCCTTCGTCGTCGTTGGATCCTTGCTAACCGACTCCAGACGGCCTCTACTTGCGTATCCGGCCATGGGCTTGTTGACATTTATGGGACTAAGTCGCTCGGTCGAACCCGACGAGGGTTGAGACAAATTGGCCTGTCGTGGATCGTCTTTCGATGTGTCCATTCACGACTCTGGACGCTACGCGGCGTAGTTCCGCAAGACTGCGAGAGCCGTTGCTCCGAATGGGCCATCGGCCTCAAGACCAGACTCTTCTGCCGTCAGTCGCTGCGCTCCGACTCGACAGAATGTTCCTGCCGAACCAGCGATACTTGACAGGGCGTCTTGTGGTCCGAATGTCCAAGTGTCGCCATATGGGCCGCTCAACACGGTTCGGAGCGGTTCTGGTTGGATCTCTCGGAGTGCGCAAGCGTAGGGAATAGTCGCGTGGCCGAGCCAGGCAATGTGGCGGAGCCGATCGGTGTCAGGAAACTCGATGTCCAACGGTCCCGTGATGTCGAGACCGTGGGCCCAGTGCTCGGCAAGACGTGTGGTGGCGAGGGTGACTGGTCGAAGGGGAGCCGCCGCCCAGCTGGCTCGCTGATCCGGATCGGCAGTTGACAAGGCACTCATCGAAGCGCCGGTAGCGTTGCGCCATCGACTCAGTGCCGCAGCCGGTGCGGTGCGATTCTGTTCGACTATTGCCGCCATGGCTTCATCCATCGAGCCGTCCCACTCGGTCCACGTCGGGGAGCTGGCTTCGATGGTTCTGGCCACCCCTTCTTCTGACATCGACAGGTGGATCACGACATCGCAGATTGACCACCCTGACGCGCCCGATGGTGATGCCCAGTCGGCAGCCGACAACGATGCCAAGATCTGATCGAGGCATTCGTATTCAGCGCGGAGGTCTTCGAGGATCTCGTTCAGGGACGTCATGGATCGGGCCAAATGTCGGCGAAGATCTCGATGATGTTGTTCTCTGGGTCGGCGAAGAAGAAGGCGCGATGGCCAAATGGCTGAAGGTCGGCGATGGGCTCTAGGAACTCGATGCCTCTCTTGGCGAGCTGAGCTGCGGCCGCGTCGACGTCGGCAGGTGGAACTCGGAATGCGAATTGCACTGATGCCGTCGCCGCGTCGGGCGCAGGGCCGTCGTAAGAGCGACTGCGGAGCCGAAGGGCGATGAGCGATGAACCCGCCTTCATCTCGATCCATCGTCCCGAGATCTCGCGATGGACTTCGAAACCCATCACGTCTATGTAGAAGCTGCGCATCGAGTCGATGTCGTCGCAGAGCAGAATCGTATAGTCGAGATTCCGGATCGTCTGAAGACCAACGATGTCGTTCAACTGTGTCCCTCACTTCGAACCGCGATTGCTTCTTGATATGCGACCCTAGCTTTGTACCGAGCAGTTATGGTCCTGCGATGAGGCTGATTCTGGTACGTCATTGCCAATCGGCGGTCGACCCGTCTTCACCAGCTCACACCTGGGGTCTAACCGATCAAGGCCACGATCAGGCCAACCGGCTCGTACAGATGGTCGACCTTGAACCTCTAGGCACCTTGGCTTGTGGACCTGAACCCAAGATGACACAAACGCTCGAACCGATTGCGCAGGCCAGTGGATTGTCGACCGTGGTCGATGATCGGTTCCGTGAGACTGACAGCGTGGGATGGATGCTTCAAGCTGAGTTTGACGCGACGGTGCGGCGGCTATTCGATCACTTGAACGAGCCGCCTGCTCCCGGCTGGGAAACCGCGAGAGCGGCAGGTGAACGCATGGCCGCCGGTGTCGAAGGTTTGTTACCTGGATCTTGCGGCGGTGACATTGCTGTCTGCTCCGGTGGACGGGCGCTGACGTCGTTGCTCGTCACTATGGGGCTGATTGCCGAGGGCGAGTCTTTCGAGTATTGGCGGTCGATTCTCATGCCCGACTTGGCTCGGATCGACGTTGACATGGGCGGGCTATCCGACGTGCTCAGCGTCGCGTCGCACTTCGGTACATCGCCGGTCTGATTTTCTAGCGGTCAGCGGTCACGAAATCGATGATTGCATCTAAGTCTGACTTGTAGCCGTTGGTGGTATTTACGACGAGTGTTGGAAGTTCGAACTCGGTCAGCATCTCGCGCTCGACTCGCTCCATTCGCTGAACTAGCGCAGCGGTGTGCGTCGCAACCGAGTCAGCCCCGGTCGCGGCTAACACGGCAGGGTTCGAGATCAGCCGATCCGACTCGTCCCGGTCAATGACTCGCTGCATTGGGTTTTCGCAGGTGACCCTAATGACGACACAATCGCCTACGGCAAGTACCCGAGCGAGGTCGCCGGGCCGGTTTGATCGCCAGATGTACTCGACAGCACAACTGACGTCGGCGAAAAGCAACAGTTCAACCGAGCTCGCGACCGAGTGTGCTCTTGCCGCTGCCTGGTGCTCCGGTGAGAAGAATTTCTGTGGGTCGCACGAGTCGAAACCGTAGCGTCTCAGCGCGCCGACGAGACTCGTCGACGCCTACACAGCATGGCTACATCGTCAAGACCTACGGTGGGGCATGGCGAACGGTTCGAAGTTCCGAATGGGCAAACTCGACCATGTGCATGTTCACGTGCCTGATAGAGCCGCGGCCGCACGCTGGTACTCCGAGAACCTGGGCTTCGAACCGGTCGAGAAATTCGACTTCTGGGCAACTGGCTTCGAGGGCGGTCCACTTCAGATCTCGGCCGATGGGGGCGATACAACGTTGGCTCTTTTCGAAGCGACCGAAGCCCACCCAATGATCCCGCAGCAAACGGGCATCGCCTTCAGCGTTGACGCAGATGTGTTCGCTGGGTTTGCTCGCTCGCTTCCCGGCGACCTCAATGGGCCAGACGGAAAGCAGCTGGTGGCGAACGACATTGTCGACTTCGATCTTTGCTGGGCCTTCAACTTCGCCGACCCGTGGGGTAACCAATACGAACTCAACTGCTACGAATACGACCGAATCAAGGCCGATCTAGTCGCTGCCGACGGCCTTGACCCAACTCGCTTCTGGCCCGCGCTCCTGCGATCGCAAGAGTGATGTGAATCCTGTTGCCGAGTCATCAATCGTCTGGCCGACCTGGCCAGCCAACAGCGAAGTCAAGGTGCATCGGGTCGAGGTCATCGAAGAAACCAGAGGTTGCGCGAACGATGCGCCTTTGTTGATTCACGGATTTGCGTGCTGAGACTTCGCTATGTGTTCTAAGGCGCGTAAGCGCGATTGATCGACCAGGTGTTGTGGCGCATCCTTGAGGTCCCAGACAATGCTGGCCTCGAACAAAGCATGCCGTTCGGCCGGAAGCATTTCTTCAAGTTCAGCTGCTGTCCAGACCTTCGGCTCCATGATCGTGATCATACTCAGGATCGACGCATTCGCCGGCCGGCTACTGACGAGGCGGGCCGGCGACGATGCGGGCGCGTTGCTGATCGAAGCTGAGCTCGGCGATATCGAGGGGTTCGATGCACCAGGTCATTCCGGCTTCGGCGGCCCGTCCGATTGTGTCGATTGATTCGGCGTTGGGGGATTCGTCGGTACGGATCGAGTAACAGACCTCGAACGGCCAGTCTGCGGTGCCGGCCTGTTCGCGGTATTCGTTAGTTGTTGTAACGCATGCGGCTAGATCCTCGACGCTCAGTCCGGCGCTGTCTCGGGCAACGGGCCAGGTTCCGTCGTAGCGGGCCGCCCGTCTGAACGGGCCTTTCGACGGCCAGCGTCCGGCTACCCAGATTGGGACCTGGCCGTTGTAGGGCCTCGGCAAGAACTGGACGCCTTCGGCATGTACGTGTTCGCCGTGATAGGTGACCGTTTCGCCGGACCACAGCAGCTTCAAGAGTTCGAGCGACTCGTCGAGGATGCCGGCTCGCAGCTTGAGGTCGGCGCTTTCGCCGAAGCGGGTGAACTCATCGTCGGGTGCGCCCAGCCCGACTCCAAAGCGGAGTCGCCCCTTGCACAGCTGGTCGAGGGTTGCGGTCTGACGTGCGATCACCGATGGTCGTCGCCGCGGCAAAGGTGTCACCATCGGCCCGATGATGATGTCGGTCGTTGCCACTGCGATTGCTGCCATCGCGATCCAGGGGTCGATCATCGACTTCCATGGTTGGCGGCGGATCATGTGATCCATGACGAAGAACCCATCCCAGCCCGCTGCCTCGGCATCTTTGGCCAGCTCGGCCAGTACCGCAGCGTCGGCAAACTCGGTTGCGATTGGAGCGTTCAGAGCGAACTTGACCCTGGCTTGTGATGGCTTGTCTGTCATGGCGGTCGCACCCTTCGAGCAGCACCCCCTCCCGGAAGTGGAGCGGATCGGCTGTTGGCGAAACCTAGCCGCTCCCACAAATTGGCAGATCGCATTGAGTCAATTGCCTATTCTACGAGCCGAAAGCAGGGAGGCTGCTACCGATGGAACTAATCGACGAAGCGAAGATGTTGCTCGGCGGTCGTGCTGAACTCGGCTCAGTCGAGCACGTAGGAAGCGGAGCGTGGTCTGACTGTTTTGCTTTCGTCGAAGATGGTTCGCATCGAGTGGTCCGTATTGGGCGACACGTCTCTGACTTCGAGAAGGATCGTTTTGCTGTGAGGTTCAATGGGCCTCACCTACCGGTGCCATGCGTTCACGAAATCGGCTCAACCGACTCGGGTCACTTCGCCATATCAGACCGTGTGTTCGGTGAGCCTCTTGAAGGGTTGAAGTCGTGGGCAGATGTCGCAATCTCGGTGGTGTCGACCCTTGAAGCGCTGCGCGTCGCCGAACTCATCGACGACACCGGCTGGGGCGCGTGGGACGTGTCTGGCAATGCGTCGAAGGCGAGCTGGACCGAACACTTACTGGCCGTGAACGCGGATGTTTCGAGTCAACGAACGCATGGGTGGAGCCAGAAGCTTCGGAGCCACCACCAAGGTCAGGTCGCTTTCGACCGTTGTTATGCCCTTCTCCAAGAGGTCGCTACCGACGCTGTGCCTCGAAGTGTCATCCACGGCGATCTCATCAATCGAAACGTTCATGTTGCTGATGGAGAGATCGCCGGAGTGTTCGATTGGGGTTGCTCCATCTATGGCGATCATCTCTACGATTTAGCCTGGCTCGACTTCTGGGCCCCCTGGCATGGCTGTATTGAGCCTGATGTGATTCGAGCTGGCCTTGAAGTTCGCTGGGGTCAAGCCGGTCATGTCGTCGCGAACTTCGAAGAGAGGCTGCTCGCCTGCCAGCTGCACATAGGGCTCGACCACCTCGCCTACTTCGCTTATCTCGAGGATTGGACTGAGCAGGATCGACTGATTGCTCGCATCGCAGACCTCGTCGACGCGGGTCGGGTCAGCTAGATCGTGCAGGCTCGATGGCGATCTGGAATTCGGTGACCCACTCCCGACTCGGGTCGCACTCGAGCAGGCGACTCTCTTCGGTGTCTTCATAAGAAGCCGTCGACGGGCCGACTGCCTCGACGTTCGCCTTAGCCATGCGAGCGATCAACTCTGGATACAGCGGTTGAATCACCGGACCGATGTCGGTCGCAGCCCACGATTCTGATACGGCGCTCAGCTGGGCGACGAGTCTTGGTTCGGTTGGCTTTACTTCCACAATGATGATTGTCATGGGCTCTTGCTCCGAGTGATTGTCCAATGGGGGTTTGGCAGCGAACTCAAGCTGGCGGTCGACACCGACGAGCATCGATCGACAGTCCGAGACCTCTGCAACGATGGCCTCTCGGCGAGCGATCAGGACAGTGCGCAGGTACGCGCTCGGCCGCTTCTCTTGCATGACCTGACGGATCACCGCCAGCTCGATGCCGAGGTCCTTCAAGGTGACGATGAGGCGAAACGCTTCCAGCTTGTCTCTGCCGTAGGACCGGTAGCCGGTCCAGTCGTCGACTTCGTCGGGAATCAGCAAACCAATCTCGTGGTAGTGCCGCAACATTCGCACCGAAACACCGCCAAGGCGGGCCAGGTCGCCGATACGCAAGAAGTTCACGCCTCGATCCAAACACATGACACTGTGTGAGGGTCAAGGGAATTGGGTGCCCTTCGCCGTCCGGATCGAGGAATCCGATGCTTGAAGCGTCAGCTGTGTTGTTGTTGGAGTCGGTGCTTGTCATTGGGCCCCGCCGGCACCCAGTCGATGGCTGATTGGTCACGACGATTAGGTCACTCTATGACGTGGCGGTTCTCGCTGATGAGTTGGCAAGTTCGTCAGGCTCCGTCGCGTCCTGCGAGTGCAGCTAGCAGTCCGACCGCTTCGTCCGGTCCGGTCGCAAGTTTCGCTATCTCGGCCGCAGTTCTTCCACGGGTGAGGATGTCGGCGGCCTGCTGAGCCTTACCAAGCCCGATCGGTCCGAGGGCCCAGGCGTCGTTGGGGTCGACCCCAATCGTCGGTTTCATTCCCGCAGCGGAAGCAACGATCTCTAGGCCGACACTCAGAATTTCGTGATCGCACAATGCTCCGAGCCCAATCGCCCGTCGTATCTGCGAGTGGTGCACCCAACGCTCCAAATACTCGCGAGCGATTGCTTTCCAGAACGGCGATGTGGGCCCTTGGTCGCCAAAAAAACCGACAACTTCGCCAGGAGAGTCCGGGTCGACCGACGCGTAGTACTCGCTAGTCCAATCGCCAGCACCAGCCAGAAGCACGACAAGCAGTTTGGGGCTGAGGAATTCCGCAGCAGCAACCCAGCGATCGTTGAACGTATCCAATAGTGTCCTGAAGTTGGCGTCCGGCATCTTTGAAGCTAGCTGGGTGAGCCCATTCTCGGCTTCGTCTCGCTGACGACTCAGGAGGCTGAGGTCGTCGCCGAGAATGTGTGTCGCGATTCCCTTGACTGTGTACTCGGGGCATTCGGTCGAGGCGGCCCATTGGTCGGACGTGAGGTCGCCGAGAAGTTCAAGAAGCACCGTCCGTTCGCGGCCAAGAAGATCTACGACGCGACCTATTGATTCGGAATCCAGCATGGCGCCATGTCTACAGGACCGTTCCGCGGACCTGCCACCGAATATTGGGTGGGGTTGCAGTTGAGTTCTTCATCGTCTATCGTCGATGAACGATGAATACTACACTCGACCCCAAAGACGCCGATGAGTTCGCTAGCTGGTTTCGGTGCCTCGCCGATGGAACCAGGTTGCGAGTGCTGCACACGGTGGCTAGCGCCACTGAGCCCCTGACTGTCGGTGAGATTGTGGAGGTGGTCGGAAAGAGTCAGTCCACCGTTTCGAAACACCTTCAGACGCTCATGTCTCAGAACTTCGTTATTGCGGAGCCAGATGGTGTACGAACCTTGATTCGAATCAACCGGAACTGCATGACGATGCTGCCGGCGGCTGCTGCGGCTGTGATGGCAGTCGACTCGACCGGGGGAGAGATCTGATGCTCACCGGCTCGCTCTATCTGTTCGTCGAGTTGGTTGCTTTGTTCTTCGGAGTGACGTTCGCGATCGAGCTCTTGCAGCGACGGATTGGACATGACCGCCTGCGGCAGTGGATGGGTGGGCGCCCGACAGTGTGTGCGCTGAAGGGAATCGCCATCGGGTTCATAACGCCGTTCTGTACGTTCACCGCGATCCCAATGTTGATCGGTATGCGGAAAGCGTCGGTGCCTACCGCGGGGTATGTCGCGTTTATCGTGGCTGCACCGGTGCTGGATCCGATTCTGTTTGCTGCTCTGGCGATCATTGTTGGCATCAAGGTGGCCGTGATCTATCTCGCCGTCGCCTTCACTGCGGCAATGGCCCTGGCCCTCTTCGCCGACAAGGTTGGGATTGATCAGCACCTAAAACCGCTTCCGGTGTTCGCCTCGGCGCTGTCGTCGGGTACCGACGCGCGAGACTCGGCTGGTCCGCCCGAACCCAGCTGCGGCTCGACGGCATCGAGTTGTGGCCCAGAAGTCGATCTCGAGTGGCGTGGCCTTAGGGCCGAGGCTGGTCACTGCGCTCAGTCGGCGATTCGCCTGCTGCGATCGTTTGCACCTGTTGTGCTGATCGGGCTCGCCGTGGGCATAGGGATCGAGGCTGTGGTCCCCGCGGAAGCTGCCGCGGAGGTCACGGGGCGCAACTCGCGGTGGTCGATTCCGATCGCCGCGGCGATCGGAATCCCGCTGTACTTCAGTACCGCTCTTTTCGTTCCGATTGCGGACTCGCTTTCGGCCGCCGGTGTGGGCATTGGAACGATCGTGGCTCTAACGATCGCAGGTGCCGGAGCCAACATCCCTGAGTTCATCGTTCTGAGCCGCCTGGCCAAGCCTGGCCTGATCGCTACGTTCTTTGGCTACGTGTTCGGTGTCGCCGTGGTCGGTGGAGTGCTGGCCCAAGCTCTGGCTGGCTAACCGCTCGCCGGCGGTGAGTCAGTTGCCTTTGAAGTATCCCACGCGGCGATTCGTTCGGTGTCCTCATAGTCCTCCCACCGAACCAAGCGACCCCACCGAATCTCCAAGAGAGCAATGGCGCGGTTGTTGTAGCTGTCACCTTCGTCGGTGGGTCCGGGGATGAAACTGCGAACGCGGAGAGCGACGCGGGTGTTCCATGGAGGCCCATTGACGAGAATGTCCTCGACCTCGAACTGCACTCCTTCGGTGACGAACTTCTCGGCAAAGGCTGTTCCTTGCTCGATTCCGCGGTGCGTGACGTGACGTTCGCGTCCCTTCTTAATCGGGCCGAACATCGTCGACCACGAGTTGTCGCCAGGGAAGGCCAGCTCGAAATCTGGGCTCGCGAGCTTGAGGAGCGGCTGGTAGTCGCCTTTGTTTAGCTTGGCGATGTTGCTCCTCATCAACGAGCTATTCCGCCGCCACGGGTACAACGGCACGTCGCTGGCGCGGCGACCGACGCCGTGGCTGCATTTGCCGACTTCTTCGACGGTGCTGCCGCCGCGCTGATCGATGACGACTTCCTCGATCCCTGCCCAATCGGAACAGTGGCCAGGGAGGTGGCAAGCACGAACGACCCGATCCGACTGGCCGCGAAGGACGCAATCGACAGTTGGGTCGATGCTGCTCAGAAAGTCCTTGAGGTCGGGGGAGTAGTGCCCCCGACAGCGCACGATCTAGCCACCACGTTCGTAGTCATCGTCGAGGGCTGCTTCGTCGTCAGCCGAACTCAGCGAAGTGTCGAGCCCGTTAGGGCTGTGAGGCGTGTCATGGTGCCTCTTGTCAGCGCGGCGATCGAGCAGGGCGTTCGAGACTCTGCGCGAGGCGGTCAAGGACGCTGATTGTCCAGGTCACTATCTTGGACTAAACGAACACTGACGTGTGGCGCGAAGAACGTCGCAAGACCGCTTAGTTTCTACAGCGTGACCATTGCCGAAGCTCTAGTGGCGATCTCAGCTGGCGAGATCGCCACCGCAATCGATGTGTTGGATCGGGTGCGACAGGCCCAGCCCGACGATCTTCTGGCCCGCTCCCTTGCCGAGTTCCTCGAGCGGGCGCGTTCTACCGAGATCTATGACGAGCCGACCGCGTTCGAAGAGTTCATCTCCAACGGCGACAACCCGAACCTGTACTCGCGGACGGTCGCTTTGCTCGAAGCCATACATCGCGCCAACCAACCAGCGTCGGTTCTCGACATTGGTTGTGGCGATGGCCGGATCACGGCCGCTGTGTTGGGCTCATCTACATCTCAGGTCGATCTGGTCGAGCCGTCGACGGAGTTGTTGGCCAGCTCCGCGGAGTTGGTCGCCGGAATTGGCCGCTCTGCCGCCGGGCACGACTTGGACATAGCGACGTACCTTGACCGGCTGGCACCTTCAACTTCGTGGGATCTGGTTCAGTCGACCTTCGCTCTTCACAACCTGACACCCGCGGCCCGGTTGGCCGTGTTTGGCCAACTCGCCGGTCGGGCCAAGCGACTGGTGATCGTCGAATTCGACGTTCCTGGTTTCGAGGATGGCTCGGTTGAACACGCCAGGTACGCCGCTGAACGGTACGCGGTGGGTGTCGAGGAGTACCGAGATCGTCCCGACGTCATCTCCGGATTCCTGATGCCGGTCTTGGTAGGACAATTCGACCCGAACCGTCACCGTTCTACGTTCGAAACAGCGATCGAAGCTTGGATGGCCCAACTCGAAGAGTCTGGTTGGAAGGTGACCAACGAAATCCGGGTGGCCGACTATTGGTGGGCGCCTGCGGTCTGCATCGAGGCTGAACCGAGGCATGCTGGTGGCCGACGCCCATCACGAGGAAGAGTACGGCTAGCTGATCGCGATTTCGAGAACTGTGCGGTTGCGGAGCATCCATGATGCACTCCGTATTCGCCAGGTGAGGCCCCACACAAACGGGTAGCCACTGTCGGCGATGCCTGTGGTGGTATCAGGTGTGACCTTGTGCTCGATCGCTTCGTTTCGAGCGCTGTGCACGGCGAACTCGATCATCTTGTCGACGAAGCCGACGCGATCGACTCGACTTAGCCGGTATCCGTCTAAAAGCAGCGACAGTTGATGAGCTCGGTGGGCCACGTCGCCAAGGCCGAGGCGTTCGGCAATGTCGTCGTCGTGGAGTTGGGCGTTCAACCAAGCGACTTGAGCGACTTCCCAAACAGGGTCGATCGGTCCGGCTGTATCCCAATCGATGAAGCCCGTGGGCAGGTTGTCTACTGCCATGATGTTCCACGGTCCAAGGTCGCCGTGGCCAATTCCGAGCGTTGGGTCGCCCAGGTGCCGGCCGGACCAATCCATCCACAACGCGTCCGGTGGCGGAACGAAACTGGCAGTAGCGTCGTGAAGGTCGCGCAGCATCGAGCCGATCTGAGATATTGCCTCGTCGGTCCAAGGCAATGGTTGCGGGCTTTCGCCCTCGATGAACGTCAGGAGTTCGTTGCCTTCAGAGTCGAAGCCTGACGTGACGGGGCGAGGCGACCACCTGTAGTGCGTTGCGTCGAGGTGAGCGAGGAGAGCGATCACCGACTCGCTCCACGGGTTGGATCTGCGAATGACAAAGTCGCCGCTTCGTCGCACTGACGATCGCCAGCCACCGTCGAGTTCGTCTGCCGGCTGCCCGTTCACCCTGGCAAGTCTGCCAGCCGCAAACGCGCACCGTCGTGAAATTGCGCTGAAGCGGCCTACATTCAGGAACTACCGTTTGTGGGTGGCTCAGAACATCTACGACGACGAAACATTCGCGTCGAACTACGCACAGTTACCGCGCTCGGTGCTCGGGCTCGACGGAGCGCCTGAGTGGCCGACCCTTCGGGCAATGATCGGCGGCGTCCGGGGCGATCGAGTTGTAGACCTTGGTTGCGGCTACGGATGGTTCTGCCGTTGGGCCGCGGAAGCTGGCGCCGAAACGGTTGTCGGGTTGGACATTTCAACGAGGATGCTTGGTCGCGCGGTGGCCGAAACTGATGACGTTCGGATCACCTACCAGCAGGCCAACTTGGAAGACTTCGAACTAGGTGAGAACGCTTTTGATGTTGCGTATAGCTCACTCACATTTCACTACTTGGTGGAGCTGACCTCGCTGTTGCGCCGGCTCCACGCGGCACTCGCTCCTGGCGGACGCCTCGTGTTCTCAGTGGAGCATCCGATCTTCACCGCTCCAAGTGCGCCAGGGTTTGTGCCCGATGTTGATGGCAAGCTGGTCTGGCCGGTCGATTCGTATCTCGATGAAGGCGCACGGACGACCTCCTGGTTGGCGCCAGGCGTGGTTAAGCAGCATCGGACCATCGCGACGTACCTTTTATCGTTGCGGGCAGCCGGGTTCGGGCTCGTGGATCTGATTGAGTGGGGTCCATCCGATGATCAGATTGTTGAGGTTCCCGAGTGGGCTTCTGAGCGAGATCGTCCGCCATTCTTGCTCATCAGCGCGAGAGCAGAGGTGGATTGAGGGCGGCCTAGAGCGGCTTCGCATTGTCCCAGCCTTGAGTATTGTCCGAGCCATGAACGAACACGTGCGTGAAGTCGCCTGATGTCCAATACGCAGAGCCTGCTCGCCTTGTGGTTGATCTACATGGGTGTTGCTCTTAGCCCCGGTGTCAACTTTGCGCTCATCGGCCAGACTGCCACGCAGTTCTCGCGCCGCGAGGCCCTGTTGGTTGCCTCAGGTGTGGTTTCAGCATCGGCTCTGTGGATGTCGGCGGCGCTGTTTGGTCTGGTTGCGTTAGCCCAAAGTTTCGGCGACCTGTTTTCCACTATCCGAATCGTCGCTGGCCTTTACCTCATCATGCTGGGCCTACAGAAAATTCGACAGCGCAACTCGGTACCTGCCTCTCTCGATCGGGAGCACCGCCCCAAAGCGCTATGGCGCCACTACCTGATCGGGTTCGCCACGGGCATGGGTAATCCCAAGGCCATCCTGTTCTTCGGCACGTTGTTCGCAACGGCGCTTCCAACTGATACTTCGACTTCACTACAGATGACGAGTGCCGTCGTGATCCTCGCGAGTTCGGTGATCATTCATGCGGGTCTCGCGTCAGTGTTGTCGGTGGCCGCCGTTCGAAACGGGTATCTCAGAGCTCGGCGGGTTCTCGATCCGATCTTTGGAGTTGCGTTCATCGCGTTCGGAACACAGCTCCTCGTTACAGATAGTGAATAGTGGAGACTATCGAATAAGTGTTCGTAATCATGCTGGAAAGGGCTG
>CAZMUM010000040.1:0-46515 GCA_964569385.1 uncultured Acidimicrobiales bacterium
GGCTTTTCTTGGTGGAGATGACCGGATTTGAACCGACGACCCCCTCGTTGCGAACGAGGTGCTCTACCGGGCTGAGCTACACCCCCAAGGACCGCCAAGTGTAGCGGTCTATGTCCAACTGTCGGCTAGATCAGTTGGCACGCCTGCGAGCAGGTACGGCTTCTAACTCGCGGCGAGCTGTCGGAAGGTAGGTGACCTTGCGGGCACGCTCCTCGGCCAGCTGTTTGCGGCGCATCACTAGAGAGGTGAAACCAATCAACAGACCGCCAACAACAAGAACAGCGCCGCCAGCCAAAGGGGCCGACGTAACGAACCAGGCCACGCCAGCCACCACTAGCGCGGCCGTGAGTGACATTGAGATCACTCGCCGACGCTCAGCTGCCGCAGAGCGAGAAACTGGCGGGCCAACAATTACGCCGCGTGAACCGAACTCGCGTCGACTTAGGGCATTAGCCGGCATTACCGAATTGGGGACGGCGCGACCAAGAACACCCAACTGGCGCGTGAAGTTTCGCATGGGGTCGGACCGTCGCCGCCCATCGCGAAGGTTAGAAAAGGTTTCCCAGCCCAGCACCACGACCCACATCGTTGCGAGAGCACCAAGGATGATGCCGTTCATAACGTCAAACCTGCGTTGTCCTTGTACTGGGGCGCTGCAACGCCCGCCGTCACACTCATTGGTCGAAGGCCGGTGCCTTCAGAGCGACGCCATTATTACGGATGTACTACGAACGCGCAACGTAAAGTCGTGGTTCTGTTGCGAATATCGCTCTATGCGTTCGCACGGTCACTCTGACTGAAACACCTCAGCAGCGATGGTTAGAGGTCGTTCAGAGACTCGCTCGACATGATCGGGGCAGAATCGACGGCGGCTTGATTCCTAGCGAGGGTCTCCGAAACCGTCTCGAGGCGCTTGAATGGTCCGCTCTTGCCACCGGTCTTTTCCCAGAGTGTCATGTCGCCGATGACCATTCGTTTGTCGGCGCTTTTGCACATGTCGTAGATGGTCAGCGCAGCGATCGAACACGCTGTCATGGCCTCCATCTCGACCCCGGTTCGTTCGACGGTCTCGACCTGGGCCTCGACCTCAATGTATGCATCGTCGATGTGGAAGTTGATGAACACACCACCCACCAGCAACGGGTGACATAACGGGATGAGATCGGCGGTGCGTTTGGACGCCTGGATTCCGGCAACCCTGGCAACCGCCAGAACATCACCCTTGGCGACGGCCCCGCGAGCCACCAGCTGTGTAGTCTCGGGCGACATGTAAACGCGGGCCCTGGCAACTGCCCGGCGATGCGTTGGATCCTTGGGCGTTACATCCACCATGCGAGCACGACCCGACGGGTCTAGGTGGGTAAGTTTCAACTCATCGGCCATGCACGGAGTGTACGAGGGGCCGTAGCCCGAACCAGTGGTGGGGCTGGCGTCAGCCGCCGATCTGGCTCATCGACTTTGCTGGCCGAATGAAGTTCACCTGGCCGATTGAATGCCCAGCCCACTTGGTGCCGACCGCAGCCGTGATGGCACTAACGAGATCATCGTCGGAGCCGCCGCCGCGGAGGTGCGGAAGCATGTCGAACTCGTCGATCGCGAACAAGCAGGTGCGGAACGATCCCTCGGCGGTAACTCGCACCCGATCGCAGTCACCGCAGAACGGTCGAGTAACCGAAGCAATGACCCCAACCTCGCCCTTGCCGTCGGCGAACCGGAAACGCTCCGCTGGCTCAGTGCCGCGGGTGAGAGGGACTAGCGGGTACACGGCCTCGATCGCTGAAACGATCTCCTCGGCCGGGACCACCGTCGCTTTGGTCCACTCGCCAGTGGCGTCGAGGGGCATGAACTCGATGAAGCGAACCGTTACCCCTCGCTCGCGTCCGAACGTGGCAAAGTCGACCGCCTCATCGTCGTTGATGCCCCGCATCATCACCACGTTGAGCTTGACAGGGGCAAGTCCGGCCTCGATTGCGGCGTCGATGCCGTCGAGGACATTGTCGAGTTCGTCACGGCGAGTCAGCTCAAGGAAGCGATCCCGCTGAAGCGAATCGATAGAGATGTTGATACGAGCCAACCCGGCATCGGCCAAATCCTGTGCGTGCTTGCGAAGAGTGGCGCCGTTAGTAGTGAGTGATATGTCGACGCCAAGGGCAGCGAGGCGTTCGACGAGTTTGGGCAGGTGCGCCCGAACGAGGGGTTCGCCGCCAGTGAGGCGAATGCCATCGAAACCGAACCGGTCGACGCACACGCGGGCGAAACGCTCGATCTCTTCGAAGGTAAGGATATCTTCGCGGGGCACCCACTTCATACCCTCGGCAGGCATGCAGTATGAGCAGCGGAAGTTGCACCGGTCGGTAACCGAAATACGCAGGTCGCGTACGGTTCTCCCAAACGGGTCAACCAGATCCTCTCCGGTAACATCGGTCATGCCAACAACGCTACCGGGCGACCTTCCCCAGCCCTCAATTGGTTAACCGAGGACAATGACCTCGACGTCGCCGCCTGCTTCGATGCCATCGCCATCTGGGACCACAGCCAGTGCCGTCGCCTGCGACATGGCCCACAACATGTGCGAACCCTGTCCACCCGAGGACCGCACATGCATCTGACCCTTGCGATCGCGCTCGCCGGCGACCCGTACGAAGTGGGTTTTGCCATCGGGTCCGCGCTCTAACGGACTGTCGGCGATGGCTGTTTCTGTGGCGATGATCGGAGTCTTGTGACCCATCATCTGGCGAATAGCCGGACGGCCGAAGAGTTCGAACGAGACCATGCACGACACCGGATTGCCGGGGAACCCGAACACCGGCACGCCATCGACAGTTCCGAAGGCGAAGGGTTTGGCTGGCTTGATCGCGATCTGCATCCAGCGCATATCGCCAATGCGCTTCAGCACGGCCTTTACGTAGTCGAAGTCGCCCATCGAAACGCCACCGGTCGTCATGACCGCATCGCACGCAGCCGCCCCGGCACGCATGGCAGCTTCGATGACTTGTTCATCGTCGCGAGCTAGCCCGAGATCGACTGCCTCTGCTCCGACACTCGTAACCAACGACAAGACCGTACGTCGATTGGAGTCGCGAATCTGACCCGCCTCGAGCGGAGATCCATCGTCGACAAGTTCGTCGCCCGTGCTGATGACGCCAATCCGTAGGCGCGGATAGACACTCACCTCGGTCAGCCCGAGCGAGCACAGTACGCCCAGATGACCAGCACCCAAAACATCGCCGGCGCTGAACAGAAGATCGCCGGGGTTCACATCGTCGCCAATGCCACGAATGTGGTTGCCCACAGGAACAGCTTCACTGACCAGAACCGTGTCGGCCTTATCGTCATCGACGCTGGTCAACTCGACCATCACAATGGCGTCAGCGCCATCAGGCACAACTGCACCCGTCATGATGCGCATCGCTTCGCCAGACTGGAGAACATGGGACGGGGACTGTCCGGCCGCGATCGTTCCGGCGATGTGCAGCGAAGCCGGGGCGTCGACGACATCGCTGGCCCGTACCGCGAACCCGTCCATTGCCGTATTGGCAAACGGCGGGATTGATACGGCGCTGACAACGTCAGAGGCGAGGACAAGCCCGAGGGCATCGGCTACGGGAACAGCGGCAGGCTCGCGTCTAGCCGCCAACGACAACACAAACTCTCTGGCCTCTTCAAGGGAGATCATGGCAGTGAAGCTAGCGCCGAGGTCGGTCGCTACAGCAAGGCGCGGTATTCGAGGATCTCGCGAATCATCGATTGACGGTCCGCTAGCTCGGTCGGATCCTTGACTGGTTGGAAGCGACCATCTACCCCGCCGCTCACAACAAGCGCCATCGTCGTATCCATAAACGCCGACAACTCACCCACCAAGCGCTCAAACTGCACCACCGGCACCTCATCGACCTTCTTCGAAACCTCAAACCAGGTGAGCGGATGCTGCTGAGTCAGTTGTTCGGCGTCGACCGTAAGAGAGTTGGTGTTGACAACAGGAACACTGGTCAGACCAGAATCGGGCGGGATGCGGAACGCCTCGAGAATCTGGAGGTGACCATCGAGGACATATGGGGCCCCGCCCGGTGCGTCCGAAGACACAACCTCACAAGTCAGCGGACGGTCAGACTCAATGTGCAGTCCGACCATGGCTGGATCGAGGGTGGCGGCTGAGTTATCGACGTTCGTCACGAACAGGTACTTGCCCCCCGACGACAGAAAGCGGTCGAGAAACCCAGAATTGCTGATGGCATCGCCGAGATCGCCATGACCTGGCGAGTAGACCGACACCGAACCGCTCTCGGTATGGAACAGATCGCCGCTCGGTGTGACTCGCATCGCCACGTTCTGAGGAGCAGTCTCAATAGCCACCCGATCAGTTGACAGCTGCACTCCAACATCGGCAAGGATGCCGTCTGACAGGTAACTAGTCATCAACACCATCGGGATGCGAACGTCGAGCCGCTTACCCAACTTCTGCAGATCCGCGATCTTGACATCAACGAACCGCAAGCCGGGCAGAACCTCGGCCAGCGCCTTCACGCCTCCGCCAAAGCGAGTCGCCATACCGCCCGCAAGCAGGACCACACCAACATGACCGGCACCGATCGCGATCTCGCCAAGCTTGGCCAGTTCGGCGTAGCGATCGGAGCCAGAGGCGGGGAACGTAACAAGGTCGCTATCGGCCGGAACCGCCAAGGTCCCGGTTACGTGATTGCGGGTCGGATCGACACCGGCAGCGGCCAGCCGACCCCGAAGTTCGTCGAACTGTTCTGGATCGAAATTGTGCGCGGCCAGAATCTCAGCAGTCGGCCGATCTAGGCCATATCGCGATGCCAACTCGGCAACCATTGCATCAGAACTCATAAACGTGACCATGCCACTGAAAGCACCCTCAGAAGTGGATGGCACGAGAACCACGCCTCATCGCTACAATCGTGCGCTCCCAGCGGCTACGCCCAATCAGGTAAACAGATGCCAACCTATGAATACCGCTGCAAAGATTGCAGCCACGAGTTCGACCACTACCAATCGTTCACTGACGATGCCCTAACCGAGTGCCCCCAGTGCCAAGGCAACCTCGCGAAGGTATTTGGAAGCGTCGGCATTTCGTTCAAGGGAAGCGGCTTCTACAAAAACGATTCTCGCGCAAACCCTAAGAGCGACGCATCAACCTCAGATTCGAAGGACTCCAGCTCAGCCAGCTCCGATTCGAAGTCCTCGGATTCCTCGGGCTCGTCCAGCACCAAGTCGTCAGACTCTTCGAGCAGTTCGAAGAAAAAAGAACCGTCATCGTCTGACAAAAAGTCTTCGAGCGACACCTCGAAATCCGGATCGACAACAAAGACAACCCCGGCTAAATCCAGTAGCTAGCCTCGGAAACTCAGCCCGGCCACACACCGACACGCAACTTCCTCCACCGCAACAAGCGTAGGGAGATTGCCATGTTCGAATCCACGAAGTCTCGGTTTGGTCAACCACCAGGCGGGCCAAAGAATCCTCTGTCAAGACGCCAAGTCCAGCCACCGACATGGCGGCGATGGTTACCAGTGGCTGCCATCTTGGCCATCGCTGCGATATCGCAAGCTCGTACTCCGCAGGTAGCCGTAGCCGAACAAGTTCAACTGGCGCCACCGCCAACCACCCTGGCTCCTCACCTGCGAACTATTGCCATCGCCGTGCCAAGAAACGAGCGTCCACCGCTTGTGCCAAATGACTTGATCGATGTCTACTCCGTCGATGTGTTCACTGGATCGCCAGTGCTCGTCGTCGATGGCGGCCGGGTGGTCGCTGTCGACGACACTCGGATCGTGATTGCAGTCCCCGGATCGGCGGCGGCCGCGATAGCCGTGGCTGCAGCGTCGAGAACCTTCACCGTTGTTGGCCGCTAGCACTCCCTCGCTAGCTTGGCCGTCAGCTACCGGAAACCCGAGGCCAGGATTCCGAGTACCGCGAAGCCGACAATAACTCGGTAGACCGCGAAAGGAGCGAACGAGTGACTCCGCACAAACTTGAGGGTCCCCCACACGGCGAACCAGCCAGTTACTCCCGAGGCAATGATCCCGACAATGAACCCCCCGACAAGCTCGTCGGGGATTCCGGTCGAAGCTACGGCGATTCCTCGATACATGCCAGCGCCAGCAATCACTGGAAGGGCCATTAGAAAGGCCAACCGAGCACCCGAACTTCGTTCGAATCCAAGAACTCGGGCGACCGTGAGGGTCGAGCCCGATCGCGAAACTCCAGGGAGCAGAGCCATTGCTTGGCCTGCACCCATAAGGAGCGCATCGCGCAGACCGAAGTCATCCTGTTCACGTTCTCCGGGCAACCTATCGGCCGCGAACAAGACCAGACCGAACACAATGAGGAGTGTGGCTATCAGCCATATCTCGTCAGATGCGCCCAACAAGACATCTTCCAACAGGATGCCGGCGAAGGCCGCCGGAACTGCTGACAGCGCTATGAACCATGCAATCTTGCCATCACGACTCAGCGGGTCGCGTGTCCACAGGGGCGAGAGTCCAGCGGTCACGTAATTGCGAACGTCGGACCAAAGATAGGCAACCGCGCCAACGGTAGTGCCGAGGTGCAACGAGACATCGAATGCGTTTTCGAGTTCGGTATCGCCTCCGAAATCGTCCCAGCCAAACAGCCACGGAACAAGTTCGAGGTGAGCACTAGACGAGATCGGCAGGAACTCGGCAAGGCCCTGAACGATGCCGAGTACAAGAGCGTGAAATAGAGGCATTGGTTCTTTCGTCGACCGTTCCGCCCCTCACGACAGAGGGGCGACGCGAATTAACGATACGTGGCGCGGTGCTAGGTGTCGGTCGGGATCCAAGAAGCTGGTCGCTTCTCTAGATAGGCGGCCATTCCTTCCTGACCCTCAGGTGACCTAAACAACTCACCTGACATCTTTGCCGTGTACTCAAACGCCGCGTCCAAATCCATACTCGGGACCTGAGCTAGGAGCTGTTTGGTGGCGGCTAAAGCGTTTGGCCCACCGGCCACAAGATCAGAAACGATCGAATCGACCTCGCGGTCGAGTTCGGCTTGGGGCACTGCTGCGTTGATCAGGCCAAGACGGGCCGCCTCTGGTGCGAGGAATCGATTGCCGCGCAACAGCGCTGCTCTGGCATCGGCGGCCTGCATCTTGGGCAGGCACAACACCGAGATCATGGCTGGGGCCACGCCGATGCGCACTTCAGTGAAACCCATCTTGGCCCAGTCGACCACGACCGAGATGTCCATCGCCGCGACCAATCCGGTACCACCGGCCACCGCGTGGCCCGCTATGCGACCTACATAGGGCTTCGGCGACCGCACGAACCTTGCGAACAGGTCAGAGGGCGCAAATGCCTTGCGGGGGTTCGATCCCTTAGCGCGCCCGGTGCGTTCGGTCAGGTCGGCCCCAGCGCAGAACACCCGCCCGGTGTTGGTTAGCACTATCACTCGAACCGACGGGTCGGCCTCGGCTTCGTCGAGGGTAGCCATCAGGTCTGCGACCAAGTCGGCGCTCAGGGCATTGCGGCGCTCTTCGTCGGCCAGGGTGACAGTGCAGACACCGGACTCAACTCTGGCAGTAACGATCTCGCTCACAATAGGGCCTGATCTTTCCTCATCGGACTTGAAAACTTGTGGCCGGCAGGAGCCGTAGTCAAACCAGCAAGCACAATCTCAACCATGGCATCGGCTGCTTTCTTCGGATTGGTTCGGAGCGTTGGTATCACCTTCGGGCGGGCGAAGTCCCGGCCGAGACCGGCCATGACCCTGGCCGCAGCCGCAGTATCGACGTCGCAGATCTCACCACTACCGACACCGAAGTCGAGGACGGCTCGCGTGACCGCCACCAAGTACTCGGAGTGTCGAGCGCCAAGCTCAGGCCCACCCTCGATAGCAACCATGTCGGCGGCGAACTCTTCGGTGGTTGCGCTAACGGCTTCAGTCACACCCTGAAGGTATGCCCGAACGGCATCAACGGCCGACATCGCTGGGTCGATGCACTCGTTCGCGCTGCGACCGATCGAGCGAAGGTTGCGGTCGACCACCAGCAGAACAAGTTCGTTGCGGCTCGGCGCCAAACCATAAAGTGTTCGAAGCGAACAGTTGAGCTCGCGAGCAAGGTCGGCCATGGTCAGGTGAACGAAACCCTTGTCGAATATGAACACCAGCGCATCGAGTAGCTCTCTTTGGCGCTCCGAGAGTGCCGCCTCACGGTCGCGATCCAACACAGGGGGTGGACGCGGAACCGACCGCAGCCGCTCGGTGAGACCGGGCCTAGTCACCTAGTCGTCCAACAGGAGGGCAACTGGAATATCCATATGCCTGGCCCTGAACCACTCGCCAAGGCTCTTGGCCTGACCATCAAGTCTGGTCGAGGCCGCCACCCCTTCTTGCAACAACCCGTGGATCACGAAGTTGATTGACCACAGATTCGGTAGCAAGTAGCGCTCGATCCGAAGCTCGCTGGCTTCTGGCAACAGCTCGCGCAGCTTCGGCACCGAAACGTTGTGCTCAAGCCACGAATATGCCTCAGCCGATCGGGCGAAGACGCCGAGGTTGGCGTTGCCGCCCTTATCGCCAGACCGAGCCCCAACGATCTCGCCGAGAGGAGCCCTAGTCGACGCGCCGTGCATCGGTGCAGGCAGGTCCGGCACAACTGCGTGCACCTCCCGAGCGGGGGCGACCACCGAGATTTCGGAGTCGACAACCGTCTTGTCGCCACCTAAGAGAGTCACGTACTGCGGAACTAGATCTGCAGGAATGAGCCCAGAGGTGTGCACACCAAACGGCTTAGCAATGCCCCCGCCCGACAAACCAAAGAAACCCGGTATCGATGCCAGGGCCATATTATTCTGACTGGTTGCAACCGACTTGGTCTTGGCTTGGTCGCGGTCCTTCACCGTAACTCGCCATGACGCGACCGCCTTTTCGTTGGTTTCGGGATCGACATGGTCGGTCCTGACCGTGGTCGCTGTGACACTGTCGAAATCGTCCGGTCCGTATGGGCAGTAACGCCAGAAGATGTCCTCGATCAACTCGGCCTTGGCGTCGATGTCAAGCCCCGTCAGGGCCACGCTGATATCGCTGCGGAAACCGGCCCAGCTGTTCATCGACACCTTCAGCGTCGCTGGTGGTTGCTCGCCCTGGACGTTCGAAATTTCGACTCTGTCAGTGCCAACTTGTTTGAGCGCGATGGTGTCGAACCGCGACGTCACGTCTGGTCCGAGGTAGGCCGGGCTGCCAATTTCGTACAGCAGTTGCGAGGTAACAGTGCCGACGTTCACTCCGCCGCCGGTTCGTTCATGTTTGGTGATAACCGACGAACCGTCAGCAGCAATCTCAGCGATCGGGAAGCCGACGCGATCCATGCCAGACAGTTCGGTGAAGAACGAGTAGTTGCCGCCACACGCTTGGGTTCCGCACTCGATCACATGGCCAGCCACGACCGCTCCAGCCAGCTGATCGAAGTCACCTCGGCCCCAGCCGTGATGCCAGGCGGCCGGCCCACAAACGATGGCGGCGTCGGTAGCGCGACCAGTAATCACGATGTCGGCGCCCCGGTCGAGAGCTTCGACGATTCCCCATCCGCCGAGATATACGTTGGCCGAAATGTATTCGATGTCGGACACCGGATTGCCGGTCTCGTAGTCAATGACGTCGACACCGGCGGCCCGAAACTCAACAAGTCTCGGCAACACGTTGTCGCCGTTCACAAAGGCAATAGTCGGCGCCAGGCCCAACTTGTCGGCCACCTCAGCCACGGCTTCGGCACAGTGGTCTGGGTCGAGACCCCCGGCGTTGGAGACAACCTTGATGCCCTTGTCGAGGCATTGACCCATCACCTGCTCCATTTGGGTCACGAACGTACGCGCATATCCCCCACCCGGATATTTGGCCTGGGTCCTTGCCAAAATGAGCATTGTCAGCTCGGCCAGCCAATCGCCAGTCAGAACGTCGATAGGCCCACCTTCGACCATCTCAAGGGCGGCGCCGACGCGATCGCCATAGAAACCTGAGCAGTTGGCAATGCGTATCGGAGACTTCATGGACAGAGCCTGACCTTCGGAGGTACTCATTTGTTGTCTCTACTGGGCTTGTCTTCACTGGGCTTGTCTTCACTGGCGGAATACGCCGAATCGGACTGTTCGATGGTCAGTAGTAAAGCACCGTTGTCAACTTGGTCGCCAACGGCTACGCCCACGTCAGTTACCTTGCCATCGAACGGTGCCGCGATGTGATGTTCCATCTTCATCGCCTCGAGAATCAACAACGTTTGGCCAGCAACGACGTGGTCTCCCAAGGTGATCCGCACCTCAAGAATCGATCCTGGCATCGGCGCTGTTAGCCCGCCGCCCGGCAAGTCTGGCGCCCGAACTGCGAAGCGAGGCACGACCGTGAGGGTTGCCGTTCCGGTGGCCGTCTGCACATACATGTCATCTCGCACCTGGCTGATTCGGGTGACCGAGCGTCGACCGTCGACCTCGATGTCGATTCCGGACTCGGTCACCTCATGAACTCGAACCGAAGCGCCATCATCGGTGGTGAAAACGCCATCGCGACCATGCTTGTACCCAATCGTTCGGGAGGCATCCTCACCAGCCAGCTGAAGTTCGACGCGTTCGGAAGGAAGGCGAGCGTTGCGCCAATTCGACGGGGCAAACATCCAGTGGTGATCGTTCGATCGATGCTGGTGCTGTTGCCACATCGCAGCAGCGATGCAGGCGCGGTCGGCATCGCCAGCCGGCAGTGCGAGAACTGGAATGTGGTTGGCGACAAAGTCAGTGGTCGCGTCACCGGCCAGGAACACCGGGTCCCTTAGAGCCGACACCAGAAACTCGCGGTTTGTCACTACACCGCCGACATGAAGTCGCTCGAGTGCTAGTGCGAGTTTGTTCGCCGCAATACTTCTTGTGGCTCCTGTAGCAATGACTTTGGCCAGCATCGGATCGAAGTCAACCCCGACAAGGCTGCCGGCGACAACGCCAGAGTCCCACCTGACCTGGGGCTCGGTCGACGGTTCGAACGCGTGAAGTGTGCCCGTGGCTGGGAGAAACCCAAGAGTGGGGTCCTCTGCATACAGCCTTGCTTCGATCGCGTGGCCATCGAAGGTGATGTCGTGCTGCTCGAAACCCAGTGGTTCGCCGCTCGCTATTCGAAGCTGTTCGCGCACGATGTCGATGCCGGTCACTTCTTCGGTAACGGGGTGTTCGACTTGGATTCGAGTATTCACCTCAAGGAAGAAGAAATCGCGGCTCTCGTCGTCGACCAAGAACTCAACCGTGCCTGCCGACTCATAATCCATCTCACGAGCTAGCCGCAAGGCCGCTTCACCCATCTCGATTCGCATGGCGCTATCGACAACTGGTGACGGCGCCTCCTCGATGATCTTCTGGTGACGACGCTGTATCGAACACTCGCGTTCGCCAAAGTGCACCAGGTTTCCGTGGCTGTCGCCAAGGATCTGAATCTCGACGTGTCTCGACTTGGCCACGTAACGCTCCAAAAAGACGGTGTCATCACCAAACGACGAACCCGCTTCACGCTGGGCCGACGCCACCGCATCGGCTAACTCTCCGGCCGACTCGACGAGGCGCATTCCCTTGCCCCCGCCACCAGCCGCAGCCTTCACCAACATCGGGAACCCAACCGCGTCGTGTTCGGTGGGATCGTTGGACGAAACCAAAGTCGGTACACCCGCGGTAGCAGCGACCCGCTTCGCAGCGATCTTGTCGCCCATCGCCGCGATGACCTCAGGAGCTGGTCCAACCCAAACCAGACCGGCGTCGATCACACTCTGAGCGAACTCCGCGTTCTCGGCCAAGAATCCGTACCCGGGGTGCACGGCCTTGGCACCCGTGGCCACCGCAGCAGCAATGATGGCTTGGCCATCGAGGTATCCATGGTCGAGGCGAACCGCGACATCGGCATCGGTCACAAACGGTGCAGCGGCGTCGGCCTCGACGAATACCGCTATGCAGCGCAGCCCAACCGATCGAGCCGTGCGGAAGATCCGCCGGGCGATCTCGCCTCGGTTAGCAACAAGGATTGAGTTGAACGAGCCGCTCATAGCCGGAACACTCCGTAACCGTCTGCGCCCTCGATTGGTCGGTTTCTGACCATGCTTAGACACAACCCGAGGACTGTTCTGGTGTCGCGGGGGTCGATGATTCCGTCGTCGCTGATGGCCCCGGTGGCTTGTAGGGCCAAGGAGCCCTTCTCTTGGTCGCGTTCCACAGCGGCGACAAGTTTGGCATCGGCCTCTTCGTCGAAATCGAGACCCTTACGGGCCGCCTGCCCGCGACGAACCTCCGACATCACGCCGGCGATCTGTTTCGGTCCCATCACGGCAATCTTGGCCGTCGGCCATAGGAAGGTGAACCGGTTTCCATAAGCGCGACCCGACATTCCATAGGTGCCGGCGCCGTAGGAGGCACCAACGATGACCGTCAGATGAGGCACGGTTGAGTTGGTCACCGCGTTCAGCATCTGTGACCCCTTCTTGATGATGCCGTCCGACTCGAAGTCGGTACCAACCATGTAGCCAGTGATGTTCTGTAGGAACACGATTGGCACATCGATCTGATTACACAGCTGGATGAAGTGAGCGGCCTTCTGGGCCGAGTCTGGATAGATGACGCCGTTGTTGCCGAGAACTCCGACTGGATACCCATGAACCGACGCCCAGCCGCAGACCATTGTCGACCCGAACCGGGGTTTGAACTCTTCGAAGCGGCTGCCGTCGCCAGTGCGGGCAATTACGTCGCGGATATCGAGAGGCGACCGAAGATCGCGGCTCACAAGTCCGAGAAGTTCGTCCGAGTCGTGAACAGGTTCGTCACCTGCCATTGGCGCCGCGCCGTCGACCTTGCGACGGTTGAGATGCGAAACGACCTCGCGACACATTCGCAGGGCATCCATCTCGTCTTCGGCGAGGTATTCCGCCAAACCAGACTGCTCGGCGTGTTTCTGGGCGCCACCAATGGTCTCGGAGTCGGCGATCTCGCCGGTAGCCATCTTTACCAGAGGGGGACCGGCAAGGAACGCGTGCGATTGCTCCTTAATGAAGATGTTGTAGTCGGACATTCCGGGTTGGTATGCCCCACCAGCGGTGGACGATCCAAACACCACACAAACGGTGGGAACCCGAAGTTTTGATAGCTCGATCAGCTCGTAGAAGAACCGACCGCTTTCGGCGAAATGGGACGGGTTGACCGCATGCCCGATTGCATCATGGGGGTTGTCCTCAGGCAGTGGATCTCGCTTGTCGCCGCCTGCTCGCAGATCGCCGCCAGCTGACTCAACGAAGCTGATGTACGGCATGTTGTTGTCGCGAGCGATCTGAAGTGCCCGCATCCACTTCTTACTCGCATACGGGGTGAGCGCTCCGGCCAGAACCGTGGGGTCGTTGCCCATGATGACGCACTCGGTTCCGGCGATGATCCCGACGCCAACCACCATTCCTCCGCCGAGCGCATACTGAGACCCATAACCCGCTAGCGGAGATATCTCCAGGAAGGGCGTGTCAGCGTCGATGACGTTGGCAATGCGCTCACGAACCGGCAAGCGGCCGCGCGACCGATGTCTCTCCATGGCCTTGGCCCCACCCCCGGCGTCGGCCATCTCGAGCAGGTCGTCGATCACATCGAGTTGTTCGAGAGTGTCGCTGCGATTCTTCAGGTAGACGTCGGACTTTGTGTCGAGAGCCGTCTTGAGGGCAGGAGCGAGCAGCGCTTGTTGCATAGGGCCCCGACCGTAGCGGGGTAAGGCGGCAGCGATCAAATTACCCTCCACCGTTCGGGCCAGCGCTACGCTCCAGCAATACAGACCAGCAAGGAGTCAAGAATGTCGACAACACCTACAGCCGCATCTATCACCCAAGATCTTCTAGCCGAACAAGCACAACTAGACGGCCTCGTCTGTGGCTTAACTAGCGAACAGTGGCAGCTCCACACGCCGAGTCCAGGGTGGCGAATCATCGAACAGATCGGGCACCTCGCCTACTTCGACCACACCGCCGCGATGGCGATCGTCGATCCCAACGCGTTCGGTAATCACGTACAGCTGCTTTTGGATGCAACGCCGAAAGCAGACCCGACCCTAGCCCATGCCAGATCTCTGACCCCAGCTGACCTACTGAGCTGGTGGCGCGAATGCCGCACCGAGCTTCAGAGCGCGGCCGCGACGCTCGGCGACAAGACACGGGTCGAGTGGTACGGGCCTTCGATGGGGGCCAAGTCGTTCCTAACGGCTCGTCTTATGGAGTGCTGGGCCCACGGCACCGACATTGCCGATGCCTTGGGAGCGTCACTCCAGAGCGCCGACCGGATTCGCCACATCGTCCAGCTTGGGGTCATCACCAGAGGGTGGACCTACATCAACCGCGGTTTACCCATCCCCGACGGCGATGTGTTTGTCGCGCTCACCTCGCCGAGCGGCGAGCCGTGGTCGTGGGGAGCCGCCGACGCAGAGTCGTCGGTGACCGGCTCTGCGGTTGACTTTGCCCTGGTCACTTCCCAACGACGCAACGTGGCTGACACCAGCCTTGTTGTCGAAGGCCACAGCGCAATCGACTGGCTTTCCAAGGCCCAACTCTTCGCCGGACCACCCTCAGACCCACCCCCGCCCCGCTAGATTCCCGAACCTGTGCCCAGAATCGTTGCCATGACCGCGGTTTTGGGCACAGGTTGCGTAGTTCAGACCTAACCCGATCGAACCTGTGCCCAGAATCGTTGCCATGACCGCAGGTTCGGGCTACGGAGTTGAGAAGTGTTGGTAGTCGGGCCAGTTCCAGGCGCCGCCCCACGACCAACCAATATCGGCGAAAGCCGTTGTTACGTCGCCGCCGACGTTGATCGAACCCGGAGAGTCGATACTGCGATCCGCGAACTCGGCGCCACCGGGCGGATCGATCTTCGATCCTTGAACATAGGGATTCACCAGCGGGTTGATGTCGATTGCGAGCCCAAGGGCATGCTTCGACCAAGACTGGGTACCGGCCACAAACCGACAATTGAACGCGGACGTGTTGTTCACCGCCATCGACGCGTTGTCGTCGGCGCCGTAATCGGCGACCAGACGCATCTCTTGAATGGGGAACTCGGCTGCGAACATCTTCTGGAATACGTTCACCACATCTGAAGCAACAGAAACATTGACGACAAGCTCGCCCTCGACGGGTTGGCCATCGAAGTTCCAATGGCTGAGCGTCAGATAGCGCAGGTCGTCTAACGCGACCGGGCAACCATCACGCCAGCTCGAGCCCATTCGTGCGGCCAGATCGTCGTCGATGTCTGCTACCAGTCCGATGAACATAGGCGCAGGGGTGACGGGCGGCGACTCACTCGACGGCGGTACGATCGGCGATAACGGCAGAGTTGTAGCCGTCGTAGATGTAGCCGTCGTAGATGTAGCCGTCAAGGTGGTTGAAGATATCTCGGGCGTGCGCTGGGTTGGCCCCGGGGTGGACTCAACTAAATCGATCGCTGCAGAGTCGGAAACATCGCTCAGGTTGTCGCTTGCAATTGGCTCTCGGCTACCGGAGCAGGCTCCGATCAACAGCAGCAATATCGTCAGCGCACCCAACACCGTCAGCCGCGACGTCGGCCATGTTGGGGGTCGAGGTAGGTGGGTTGGAATTTTAGTGCTTGATATAACGAGCATTATCTCCTTTAATGCGTGATACGCGGCACACTAACGATAGCGGCAACCTTCCAGGAGACGAATCAGAATGGCGAAACCAGTTCCGTTCAAGACTAGACAGGGTGCCGAGAGGCTCGGCGAACATCTTCGCACGTGGCGCAAGCTCCAGAACCTCACTGTGGCACAGGTCGCCGAGCGCGCCGGTGTCAACCGGGACACGTTGGGAAGGCTCGAGCGCGGCGAGACGACGGTAGGCCTCAGCGTTTTCTTGAACGTAGCGCGAGCTCTTGGGGTCCTCGATGCAGTGGTAACCGCCGTTGACCCGTACGAAACGCCGTTGGGGCGCGCCCGCGCTGACCAGGCTCTGCCTCAACGGGTACGGCCTTGACGGCCACGACTATTAGCGTCTTCCTCGACGACACGGGTGAGCCGTTGTCGGTAGGCACTGCCTACGTCAGCACGCGGCGAGGAACTACCACAACGACGTTCGATTACAGCGCTGCCTACCTTGGGCGACAGCATTCTTGGAGCGTGAGCCCGGATCTGCCAGTGGCCTATGGAGGGGCCACAACCGACCGTCTACCCGGCGCTATGGCCGACGGTGCACCGGACCGTTGGGGCCGCCGCCTCATCGACAAACACAACCGCGCCCTTACCCCCATCGGGGCCGCCCCCAAGATGATGAATGAGGTCGACTATTTGCTTGGGGTGAGCGACGTGACCCGCCAAGGTGCACTGCGTTACACGACCGGCGCCGATCCCACCTACCTGACCGGCGGCGCTAGCGTCCCGAAGTTGGTTAGTTTGCCGGAGCTCCTGAACGCGTCGCACCAGATAGAACACGACACCAACAACACTCAGGCGATCAAGACACTTCTCGACGCCGGATCCGGGTCGCTCGGAGGTGCCCGCCCCAAAGCGGCAGTCCAAGACGGCGGCCGCCTTCTGATCGCCAAGTTCCCCCATGCCAGCGACGAATGGACGGTCATGGCTTGGGAGAAAACCGCTCTAGACCTGGCCCAACGGGCCGGGCTTCGAGTACCGCCACGACACCTCGTGTCAATCGGCGATGACCCCGTGCTGATCATCGAACGCTTCGATCGTGAGGGTGATCGGCGGATCCCCTACATCAGTGCGATGACGATGCTCGGATCCACCGATGGCATGGAGAACGACTACATCGAGTTAGCCGAAGCCATCGGCGACCACGGCTCAGACGTCGCGGTCGACCTCGATGAGCTTTGGCGCCGAATTGCGTTCTCAGTGTTGATCAACAACACCGACGATCACATGCGAAACCACGGGTTCCTATTCAACGAAAACGGATGGAAGCTTGCGCCAATATTCGACGTGAATCCCAACCCGAACATGGATGCCGAGCGAATCACAGGCATCGGGGGAACAACGGCACCAACCGACTCCTATGAAGCACTGATGGGCGCCGCCGCGACGTTTCGGATGGACCCCAAGGCCGCCACCGATGCATGGGGCAAGATACGCAGGGTCGTGAGCCACTGGGACCAGATCGCGCGATCGAACGGGATTGCCGACGCCGAGATCCGCCAATTCAGACCAGCGCTGTCCCGACACTAGACATTGCCGCCCCCGATGCCCTCAAAACCGTCAACCTGTGTCGAGGATTGTTGTTCTGACCCCGATCCTCGACACTGGTTCGATTCACTCGAGTGAGGTGGATGTGGAGGGGACTATTCGGGGGCGCCACTTTCGAGGGGGATCGAAGTGGTGACCGACTGGACGAGCTTGTGTCAACGAAACCAGGAACGACCTGGCATCAGCGAAATCTGGCATCTCGACGTAGGCGGCACCGAAGGCCTCGGCAACATGAGCGTCGCTTCCGGCGCCCACGAGCAAGCCGTGTTCGTTGGCGAATGCGGCTGCTCGTTCGTTGAGCGATCGGAGCGACGTCTTGGCATTGAGCACCTCGATGGCATCGACAAGGCCGCGCTCGACCAGGTCGATCAGCGCGGGCTCGGCGAGGTTGTTGCGCATCGCGTCGAAGGGATGCGGAACATACACAATTGCCCCTTGATCGCGTATGCGCTTTGCGGTGTCGACCGGATCGAGGCCTTGCGGGACGCGCTCGGTTAAGAACAACCCGATCAGCTCTCCATGATGGGTGCGCATCTCTTCACCAACGACCACGCGACACGGCAACTCGTCGAGGAGTTCGATCGCGCCCTGTATCGCATGGTGGTCAGTGATGCAGACCACATCGAGTGCGGCGCCGCCTAAGGCCTCGACGATCTCATCTGGCGTTGTCGTGCAGTCGCCAGACCACATGGTGTGGCTATGCATGTCGACCCTGATGCGATCGGCCGCAAGGTCGAGACCAAGGTGAGGGTGACGTTCGACCGTTTTGGACGACGGCTCAGCGGAGCGACACCCATCTGGTGGCGTAGAACGACTCACTTGGTCTTAGGTTCCCGACAGTGAGATCTCATCGACTGACATCGACACAGACTGGGTGCCACCGGGAAGTCGTTCGACGTCGGACCCGATGTGATTGATACCGAGCAACAAGCGCTGAAGGGTGGTGGCGATCGTGGCCTCGCGTATTGGTTCGGCCAGGGCGCCACCGCGAATCATTCGACCTTGAACACCTACTGAGAGGTCACCACTGATGGAGTTGACGCCCGAGTGCAGACCATTGACTCGTTGAATAAACACACCTTCGCCGACAGCACTCACCATGTCGTCGAACCCAGTATCGCCAGGCTCGATCGACAACGAATGAACGCCGACGCCCGGAGTCGACCTGGCCCCGCGCAGAGCCGAGCCGGTCGACATGGTTGCCGCCCGACGCGCCGATGCAGAGTGGTAGAGAAACATAACCAACCGGCCATCGTCGACTAGCACGTTGCGGCGAGTAGCCAGGCCTTCGCCGTCGTGTACATCAGCTGACAGCGACTCAGGGTCGGTTCCGTCGTCGATGAGGCACAGGCCAGGTACACCGATTGTTTCGTGGAGGCGTTCGGCGAATGGCGAACGCCCCCGGCTAACACGATCGCCCGACAAAGTGCCGGCAACTATGTCCATGAACGCAGCCACCACCCGTTTGTCGAGAACGGCCGTTAGCCGCGCCGACTCGGGTTTGACAGCGCCAATCATCTCGACGGCCCGCTCAATGGCCTCGAGACCAACAGCCGGAATATCAAGGGCTGACGGCTCCCTGGCTGCGTCGACACCGAACCCAATCTGGGTTTCGTCGCCATCGACCGCCAGCGGCGAAACCGACACAGAACATGAGCCCCCATCGGACCAGATATCGACACCCTGGGTCGAGACAATGGCCGCCTCGCCCCAACCATCTGAAAAGGCGGCAGAGCGGACACCGGTAATGCGCGGGTCACGACCAAGCACGGCTCTCTCTACGGCCAACCCGTAACTCACCCGCTGGTCGTCGGTGAGCAGTTGGAGTGCCGGATCGAGAAGTACAAGATCTGGAGCGACGACACCGTCGGGCTCTGACAACCCCACAAACTCGTCGGGTTCGGCCAATGAGGCGTTTTCTCGGGCTTCGGCCAGAGTCTCGATAGCAACGTCGGGGTCGAGGGTTCCCGCAGAAGCAAACCCTTGACGACCGTTGGCGACAAGCCGAACGCCTAGCCCCTGGCTGGTCCCTCTCTTGAGTGACTCAACCTCACCCTCGTAGGCCTTGACGGTGGTCGAGCGACCTCTGGCTGCATACACCTCGACTTGTTCACCGGGCCGGGCCAACGCGGTAATCCGCCTGGCCAAATCGGTGAGATCGGAGGTGCCGCCCGAGCACTTGGGCATCGTCACGACCCACTGACCGTGACGCCCTCGACGGCGAGGCTCACTCCAGCAGCGCCCATCGGCAGCCACTCGACGTCGTTGCCAATAGCTACTACGTCGAGAAGCATCCGCTGGAGCGTTGAGCCAATGGTGAACTCGCGCAAGGGCTCGCCAACCTGGCCAGCTGTGAGGCGCATGCCCTCGGCGCCGGTCGAAAAGTCGCCGCTGACTGGGTTGACCCCACTGTGCAGTCCGGCCACGGATTGAACAAGAACGCCATCGCCCACTACGGAGTACAGAGCCGCCGCGCCAAACGAGCCTGGTTCGAGCTGGAGGGCTCGACAGCCGACACCTGGCAGCGAAGAGTATCCACCTCGCGTCGCCGAACCGGTCGATCGCGTGCCGCTGCGTCGAGCCGACCAAGAGTTGTGAACGAACTGCTGCAACTCGCCGTTCTCGATGATGGCGTTCCGCCTGGTCGCCAACCCCTCCCCGTCGAAGCGAGTGGCACCGAATGCGCGAGGATCGGTCGGATCATCGAACAGCGTGAGCTCTGCCGCGGCGATTTCATCGCCGAGACGGTCGGCGAACAGACTCCGGCCCTTGACGACGGACTCTCCAGAGAATGTTCCACCAATGATGCCTAAGAACATGGCGGTCACGAACGGATCGAACACAATCGTCGTTCGTTCTGTTGGCGGCTTGACTGCGCCGAGCATCCGGGTTGCCCGTTCGCTGGCGTCGCTGGCAGCGCGAGCGGGATCGAGGTCATCGAGGCCGCGTCCTACTGAGAACCCGAATCCGGTTTGCGTCTCGCTACCAGCCGTAGCTAGCACATAAGTGGACAGAGATGCCCTAGTTCCCTGGGTAGCTACATCGATACCTGTAGTGGACACAAGGGCCATTTCGGCCACAACATCGCCGTAGTCGGCGCTCTCGACACCGCTGATACGTGGATCGATCTCACTTACAAGGCGCTCAAGTTCGATTGCCATAGCAACCTTGTCGTCGGTGCTCACATCGAACATTGCGACATCGACCAGATCGAGGTCGGAGGGCGGCACCCCGTCTGGAGTGGCTAGCTGGGCCTCTTCATCGGGAGTAGCAAACCGGGCGTTGTCGCGGGCGGCATCAACGGTCTCGCGGATGACCGCCTCATCGAACGTGCCCGCGTGGGCGAATCCCTGACGCCCCTCGACGAGTATTCGAACGCCGATGCCCATCGATTCGGCCGACGACAACGACTCGACCGCACCCCGGTAGGCCCGAACGTCGGTTTCACGACCTCGCACCGCATAGGCCTCGACGGCCTCGCCAGCTCCGGCCGAGTCGATGACCCGTCTAACGAGCTGCGATAAGTCGGGTTGGCTGGTTTGAATCGCCATCAAGCCGCGGTGCCGCCGACGGTCAGCTTCTTAACTCGCAACGTCGGCTGTCCATCACCAACGGGTACTCCTTGGCCGTCCTTGCCGCACATGCCAGGCGAGCCCATCTCGAAGTCGTTACCCAACACGTCGATGTCGAGTAGTACCTCGGGCCCATTTCCGATGAGGTTGCCTTCACGAAGAGGTTCAGTGATCTTGCCGTCCTCGATGAGATAGGCCTCGGTCATGCCGAACACGAAATCGCCGGTGGCGGTGTTTACTTGGCCGCCGCCGAGCTGGGCTACGTACACACCGTTGGGGGTGTCGGCGATGATGTCGCCGGGATCGACAGTGCCGTTAGTGACGAAGGTGTTGGTCATGCGAACCATTGGCAGATGTGTGTAACTCTGGCGGCGCCCGTTGCCTGACGGTTCCCTGCCTTCAGCGCGGGCTCGCAGGTGATCCCACATGTAGTCGGTCAGCACACCGTCTTCGATGAGTGTGTTTCGGCTGGCCTCGTGGCCCTCATCGTCGATAGTGAAGTGGCCCCACTCTTTCAACATGGTGCCATCGTCGATGAGGGTGACAAGTGGGCTGGCCACCTGCTCGCCGACGCGATCTTTGAACACCGAAGCGCCTTTGCGAACTAGATCGGCTTCGAGTCCATGTCCGCATGCCTCATGGAATAGAACACCACCGCCACCCGACTTGATGACCACTGGAAGCTCGCCAGAGGGTGCGGGTCTGGCCCGCAGCTTTGTCACAGCTCGCTGGGCGGCTCGTTGCGCGATTTCATCGATGTCGTACATATCGAACAGCTCGAAACCCACGGTATGACCGATGGTCTCGCGGCCGGTCTGCATGCCTGTGTCTCCAGACGCAACACAGTTGACGGAGAACAGAGTCCGGACCTGATCGTCTTCAGCCCACACACCCTCGCTGTTGGCCACCAAGATTAGACGGCGACCTTCGCTGTAACGGGCTGTGACTTGAGAGATGACATCGGCGACGGATCGCGCCGAAGAGTCGGCTGATCTCAACAGCGCTACTTTCACGTCCTTTGCCACGGTTTCGGGCAGGGTCTGGACTGAGGTGGGTTTGGCCAGTGACGCAGAAAAGGCGTCGACAGATCGACTTTGACCAGACGAGGCGATCGCAGCTGCGGCCTGGGCCGCATCTTGGAGCCCGGCTTCAGAGAGGTCGGCAGTGTGAGCAAAGCCGGTCGTATCGCCGATCACGACCCTGATGCCAGCGCCGCGATCTCGACCAGTTGTGAGTTCCTCGACTTTGCCGTCGTCGAGCACAGCCGACATGTTGCGGCGGTCTTCAACAAAGACCTCAGCGAAGTCTGCGCCGCGAGCCAATCCGGTCTGCAACGCTGCTTGTACTAAGTCTTGATCGAGCACTGGCCCTCCAAAGGCGGTCGGCAAGGCCGACGCCAAGGGACGATCCTGCCATTCGTAGCGTACCGGTGACCGATCCTCAGCTACCCAATAAAGTCGAACTGGGCTGGATCGATGGCGGTGGCATTGGCGGGAACCTCGACTACAACCGGAATACCAAAGTCAGAGAACTCGATCACAATCCCACCCTCGATTCCAAAGAAGTTGAAACTCACTTCCATTCGCCGAACCACACCATGGTCATCGATCCACACGAAGGTAGCGCCGCCATCGCCGAAGAGATCGGCGCCGAAGACATCTGCGAAGTCATCGCTTCCACTCGCCGCGGGCTCAGCGGCATCAAGGCGAAACTTGGTAGTTGCGACACCGTTCAGTACCTCGGTGCCGACTTCTGTAACCACTGCGCCTTCGGTCAATCCCGACAGCAGATCCTCGGGGCTCTCAAAGGTGATCCCAGACAGGCCTAAAGCATCATCAGACGCATCGGTGGGAACCTCGACCCAATCGCCCCCGCCACCAGCCAGCTCAGCCAACATCGGGAACTTGATGTAGGTCGAAGGTCCTGCTTGGATGATCTCGATGGTGCCATCACCAAAGTCCGACTCGAACTCGCCTCGTTCAGATTCGGGGATAGCGCTAAACATCGAGCCGAGGTTCATGGTCAGCGTTGCGTTGCCGCTCGCTACATCCATTGCGCCATCGATCTCGATCCGAATCGTGTCCTCATCAGGAATCGACATCTCGACGAGCATCGCAAACCGGAACGACTCAAGGTCGTTCGTGCGCTCGACCGCGGCCGTCAGCATCGCATCGTCGCCAGTGAGCTCGACGATGGGAAGAGCACTGCCGGCGTCGGTCGTGCTCTGAGAGCCTCCGCCTAACCCACACCCGCTGAGCACTAGCAGACTCGCCGATAGAACAACTGTTGCTCGAAATAGTTTCATGTTGTTTCCTCTTTTGCCACACTGGTTTACCGCATCACATTCCTGCCCACTGACATCGGTCGGGGTGGCCGTCGGCTTGAGAGGCCATATTCTCTTCAGTGCCATGAGTGACCCCGCCGCAACACAACCCAAGCGTCAGCGGCGGCCTTGGCTCATGCTGCTCCTGCGGACGCTGATCAGCGTCGGAATGTTGGTGTTCTTGAGCATCGGCATTCCAAGAAACGACCTCACAGCAGTTTGGTCCGGCTGGTCGACACGAGACCTCTATTGGCTACTCGGCGCGCTGGGCCTGACTGCGCTCAGCCAGGTCATAGCGGCGTTCAGGTGGCGCACGGTGCTAAACACTCTCGGCCTCAATCCAAGCGTGTTCCGCCTAGTTGTCTTGAACCTTGCTGGTCAATTCGTTGGAAATTTCCTGCCGACCACAATCGGCGGAGATGTGCTGCGAGTTCGCCGCCTAGCCAAGCGCCTAGGCGATGTACCTCGTTGCTTCGCCTCAGTGGTGATCGAACGGCTCACCGGCTGGATCGTGCTCCCAGTCTTGATTCTCACCGCGTTCGCCATCAACCCAGGGTTAGCCCGATTAGGTGCCGGTTCCCGAACCGCAATGAGTCTCGCTATAGCAACCTTAGTCTTCCTGCTTGTCGTGGTCTTTGTGGCCGAAAACCCACGGATCGGTCGACGACTGGAAGGGCGCGGCGGCATAAAACGGACGTTTAGCGGTTTGCATCTAGGGCTTGGCGAGTTCAGACGCACGCCTGGGGCGGTCGTAAACCTCATCGGCGTGGGGTTGATGTACCAGCTTGTGCTGATCGCAGCTACCGCGTTGGCGGCGAAGGCGATCGGAATGGACGTATCGCCAACCGCGTGGCTAGCCTTTGCGCCGGCGGTATTGATCGCACAGGTTCTTCCGCTGTCGATAGGGGGACTTGGCCTGCGCGAGGGCGCGTTGGTGCTCTTCTTAGGACCACTCGGCGTCAGCGATGCCGAATCGATCCTGCTCGGTTTGATTCTTTACGCGTTGACGTTACTCGTGAGCCTGTTTGGCGCGCCCGCGTTCCTGTTCGGTTGGATCCGGGGCCAAGACCGCGAACCCGCAGGGCATCCATGAGCCAAGAGACCGAACAGACGAGGCTCAATGACGACAAAGCGACCCCCCAGCGCGAGATCACTGACCACACGCCAATCCGGCGGCGTTGGTGGTTGGAGCTCAGCTACGTCGTCGGGTTCTATGTCATCTACTCGTTCATACGGAACCAATTCGGTTCGGGTGGGAATTTCTCATCGGGGCCCCAGCGAGCGCTAGACAACGCACTACTCATCATCAACCTTGAACGACTCCTCGGCCTCTACGTCGAACTCGCAATTCAAGATACCTTCATCGGGTGGAAGTGGTTCATCTGGGTCTGGAACGTCTTCTACGGCAGCGCTCACTTCGTTGTGACCGGAGGCGTAATGGTGTTTCTGTACATCAGGGCACCAAATCGATACCGCCGATACCGCAATATCTTGTCGGCCACTACGGCACTAGCGCTGTTCGGCTTTTCGCTGTTTCCACTCATGCCGCCGCGTCTACTGAACGCCGGGGGCGACTATGGTGCCAACCTGAGCGATCATGATTACGTCGATACGTTGTCGGAGTTTGGAGGGCTGTGGTCGTTCGATTCTGACATGATGCAGTCCATCTCCAATCAATGGGCTGCGATGCCAAGCCTTCATATTGCCTGGGCTCTGTGGTGCACCATCGCCCTGTTTCCGATCGCCACCACACGGTTGGCTCGCGCCGCGATAGCGATCTACCCGGCGCTAACCCTGTTCGCGATTGTTGTAACCGGCAATCACTACTGGATCGATGCTGTCGGCGGTGCCATTGTCCTGTGGTTTGGCTGGTACATCGGCAACCAAGCAAGCATGCGGATCGCAGCCAGACCACTCGAAACAGTGACGGCAACGCCGAGACCACAGTAACCGACGTACCCTAGGTGATTGTCATGAAGCGGTTTGAAATAGTCGGGGAACCAACAAAGTTCTCTTTGGTGTATCGGAGACCTTGATGCTCCTCGACAAGATCCAAAGTCCCGCCGATCTACGGGCCCTCGATCTCGCTCAGCTCGACGAACTTGCCAAAGAGATCCGGGCTTTCATCGTTCAGAAGGTTTCGAAAACTGGTGGCCATCTCGGCTCGAATCTCGGAGCCGTCGAACTCACCCTGGCCCTTCATCGCGTATTCGAATCGCCTCGCGATGCACTCATCTGGGACACCGGCCACCAGACCTACGTCCATAAACTTGTTACCGGTCGGCGCGACGACTTCGACAGCCTCCGCCAACGACACGGACTATCTGGATATCCATCGCGGGCAGAATCCCCCCACGACTGGGTCGAGAACAGCCACGCCTCCACTGCACTCAGTTACGCGTTTGGTCTGGCCGCCGGGTTCGAGACTCGCGGCGAACATCATCGCGACGTGGTTGCCATTGTTGGCGATGGAAGCCTCACCGGCGGTATGGCCTTTGAGGCCCTAAACAACCTCGGCCACCACGACGAGAACGTCGTGATTGTTCTCAACGACAACGGCCGGTCGTACGCACCGACGATTAGCCGACTATCAACCGCAGTGTCGAGGCTGCGCTCCAAGCCGACCTACATCCGCAGCCGCCGCCAGATCAAAGACGTCCTTGATCGGGTGCCGTTGGGGGGCGAGGTTGTTCGGGGGCTGTCTGGCGCCGCTGCCGCGGTGCGCGAGATGTGGGAACCCCCAGCCTTTTTTGAAACCCTCGGCGTCCGCTACACGGGCCCGATCGACGGCCACAACATCACCGAGCTCGAATCGGCCCTTCGGGACGCGAAGGCCTACAAAGGTCCCGTGGTGGTACATGTCCTGACCAGCAAAGGCCTCGGATACTCACCTGCTGAGGACGACATCGAGAAGCACCTGCACGACGTTGGTCTCTTCGATCCCAATACCGGCGTGGCGCCTAGCGGGCGACCGTCGGCACCCGAGTTCAAGGTCGCCTTCACGGAGGCGATTCTAAAAGCCGCGGCCGACCACCCCGAACTCATTGCCATCACTGCGGCCATGCCAGGTTCGACTGGGCTACTACCGTTCGAAGAAAAATACCCAGATCGATTCTTCGACGTAGGCATCGCAGAGCAACACGCTCTCACCGCCGCCGCAGGCATGGCCATGACTGGGCAACGACCTGTGGTGGCGCTTTACGCCACGTTCTTAGCTCGAGCGTTCGACCAACTCGTCTACGACGTCGGCTTGCACAAACTACCAGTCATCTTGTGCCTCGATCGGGCAGGCATCACGGGCCCCGACGGTGCCTCGCATCATGGCGTTCTCGACATGGCCATGTGCCTGCGAGTCCCTGGTATGACGATCTTCGCTCCGTCATCGATCGAAGAACTCCCGGTCATGTTTGGTGAGGCCATGACCATCACCGACGGGCCAGTCGCGATCCGCTGGTCGCGCGGCCCAGCACCCTCGTCGCCAGACGGAACCACCGGCTCGGGTCGATCGGCTCGTAAACTTCGCGAAGGGTCCCACGCCTGCTTGCTGTCGATGGGTACCCAGCTTCACCACACACTCGCCGCTGCCACCGACCTCGCCGAGCAGGGAATCGAAGTAGCGGTCTACGACATCAGAACCGTTCCCCTCGATCGCCAGATGCTCCGCGACGCCTCCAGTTACCCCATCGTGATCACCGTCGAAGACGGTATTCGTGTGGGCGGAATCGGTTCCACAGTCGCCGACGAGATCTCCAGACTCCCAGACTTGGACACGGTGCCCCGGGTGGTTCAACTCGGCACCCCAGTTACCTACATCGACCACGGCGACCCAAACGAACTCAGAAGTGAGCTCGGCCTCGACGGTCCGGGTATAGCCAGCTCGGTTTACAAAGCAATCAACCCCAGTTAGCCCTCGCCAGTCGCCCCCGACGAATTGTGTTTAGTGCAGGGTCCGCAGAGCGAACAGCGCACCCACGAACACAAACATCCCGATTCGGAACAACTTCCGATCCGGGTCGTGCCTAGCAAACCAGATCCGAATGGCTAGATAGGGCATGACAAGCCCGACCTGAATGAACACAGCTCGGTCAGTGCGAGGCAAGAACCAGTCGGCAATCAGCCCGCGCAACAGGCTCAGACCGGATCGTCGACTGTGTCCATCTCGCCACCGGCGAGGTGGTCGGCAAACTCTTGCAGCCGCTGTCGAGCGTCGGTATCGGGCTGGCCAAGCCGACCAATGGCGTGCTTGAGTTGCTGAAACGCATCGGAGTCAAGGCCACAATCAGCGCACTCGTCGAGGTGATCGGAGATCCATGAAGTGTCACCATCGAACTCGCCGTCGAGGTACATCTGGAGCACCTCGCCCACCCGCCGGCACTCGGGGCTCGAACCGCCTCGGCTACGAGCGCCTTTACCCGCACCGAACAACGATGCAAAACGTGTAAGCGCGCTCATCAATCGACCTCCCTAGCGCCGAAGCCCGCCTGTTCGAGATGGTCACGCATTCGTTTTCGAGCCCGGTGAAGCCTGCTCATGACGGTACCAACCGGGACTCCCATGTCGTCGGCAGCCTCCTGGTACGACATACCGCCCAAATCGACCAGTTCGACCGGTCGACGAAACTTCTTGGGCAAGGCATCGAGAGCCTGACGCACGCTGGCATCGAAGACGGGATCGATGACAACAGCCTCGGGGTCGAACTCGTCGCCAGCTTTGGTGGAAGACAGGCGCTCCATCTCGGTGTCGGGATCACGAAGCAGTTCCGGCCGACGGCGGCGAGTACGGTTTATCTGCGCGTTACGCAAGATCGTTAGCAGCCAAGCCCGAGGATACCGGCCATCGAAACGATCGATAGCCCGGTATGCCCTCACCAATGCGTCTTGAACTAGATCCTCAGCGTCGGCCTTGTTGCGCGTAAGCGACATGGCCACGCGAAACATGACGTCGAGCTCGGGAACCACATAGGAACGAAAGGCGGCGTCACGTTCGGCACGTTCGGTTTGGGCTGCTTCCATCACCATCACACTCCATGAACACACCAACCTCTGCTGGTGATTCCCAATTTGGCGCTCAGATATCTGAGGTTAGTTCTGACAGCTTCTTCAGATAGCTAGGCATGAGAGTAATAGGGGTTGTCACCGGCCTGGTGGTCGGTGACATCGATCACCGATTCGATCGAGGGAATGTGCTGGCGAATAGTCTGCTCGATACCGGCCGTAACCGTCGCCTTCGACATTGCACAGCCCTGACAACCCCCGCCCAGCCTCACAACAACTTTCGAACCATCGACCTCAACTAACTCAGCCCACCCACCGTGAGCAGCGATCGCCGGGTTGATCCGAGCCTCAAGCAACTGGCGGATCTGATCTGGGATATCGCCCGTGAGTTCCATAGGGTCGTCGAGGGGCATGACCGGCGGTCGGTTCGGGTTCCGCAGAACCAAACCCTGCTGCTGTCCGTTGCTAGGAATGTCGAGTTCGGCACCACGAAGTAGATCGAGCTGATCTTCGGGAATCATGATGGTGAGCCCACCCACCAACGTGCAAACATCGTCGTCGGCGGCCTCATCGATCATGGCGAACGCAAGATCGTAGGTGTAGTCGACGCCGCGGGTACCGGTTATCTCGATATGAAGACCGAGGTTCTCGCCTTCATCCTCGCCGTCGCGCAACGCCTGAATCTTCTCGAGGGCAGCATCAGAGACGCCGACCACTGTTTCTGTGGACTCAACAGCCATGTAGTGAGGTTATCGCTCTGTGTGTAACTTGCTCCGGCCGATAAGTTGACCAAACCAACCATTGGAGATCTGCTGATGCCTACGTTCCGCGCCCTCATGCTCGAAAGCGACGATGGTCGCAACCTCACAACCCGCATCGACAACTTCGAAGAAGCACAACTTCGCGAGAACAACGTGGTTGTCGACATCTCCCACAGCACGATCAACTACAAAGATGGCATGGTCGTCCAAGGAATCGGACGCCTGGTACGTAACTACCCACACATTCCCGGTATCGATTTCGCGGGTGTTGTCCGAACGTCCGAGGACGACCGGTATCGGCCCGGCGACCCAGTTGTTCTGACCGGGTGGAGGGTCGGCGAAACTCACTGGGGCGGCTTGTCGACTGTCGCCAGTGTCGATGCCGACTGGCTTGTGCCGATGCCAACTGGGCTCTCACCGGCGCGGGCGATGGCCGTCGGAACCGCCGGGCTTACCTCGATGCTCGCCGTGCTGGCGCTTGAGCTAGCCGGAATCGACCGATCAAAACCGGTTCTAGTAACCGGTGCCGGCGGAGGTGTTGGTGGCATAGCCGTTCAACTGTTGGCAGCTGCGGGCTACGAAGTTGCCGCCAGCACTGGTCGAGCCGAGCTAGCCGAATATCTGCGGAATCTCGGAGCCACCGAGATCGTCGATCGTTCCGAACTCGAGGAAACTCCGACTCGCCCCTTGTCTGGCGAGCGCTGGGGAGGTTGCGTCGATGCCGTCGGCGGCACGACACTTGCCAACGTACTCACCGAGTTGGGCTACGGAACGTCGGTTGCGGCTTGTGGTCTTGCCGGGGGAAGCGATCTCGTTACTACCGTGCTGCCGTTCCTGTTGCGCGGCGTGAACATCTTCGGAATCGACTCGGTCATGTGCCCAACGCAAACCCGAGTTGCCGCCTGGACACGCCTCGTCGAACTACTGGACTTCGATCAACTCGATTCGATGTCATCGATGATCAGCCTCGATGAAGTACCGGCAACCGCAGAAGCCATTCTCGCAGGGAAGATCCGCGGCCGCACGGTCGTAGATGTTCATGCCTAGCCGATAGGCAACATCAACAGGGTTAGACCGGTACCGCCTCACCTTGTTCCGAACGGCGCCGGTCGAGGTGGGTACCCGAGAGTTCGTCGCGCAGGCGCCGACGACCTCGGTGAAGGCGGCTCATGACGGTGCCCGTGGGCACTCCGAGCTGTTTGGCAGCATCCTCGTAACTCAGCGACCCGACATCGACTAGGTCTATCACTGACCGGTAGTGCTCCGGTAGTTCGTCGAGGGCCGATACTAGGGTCGCGTCGAGAATTGGGTCGATGACGGCATCTTCGACCGAATCGTCTGAAGCCAGCCACATGGCGCTGTCCATTCGGTCGGCCTCGGGCAAGCTGGTTGTGTCTCGATGCTTGCGGGCCCTAGATGCGGCCGCGTTGGCGGCAATTCGATACAACCAGGCCCGTGGGTACTTACCGTCGAATCGGCCAGCCGCGCGAAACGCGTTGGTGAGGACATCCTGCATGAGATCGTCGCCCTCGGCTTTGGATCGTGAAAATCGGCGCGTAACCCGGCGAACGAAGTCGAATTCTGGCACGACATAACGTTCAAATCGTTGTTGTTGGCATGCGCTACCGAGTTTGGGCTGCGGAGCCGGCGTTCCATCGGCGCAGCAATCTCGGGCACCGCTGACGATGACCGGGGTCGAGGTGTTGGCTGCCGACCGCGGTCGGCTCGGTTTTGACGAGAGCGTTGCTGATTGCATCACGAGAACCATCATAGTTGATGGGTGGGACTTACTACATAAATTTAAAGTAGTTAATACATGTAATCTTTGTCACTCCTTTAAACATGTAGCAATACTGCTGCACCTCGATACGCTGAAAACATGAGCCGTCGTAGTTACGGCCAGCCAACCTGCGGGCTGGCCACGGCCCTTGACCTCCTTGGCGAACGCTGGACGCTACTCATCGTTCGCGAGCTAATGCCCGGCCCAAAGCGCTACAGCGACTTATCGCGGTCTCTGGCCGGAGTAGGAACGAATCTGTTAGCCGATCGCCTCAAACACCTCGAAGAACACCAGATTCTCAGTAGGCGCGTTCTTCCACCTCCGTCAGCGTCATCGGTCTATGAGCTAACCGACCTCGGTCGCGGGCTTGAGCCGGTGCTGCTTCAGCTCGCCCAATGGGGGGCACAGTTTCGTGACGAACCATGCGAGAAGACGTTCCGGCCCGAGCAGATCATGTTCGAGCTGTTCGCGTCTTTCGACGAGGTAGCCGCAGCAACGGTCGAAGAGGTCTACAGGTACCGAATCGACGACTACGAAGTCTGGGTCGCGGTATCGGCAGGCACCGTCCGTTCGGCCAGCGGAGTCGGTCGGCCCGCTGATGCAACAATCACCACCGATCCGGCGACATTTCTCGATGTTTTGGCCGGACGCCGTGATATCGCTAGTGCCATCAGCGCCGGAAACCTCGACGTCAGCGGCACATCAAGGGCCATTGGGCACTCGTTTTCTCTATTTCGTCGCTAACAAGCGATTTGGGTACGTCTCACGCTCAACTATGACCGGTCTCTTTCCGAAGGTAAGGAAGCACCCCGCAGCCTGCCTTTAGCGAAGAGCCCAACGTGTCAAACCCCCTCCGTCGACTACAGCGAGTACTGGTCGCCACTGCGGTAGTTGTTTCGTCAATTCTCGGTGGTGGCGTCGCTCGGGCGGATCAAAACCACGACGGTTCGGTCGACGCAGTCAACTGGGTCTTCCTGGAACGGGCACCCGACGGGACTCTCACAACTTCGGTAGTCGAACTCCCCGCCAACGAAGCACCGCAGCTAGCGGCCGCCGTCATCGACGGAACGCTTAGCATCCAAGATGATGGCTTAGTAGCGACCAATGCGTTCAGGTCGAGCACGGCTGAGTCGGTAGTTTTGATAGTCGAGCCCGAGATCGAACTTCGTGCGTTCGGCGATCCATACCGAGAGTTCCAATGGGGACTCGACCGAACCACATTCGCTGCTGCCAGAAGCCAGATACCCAATGAGGACCATGTCGTAGTCGCCGTGCTCGACACCGGCATCAGGGGTACCCACGAAGATCTAGCTCAAGCACTGGTCGCTGGAAGTGACTTCGTATCGGGCACCGGCGATGGCCTAGTTCCAGACAACTTCCACGGCAGCCACGTTGCCGGTGTGATTGCTGGAACGATTAACAACGGGCTCGGGATCGAAGGCGCTGGAGCAGGAATCCGCATCATGCCGGTGAGGGTCCTCAACAGTTCAGGCAGTGGATCTTCTGGGAACGTAGCCGGCGGCATTATCTGGGCCGCAGACAATGGCGCGGACGTCATCAATCTGTCGCTCGGATCAACCCAGAACTCAGCGGTCGTCGAAGCGGCGATCGATCATGCGATCAGCAAAGGAACCGTAGTCGTGGCGGCGGCGGGTAACTCAGGAACACAGGGCAACCCAACGATGTACCCAGCAGCTCTCGACAACGTGATCTCGGTTGGCGCAATCGACACCGACGATTCAAAGGCCGACTTTTCCGGTTACGGTGATTGGATCGATGTGGTCGCCCCTGGCGTGAGCATCTTGTCGCTTCACAACGGAGCTGACGATAGTTACGCCTACGCCAACGGAACATCAATGGCATCGCCTCATGTCGCGGCTGCGGCTGGCCTCCTTAAGGCTGTTGATCCCGACATCACTCCAGCCCAAGTTCTCGATCTGCTCCGCGACACCGCAGAAGACCTCGGTGCCGTGGGCGACGACGACCTTTTCGGGGCCGGATTGGTCGATCCAGCGAATGCCGTCGAGGTACTCCTCGACGGCGGTACCCAGACCGATGGAGGGTCGACCCCTCCAGCGCCGACAGCCGGCTATTCGCTCGTTACGAGCCTGGGGCGAGTCTTGGCGCAGGGTTCGGCCACCAGTGTCGGCTCTCTTGATGGACTCGCTTTGCAACAGCCGATTGTCACCGCAGCCACAACACCGAGCGGCAACGGCTACTGGCTCGTAGCAAGCGACGGCGGCATATTCGCCTTCGGCGACGCACCATTCCTCGGCTCAACCGGCGCCATCACACTCAACCAACCCATCGTCGGAATGGCACCAACAGCCAGCGGCAACGGCTACTGGCTCGTAGCAAGCGACGGCGGCATATTCGCCTTCGTTGACGCACTCTACGTCGGGTCTGGTGCTGGCCAACTAGCCGCTGGGGAGATCGTGGTCTCGATGATCAGCGTCACCTAGTTCGGCTAGCAGAATCTCGGACAGCTTAAGGGGCTTGTCGCCTTGAATACTGTGGCCCGCGTCATCGACAACAACAACAGATGCCCCAGGGTTGCGCTTCTTGAACTCCTCGACGTCGGCGTCGTCGACCACGCTGCCTGCGCCCCCTCCGCGAACAAGGAGGTGAGGTAGACCTGCGTCACCAACAGCTTCGATATCGAGCCAGAGGTCGCCCCGCGGTGGCGGCTCGCCGTCACGACCTCGGCGGTCATAACGCCAGTTCCACGATCCGTCAGTGTGTCTTTCGGCGTTGTGCAGAATGCCGCGGCGCAGTGAAGACTCGGAGCGGTTGGGATTGAACTCCATGGTGCGGGCCAATATCTCGTCAAACGACGAAAACGATTGCGGACCGGAGATGAAGTCGAAGATGTTCTTCGCCTTGGACTTTGTCACACCGGGAGTGATGTCGATCACGACGAGGCTGCGAACAAGATCTGGCCGGATCGCGGCCACGCGCGTAGCGACCATGCCACCGAGCGACATTCCCACCAGGATCACGTGCGGCTCGGCCGCCATGTCGGTAAGTAGGCAAACAACGTCGCTGGCCAAGTCGGCCAGGTCGTAGGCCCGATCGTCGCGCCAGGAGGAGTGACCGTGCCCGGCCAGATCAACAGCCACCACGTCTCGCCTGAGAGCAAGCGTAACTGTGTCCCATGTGTGGGCGTTCTGGGCAGTGCCGTGAAGGAACACAATTTCGGGCTGCGCCCCGAAGTGAAGCGAACTCAGATTGCGTCCGTCAGGCAGCGCTGTCGACCTGCGGACCACATCGACAGTGGCGCAAAGTTCGATTCCGACCTCGGCGGCATTGTCGCCGAACATCGAGAACTCGTCGTAGACGAAGTCGGTCGAGTCAGGCGACAACAGGCTCACGACTACAGCAACAGGGTTGCGAGTGACCCACCCACGATAGACAGGACAGTGAGAGTCGAAATAACCAGCACTCCCCAGTACAGGCCCGGTTTGCGAAGCCGCAACGGAAGAATATGCCCGGCATGGTCGTGTGTAGGACGGTAGGCCATGGACATGAGGCTACCGCTGCTCAAGCTCGGCGGATAGTTCGAGCCAGTGTTCCTCGGCCGAGTCAAGATCGGCTTGGATCGCCGCCATTTCTCGACCGAGCTCGCCCAGAGCGCCGTGACCGGTGTCTACGTCAGCCAACAGAACCTCAGCCTCACTTCGGCGCGCTTCGAGCTGACGCATTTGTCTCTCAACTTCGGCAACCAGGCGGCGCAGCGTGGACGGCGACCGCTGCCTTGGGCTTCGTTCAACCGAACCTCGCTCGCCGGAGTCGGTTCTGGGCTGATTCTTGCCGCTCGACGGCGCGCCAACGGGAGACGTGTCAGCCCAGACCGTCGCGCCTCCAGCAAGCCGGCGGACCTTGCCTCCAACCACCGCGATGGCGACGTCGGTTGCCCGCTCGAGGAAAACTCGATCGTGCGAAACCGCTACGAGGGTGCCAGACCATTCGTCGAGGAACGACTCAAGTGAGCGGAGGGTATCGAGATCTAGATCGTTAGTCGGTTCGTCGAGAAGCAGCACGTTGGGTTGGCTCGCCAGTACCAGCAGGAGTTCCAGCCGTCTGCGTTCGCCGCCGGACAGGGTCGAAACGAGCGCTTGTTGGGCATCGCGATCGAACCAGAATCGTTCAAGCAGCTGCTGCTGTGGAGTCGTGAGCTGCCCGTCGGGGCCGGCGATCAGCTCACGCACTCGCAATGTTGGGTCGAGGTCGCGACCGGCCTGGTCGAAATATCCAAGCACCACCGTGGATCCGGTCGCCAGCGAACCCTCGGTGGGTTGACGACTTCCACTAATGATGTCTAACAACGTCGACTTGCCAGCACCGTTTGGGCCAACGACACCAATCCGATCGCCAGGGCCGATGGATAGGTCGGTACCCACGAACAGCGGATCGGCACCGGGAAAGACGAACCCAACCCCGGTTAGGTCAATGACCTTGTCGCCAAGTCGCGGGGTGCCGAACGAATCGAGACCAAGTGGATCAGCTCTCGCCGTCGACGTGCGTGGAGCACCTTCGATGATCGCCGTCGCCTCGGCGATTCGACTCTTGGGCTTGCGTCGACGAGCTCTGGCGCCACGCTGTAACCATTGAAGTTCTTGGCGAGCCAGGGTCTTTCGCGACCGTTCGTCTTGGACTGCCTTGGCTTGGCGCTCGGCTTCGGCCTGCAAGTGGGCCTGATATCCGCCGTCGGTGAGATGCCAGCCATTTCTGGTCAGCGACAGAATTCGATTGGAGAGTCGATCCAGGAGCAGCCGGTCATGGGTGACCAAGACAAGACCGCCGCGGAACGTTCGCAAGCGCTTCTCAAGCCAAACGATTGCGTCGATGTCGAGATGGTTCGTCGGTTCGTCGAGCACGAGCAGATCGGCATCGGTCAGCAACGCGATGGCTAACGCGACCCGTTTCGCTTGACCTCCCGACAGTTCGCTAACCGGTCTGTCGACGAACCCACCCATCCCCAGCCGTTCGAGAATCGAGTCGGCCTCCCACCCATCACCGATGGCCTCTCGGACCGTGCCGATACCGAGCTCAGGGCGTTGGTTGAGCACGGCCGTTTGGACATTTCGACCGGTCCGGACTATTCCCGATTCTGGTTCCAGCCCCCCGGTCACAACCTGCAGCAGTGTGCTTTTGCCTACTCCGTTGATGCCGAGCACCCCAAGGCGGTCGCCAGTGGACAGAGTGAACGACACGTCGCGAAATAGATCACGCTCAGGGCGCGTCACCGTCACACGATCAACATCGGCCAAGATCATGAGTTGATCAGACTGCGAGCAACCGCCACTGGGTTGTGGCATTGAGGTCGTCGACTTGAATCTCGACACCACGCTGTTCGCCGTTGTCTGCTATGGCAGAACATGCGAACGTGCCGCCTACTTCGACGATGCGCACGAGAGCCGCGCCGCACTCGACCGTGATTCGCACGCCAATGCCACGGCTCAGGTCTTCGCTGACTTCGGTCTCGATTGACTCAAGATCGACGAGGGCATTCTCTCTGGTGAATTCGGCGCGGCCGTCGGTATCAATCAGAACCCCGACCCGAAGTCGTCCTTCGCCCTCGACCACCGCGGCTGTGCATTGAAACTGGCTTGCGGGCTCGATTTGAGCACCCTCGGTGCAGGTGATGTCTTCGAGGGCAACGTCTAACTCACTCAGAAACACATCGGTCATCTGAGTCTCGAGGTCTTCGAGAGCAGAGACTCCACCACAGGCCGCGGCCACTAACACAAGGCTGAGGCCGAGCGCGACTGTTCGTGTCGCCCGCGATGCGGTTTCGTATCGGATTTGGAAGGCCCCCGTCGTCACGGCGGAGACTTTAGGCCATCTGGTGGCCCGAGCGACAGGGCAACTTTCATGAGCGTGTCCATTTGCTGTCCCTATAGAGTCATTACAACACCAGGGGAGCTCGGGGCATACCGGGCTGAGAGGGTGAGCTGCCGCAGTTTGGCGCTGTCACCGACCCCATGAACCTGCCCGGGTAATTCCGGCGAAGGGACCGACTCATGGATGCTACCTGTCGAATTCTTGTGACAAAGCTGTGGAGAAGACGCCTACGCCGAACCACCTGGCTGTTCGTCGTATTGAGTCTCGTGACCGCATGCGGTTCTGGCGATGAAGACAAGGACACCCTCACACTCATAACCCACGATTCATTTTCGCTAAGCGACGAAGTCCTAGCGAACTTCACAGCCAACACCGGCATCACGGTCGAGATATTCCGCGCTGCCGATGCCGGCACCATGCTCAACCAATCAATCCTCGCTAAGGGAAACCCCCTTGGCGACGTAATCTTTGGGGTCGACAACACCTTCATGTCACGGGCCCTGGCGGCCGAGATACTCGAGCCGTACGCGTCGCCTCGATTAGCTGCGATCCCAGCCCGCCTACAACTCGATGAGTCGAGTCGTTTACTCCCAGTCGACGTGGGTGACGTGTGCATTAACTACGACGTCGACTGGTTCGAAACACGGGCCATCGCTCCCCCGTCGTCGCTGGCAGATCTCGTCGACCCGAGGCTGTCAGGTCAGTTGGTTGTTCAGAACCCAGCTACGTCGTCGCCCGGATTGGCTTTCATGCTCGCCACCATCGCCGAGTTTGGCCAAGGTGGCGACTATGACTGGCTCGACTACTGGTCTGAGCTGCGAGCCAATGACGTGCGGATCAGCCCCGGTTGGACCGAGGCGTACTACGGCGACTTCTCGTTTGCCGGCGGCGGCGACAGGCCCATTGTTGTTTCGTACGCGACGAGCCCGCCAGCAGAGGTGTTCTTTGCCGATCCCAGGCCAAGCGAAGCACCAACCGCAGTGGTCGCTTCGACTTGTTTTCGCCAACAGGAGTTTGTGGGCATCTTGGCCGGCACCGACAACCGCGAAGGCGCCGAACTCTTCGTCGACTTCTTGTTGTCGGTCGAAGTTCAAGAAGACATCCCATGGAACATGTTCGTGTTTCCAGTTGTGTCCGATGCACAGGTACCAGCCGAATTTCTCGAGTTTTCTACCGTGCCCCAGAACCCACTAACGGTATCCGCCGACGAGATCGAGTCGAACCGCGACACCTGGATAGATGACTGGACCACACAGGTTGTCCGCCCATAGAAGCCCGAAACGAGAATTCTTGAGCGAGCCCGCATTCGGCACGCGCCCAACGCTGGCGTCGACCCTGAGTCGACGCGCAACGCTGCTGTTAGCCGCGGCGCCGGTCGGGTTCCTGGGAGTCTTCTTCTTCTGGCCTCTGGCAACGATCTTGTGGCGTGGGGTTTCGCCTGAGGGCTCCCCGGACCTAGCTGCACTAGCCGAAATCGTCACCGACCCCAGGTGGTGGCGGGTGGCTTGGTTCACAACCTGGCAGGCCACCATTTCGACAGCGGTGACGTTAGCGGTGGGTCTGCCAGTTGCGGGCGTATTGGCTCGTTATCGGATTCGGGGCCAGCGGCTGCTGCGAGGCGCGTTGACGGTCCCATTTGTGATGCCGACAGTGGTGGTAGCGACGGCCTTCATCGCCCTACTCGATCTATTTGGCGGCGCCGGTCGATCAGTTCGCGACAGCGTGGTGTCTATCATCGTTGCGCACGTGTTCTTCAACATCGCGGTCGTGGTACGGATCGTTTCCGAGCCGTGGAGTCGCCTCGCACGCGAGATCGACGATGTAGCCAGGGTTCTCGGTCGTGGGCCGTTCGGCGCCTGGAGTCAAGCGACGCTGCCACGTCTTAGGCGAACAATCGCGTCGGCCGCTGCGATCGTCTTCCTCTTCTCATTCACAAGTTTCGGCGTTGTGCTTCTTCTGGGGAACCCGTCGACCTCGACGCTCGAAGTCGAGACATACATTCAGACGACAGCGTTTCTGCGACTCGACGTTGCCGCGGTGCTAGCACTGATGCAGCTAACCATTGTGTCGGCCTTGCTGATCGGGCAACGTCGCCTGAATCGCCGTGCTGTCGGTCAAGTTGTCCAGGTTCAGGCCTCGAATCAAAGGCGAGTAGCAACTTCGCTGACCGAACGCATTGCCATCGCCGCCACGCTCTGTGGGGCAATCGGATTTGTGTCGGCACCGCTACTGGTGTTGGCCTTCAGGTCGATTCGCATCAACGGCCAGTTCAGTCTTGACAACTACCGACAATTGAATCAGCAAGGCGATGCCCTTCTGGTAACGCCGCTGGAGGCCATCGCCAACTCAGTTGGGTTCGGCGTCGCTGCGATGTTGCTAGCGGTCGTAATAGGAACCCTGGCCGCAGTAGTTATCGTGCACGGTCATGGTGGCTCAGCAGGAGCACTCGACATCGCCCTAATGTTGCCGCTAGGCACTTCGGCCGTCACCGTTGGGTTTGGCATGCTCATAGCCCTCGACAAACCGCCTCTAGATCTGCGCACCTCGATTGCCATTATTCCGATAGCGCATGCCCTCGTCGGGATTCCATTTGTAATCCGGATCTTGGTTCCCTCGCTGCGAGCAGTAGACGATCGTCTCCGTCAGAGTGCCCAGGTTCTCGGAACCTCGAAGTTGCAGGTCTGGCGTCGAGTTGATCTCCCGATCTTGTCGAGGTCGTTCATGGCCGCAGCAGGTTTTGCATTCGCAGTTTCGCTTGGCGAGTTCGGAGCAACGTCGTTCATCGTCAGACCGGACCGTCCTACGCTGCCCACGGCGGTGGTCCGCCTACTCGCTCGGCCAGGCAGCACCAACTTCGGCCAGGCCATGGCGATGGCGACGATCTTGATGGCAGCGACAATCGCCGCGGTAGTCATCATCGAGTCGTTCCGGGTCGGCGACGCCGGCGATTTCTAACCCCGCCCAAACCCTTTCGGTGACGGAAACGTACCCTCACGGTGCGTTAGCCCCACCGAAAGCCTGGGCCGGGTTACGGGAAGCGGACGCTCGCTCGGCCACTTCCGACCGCAGATCTGAGGCCGGCGGCAATGGCCTCGTCGACAACACGGTGCGCAACGACAAGAGCATCCATGGGCTCAAGACCTCGGCCAATTCCGACCGCTAGAGCAGCCGACAAAGTGTCGCCTGTGCCCCGCAAGAACTGGCCATTCCGGAACCGTTCGATCACCTGGTGACCCGCTGAAGATGCGACAACGTCGAACAGAGGTCCACGGCTGACGGTTTCGTAGCCACTCCCACCGGTAACCACAACGAAGCCCGCACCCAACTCGACCAACGCCATCGCCGCCGAGACGGCCTGATCAGTTGTTTCGACCGTGGTGTCGAGTAGAAGCGAGGCTTCGGCTCGGTTTGGCGTCAGTGCTGCACAGCCGGGCACAAGGCGGCTCGTGTACCTCGCGATCAGAGACTCATCGACGATGCGCGTACCTCTACCGTCTACCAACACCGGATCGACAACAACCGGACAGTCAAACTGACCAAGAACGTCTGCGACAGCTTCGGCGACAGGCGACGACCACAACATTGCTGTCTTGACAGCCATCGGTTCGAGGTCGCGCATGACCCGGCGTAGCTGCTCGGCCACTAGATCGGCCGCGACTGGTTCAGCCATCGCGAACTCAGTTGTGTCTTGGGCCGTGATCACACTTACCACTGCTGCCGGGTGGATTCCCAATACGCTAAACACTGCGGTATCAACGAGCAGCCCGACTGTTCCGGTGGGGTCGAGTCCGGCAACGGTGACGACACTTGGCGCTGCCTCGACCAACTCCTCAGCACTACTCACAGACTCAGACTAGAGGTACGAATCCTGCCGCGATGGAATAGATGGCGACGTCGATAACGTTTCTGTCGGATGCGCAATTCACCCACCCAGAGAGTGACTTAGTAGATGACTCATCGTTCGATCGGCCGCTTGGTGGCTGTCGTCTTGGCGTTCGGTCTCCTGGCCGCCGCTTGTGGCGACGACAACAACGGCGAAGCAATTAGTGGCCTGCCAGACGGCGAGCTAGTGCTCGGTGCAATTCCCGATCAAGACCCAGAGATCCTGGCCCGCAACTACGATCAGCTAGCCGACTACCTCAGCGCCGAACTTGGTGTTCCGGTTCGGTTCCAGCCAGTCACCGAGTACGCCGCCGCAGTTACCGCGTTTCGTGTCGGTGACCTTCAGCTAGTTTGGTTCGGCGCGTTGACAGGTGTTCAGGCTCGCCTCCAGGTCGATGGCGCACAAGCAATTGCCCAGCGCGACATCGACGAACGTTTTACGTCGGTGTTCATTGCCGGAACCGACACCGGTCTGGTGCCGATCAACAACGTCGACGGACTCTCGGCCCTTGCCGGCCGCACGTTCACCTTCGGATCAGAGTCGTCGACGTCGGGGCGCCTAATGCCGCAATCGTTTCTGGCCCAAGCCGGACTCGACCTCGATTCGTTCGACGGCGAGGCCGGATTCTCTGGATCGCACGATCAGACAATTGCGCTAGTCGAGGCCGGTACCTACGAGTCCGGCGCGTTGAGCTCCCAGATCTGGGAGGCCAGGGTGGCGGCGGGCGAAGTCGACCCAAGCCGGGTGCAAGTGATCTTCGAGACCCCGCAGTACTTCAACTACCACTGGGTGGTCAGGCCTGGGCTCGGCGAGCTTCAACAACAGATCGTCGATGCTTTCACAAACCTCGATCCGAACGATCCCGTTGAGGCCGAGATTCTCAGTTTCTTCGGTGCAGACTCGTTTATCGAAACCGAGAATTCGAACTACAATGACATCGAGAACGTTGGCCGCGAAATCGGTCGAATTTCGGAGTAAGCCATCAACGACTCGGCCAACGAAACGCCGCTGCTTAAAATTGCCGATTGCACCGTTCGTTACAACGGCGGCGAGGCGGCGGTCAGTTCTCTCAACCTTGCCATTGGCCAAGGGGAACGAGTCGCGATGGTTGGGCCATCGGGCGCGGGCAAGACCACGATCATCGGGCTAGCCAACGGAACCGTTTTGCCAACCTCGGGAAGGGTCGAGGTCGCCGGCATCGATTCAACGCTGCTCGATCGCCGCCAGAACAGGCACGTGCGCCAGCGAGTTGCCACCGTTCACCAGGACTTTGCCTTGGTTTCATCGCTTAGGGTCATTCACAACGTCGCCAGCGGGCGACTCGGCCAGTGGTCGACGTTTCGAGCAATCAAGTCGCTGATACGACCTCCACACCGCGAAGAGGTCTACGCCGTCCTCGAGCAGGTGGGTATTGCCGAAAAGTTGTGGGAACGAACCGACAGCCTCTCTGGTGGTCAGATGCAACGAGTCGCCATCGCCAGGGCCCTCTTTCAGGACCCTGACCTGCTCTTGGCCGACGAACCCGTGAGCAGCCTCGACCCAGCTCGGTCCAAGGCCGTACTCGACGTTCTGGTTCAGGTAACGGTTGACAAACCCGGCCGGTCTCTAGTCGCAAGCCTCCACGACGCACCATTGGCTAAGAGCTACTTCGACCGAATCGTTGGCATCAGCAACGGCAAGATCGTGTTCGACCTTCCGGCCAGCGAGGTCAGCTCCGATCGGTTAGATGCCCTGTACCAGATCGAGCACCGGGCTCCTGCCCAGCACCCCGACCAATGACTGTGGCCGCGCCCGCCGAACCACGTGTTTCGATCCCGGGCCCAACTCCAAGGTGGGACCGTCGTCTCTGGGCGCTGGCGGCAGTCGCTATCACCATTTGGTCGGCCAACCGGGCTGGGCTCGACGCAACTGGCGTCATCAACGAACGGGGCTGGGGTCAGGTCTCAGAGTTCTTTGGGGCCATGTTCCGACCCGATCTGTCGCCTTCGTTTGTTCGGCTCGCTATCGAAGAGGCGGGCACAACCCTCGGTTACGCAGTTCTCGGCACCGCTCTGGCACTGGTAATTGGGACGTTGTTCGGGCCCGTGCTTTCGGAGCGGTTCTGGGCTCCCGTCACCGGACCTCCGTCGCGACGAGTGCTTTGGATGTGGCGCTCGCTGAGATTCATTTTCGCAGCACCGAGAGCGATCCATGAGATCGTGTTCGGGCTGCTACTTGTCAACATCCTTGGACTCAATCCGCTAGTCGCGGTTCTTGCTATCGGAATTCCGTTCGGCGCGGTAACCGCCAAGGTCTTCTCCGAACTCATCGACGAGGCCCCTGACGGGCCCGACCGGGCGCTTCGAGCAGCCGGCGCAAGACGCCTTCCTGCCCTCATATTTGGCGTGTTCCCGCTGGCGTCGGCTGACCTCATGTCGTACGCCTTCTACCGACTCGAGTGCGGTATTCGCAGCGCCGCCGTACTCGGAATTGTTGGCGTTGGCGGCCTTGGTTTCCAGTTGGCATTGTCGTTTCAGTCGCTCCAGTACAACGAGATGTGGACAATGCTGTGGGCGTTGATCATCTTGTCTGGGCTAGCCGATCGATGGTCATGGGCAGTCAGGCATCGACGAGCTAGCGGCACCGTCGATGTGGGCATGGTTGAGGGCATTACGCACAACCCAAGACGCGACCCATTCCTCACCGGGAGCGCTGCGGTGGTGGTGCTCTTGATACCCGTCTCGTGGTGGTATCTAGATCTTTCAATTAGTTCGTTGTGGAGCAACCGAGCTCGTACTCTCGGGCGAGAACTGGCTGCTGATGTCTGGCCCCCAGAGATCGGTCAGGGCGGATGGACGGGTCTGTTTTCAGACGTCGCAGACACAATGTCTTTAGCTGTTCTGGCGATAGCAATCGGTGGCTCAATTGCGTCGTTCGTGGCCTTTGTCGCGGCCCGCGATCCGAACAGAGGCACCAACGCCGCCGCCATCGGCTTGCGAGTACTTGGTGGCATCAGCCGGTTCGTTCTGCTCGTGGCCAGGGCTGTGCCGCCTCCGGTCTGGGCTCTGTTGGCGGTGTTCGTTTTCTTGCCGGGTTTGTGGCCCGGAGCCATCGCTCTGGCCATCTATCAACTTGGGGTTCTCGGCCGCCTTCAAGCCGAGGTTGTTGAGAACATCGATGACCGGCCAGCTGAGGCACTAACCGCGGCCGGTGCACCACGCTCCTCGGTTCTCGCCTATGCCACGATTCCGGCAGTCTCGACTCGGTTCGCGGCCCTTGGTCTGTACCGATGGGAAGTAGCGATTCGCGACACGGTGATGGTCGGCGTAGTGGGGGCAGCGGGCCTTGGCCGTCGAATCCAAGACCAAACCTCGGCATTCAACTACCAGGGCATCTTGGCGGCAGTGTTAGCACTGATCGTCATCACCGTGATCGTCGATCTAGTTTCAGCCGCGGTGCGAAGAAGTCTCAGGTAGAGAGCCGGATCGCCTTGACCCGCCTAGGCAGACTCAGGACAGGGTCAGTCGTGGCGCCAGGCGAGACTTTCTGAGGAGAGTTGGTACTCCCAACCGAGCTGCCAGTCGAAGCCCGCGGCGACGAGTTCGGCCAAGGGTCTGCCTTCCAAGAAGTGTTCAAGGCCCCAGCTGGTGGCCACGTGGCCAATGACAAGCACGCGCTGACCATCGCGCACAGAGGCCAGATCCCTCAGGAACCAACCGACCCGCTCAATAGCCGAAACCCAGCTTTCACGTACACACCGCGGCGATGCCATCGTCGCGTCGACGTTCCCCAAGTTCGGAAGCGAGCGCTCTGCCCTTGACGCAAAGAGCTCCGGGGTTCCACCCAGTGGCAATGCCTCGATCGTTATCTTCGGACCAGGAGTGAGTCTCGAATACAACCTGCACGCTCAAGGTTCGCTCCCTCGACTCGACGATGGCTCAGTCTTACAGTGCATCCAGAACCGCCTGCCAGCCCTCACGTTCGGTGGCTGGGTCGGTGATCACACGGCGTTTACGGATTCGGTCGGTGAGATCGCTTAGGACTTCTGGTTCGTTCTCAAGACGAGATAGCCACCGCGCTAACGCAGGTGCGTCACCTACAGGAACCAAGCCGGGGTAACCCGACCCAAGCAGCCCGGAGTTTCCATCGATGTCGGTTCCGACCACTGGCACTCCCAGCGCGATTGCCTCAGACACAACGTTGGCTCCGCCCTCTAGCAATGAGGTACAAGCCAATACCGACGCCTGGGAAAGTTGGGTCTTGGCATGGTCCTTATCGAGTTCGCCGAGCCATTCGTAACGCGGGTTGGAAGCATTTTCTGAGGTCGCCCGTGAGTGCCATTCGTCGTTTGAGGCATGGCCAGCATGGACGACTCGTATGCGGGAGTCTTGGGGAACTAGGCGAGCCGCCGCCGCCGCAAGAAGTGGATCCTTAACGTCGCGTAGGTGGGCCAGAACCAGAACGACAAAGTGATCCTGACGTTCGCGGCGGGCGGGAATGGGCGGATCGACCGATTGGAAAACCACATGAGCCTTGTCGGCAAGCGACGAACTGACGGTGGCCAGCCGACCAATGGCTGCTTCCTGGAGAACCACCAACCGATCGGCCGTTTCGATCGAGGCGCGGGCCACCAAGTTGTTGGCGGGAATGTCGCTGTATAGGTCGGTTCCGGCCAGCCCGACAATTACAGGACGCTCAGGTGCGTGGTCGCGCGATGCGGCCACGGCGCTGCCGCACCGTTTGGCGTGGAGAACTACCAACACGTCTGAACCAATCGCTACATCGACGGTGACGTCTTGGCCCTCGACCACCATCGCCAGGGTGACATCGTGCCCAAGTTCGGTCAGCCGTTTGGCCCAACGAGTTGATGTGACATCGTTACCAGAGCCAGAACTAGGCCGTTTAGGTGTTGCGATGGTGATCTTCATGGTCAATCAACCGCGCAGGTGCGGAACCCGGCTATGACGTCGCGACGGTCTGGGGTGAAGTAGTTGCGAAACGTCGAACGAACGTAGCGCGATCGGGTGGCCCACGAGCCGCCGCGCAGCACGCGACGGCTTCCGAACCAAGGCTCGGAGTTGTCGCGGTAGGCATCTGGCTCGAAGTGAGGGAACGGACCGAACACCGAAGATGTCCACTCCCAAACGTTGCCGATGAGTTGGCGGTGACCCCACGGGCCATCGGAGTCGGCGAAGGCGCCGACCGGTACGAGCCCTCCGGTGTGTGCGTCGAGCGCAGCGTCGGTTGCTATTGCGTCGCGGTCGCCCCACGGGAACCATGACTGTTTAGCCCCATCAGGACCAGTTGTGGCGGCCATCTCCCATTCGGCTTCAGTGGGCAATCGGCGACCAGCCCACTCGCAGTAGGCCTCAACTTCCCACCACGACACGTAGGTCATCGGTAGCGAGGCGCTCTCGGTAATCGGAGACCAGGTATCGAACACGCGGTGTTCGGCGCCTGCACCTCGGCCCCGCCAGTAGACCGGCTTGGAAGCATCGGCGGACTCTCTCCACGCCCAACCGTCTGGCGACCAGAGCAGTTTGTTCTCGTAGCCGCCGTCGTCGACGAACTCGGCGAACTGTTCCATGGTTACGGGCGTCTTGGCCATCTTGAACGGAGCGACATCGACAGGATGAGCCCAACGTTCGTTGTCCATGATGAACGGCTGGGACCGCGAACCTCCGAGCAAGAGCCGCCCGCCATCGACCGTTAGATCGACAGCCAGATCGGCAGCAACCTCTACTGGCGCTGCGGCGGTGTCGACGGCCCCATGTCCGCTCTGCTTCACTGCGAGCTCTGGGTGTGGTGCCCATCCGAGAGTTTGGCGGGTGTAAGTAAGAGCCTCGGTGTGGGCATCGTGATGCATGATCGAATACAACGTGAAATAGGTCGTTGAATCGGCTCCACCGTCGTTGGCAGCAAGCTCGGCAAGCGATTCGCCGACGTCGCGAACGTACTGGAGGGTCCGGGCCGAATCGGGATAGTCGAGTTGCCATCTGGTGATATGGGGCACCTTCGCCGAGTCGTAGAAGGCATCGACGTTTTCCATAAGAGGCTCGCGGCCGTGAAGTTGGCGCAATACGAACCATTCTGCGAACCAGGCGACGTGAGCGATCTCCCAGATTGCCGGGTTGACGATCTCGA
>CAZMUM010000041.1:0-45269 GCA_964569385.1 uncultured Acidimicrobiales bacterium
GAACTGTTGGCTGACGCGAAGCATGAGCACGCCGACCAGACCGCCGAAGCAGTCAAAGCCGCGGTTCGTGAGGCCGACACCGAATCAGCCGACGACCGGTACAACCGTCAACGCGGAAACCGGCGCGGAGGGTGTGGGGTCAATGATGACGGAATGTACTGGCTAAGCCTGCTGATCGACCCGGTCACCGGAGCCCGCATCAAAGGCGCATACGACCCACGGTTCCGTGCCGCTTGGGCTAAAGAGAAAGAGTTGGACCGCACGACAAGGCGAGTACCGAAACAGCTGGCAGGAGACATCATCGCCAACATGCTCCTCGGACTCCCAGCCATCTACGATCTCCACCCCCAAGCCCAAACCGACAGCCACCACGCTAGCGAGGCATCAGAATCCGCAACGCCCGAAACGTGGGCCGAACCCGCAGACGTGGAACATTCGGCTGAACCGGCCACGACCAGCGACAACCCAGCCGCCGCAAGCGACGCGACAGACACGCCAGCCGCTTCAAACACGACGGCTACCTCAGGCAACACCCGACGGTCAGATCCCGCACACGGATCGAAACCGCCTGCGCCTCCGGCTCGGAGCCCAACCGGCCGAGCCAGCGACGTGAATCGCGGCGGGAATCTGGGTGTCAGGTTTGTAGAGGTCGGCAAAGATGCTGACGGCAACGAAACCCTGACCGATCTTGGTACCTACACCCCGATCAGACCCGCCCCACTACACGAACCTCCACTGTTCAACCACCAACCCGACGTCACTGAGAGTGAAGCCGCCGGGTTGGATGGGTCAGACAGTGACCGGCAATGTCGGTCTTGTCGAACATCCAGCCCTCCATCGGGCGGTTCGGACCGTACGTCGGACCGAAAATCTGATTCGCGAGATGGTGGGAGATCGCGGGCCAATATCAATATCGTGATCGGACTGTCTGATCTGAACGACCTCAACGATCGTCAGGCTGTCGGTTACACCTCCGATGGTGTGCCTATACCGGCGACGTTGGTGCGAACCTTTATGTGTGATGCCGATATCTCGTATTGGATAGAACAAGCCGACAGTCAACAGCTGAATCTGGCTCGCAATGTCAGGTATGCCACACCTGTCCAACACCAGGCGCTGTTGGTTCGTGATGGAAGTTGTGTATGGAAACACTGCACCATGCCAGCATCAGCTAGCGAAGCGCACCACATCACCTTCTGGGAACACCAAGGAAAAACCAACCTCGAACAGATGTGCCTGCTCTGCCCAGCCCACCACCGCAAACTCCACGCCATGGGCCACCACCTCAGACCAGGTACCCAACCCAGAACCTGGAAACTAACCCGCGACTCCGACGGACAAACCACCAAAACATGGACCAACCCACCCCACCGCCAAAAACCAGGCCACCACGCCGCCTAATGGGGATCAACCAGTCGTCTAACCAGAACCAACCAGGCCAGAACCAAACGAGGCCCAACCAAATCACCACCACCACTTGGCTTGGCTAGAGCTCCTGATGTTCGCCCGCTACCCACTGATCGCGAAGTTTGAACTTCTGGATCTTGCCGCTACCAGTGAGTGGGAACTCAGTAAGCGCAAACCACTGCTTAGGCGTTTTGTGCGGGGCCAGGTTCTCCCGCATGTGGTTGAACAGTTCGATCTTGTCGACCTCAAAACCCGGCGCTGGGCGCACAAAGGCGCCCACGGTTTCGCCCCACTTTTCGTCGGGCAACCCAACCACAGCAACCTCGCCGACCGCTGGATGACCGAACAGCAGCTCTTCAAGTTCTTTGGGGTAGATGTTTTCGCCACCCCGAATGATCATGTCCTTTAGGCGGCCCTCGATCGTGCAGTATCCCCGATCGTCCATGGCGGCCAGATCGCCCGTATGCAGCCAACCGTCGGCGTCGATGGCCTCGGCGGTTTGCTCTTCCATTTCAAAATAGCCGTGCATCACGTGATAGCCGCGGGTGTACAACTCGCCCACACCACCAACCGGCATGGTCGCGCCAGACTCGGTGTCGACGATCTTGACCTCGACGTGAGGCATTGGCAGCCCGATCGTGGCCGCCTTGTCCTCGATGGTGTCGTTCGGAGACGTCATCGTTGCCACCGGAGAACACTCGGTCTGACCGAAAACGATGGTGAACTTGGCGCCCAGCTTGTCCTCAAGAGTCCTGACCAAGTGTTCAGGCACAAGGGCACCACCCGAGCACAGCGCACTAACAGACGACAGGTCACGAGACTCAAAATCGGCGTGCTCAAGAAGCGCAACAAGCATCGTAGGAACGCCAAACATCGAGTTGGCGCCGTAAGTCTCGCTTAGTTCGAGCGAGAGTCCAGGCTCGAACGCCTCAATCAGTACCTGGGTGCACCGAAAACCCGTCGCACCAAGCACGGTCATGACGCTTCCGGCAGTGTGGAACAGAGGCATCTGGGCCACATACACATCGAAACGTTCGGTGCCGAGCCTGTCCAGGTAGTGATACGCGTTGTTCACCAAACCTCGGTGATGAAGCAGCGCGCCCTTGGGAAACCCAGTGGTGCCAGATGTGTACTGGATCATCGCCTTGTCAAGCGGCTGGACCTCGGGTAGGTCAGGTGTCGACCCAGCGGCGTCACCGGACGCCAAAAACTCGTCCCATTCGGCGAAACGAATCACCTCGACCAGATCCGGGCAATCGGCCTGCACCTCGTTGGCCGTAGCCAGCATCGGGTTGCCGCGAAACGAGTCGACAACCAAGACCGCCTTGGACCGGGACTGCGACAGAACGTACTGAACCTCGGCCTTCTGATACGCGGGATTGACAGTCACAATTACCATTCCTGCTAACGCGATACCAAACTCAGCAATCACCCACTCGGGGATGTTCTGGGCCCATATGGCAATGTGATCGCCGGGTTCGAAACGAGCGAGCAGCGCGGCCGCAACTTGCTCTGACTCGTCCAGCAGTTCGCTGTACGTCCAAGAGCGGCGCGCCAACGCATCGGCAGCACCTTCGACAAGGGCGACGCGATTGCCGCTGTCAGCCGCGGCCTCCCGAAGCAGGTCGCCGATGGTCAGGTCGCGTACAGGAGGTTCGACGGGTCCGTAGGCGTGCGATTCGGTGAGGGCCATCGTTGTTGTTTATCAGCCCGCTAGCTAGAAGTCCTCAACAGCACGGTCATCCTATTCGAAGACGAGACATCCGTCGTCGAAGTCGGCTGCGGCAAACGTCTCACGATCCGTCAGGTAGTCCTGGGTGTGAAGCCATGGCTCGTAGTCGCCTTGGTGAGGCATTAGGTGCAAGCCACGAGTCAGATATCCGGGGTTGAAGTTGTCGGGATCGACCCACGGGATGAGCGTCATCGCCGCATCGCTTTCGCGAAGGGTTGGCGTCACGACCGAGACGCCCAAACCATCCATGTGTTCGAGCAAACGGCACACAAAGTCGCCGATCAGATCAGCCTTGAGCGTCCAGCTGGCTCGGAAATAGCCAAACACCCACACCATGTTGGGTATCCCGGTGAACATCGACCCTCGGTAGGTGACGGTGTCGTGGAAGTTCAGAGGCTCGCCGTCGATGGTGAACTCGATGTCTCCGAGCACGTTCAGGTCGAATCCGGTGGCGGTGATGATGATGTCGGCCTCGAGCTCGGTGCCTGATTCGAGCAGGATCCCTCTGGGCGTGAACCGATCGATGTTGTCGGTAACGACCGAGGCCTTGCCACTCTTGATGGCATGGAACAGATCGCCATCGGGAACAAACGCTATGCGCTGTCGCCAGGGCCGATAGCTAGGAGTGAAATGAGGAGAAAGGTCGTAGTCGTCGCCCATGATCTCGCGAATGGCGGCGAACAGTTCCCCCTTAACGAACTCAGGTTGCTCGGCCGACATCTGGGCAAACAAGGCGCTGTTCTTTACGATCTCGCGACGAACAATCTCGTGTATCCAAGCCTCGTCGATGTCTAAGTCTCTAAGGGTGTCGGCAAGTTCGTTGACGTTCTTGGCCACACGAAAATACGTCGGTGACCGCTGGAGCATGGTCACATGTTCGGCAGTGTCGACCATCGCCGGGATCAGCGTCGCAGCGGTGGCACCAGACCCGATAACCAGCACCCGCTTGTCCGTATAGTCGAAATTGTCTGGCCACAGTTGCGGATGAACAACCGTGCCCTCGTAGTCGTCGAAGCCATCCCACTCTGGGGTGTAGCCCTCTGAATGGCGAAAGTACCCCTGACACATCCACAAGAAGTTCGCCGTAATGACGTGGGTTGTCTCGCCAGCGCCATCGGCATCGGTCTCGACCACATCGAGAGTCCATAACGCCTTGTCTTTCGACCACGAAGCGGTGACGATCCGATGGTTGTAGCGAATGAATCGGTCTAAGTCATTGTCGTCGATCACCTCGCCCACATAGGTGAGGATCTGCTCTCCGGTCGCTATTGGGGCACCAACCCAAGGCTTGAATCGATACCCAAAGGTGTACAGATCGCTATCGGATCGGATACCTGGGTAGGTGTGGGTTCGCCAGGTGCCGCCGAAATCGCTTTGGTTCTCGAGCACCATGAACGACGTGTCTGGCCGTTGTTCGCGAAGGTGATAGGCCGCACCAATGCCCGATATCCCTGCTCCTACCACGAGCACATCTACATGAGTCATGCCAAGAGAGTGCCAAGTTAGACAACCGCGCACCAAAACGAGTACAAATTGGCCATGACCAGAACACTTCTCACTGGCGGAACAGTTTTCGATTCAACCGGCGGCGCCGAGACTCGGACTGTCGACATCGCAATCGAAAACGGCCTCATTGTCGAAATCGGAACCGGCCTTGGGGCCGGAGACCACAGTTCAGCCACCACCGACAGAGTCATCGATTGCCGGGGCCACCTCATCACCCCCGGCCTGATCGACTGCCACGTTCACTTCATGGCCGACGGAGATTTCAGCGCCGCCGCTCACGCCAACGCCCCATTTTCGGTGCACTTCTATCGGGCCGCTGAACGGATGCAGCGCACCCTCGACTGCGGAATCACAACCGTTCGCGAAGCAGGCGGAGCCGACCTTGGCATCAAAGAAGCCAGAGATGGCGGGCTCATTGCCGGCCCGAAGATGCAACTATCGATCACGATTTTGTCTCAGACTGGCGGCCATGGCGACTCGTGGGAAGTGTGCGGCGCACACATGCCAGGGATGATGGACTGCCATCCCGGTAGGCCCCACAACATCGTCGATGGCCCAGACGAGATGCGCCGCAAGGTCCGTGAACTCATTCGAGCCGGAGCCGATGTCATCAAGGTTTGTACGTCTGGCGGCGTCCTCTCGCCACGCAGCGATCCACAACATCCCCACTTCATGGCCGAGGAACTCGATGTGCTCGTGGCCGAAGCAACCGCCGCTAACCGGTTCGTCATGGCTCACGCCCAAGCGACTGAGGGCATCAAGAACGCCGTAAGGGCCGGGATACGGTCGATCGAACATGGCATCTATCTCGACGACGAGGCCATCGAAATGATGCTCGCGGCCGGTACGTGGCTGGTCCCTACTCTCATCGCGCCGCTCGGCGTGGTTAACGCCGTCGATCGAGGCATCGTTGTGCCGCCGTTCATCCTCGAAAAGGCCAAAGGTGTGGTGGAGGATCACCGAGAGTCGATCCAGAAGGCAATCGCGGCCGGAGTCAAAATCGCCATGGGCACCGACAGCGGGGTCACGCCCCACGGCATGAACCTGACGGAGTTGGCCGAGATGGCCAGCCTCGGTATGTCGCCAGCCGAGGTGTTCACCGCATCCACCCGCAGTTCGGCCGAACTCATGGGCATCGACCACGAAACGGGCACGATCGAAGTCGGCAAGGCCGCCGATCTAGTGGTGTTCGATGGCAGCGAACTCGACGTAGAAGATCTCAAAGACAGGGTTCGCACCGTCATCCAAGACGGGCACATCGTATCAAGCTCAACGTGAGGTTGACCCTCGATCTGATGGTGTGCGCCTAGGTTAAAGGCGGCTTGCGGTCGGCCCAGGGTTGAGCTGCTTCGAGCTGGCTAGCGACCTGGATCAGTATGTCCTCGCGGCCGTAGGCAGCAACCAACTGCACACCGATGGGAAGACCAGAGTCGCTCCAGTGAAGGGGCAGACTGATTGCGGGTTGGCCGCTGACGTTGAACGCTGGGGTAAACGGAACAAACTCGGCGGCTCGCCGCATTCCGGCCAGTGGGTCGCCTGGAGCCGGGTCGATCTCGCCAATCTTCAACGGAGGGAGAGCCAGCGTTGGCGTCAACAGAAGATCCCAGCCATCGGCCCACCACTGTTGGATTCCTCGTCGCGATGCAACGGTGGCGGCCACGGCAAGCGCATAGTCCTCAGCGGTCAGTCCTTTGGCAAACTGCGCCTGGGCCCAGTTGACCGGCTCGACCTCATCTTCGGTTAACTCTCGGCCAAGCGATGCTGCCAACACACCCAAACCGGTGGCCATGTTGGTAGCCCAAAGGGCCATGAACTGGGGCGTCAAATCGGCGTCGGCCAACAGCTTGGGGAAACCAGGTTCGACCGCGTGGCCTAAACCATCGAGAAGTGTCGCCGCGCTGCGAACCGCGGTCACGCAGTCGTCGTGAACCTCAGCGCCTTGGGGATGGTGATCAAGCAAGCCAATGCGAAGCCGTCCTGGATCGGCGCCTAACTCGTCGATATAAGGTCGAAACGGAGCCGCGGCGATCACGGTGTCGCCGACGGCCGGTCCGTGTACGGCGTCGAGCATTCTGGCGGTGTCGCGCACCGACCGACTTACGCAAAGTTCGACACCAAGCCCGGTTTCGGAACGAGGTGCTGTTGACACTCTCCCCTGCGACGGTTTCAACCCGACCAAACCACAGCACGAAGCCGGGATTCGGATAGAACCTCCACCGTCGGAGGCATGCGCTATTGGCACAAGCCCGGCCGCTACCGCAGCAGCAGCGCCACCGCTTGAGCCGCCAGGAGTGCGGTCGGTGTTCCACGGGTTGCGCGCTGGTCCGTGAGGAATGGGTTCGGTTACCGGAACGCTGCCCAATTCTGGGCTGGAAGAGCGTCCGACCGTAACCAGCCCGGCAGCTCGGAACTTGCCGACGAGATTGGTGTCGAAATCCGAGACAGGCAGCGCCGCCGCCAGGGCTGCGTTGCCATTGGTTAAGGCCTGGCCGGTGTAGTGGGACCACAGGTCCTTCAGCAAGAACGGCACGCCAGTGAACGGACCACTGGGTAAGTCGCCGACGGCGGTGTCGCGGGCGTGGTCGAACCACCGCATGACAACGGAGTTAAGTGGCCCATCGTGGCACTCGATGCGCTCGATGGCGGCGTCGACCAGCTCGAGCGCCGACGTATCGCCGTTGCCTACCAGCTCGGCCTGGGCAGTGGCATCAAGCCACTGCGTATCTTCTGCGATTGATGCCATGGGCATACGTCTATACCAAAGACGCGCTCGACGCATACTGTAGGTCCATGACATCGCCAGCAGCCACCGTGACTATCGACCAGCACGACGCCGTGAAATTGATTCAGATCGACGACGGAAAGGCCAACGCGTATTCTGGCGACGTGCTCGCCACGATCTCGGCGGCGATCGATGCAGCCGAGTCCAACGACAGCACTTCTGCGGTGGTGATAGCAGGGCGCCCCGGGGTATTCTCTGGCGGATTCGACCTGGGTGTTATGCGCAATGGAACTCCCGCCGAGCGGAGCAACTTGGTCAGCAGCGGTGGAACGTTGGTGCGCCAGTGCTTTGGCGCGAACATCCCGGTTGTCGCAGCTTGCACAGGTCACGCAGTGGCCGCAGGCGCCCTTGTGCTACTTGGTTGCGACCTGCGAATTGGCCCGGACACCGACTCCAAAATCGGGCTGCCAGAAGTGACGATCGGGATGCCGCTGCCCCTATGGGCCGTAACCATCGGCCAGAGTCGGCTCAACGAGTCGCACCTACACCGCTGCACTGCCCTCGGTGACATGCTGACCCCGACCGAAGCCATTGCTGCGGGTTTTCTCGATGAGGTAGTCCCGGCCGAGGGTGTCATCGACCGCGCCATGGAAGCCGCCGGTGCCCTCGCCGCCAAGATCACCGGCTCGGCCTATGCATCCATAGTGAGGGCCACCCGGGGCGACACGCTCGCGACGATGGACCTACAGATCGCCGCCGACCGAGCTGCCGTAAGTTGATCGACTTTTGGCCTCACCGGTTCGGGGCCACGCTGATCGTCGCGGCACTACTCGCCGCGAGCTGTTCGACATCGAACAACAACGCTGATGCGCCAACGACATCGCAAGGCCAGTCGACCAACGAGACCACAGACGCCCAGCAACAAGACGAAGATAGCGCTGGCACAGCAACTGGCACCGGTGCAACGACGGGCGCACCGCGGGACAGCGCACCGAGTGCCAACTCCCAAGACGCGACCGAAGGCCCTAGCGCCAACACCAGCGCCGATGCAGGCGAGACGCCCGCCGGAACCATTATCGGCGAAGGTTCCCGCTGGGCCACCGGCGACTCTGAGCTCCTATTCGACCAAGAAACGCTTCATACGTTCGAGCTGACACTTTCGAGCGATGCTTTGGCGACCCTAGATGCCGACCCCGCGGCCGAACAATGGGTCGAGGGGAGCCTCACCTTCGATGGCGAAACCCTCGACCAGGTAGGAATCCGCTACAAGGGCTCCATCGGTGCGTTCATTGGCTGTCTCACCGGGCCAAACATTGCGGTGCCTAGCGGTGCCAAGACATGCACAAAGCTCTCAATGAAGGTCAAGATCAATTGGCTCGACTCCAATACCGAGTTCTACGGCCAGCGCAAACTTCAGTTCCACTCGATGAACAACGATCCGTCGCACCTTCGCGAACGCCTCGGGTACTGGCTGTTCAACGAGATGGGCGTGGCCGCGCCTCGATCGGTGCACGCCAGGCTCATCATCAACGGCGAGTTCAGCGGCCTGTACACCCTTACCGAACAGATCGATGGCCGGTTCACGCGAGCGAACTTCGAAGACGGAACGGGCAACCTGTACAAGGAGGTCTGGCCCCTCGACGCCGACGGCACGCCTAACTCCGAAACCGAGTTCATCGATGCGTTAAAGACCAACGAAGATGAAGACCCATCGGTGGCGCTCATCGCCGGTTTCGCGACCGACCTGGCCGCGGCTAGTGGCAACGAACGAGACGTCGTCGAGCAATGGACAGACATCGAGAACACCTTGCGGTACATCGCCGTCGACCGAACAATCAGAAACGACGACGGTGCCTTTCACTGGTATTGCATCGGTTCAGCTGGCTGCCGGCCCCACAATTACTACTGGTACGAGGATCCGACCCGACAAAAGCTCACCCTGATTCCTTGGGACCTCGATCACGCTTTCGAGAACATCATCAGCGACATTAACCCCATCACTCCCATCGCCGACGGCTGGGGTGAGATCACCAACAATTGCAACCCTTTCCCTCACGGACTGTTCAATCTGCCCCAACGCTCCGCGGCCTGTGACCCACTGACCGCGACGTGGACTACCTATGTCGACGAATATGAGGCGTTGACAGCCGAGTTCGTCGCCGGACCCTTTTCGGCCGAAAGAGTCAACGCGGTAATGGCCGCATGGACCGCGCAAATAGCTAGTGCGGTAGCTGAAGCGGCCGACCAGCATCCTGACGCAGTAAGCGTCGAGCGGTGGGAGATGGCCACCGACTCCCTAAACGCCCGGATCGAACACGCCAGAACAGTCAGAATCAGCCCGTGACGACCAGACAAAACAGGATCACTCCGCGATGACCAGAGAGTGGCTAATCGCACTAGACCTTGGCGCCATCTTCTTGTTGGTGTTTGGTCTCTATTTCCCGCGTTACCGGCGCCGCGACATGGTGGTGGCCATCACGGGCGTAAACGTAGGCGTATTGGCCGTCACCGTCACGTTGGTATCGGTAGATGTGGGCGTCGGGCTCGGGCTCGGGCTATTTGGCGTGTTGTCGATCATCAGACTTAGATCGGCCGAACTCGATCAAGAAGAGATCGCCTACTATTTCGCGGCGCTGGCGATCGGGCTTCTGGGCGGCATCGTGGTCGATTCGATGTGGATCTCACCAGTTCTGATGGGCGTCATCTTAGTGACGCTGTTCTTCACCGATCACCCTCAGCTTTTTGGTGCCCACCGACATCAACTGATCACGCTCGATGCAGCCATCGCCGATGAGGCTGAGCTCGAGTCGAGGCTAAGCGAGTTGTTGAACGCCAAGATTCAGCGGATTCGGGTGCGAAAACTCGACTTCGTCAACGACTCCACCGTGGTCGACGTGCGTTTCAAGGTTCGCTGAAGGCCCATGGGCGTTAGCTCTGTTCCAGATTGGTCGGCGAGGTTGGACGGCAGTTCACTGATCGACGCGTTACCGACGATTGAGTTGGCCGACCTCAACGCGGCCGCGTCGCTACAAACACGCGTCGATCGAAAGTACCTGGTGCGACCTGACCTTGTTGGGTCGCTTGTAAGCGACTTCGCCGGTTCGGCTTCAGCACTGATGGTGGCAAATACCCGGGTGTTCGACTACGAGTCGGTGTACTTCGACAGCGCCGAGTTTCGCCTATACCGCGCCGCCGCTACCGGTCGACGCCGCCGCTTCAAAGTCAGAACAAGAAGTCAAGCCAACAACGATCCGATGCTCGAGGTAAAGGCCAAAGATGGTCGCGGCCGAACCGTAAAGTTCAGAGCCCCGCACCTGGCCGCAGCAATGACCGAACTCGGACCGGCGGCCGGCGGCTTTGTGGACGAAGTGGTTGGTACGAACAACACCACCGCAGACCTTCACCCGGTTCTGACTACTCGCTACGAGCGATCGACGCTGTTCCACGCCGACTCCAAGAGTCGAATGACTATCGACCAGAACGTCAGATGCACGGCCACCGACAACGCGACCGCCACGTTTCGCGCCATCGTTGTCGAAACCAAATCGGACGGAGCGGCAAGCCCTTTCGACCGCTGGTTGTGGGGCCATGGTCTGCGGCCAGTCAGGCTAAGCAAGTTCAGCACTGCGCTGGCGGCTCTGACCACTTCGTTGCCATCGAATCGCTGGCACCGAATCGTTACCGGCGACCTGTTGGTTGTCGAACCGGGCTAGTCCCAAGCGTTTCGAACTCGATGCAGTGCGACAAGGCTCAGCAGCACGCCCACGGCCGCGACAGCCAGGAAGTAGTCCTGTCCGTAACGGCCATACAACGAAGGCGATATGGCAGCCGCGACCGCTGCCGCCGAGAGGCCAGCCGTCTCGAGCAGGGCCGAGCCGACGGCGATACGTTCGGTACCAGTTACCTCGAGCACGAGAACCTGGGCCGAGACGCTGGCGAACGATTCGGCTGTTCCGTGAGCGAATCCCACGATTCCGACCAACAGAACCGAGCCGACGAGGCCATACCCGATCATTACCGGCGCCAACGCCAACGCCGCAGGCAACATGACAAACGCGGCTCCACGACTCTGGGCAAGCTTGCCAGCAATTCGCGGCAAGATGAGCATGGGCAGACCAACCGCAAGCAGCACGATGGCCACCGCGCCATTGTCGGCCCCAAGGTCAGTGAGGAATCGATCGACGAGAGCATCGAATACCCCGATAAATCCGAACACCAAAACTCCAACCAACATCGCGGCCTGGATCCGAGGCCGCTTAATCAACTGCCGGAGATCGCCGTAGTCGACTTCGGTGACGGCCATGTCGCTACGCACAACCGCTATGGAAGCGGGAATGCCAACCACGATGAGGCCACCACTCACAACTAGAAATGGCGCTTCGAACCCCCATGGTTCGAGGACAGCCCCTAGCAGCGGACCAGAGATGAACCCGGCCACTGCTGTCGACAGCAACACACCAAGCTTGGCCCCACCGCCCACAGTGTCGAACCCAAGGAGGGCCTTGCGCGCCAGCATTCCGAATAGTCCGAGGCCAATACCAGTTAGTCCCCGGCTCGTTGCCAACGTAAGCAGGGATTCCCCGTAGGCAAAGCCGATCGGTCCGGCAATTGCACTTGTCATCCCGATGATGGCAAGAGGTTTGGTATTGCCGCGATCGGCGAGCGGCGAAACCAAAATCTGCACCACCAGAGCAGCTGCGAATCCGCTGGCCGCGATCACCCCGATCTCCCAGTCGGCCAGGCCATAAGCCGTCTGCACGTCTTCGAAGAAGACGAACACCACACCTAGAGCCGCGGCAAGGAAAAAGTTGGTCGCATAGATGAGCCAGTTACGCACCGGCTTAGTGAACACCATTCATAGCCAAGTACCTAACTAATTCAGCACCTCGACGGCTCGATCGATGTCGTCGTCGGTGTTGTACATGTGCGGCGCAATCCGAATCTGGCCAGCGCGAGTAGCGACGTCGATGGCACCATCGGCCAAGATTTGTGTCGATTCGGCGATGTCGACCGTCGTTGGTCGCAGAAAAAGTATCGCCGATTGGCGCGCAGTCGGGCCCCGTTGACCAACTTCGTATTGCGTGGTGTCGAGACCGTCAAGCAGCCGATTCGACAGGGCGAGGTTGTGGCGGTGAATCGCGTCGACACCGATATCGGCGACGAACTTGATCGATTCGACAAACGCCGCAAAGTTGAAGAAATTCGCGGTCCCGAAGATGTCGTGACGTCGCGCCCCCGAAGGAGGCTCGATGGAGTCGAGATCGACGTTCGGTGCCGCGAGATCGTCGGCCGACATCGATGCGAGCCAGTAGAACTTTCGGGCCGTCAGCCGGTCTTGGGTCTCGGGCGAGAGCCAGGTAAAGCCAGTACCGTATGGTCCGCAGAGGTACTTGAACCCCACCGACGTGAGTGCATCAATCGGGTGAGCATGCGGCTCGATTTCGATTCCGCCAACACCCTGCGATGCATTTACGACGAACAGCACCGACTTGGATCGGCACAACGCGCCAATCGCATCGAGGTCGATGACCTCGCCGCTAAGCGAGTGCACCCAGGTGAGGCAAACCACCTTCGTGGCATCGGTTAACGCGGCAGCCACTTCGTCTGCGCTTAGGACATTGCCACCAGGATTGATCTGGCGGACGTTCACGCCCGCATCGCGCAAAGTCAGCCAGGGCAACACATCGGACGGAAAGTCGTTGGCGGCGACCACGATTTCGTCGCCAGGCCCGAGATCGAGCCCGTTGGCCAGTAGATGGATGCCATATGAAGAAGAGTTGGCAAGCACCACCTCGTCGACCGGAACGCTTAGCAGTCCGGCTATTGCGCTACGGAGTTCGCTGGGAATTTTCTCGAATAGCGCCGGCGTGGCCAGCCGGTGGGGCCGTTGTTTCCACCTAACGGCTTCAATCGTTGCCTTGGCCGCTGCTGTGGGGAGCGGACCCTGATGTGAGGCATTCAGCCAAACCCGGTCTGGGTCGAGGTCGAACCCCGACGCGGCTAGGGCGATGTCCATTAGTCCATTCCTCCAGTTCGGTCAGCTGTTGTTGGCCTAGAGTTCGCGCCAGTGCTTAGCAACGCTATCGACCTCACTACCGCCGAGATGGCCTACGGCGCAGGTGTGATTTTGGTCGCCGCCTATATCCGAGGTCTGGCCGGCTTCGCGTTGTCGGCCATCATTGTTTCGGGGTTGTCCTTCATCATCGAGCCTATTGAAGCCGTAGCCCTCGCCCTCATCGCCGAACTGGCGGCCAGCTCGATGCTGGCTCGGTCGGTTTGGAACGACATCGATTGGTCGCGCATGTGGACTCTCCTTGGCGCAGGCGTGATCGGAACGCCTATAGGTGTTCAAGTGTTGACTACGGCCGACGCATCGACGGTGCGGACTCTGACGTTCGGGTTCATTCTCGCCGCCAGCGTTGCCCTCTTAACCATGCGACCGCGTTCGATCGATACATCGGGGGCGTTGCTTGTCGCCATTGGCATCGTCGCTGGCGTGGCTAACGGTGCTGCGGCGATCAGCGGCCTAGTCATAGTTTTGGCTCTTTCATTCTTGGCCATCAATGCAGCCGAGATCCGAGCCACGCTTGTGGCATATTTCTTCGCGGCCAATGTCGTAGTCGTCGGCTTCCTCGCCTACCGAGGCGGCTACGAGTCAGCTACCTGGTGGCGGTTGGTGTTTGCTTTGCCGCTATTGGCGGGCGCTTTGTGGGCCGGCGCCAACACGTTTGGACGAAGTTCGCCCGAACGTCTACGCAAGATCACCCTCGGTGTCTTAGTAGCCGTCTCGCTAACAGGACTAGCGCGCCTGGCCGTCTGAGGCTGGATTTGGTCGCCAGTTGGGTAGTGCGTCTATGTTTGGCGCGATGAAAGATCTAGCAGGTAAGACCGCAGTCGTAACTGGGGCCGCCAGTGGCCTAGGCCTCGCCTTCGCCAACCAATTCGCACAAGACGGCATGAACGTCGTGATGAGCGATATCGAACAACCGCGGCTCGACGAAGCGGTCGCTCAAGTCGAAACGCACGGAACCCGGGTAGTCGGCATTGTCACCGACGTCTCCGACAGCGACTCAATGGATGCATTGGCGGCGGCCACCTTCGAGGCATTTGAATCGGTCAACGTTCTGTGCAACAACGCCGGAGTTGCTGGCGGGCTCACCGCCGAAGGCATCGATGCCGCCAACTGGAAGTGGGTACTCGATGTCAACCTGTTTGGTGTTGTGCACGGTCATCGTGTGTTCCTACCCCGCATGGTCGAACACGGCGATGGCCACATCGTGAACACCGCGTCGATGGCAGGGCACTTCCCAGGCCATTCGGCCTATACAGCCAGCAAATGGGCAGTCGTCGGCATCACGATGGGACTGCTCAACGAGATGCGTCAGAACGAAACTGGAGTAGGAGTTTCGTGTCTGTGTCCTGGCTGGGTCGACACCCAAATTGCCAACTCAGACCGCAACATCCCCGAATGGGCCGCCCCCGCAGCACTGGTCGAACCAACCGAGGAACAAGAGTTCCGAATGCAGTTCCTGAAAGACGTGCTGGCCGCGGGTAAGGCGCCAGAATCGGTGGCCGAAATGGTGCGCGACGCCATTGTCAACGACTCATTCTGGATCTTCACCCATCCCGAAATGGTCGACCGGCTGGCTGCCAAACACGACTCAATCATGGAGAACCGCAACCCCGAACCGTTCTCGCTTCTCGACTAGCCGATCTTGGCCAACTGTCCCCCATCGACGGGTAGTGCCACGCCGGTGATGAACCCGGCCTCATCCGAGGCCAAGAACAGCGCGGCGTAGGCCACATCCCATGCGGTTCCCTGGCGTTGGCCAAGAGGCACCCTGGCCGCCCGACGGGCCCGGAGGTCGTCGGCGTCGATTCCACGGTGCTCGCTCTGGCCGGCGATGGCCATGGGCGTGTCCATTAACCCCGGCATGATCGTGTTTACCCTGATGCCATGCTTGAAGTTGGCCGTAGCCAGATGGTGGGTTAGCGCGTTCACTGCGGCCTTCGACGCCTTGTATGCCGCTAGCGGCGTGGATGCCACGGCTGCTATCGAAGAGATATTCACAATCGACCCGCCGCCAGTCGAGCGCATCAGCGGAATTACGTGTTTGCAGGTGAGGAACATACCGGTGACGTTCACGTCGAAGATGTGGTCCCATACCTCGCGATCCAAGTGCAACGCGGGGCCATCTCCAGAACCGATGCCGACGTTGTTGTGCAGGATGTCGATACGACCAAAGGCATTGTCGCAGCGCGTTGTTATGCCCGCGACTTGGGCTTCATCGGTGATGTCGGCCACCAGCGTCTCGACTTTGGCTCCAGAGTCGGTCTCGAGCATCTCGGCGGTCGTCGCCAACGATTCGGCGTCTCGGTCCACGAGCAACAGCTGAGCCCCTTCGCGCCCAAACAGCACCGCCGTCGCACGCCCATTGCCGATAGTGTCACCTTGAGTCTGACCTGCACCAACAATGATCGCAGTCTTGCCTGCTAGCCGCCCGTCCATCTGACCCTCCCGGCGTTGTTCGCACCCAGAACATAGCCGGGTGCGGTTAAGCCATCCATTGGCCGGCGGTTATTGAAGTGGGAATGTGGTCGTGTCGCCATCGTCTCTGGGCCCGAACAATCGACGGTCAGAAGCGTCAATCGGCACATCGTTGATTGAAGCCTCACGCCGACGCATCAGCCCGGCATCGTCGAACTCCCAGTTCTCGTTGCCATAGGAACGCCACCACTGACCTGACTCGTCGAGGGACTCATACTGGAAACGCACCGCAATTCTGTTCCCGGTAAATGCCCACAGATCCTTCCGAAGCGCATATTCACGTTCGCGAGCCCACTTCGACTCCAGGAAATCGCGGATCTCGGCGCGTCCCTCCAGGAACGTGTCACGGTTCCGCCAAACAGAATCGACCGAGTAGGCCATCGAAACGCGCGTCGCATCACGAGTGTTCCAAGCTGCCTCAGCTCCTAGGACCTTGGCTCGAGCGTCAGCCTCGGAAAACGGCGGGAATGGTGGTCGTTCTTCGCTCACAGTTGCTCCAGGCAGATTCCAAAAGACATACCGTCGATCACAACCGGCTCACCACCCAAATTGTTCCCTAACGACAGACCACTTCTGTCACCGGCATCTGTCCGCCCGCAGCCGTTTCCCGGTGCCAGGAGTGGTCTGTATGGGAAGAGTCACAGGGGGTCGATTGCGGAACTCGGCGGCGAGTGTTGCAAGCTGTTCACTTGGGCGTCGAGAGAAGTGCCCGCAAAGTTCGCTATTACCAAAGAGGAATTAACGTGGCCGACGAAACCTCCGCTCCAGTTGCCGAAGTTCGAGCATGGCTCGAAGACAACTGGGACCCCGACCTTACGGTCGCGCAATGGTGGGAGCTGATGGGTCTGGCCGGGTGGTCGTCACCGCTGCTGCCCGAGGAGTCCTACGGCAAGGGACTCTCCCGCTCCGATGCTGTCGCAGTCGCTCGCGAGGTCGCAAGTTTTGGGGCCATGGGCGCGCCGAGCGGCCTCGGGCTTTTGTTGGCCGCTCCAACCATTGCCGCCCATGGCACCCGCGACCAAATCGACACCTACGTGCGCGACATCGTCACGGGAAAACAAGCCTGGTGCCAACTGTTCAGCGAGCCAGGTGCGGGCTCTGACCTTGCCGGTTTGTCGACCAAGGCCGAACGCGACGGCGACGAGTACATCGTTAACGGTCAAAAGGTCTGGACCTCGTTGGGCTCAACCGCCGATATGGGCATGCTCATTGCCCGAACCAACTTCGACGTGCCGAAACATCAGGGCATCAGTTGGATGGCCATCGACATGCACCAGGAAGGTGTCGAAGTCATTCCCCTCATCGAGATGACCGGCCACACGATGTTCAACGAAGTGTTTCTTAGCGACGCTCGGGTCCCAGCCGATGCGGTTGTCGGCGACGTCAACAATGGCTGGGCTGTCACTAATACCACCCTTCAAGCCGAACGAGCTGGGCTCGGCGCTGGTGGTGGCGGAGGGGCAGGAAGCGCGACGCCCGGCACAATCGCCGACAATCTCGGCCTCAGGGCTGGAGACTTTGCCCCCGACGCAGGCTCCACCGCCAAGAAGGTGCCGAAGGGTGCTTCAGGTGCTACGCCGGCGCGGTCCATGCTCGTCGATTTCGCCAAATCAGCAGGCAAACTAGACGACCCGTTGATCCGCCAGGATCTGATGCGACTTCACACCCTGAACGCCATCGGTGGTTACAACGGCCAGCGCATGAAAGCCATGCGCTCCATGGGCCAGGACATTCCCGGTATGGCCAACATCTCCAAGCTGATGATGAGCGACGTAGTTCGTCTCAGCCGCGACCTTGGCTTGAAGATTGTCGGACCGTTCGGAACTTTGCACGCATACACCGACGAGCAGCGCGAATCGCTCAACGAAGCCACCGGCAATCCGTTCCTTGGCATGGTGACGAGTCAAGCGTTGTACGCACAGGCACCACCCATCTACGGCGGCACCGACCAGATCCAGAAGAACATCCTGGGCGAAAGAGCCCTGGGTTTGCCGAAGGAGCCGAACCAAGACAAGACGAAGCCGTTCTCCGAGCTGCCACGCAATGTCTGAATCGGTCGCTGTCAAACCATCCGAGGCCGATCTCGACGCGATCAGAGACAAGTACCGCGCCGAACGAGACAAACGTCTCCGCGACGACGGCAACGATCAATACGTCGAACCAATCGGTAAGTTCGCTCACTACCTCGAAGACCCATACGTTCCGGTGGTGGAGCGCGATCCGGTTTTCGACGACGTCACCGTCGCGTTCATCGGTGGCGGCTTTGCCGGACTGGTAGCCGGGGCCAGGCTCAAACAAGCAGGCATCGACGACGTAAGAATCATCGAAAAGGGTGGCGACTTCGGTGGTGCTTGGTACTGGAATCGTTACCCAGGCGCCCAATGCGACACCGCGGCCATGATCTACATGCCGCTGCTCGAAGAGGTTGGCCATACACCCACCGAGAAGTACACCAAGGGCCCCGAAATTCTGGCTCACAGCAAGAACATCGCCAGCCACTTCGGGCTGTACAAAAATGCCCTGCTGTCGACCGAGGTCACCGACGTGTGTTGGGATGCCGAGCCAAAGCGTTGGGTAATCTCGACCGACCGTGGCGACGTGTTTAGCGCGAAGTTTGTGGCCATGGGCACCGGGCCGCTCCACCGTCCCAAACTGCCAGGAATCGATGGCATCGAGAGCTTCGCCGGACATAGTTTCCACACCAGCCGCTGGGACTACGACTACACGGGCGGCGATTCCGAGGGTGCCCCAATGGATCGTCTAGCCGACAAACGAGTCGGCATCATCGGAACGGGCGCAACGTCGGTGCAGGCGGTGCCCCACCTCGCGCCGGCGTGTAAAGAACTATTCGTGTTCCAGCGCACGCCTTCATCGATCGATGTTCGCAACAACCACGACATCGACCCCGACTGGTTCGATGCTCTCGAGCCTGGCTGGCAAGAGGAGTGGAAGAAGAACTTCACCATCCTCCAAACCGGCGGCTTCACCGACGTCGACCTGGTGCAAGACGGCTGGACCGACATTTCGAAGCGCATCCGCGACCGTGTGGTGGCCAATGGCGAGTTCACCCCAGAGGCCATGGAACGGGCCTATCACGACAGCGATGACGAGAAGATGGCCGAGATTCGGGCCAGAGTCAACGCCATCGTCGACGACCCCAGCACGGCCGACGCCCTCAAACCCTGGTACCGCCAGCTTTGCAAACGCCCGTGTTTTCACGATACGTACCTACAAGCGTTCAATGTCGACGGCACTCATCTGGTCGACACCGACGGCCAGGGCGTCGAACGAGTCGACGAGACCGGCGTGTGGGTCGCCGACACCCACTACGAGCTCGACTGCCTCATCTATGCGTCGGGTTTCGAAGTCGGAACCGACTACGCCAGGCGATCAGGGTTCGAGGTAACAGGCCGGGACGGCCAGCTGCTTTCGGAGCGTTGGGCCGACGGTATGGTCACCATGCACGGCATCCACGTACACGGATTCCCCAATATGTTCCTTGTGAACCCGGCCCATGGGGCCAACCTCATCTCGAACATTCCGTCCAACTTGTCCGACACAGCCAACACCATCGCCACAATTGTCGGTCACGCCGAGTCCATTGGTGCCAACACGGTCGAGGTAACCGCCAAAGCCGAAACCGACTGGGTCGACATGTTGGAAAAGGGCGGCCGTCGATTTGGCGGGGCCGCCGACTGCACCCCTGGTTACTACAACAACGAAGGCATCGACTCTGGTCGACGTGGCATTCTCAACACGCTCGGATATCCCGATGGGCCCGGTGCGTTCTTCGAATACATCGAGCAGTGGCGCGATGCCGGTGACTTCGAGGGCCTTACCATCAAGTAGCCCATCTGGCGCGAACTCCTCGGCAGCGGCCACAATGTGCGAAGCTGGAGCATCAGCTGAGCCAGGGGGCCGCTAGTGAGTACATCGATCGAAACGTTGACGAACGAAACTGTCGAGCTGCTCCAGCAACTCATCAAGAACCAATGCGTCAACGAGGGAACCCCCGAGTCAGGCCACGAGGACAACAACGCGATACTGCTTCGAGACGAGCTTGAAGGCCTCGATGTCGATTTTGAGATGATCGAGATCCTGCCAGGCCGTAGCTCGCTGGTGGCCCGCTATAGCGGCACCGACGCCGATGCGCCCGACCTTTGTCTGATGGGTCATACCGATGTCGTACCGGTTAGCCCCGATGGCTGGAGCAACGATCCGTTTGGCGGTGAACTGATAACCGACTCCAGCGGCGTGAGCGAGGTTTGGGGTCGGGGCGCGGTCGACATGTTGAACCTCACAGCTTCCATGGCCGTGGCGTTCCGAGAAATCGTCAGATCAGGGAAGCGATACCCGGGCGACCTCATCTACTTCGCAGTGGCCGATGAGGAGGCAGGCGGGATTTACGGCGCCAAACCAATCGTCGAAGACTACTGGGATCTTGTCCGCTGCGACTACGTGCTAACCGAGTATGGAGGCACACCTTCGTTTGGCCGCGACGGCACGTCAGTTCTGATGACAACAGGCGAGAAGCAGTCGGCCGGCCGCCGAATCACCGTTCACGGCACCCCTGGGCATGGGTCAATGCCGTACGCCACCGACAATGCGCTCATCAAGGCCGCCGGAATCGTGGCCAGGCTCAAAGCGTTCGATGTTGCGCCAAACCTCGACGAGATGTTCGCCGATCGGGTACGGGCGCTCGGGCTCGACGAAGCCACCGAAACTCGCCTGCTCGACCCGGCCCAAATCGACGATGCTCTGGCCCAGTTGCCACCGGGGCTGGCCCGAAACTTGCACTCTTGTTGCCACATGAGTTTCAGCCCAAACATGTTGCGCAGCGGCGACAAGTTCAACACGGTTCCCGACAAGGCGACCCTGTCGGTCGACATCCGCATTCTCCCCGGCGACACCCAGGACGACGTCGACAGATATCTAGCCGAAATCATTGGCCCAGACCTGATGCCTTCGGTCGACATCACCCGAGTCTTCGACGAACTGCCTGATGGAGCCCCGTTCAGCTCGACAGACACCCCAATGTGGGACGCCATCGGCGACTCTGTGCGGGTTGCATACCCCGATGCCAAGGTCATTCCAAGCCTCGTAACCGGCGGGACCGATGCCCGATTCTTTCGTCGTCGCGGCGTTGAGGCCTACGGTGCCGGCTTGCTAAGCAACAAGGTTCCTCTCGAGGAATTCCTGAACCGTTTCCACGGTCACAACGAACGCATCGACACCGAGTCGCTTCGGTTGACAACACAACTCTGGCTCGATATCTGCGATCGGCTGTGGAAGTAGAACGATGACTACAGCGGCGCTGGACACTTCCCAGATCACCGCCGAATGGCTCAACAACGTGCTCAGCGACGACGTTCGAGGCGGCGCAACCGTCATCGGCGTCGAGGCCGAGGTGATCGGTGAGGGGGTCGGGTTTCTAGGCGAGGTCGCCAGGCTGACACTGACATACGACGCTCCGAGCGCATCGTCGACGACATCGATGATCGCCAAGTCGCCAACGACTAACGAGGGCTTCAAGTCGATTGGGTTGATGCTTGGGTTCTACGAAAAGGAATCAGGCTTCTTCCGCGAAGTTGCGCCCGACATTCGCATTCGAATCCCGGAGTGTTTCCACAACTACAGCGCAAATGGCACCGACTTCATGCTGTTGCTCGAGGATCTCGCTCCCATGAGACCAGGTGATCAGCTGGCATCGTGTTCGTTGGCCGAAGCCGAGAGTGCGTTGTCCACGGCAGCTAAGTTGCACGCGCGCTGGTGGTCGCACCCTCGGCTCGAGGAGATGTCGTCGTGGCTGCCAGCCACCGATGGCGCCTACGTCGATATTCTGAAGGGCGCATACCTGGGGTCGCTCGAGAAGTTTCACGAAGAATTCGCCTACCTGGTTACACCCGAGATCGAAGCCCTGGCCGACCGCGGCGGCGAGAACTACGAGGCCATGATGGCCGCGGGAGTAGGCAGACTTCCCCACACCTTCATCCATGGCGACTATCGCCTCGACAACATGATGTTTGGCGATGATCCTGGCGTCGATTCATTCGCAGTGCTGGATTGGCAGCTCCCTTTCAAGGCCAACCCAATGTGGGACGTCGTCTACTTCCTCGGCGGGAACTTCGCGCCAGAGTGGCGGCGTGAGCACCAGGACGCTCTAGTCGAGGGCTACCACGCGGTACTGCTAGCCAACGGGGTCGCCGACTACAGCTTGACCCAGTGTCGCGAGGACTACCGAGCGTGTGGTCTGGTACTACTCGGCTATTTGGTTACTGGCGCGCTGGACATCGACCTTGAGACCCTCAACGAGCGTGGCCGAGAACTTATAGAGACAATGTTCAACCGTTACACAACAACAATTTCGGACCTAGGCAGTGATGAGTTCTTGGGCTGATCAACCCGCTGCGACTTGTGCAGGTCCTGACCGGCTCGATGGGCGCGATCGATCCGAACCCAGCTAACGTAGGCAGTGTGACGAGCACCGACATCGACCCCGTTATCACCGGTGTACCAGCGAAGGACGCGCCCACCGGGCTCAAGCCTGTTCTAGACATCATTCCTGCTGAGGCCTACGAGCAATCGAACTACCGGGCCTTCGGGCTCATCGGGCGCGACTTCGCTCTATACGGGCTCGTCATTTGGGGACTGCTTTCAACCAACAATCCGCTGTTGCTGGTTCCGCTGTGGATCGCCTCAGGCGTAATTGTTGCGGCCCTTTTCGTACTCGGGCACGACGCCGCACACGGCGCGCTGTTCGCCTCTAGTCGCCTCAATGCCCTGTTCTCCAGGGTGACCATGCTGCCGTCGTTGCACGCCGTCGAGCTATGGATCTACGGGCACAACCGGGTGCATCACGGCCACACCCTCAAAGAGGGTGTCGACTTTGTTTGGCATCCGCTGACCGTCGTCCAATACGGAGAACTAGGCAGGTTCGGGCGCGCTCTCCACAAGATCGAATGGAGCTTCTTCGGCGCTGGCACCTACTACCTTCGCAACGTGTGGTGGAACAAGATGATGCGATTTCCGCCCCCGGCACGATGGCGCACCAAGATGCGTCGCGACAAGGCGCTGGTCATCGGCTTCGCCGTCGTCGTGTTAGGTATATTGCTGGCGCTCAGCGGCCTCGGCGGCATCTGGCTCTGGGTCAAGATCGTGGTCGTGCCATTCCTTGGGTTCACCCAGTGCATTGGCTGGGTCGTGTATGTCCACCACATCTCGCCCGAGATTCGCTGGTGGAAACGGCGCGAATGGAATCGATTCCGGGGCCAAGTCGAAGGCACCACGATTCTGTGGGGTCCACCAGGGTTCGACCTCGTGTTTCATTCGATCATGGTGCATCTACCCCATCACGTCGATATGGGCATCCCTTGTTATCGTCTCAAGTTGGCCGCTAGCGCCATCGCCGAGAGCTTTCCCGACTACGTCGAACAGCGCCCGATCAGGCTTAGCGACTATCGCCGAGCCACCCGCACCTGCAAGCTCTACGACTTCGACGCCCAAACGTGGCTCCCCTACTCAGCCCTCAACGCAAACGCCTAAGAACAAGACATCTCCTCTCGCTCCGTTTCGAACGACAACGCTCCCTACCACAACTGTCACCGGGAAACACACGCCAGCGTACGTTTCCCGGTGACGGTGTAGGTCTGTTCGAACCACCCAGGCGTCCAGACCGGTTTCAAACGACGAAGGATCATCCATGAACATCGCACTGTTTGGCTCAGCCGACACCGTCGCAGGGCTCAAGGCCGACATAGCTGCGGCCGCCGCCGAGGGGTACTCGTCGTATTGGACGCCACAGATCTTCGGTCTGGACGCCCTCACAGCCATTGCTGTTATCAGCCAGTCCGTACCCGACATTCGGATCGGCACGGCGGTGGTCCCAACCTATCCGCGGCACCCGATGGCGCTGGCCCAACAGGCGCTCACTGTGAGCCAGGTGAGCGGCGGACGACTCGACCTAGGGATTGGGCTCTCGCACAAGCCCGTCGTCGAGGGCATGTGGGGCATGTCATTTGACCGCCCCGTGCGCCACATGAGTGACTATCTGAAGGTCCTGATGCCACTCCTGCACGATCAGGCGGTGTCGTACGGCGGTGAGCTGCTCACGGGTCGAGGCGAGATCGGTGTTCGGGCCACTGCGCCGCCAGTTCTCATCGCAGCGCTCGGCGAACAGATGCTGAAGCTTGCTGGCAAGCTGGCCGATGGCACCGTGACCTGGATGACAGGTCCCAAGACCATCGCTGCGCTTACAGCGCCAACTATCAACAACGCGGCCGAGGCGGCTGGCCGAAACCAGCCCCAGGTAATCAGTGCGGTTCCGGTTTGTGTCACGAACAATGTCGAGGCTGCCCGCGATCGAGCCGCCAAAGAGTATGCGATCTACGGTCAGCTGCCGTCGTATCGGGCCATGCTCGACCGCGAGGGATTTGACGGGCCGGCCGATCTAGCTCTGATCGGCGACGCTTCACAAGTTGGCGCTGGCCTTCAGAGATTCAGCGACGCCGGTGCCACCACCGTTGTCGCTAGTCCGTTTGGCAACGACGACGAGCTCGCCGAAACCCGAGCCACTCTGGCCAGGCTCACCTAGATCCTCGACCGCAGCTCAACTCGAATTTCGATCGGTAACCTCGTCGTCCGTGCTCCTGGTTCTGCTCGCGCTACTGATACTGGTCCTGTCCCTGCTTGCGGGGCTCAGCCCGCGTCTACTCGGTAGCCGCCTCACCAACGCCCAGATGTCGGACATAACCGGCGTCGCAGCGGGTCTACTCCTTGCTTCGGCGTTAGTGGTTGTCATACCTGAAGGGTTTGAGGTTGCGGCCTCAAGCGGTTCGGGCAACGAAGCATTCGTTTACGAACCTTGGGTCCTCGGCGGGGCTGTGCTGGTCGGATTCCTCACCATGCTCGTGCTCGAGGGTCTCGGCGTCGGCCACGATATCCACGAAGAGCACCACGACCATGCCGAAGGCCATGGCCACGGACACGTTCACCACCCAACGTCGGCCCGGTCCCTAGTGCTAGGACTGTCGGCTCACGCTATGGCCGACGGCGTGGCGATCGGATCCGCGGCCGCGGCCGGCGACACTGCGTTCTCGGCTGTCATCGCCGTCGCAGTGCTCATTCATCGAGTGCCGGCAGCGTTTAGCCTCGGAGTTTTCACCCTTCACGAGGACCACTCGCCTAGTCGCGCTTTGCAAAGCGTGGTCGCCTTCTCTGCCGCGACGCCGATCACTATGCTCGTCTCGTTTCTGGTGCTGGACGGCGCCGATTCAGGCCTGATTGCGCTGGCGCTACTGTTCTCGGCGGGAACATTCGTCTACGTCGCAACGGTCGACACCCTTCCCGCTGTTCACAACACCGAACTTGGCCGGCGGTCAATGCGAAACGTGCTGCTCGGCGCCGCCATATTCGCGGTTGTCCTCTGGTTGGCTGGGCTAGGCGGGTTTCTGGAACACTCGCATTAGCGAGTTTGGCACGGCGGCCAACTAACGGTGGCCCGAAGGCGACAACGCCGCCGCTATCGCAGCGATCTACCCGAAATTGAGGATCCGAGCCACATGAGGCGTGGCTAATCACCTCAACTTGGGTGTGGCGGCTGCTAGCGCCCGCCGAACCTCGTCGAGCACCTGAGGAACCCGATTCTTGTAGTCGGACCAGGTAAAGACGAGCACGCTCCAGCCCGCCAGCATCAGACGGTTCCAGCGCTGACGATCACTAGCGAACGAGCTGCGGTTCATGTGCCATCTGACGCTGTCGAGCTCGATAGCCACGTTGTGTTCCGGATAGGCCAGATCGACCTGGGCCAGTAACTGGCCAGCAGCGTCGACGATCCGATACTCACACGCAGGCGGTTTGAGACCGCCACCGGTCAGCAAATCCGAAAACCTTCGACTCCAAGAGCTAAGTGGAACCGGGAATTTCTCGCCTCGCCCACCGAGCGAGTGGCGCAACGCGGCGGTACCAGATCGGCCACGAGCCCCATCTTGACGCAGCAGGGTGTTCAGTTCGGTCAATGTGGTACGCCGCGTTCGGAGCAGTTCATCGACAACATCGCAAACCGAGGTTCTTGACACAACGGCACCAAGGTCGATCACGGTTCGCAGCAGCCCGGTGCACGGAATCCGATTCACGACCTCGAACGACCCCATCTGCGTCGATTGGTGAACCGTCACACCCCTGTGTCGTCGACGTTGGCCGTGGGCCACGACTAGCTCGCGCCTAGTTGGTCTGAACCCTTCGAACTCGTGTAGGTACGCCGCCGAGCGGTGGCTGGCAATCCCGCCAACTGAATGACACGCAGCGAGCATTTCGCTGTACCAAGTCGGAGCAATTGCGGCGTGACGATAGACGGCGGGATAGACCCGAACCCACTCGCCCGTACTGACCCGACAGTCGATTTGACGGTTGGTAAGGCCGCTGGCTCGAGCTTGTTCTCGCGTAACAACGCCGTGATTGGCCCTGAAAATGGCCGCCTGCGCTTCGCTTCCCATGGTTGGCTTCCGTACTGTTTACTCGCCACTGTGGGCCGAGAGTTGGCCTAGGAAGGAAGCGAGCACAGTGTCTCACGCCGGTGGGACACTCTCGGTTTCGAGACAACCCACCCAAGTTGATGACTTCGGCCACGCCAGGTGTAGCTAGATTCATCAATTTCGGCTTGGGGTAGTCTCCGGTGATGATTCGCCACCATGTTTTGATGACCTTTGCCGACAATGTCGATGCGGCCGTGGCCGCGGCCGCAATTGTCGAGGCGCTTAGCGCACTTCCAGCCCAGATACCGGAGATCAAGCGGTACGAGATGGGCGCCGATCTCGGGTTAGGCGAAGGGACAGCCGATCTGGCGTTGATCGCCGAGTTCGACTCAATTTCGGGGTACGAGACCTACTCGAAGCACCCGGCTCATCTCAAGATCATCGCCGACGTCGTCCGGCCCAACCTCGGCACCCTCATCCGTTGCCAGATTGAGCTGTGACACCGCCGAACGCGGAACAACCACCGTGTTACGCGGGCAGTTCGACCTCTGACAGCAAACCATTCTGCACGTCGTAGACAAACCCGCGCACGTGGTCTTTGTGAGGAATGAACGGCGTCATCATGATTCGTTGCATCGACTGCCTGATGTCTTCGAACGGATCGGCGAACGCCTCAAGCGACCACGACGGCTTGACCCCAAGTTCGGCCTCAAGCTCGGCTTGAAGCGTAGCCTCGTCGGCGTTGTGCAGCCCACAGTCGGTGTGATGAACCAGCACAATTTCGGTCGTACCCATCATTCGCTGAGACAAACACAAAGATCGAATCACGTCGTCGGTAACAACCCCTCCAGCGTTACGAATGATGTGGGCCTCACCGTTTGCGAGCCCCAGTACCTTGTACGTGTCGATGCGGGCGTCCATACACGCCACTACTGCCATCTGTCGCGACGGTGCAACCTGAAGCGTCGAATCTTTGAAATCGGCCGCGTACGCCGCGTTGCGCTCGATGAGGCAGTCGGTGCTTGGTATGAACTCAGATGTCATCTGGAATCCCGATCTGTGGTGCCCGGCGAAGCGGCCCGTGACACGTTGGCCGAATAGAGTATGCGATCCTTTGCCAAGGCCAAGTACACAAGGATTGAATCCAATGCGCCAACGAGTATCGAAATCGGATCCCCGCCTGTTTGGTGAGGACCCCGACTATCGGTTCACGCTGGCCAACGAACGCACCTTTCTGGCCTGGATCCGTACGGCTCTTGCACTCGCCGCCGGCGGCCTTGGCGCCATTTCGCTCGTTGAGAACTTCTACGGCCAGGAGATACTCGGAATGATGCTGCTTGGCCTCAGCTTTATGACCGCGGCTACGTCATATCGACGTTGGGCCGCCAACGAGCGGTCGATTCGCCAGGGCCACCCGTTGCCGATATCACGACTGCCTATGCTGCTGGCGATCGGCACTGCGGTTATGGGCGTAACGGTGGCGTTGTTGTTTGTGATCGGTGAACTTTGAAACGCGCCCGCAGCCTCCCCCGCCCGCGCGTCCGCGTCCGGCCTTGGGGCCACGTGATCGACAACGGACTTCAGCACGAACGTACCGCGCTGGCCTGGGAACGAACGGCGATTTCGATGATGGTGATGGGCGTTCTGGTAACTCGTTTCGCCAGCCAAGAAGAGGTGTGGGCGATCGCCGCTGGGGGCCTGATTCAAACCATCACCGCCGCTGCATTCCTTGTGTGGACAGGACAGCGCTACGAAGACCTTCACGGGCGACTCACCGATGGCACCAACATCATCGACCCGACGGCCACTCGTATAGTGGGGATGATGACGGTCGTGTTCATCGGCGTCGCTTTCGGCCTTGCGGTGGTGTCTAGCGTCAGCTAGGCCTTCGTTCATGCCAGGATGGTCAGATGACATTTGACTTCGTCGAGGTACGCCGCATCAGCGATGACCACGGACCCATTGACCTGAATGTTGCGCTCGCTGGCGATCAGGCGTCGCCTCTCGTGCTTTTCGTGCACGGCTTTCCAGAAACATGGGCTTCGTGGCGAAACCAAATGACGTATTTTGTCGAAAGAGGTTTCCACGTGGCCGCGATGGATGTCCGGGGATACGGCGGTAGCTCCAAACCGGCCGAGATCGCCGCCTACCGCATCACCGAACTGGCAGCCGACGCCGCGGCGGTGATCGCACAACTGTCGCCCAGCATGCCCGCCATCATCGTCGGCCACGATTGGGGTGCGCCCATCGCCTGGCAAACCGCGCGCCTACATCCACAGACGGTGAGAGCGGTCGCCGGGTTAAGCGTTCCATACTCGCCAGCATCCGAGGGTGATCCGATGGAGCTGTGGAACCTCATCTACGCCGACAAGTTCTTCTACATGCGGTACTTCCAGGAGCCAGGTGTTGCCGAGGCGGCATTCGAAGCCGACATCGGTGCTGCTGTTCGTAAGGTGTATTTCGCCGCCAGCGGCGATGCTTCAAGAGATCTGTGGCTCGCCGATGCACCCGCTTCGCACGCTTTCTTAGATGGGATGATCGACCCAGACCCAGCTCCCTCCTGGATGACGACTGAAGTAACCGAGCCGACCATCGCGGCCCTGACGATGGGCGGGACCCAGGGTGCCTTTAATCGGTATCGGGCCCAGATACTCGATGGCCAGGAGCTTCATCTGTTGGCTGATCCAATCATCAGTCATCCTGCATGTTTCATTGGCGGCGAAAACGACATTGTTCGACACTTCGTGCCGGGGATGGACCTCTTCGAGGCGGTCGACGGCGGCTTTAGCGACTTCCGCGCCAAAACAATCGTCGACGACGCCGGCCACTGGGTTCAACAGGAACGCCCCGCTGAGACTAACATCGCGCTGGCCGACTTCTTCGCTGGTCTTGGGTAGTCAAATGGAGCCAGTGACATAGATCACGGCCGAACTTGGGACCTTGGTCCCTACCCGTAACCGGGGAAGACGGCAGACTCTTAGGTGCCCCCCTAACCCAGGAATTCCCATGACGAATAGTCAAGTACCCATGCCGCCCCCTGCCCCGAGTGACCCTCCAGACAAAGGACCAGGCGCTGGTTGGGTCCTAGCGTTACTACTCGGACTAGCTGCAATAGTTGTGGTCGGCTTTGTCGGCGTCGCAGTCGTCGCCCTTGCCTTCAATGACGACGGCAGCACCGGCAGCGGATCTGACGGTGCGTCATCGACCGTACCCGCAACGACGATTCAGCTTGACCTCACCGAGTTCGCTATTGATGGCAACCTCGTGGCCCCCGCCGGCGACATTACGTTGGCGAGCATCAACAAGGGCGGAATCGTCCACAACGTTGCTGTTCGCGAGCTCGACCTCATTGGCGACGACGTCAACCCGGGCCAGTCGGACGTGCTCGAACTTGGCCGGCTCGACCCAGGCAGCTACACCGTTTTCTGCGAGATTCCGGGTCACGAGACAGCTGGTATGAAGACCACTCTCACGGTCACTGGTGACTCGGTTGGCGCTCAGCCTGCGGCCGCAACCAACGAAGAGAAGGATTGGGAAGCGCTCGACGCCGCGATGCTCGAGTCGATGCTTGCCTTCCCCGCCGAGACTGAAGGCTTGGGCAACCCGGTGTTGGAGCCGACCGAAGTCCTCGCCGACGGTACCAAGGTCTTCGACCTAACGGCCGAGATAGTGAAGTGGGAAATCGAGCCAGGAAACTTCGTCGATGCTTGGACCTACAACGGTGTCGTACCAGGCCCGCAGTTCCTGCTCGATCGCGGCGACAAGATCCAGGTTCGAGTCCTGAACAAGCTACCTATGGGCACTGATGTGCATTGGCATGGTGTCCGTACCCCGAATGACATGGACGGAGTTGCTCCCCTGACCCAGGACATCATCGAAGCCAACGGCGGGACATTCACCTACGAGTTCACCGTTGACGATGACGCCATTGGGATGTATCACGCCCACTCTGGTGGCCAGATACAGGTGGTGAACGGCATGCTTGGAGTGATCCGTATCGGCGAAAACCCGGTTCCCTACGGCGAGACCATCAGCGGCGTCACTATTCCAGAAGACCTCGAGTTCGTGGTCGACATGCCCATGGTCCTTAACGATGCTGGCACGATTGGCTTCAGCCTGAACGGCAAGAGCTTTCCGGCAACCGAACCGGTGGTCATCAGCGAAGGCGACTGGGTAAGCGTCAGTTACTTCAACGAAGGCTTCCAGGTTCACCCCATGCACCTGCACCAGTTCCCTCAGCTTGTGTACGCAAAGGATGGCATTCCCCTTCAGCAGCCGTACTGGGCCGACACCGTCAATGTCGCACCCGGCGAGCGCTACACCGTGATGTTCAGAGCTGACGATGCCGGCACCTGGGCTTGGCACTGCCACATCCTTACTCACGTCGAACGCGAAGAAGGCATGTTTGGAATGGTGACCGCCGTCGTGGTGCAGCCGAACCCGGACTTCGACCCAGACGAGAACCCAGTGAGGCCAAGCAACTGGCGCGTTACCGATGATCACGACCCCACGAACCATGAGCAGAGCGAGGTAGATAGCTAGCGAGGCACCCCGTAGCTAGCGCTATCGATCACGGCGGTGCGAAGGGACAATCGAATCATCTCATCTAGAGATGTCTGGCGGTCTTGGCTGCTTAGTCGTTCGCCAGTGACCAGATGGTCGGTCATGGTGATCAGGGCCAAGGCGTCGACCCCTTCGGCCGCGGCGATCGAGTAAATTGCTGCTGCCTCCATTTCGACTCCGAGAACACCGGCATCGGCCATCCGCTGGTTCAGACCTTCATCGGGGTCATAGAAGATGTCGGAGGTGTAGATGGTGCCGGTGTGGAGTTCGAACCCGAGCTCGGACGCTGCTGTTTGGGCTGACGTGAGGAGAGCGGGCGAACAAACAATCTCGGGGTCCGGCCCAAGCAGAGCCTCGGGAATGCAGCTGTTTGAGATCACGTCGGAAGCCGCAACGATCGACCGCAACGCTATATCGGGCGAATAGACACCAGCCGTGCCGACGCGGATGAGACGCTTAACGTTGTAGTGGCGGATCAGCTCGGTTACGTAGATCGCGGCCGACGGAGCACCCATGCCGGAGGTCATGACCGAGACAGGTACACCTTCCCAGCTCCCGGTGAACCCGGCGGCGGCGCGCACGTTGGTGATCCGAACCGCGTCGTCGAGATAGTTCTCGGCTATGTGGGTTGCTCGCAGCGGATCGCCTGGCATCAGCACGACTGGAGCAAACGCGCCGTCTGGGGCTTCAATGTGCGGGGTTGGCATGGCTCCGACCATACGCCAGAACGAGGCGCATCGGTCGCAACTACTGCCTGGTCTGTGCAAACTCTTCTACCGGCTCCTACAACAGGCGAAGGTCACGGTTAACGTCGAGAACGGAACCGTTGAGGTTCCCGATGGAGTCTGCGGAGATGGCCACGGTCAGCGTGCCGTGAACCTCGCGGCGATCCGTAGGGTCGAGGTCCTTGAGCCCAATCAATGCCGTCTTGTAAGTGAAGTTGGCACCGTTGACCCCAACGATCCGAATTTCTAGAGCGAGATCATCGCCATCGGGTTCGGTGGACTGAATGTCGAGGATCTTATTGAGAGCCTTGTTTGTGATCGTAAGAACTGCGTCGGCCAGAATGGTCTGCGGACCGTAACGGTGTCATCTGAGTCGACGAGATCTCATGTGTCGATGAAACGGTGGCTCGGGTCCGTGCCATCGTGGACGAAGCCGGAAGTGACCCAGGCGACCCTCTCCTGGTTGAGGCCTTTGTGCCTGGCCCCAATGTCGCGCTGGAAGGTCTGCTCGTTGACGGCCAACTCGAGGTTCTCGCCCTGTTCGACAAGCCCAACCCGATGGACGGTCCGTACTTCGTCAAGGGCCATTCGTTTCTGCCTGTGGGTGGTCTGGGGTTCTGCCCGATGCAGACCGCGACCTCGGGTTCTTATACGGCGCCAGCGAGACGCCGCAGGCGGTCGAGGACTCGCTTTGGCGAGCTCACACCGAACTGACCATCGATATTCGCTGAATCAGTAGGCCACGCTGCGACACACCACGAGAGCGGGGTGCGACATCTAATTCTGGGCGGAGATGGTCACGTAGTGAGACAGTCTCCGGTGGTTGGTTGGGAGTGGTTGTTGGGCAACCGCGGGTGGGTGTGTGCGGGGCATGGTGTGTGGTCAGCAGCGGACGGAGAGTCCGGTGCAGTCGCGAGGTCCGAATCCGATCTGGCGCCCGGTGGGTTCTAGGACCCAGTATCCGCCTAGTCCGGTGGGGTCGACATCGTTCATGGGTCCTTCCGTTCCCTGGTAGAAGACAAGGATGGTTGGTACGTCACCGAAGCTGGTGTCTCGACCCCATTTTTCGATGATGCGGTAGCCGTTTTCGAACGCTACTAGGCCGACGGCTTCGGTGGTGGCGATGCCCATTTCCGGGAGCCCGCCGCGATATTGGGCGTCACCGAACGCATAGATGCTGCCATCGGCGCCGAGTAGCCAGTATCCGGTTCCTGTTGCGGTGGGGACGATGTCGACAATATGAGCGCTTGGCCTGACCCCTAGCCCTGGCAGTGAACCGTAGAAGGTGGCGTCTCCAAAGGCGAAAACGCCGCCGTCTTGTCCGGCTAACCAGTAGCCGTCGACGTCTGGGACGATTCCTAGAGCGTCGATTGGTTCGGCGGTGCTGACCCCAAGTTCGGGTATTGAGCCGTGGTAGTTCGCCCCGAACAGGGCGAATACCCCTCCGTCGGTAGCGACACCGATTGCACCTTCACCGAACTTTGATGCGTCGACTATGGGTGCTCTAAGACCAAACATGTCAAGATCAAACACCTCCTCCCTCAGGTATGCATGCTCAGTGGGTGGCAAGAAATATACGATGCCATCGGTGTGGAACACCCAAGACCCAGCACTGCCGACCACCCCAACAGGTACCTCGTCGTCGGGTTGTATAGCACCGCTACTGCTGGGGTAGACGACCAGCGAAACCAGAAGTAACCCAACTACGAACCACGACACCACCACCGAACGTGCAGACGTCAAAGCCATGAGCAAGACCCGGTGCATCGAGCTACTGATCCGTCGTTGCGGACGATACGGTAGTTGTTTGACGATCCGTATCGATCGATTTCGACGACGTTCGAAGTCGAGAGGCTGCCTCTGAAGGGGGCAGCTCCGAAGCTATATACCGATCCGTTGGAGCGCACAATCCAGTAGCCGTTGCCGGTTTTGTTTACCTCTATTGAGACCGCGTCCGATATCGACAACCCAAGTCCTGGTAGGGAGCCGTAGAAGCCGGCAGCTCCGAATGAGAAGACGCCACCGTCGGACCCCAGTAGCCAGTATCCGTTGCCCTGGGGGCGGGCGACGATATCTACAATATTGGTCACCGATATACCCAGCGCAGGGAGCGAGCCGTAGTAGCCGGCCGAGCCGTAAGCGAAAATTCCGCCGTCCTTGGCAACGAGCCAGTATCCCGAGTTGGTGGAGTTACTCATTGCCACAACTGGCTGACTCAGATTCAGGTTCGAGGGGTCGCCGAAGTCGGCGGCACCGAAGTTCAATATCTGCCCGTCATCGGTCACCATCCAGTAGCCACCCCACGGGTCGTTGTCTTCTATATCGACTACAGACCCGCTTAAGGCGACGTCAGAGGCATCGCCATGGAATGGGGCACCGCCGTGGGCAATCAGATCGGCAAACCCGGTCGCTGTCCAGAACTTCAGAGTGTTGGTCGTGAACGAAGCAATGCCAACCACCGCCGTCTGAGCGACCCGATAATTGGCAAGCGCATACATCTGATCGCGCATAGTGCGGGCGTTGTCCTCATCCGCAGCCCCAGTTGTCCACCCAGCGAATGAGACGGCTGGGTTCGAGTAGTAAAGCACCCGAACACAATCTGGGCAGCCCTCGTTGCTAGCGTTGATGGTCACACGCTTGGCTGGGAAGTCGGCCCGGGCACGCGAGTAGTCGGAAAAGCCTGGGCCATCGTTAGCGTTGGCCGAGTGTCCGTTCCCGAACACGTGACCGAGTTCGTGGGCGAAGATATATGTACAGCCCCAGAAACAGCTGGAATCTGCGGCTGCGTAGGCAAAGCTGCTATCGGCGAGGCCGTTGTTGTCGAGCGTAAATCCAAGCCCCGCGCCGGCACCGTCAGTGTTCGTTATGAACATCACAAGGTCAGCGCCGAGGCGGTCACGCTCGACAGGAACGTCGTCAAGAATCCCATCGGTAGTGTCTTGTAAATCCCCTGGCGCAGCCACCACTGTCGTACCCGGATAGTTGGTGTCGGACTGGTAATAGCCGAGAATCTTGATACGGGCCGGGACCTGGGAGTTCTGCATACCGAAGTTCATCAACCCGACCTCAGGCATTGACAACGCCATAAACTTGTGTCGACCTGCACCCCAAGATCCATTTAGTAAATATCCGGAGTAGCCGGCGATTTCTTGGATCGCGGAAGAATCGTAGGCAATCAACAAATCAATCTTCGGCGACCCAGGCCCACCGGTGGAAAGCTGGTTTACTGGTTGCAAGGCCGTTTCGAGCGCTGAGCGGTTCCTATTGTCGGCTTCTTTTGGCGAAGGAACTTCGGCCTCTCGAGTCTGAGGGAAAGTTGACGGGTCGACCTCGGCGACCAGCAGTGACCTTTCCGCCCCCACCGTTTCGACCCGAAAGATCGAGTTGCTGCTACCCTCGCCCGTACCATCGAGAACGATACTCATTGCGACTTGATCGGCCGAAACCCCGACCGAGAACCAGCCCTTTCGCCCATCGCTCAATACCGCGACTCCGACCAACGAAACCGTTTCGAGTGACACACCATCGACAAGTTGTGCCTCCAGTTTCGCGCTCAGGTCATCAAACAGCGGAACTTCCAGCGTCACCCGCCCGTCCGGTCGAAAACTGCTACCAACCGCCCGTAGCTCATCAGCCAACCGGAGCGACGAATCAAGAGCACCCGACCGCCGAACGTCGATACTATCTCCGTACATCAACCCCAGCATCGTCGAAACATCAACCGCAGGTGCAACCTCTACCGAGCTGACAACGACCGCAGGTTCGGAGGGCAACTCTTGGGCTGAAACCGGGCTTAGACCCCCCCCCGACTACCAGACCCAAAATCAAACCACTAAACAGAATCTGCTTCACCATTCTCTCCCATCAAAGAGTCCTAAACTGTAGGCACCGTACCTACTGCGGCTCAACCGTAGCAGCAGCCGAGTGCCAAGAACGGTCGCCTCCATGCCTCCATGCCTCCATGCCTCCATGCCTCCATGCCTCCATGCCTCCAGAAGCGTCCGCGGTCGCATCAAAGCCAGGGCGTGGGCATCGATGCACAAACTGCGGCGGATCATGGTACGACCGGACCGAGAACGCATTGGCGGGCCCGGTGTCAACGTCGAGATGGATTGCACCTTCATAGAAGGCGTCACCAAAGACCGCAACAAGCGTTATGCCATTACCCACAAACCAGTCGTACTGATCTCATCACCGAACCCGGCCCACAAGGAGCTACCAGCAGTGCTTCGTGTGGCACCGCTAGTGTTCGCCCGGGACGGCCTCCGGCTCTCGATTCGCGGTGCTGATCGGGCCGCTCGGGCCACCGGCTCGGCCTCTTAACCTCGCTTAGCGGCCTTACGCTCCTGGGATCGTTGCCATTTCTTCTGTCGGCTGCGGCAGGCCTTGCGGCAGTATCGGTGGTTGGCCGATCGGCGTTCGAACAACTCGCCGCAACGCCAGTACGCGCACGTGGCCAGCGACTCCGGGTCGAAGTTAGGGTCCTCGGGGAAATCGCCGTCGTCGACGACGATATGGCGCTTCATTTCGATGCGTACTCCCTCCCCAACCAGCAAACGTTCCCTGGCGTCCCAGTAACGTTTGTGCTGACTACCCAACAGTACGTCCATTTGGGCCAAACGAGGCCGAAGCCAAACGCCAGAATCGCCTACATCGGTCGAACTGCGTCGGCGGGGTCGAGCAGTGCGGCTCGAATCGCCGGGTACAGGCCAGCAATGGCCCCCAGGATGAGAGCGGCCCCAACACCAGCAGCCAATGATTGGACCGGAATATCGACCAACCAACCTTGATTGTTGGCATAGACGTAGGTCACCGCCGATCCAAGAACACAGCCAATGACTCCCCCGAGGGTTGCCAGGCTGGCCGACTCAAGCACGAACTGGCTCGCGATATGGCGCCGGGTGGCACCAAGGGCCCGACGCAGGCCAATCTCGCCCCTGCGCTCGAGCACTGAGATGACCATCACATTGGCGATGCCTACACCTCCAACAACTAGAGCCACGGCCCCGAGGCCCAACAGGAGACGCTGTAGGTTCTCGTCGACTTGGGCTCTGGCCTCCAGAGCGTCCGATGGCCTTGACACGGATACTTCGTTGGGATCGGCCGGGTTGACTGTTCGGGGCAACACTTGGCGAACGGCCTCGACCAGTTCGGGATCAGTGCGAAGATATATCGCCGTTGGCACGATCTCGGCACCAAGAAACTCCTCGGCCGCTACGTTGCCAATGAGCACTGCCCGATCGATATCTGGGTTGAGATCCACTGGATGCAGAATCCCAATCACGGCAAATCGAACCCCAGCAACATCGACCACGGGGCCTTCACTAAGGTCGAGGATGCCGAGCCGTTCAGCGGCCACGGAACCGAGCACCACTGTGGGCAGCGTGGCCGTTAAGTCGTCGAGGAATCGTCCGTGGACCAGCGACCCTTCAAGAGTGGCTAGAAGCTGAGGCTCGGTTGCCAACACATCGAGGCCGTTGTTGTCGTCGGCAAACTCGCTTCTTTGAACCTCAGTCTGGAGGCGCGAAACCGACGATGCTTGAAGCACAGGGCCAATTCTGCGCACCATCGCCGGCGACTCGACCGGGAGTGTAGCGGCGTCACCAAGGACGCTGCTGCCTGGCTGAATCTGCAGCAGGTTCGTGCCGATCTTGTCGATTTCGGCGATCAGGTTGGCTTTGCTCGAACTAGAGATACCGATTACGGCCACCATCGACGCTATGCCGATAGCGATTCCGAGAGCGGTCAGCAGGGTGCGTCCTTTTCGGCTCCGCAGGCCATGAGTGCCTGTAGTGATGGCGTCTCTGGCCAACATCTTGGATCGATGCTTGGTCGATGAGTCGGACCCGGCTCCGCTCCTCATGCCGAACCCATCCCCGTAGCTGAATCGGTTCTGTCGAACCGCTCGTCGCCGACAATCTTGCCGTCGTCAAGCGAGACCTTTCTGGCCATGCGAGCTGCGATGTCGCGGTCGTGAGTAATCACGATGATGGTGGCTCCGTCGTTGTTCAGCTCCTCCAGCAGGGCAACGATCTCAGCCGATGTCGAGCTGTCCAGGTTGCCTGTGGGTTCGTCGGCTAACACGATCGCGGGGTCGCCCACGATGGCCCTGGCAATCGCCACCCGTTGACGCTCACCGCCCGAGAGTTGCGGAGGTTTGTGGTTGATTCGATGCCCAAGCCCGACTCGTTCCAGGGCATCGGTGGCCAACGAACGCCGCTGGCGCTTCGACACACCTCGGTATAGGAGGCCGGTGGCAACGTTGTTGACTACGTCGATCCCCTCCAGCAGGTGGAATTGCTGGAACACGAACCCGATACGGGCCGAACGTAACCCGGCCAGACGAGTATCGGACAATTTGTTGGCTGCGGTCCCTTCGATTAGGACCTGGCCTGATGTCGGACGGTCCAGAGTGCCGATGATGTTCATCAGTGTCGACTTCCCAGACCCCGACGCACCAACCACGGCCACGAACTCGCCCTGACCCACGGCCAGCGATACGTCGTCAAGGGCACGTACCGGCGACGCCGTGCCGTAGAGCTTCGTGACCGACACCAGCTCGAGCACAGGCGCTCGGCCATTGGCTTGCTCATGTGGGGCTACTACTTGGTTCTCCTCAGTTGGAACGCTCACTGCGCCACCACGACTTTCGCTCCAACTTCGATCGGCCCATCGATCTCGGCCTGCCCATCAAGAACCTCGCCAACGGTAACGGCGACAATCGCAGTCTGACCGGCATCGTCGACAACCTCGACGCCAAACCCGCCCTCGCCTAAGGCCAGTAGCGACCCGACCGGAACAATGAACACATCGCTGGCCACGGTTTCTACAACTCCGACAGTGACGGTTGACGTATCGGTCGGAAGCGACCTGGGAGCACCGATTGTGGTCCGCCACACCCGCGAGCCGTCGGCCACGGTCACCTGTTCTTGTTTGGTGACCGTGCCCTCGACCGCGGTGCCGTCGGCAAGTTCTATCTTGACTGATCCGCCGACGATGAGGGCGCTTCGGTCTCGATTCGAGGTGTCGACCAGGATGTCTGCTGCCTCTCGACTCACGGTCAGGCTCTCGAACCGGGAACCGATCCGCGAGGCCGACGCGATGCGAACCGGGTCGGCACTAAACACCAGTTGCGAGCTGTTAACCAGACCCGAGATTGGATGGCCAACGTCTTGTTGCCAAGCCTTGACAGCTCTCTCGGTGCTGGGTCCGAACTCGCCGTCGACAACAAGTTTGCCTTCGGCGTCGAATCCACTGTCGAGCAGGAACCTCTGAAGCTGTTCGACGTCGGGGCCGGTCATCAGCTTCAGACGGTTTCCGAACTCATCGCGGCCTCGGGTGTCAACCTTTTGGAGAGTGCGATACATCGGCATCGAGCCCTCAGCCAGGGTGAGCGGGGCGTTGTTAACCCTGATGAGCTCGCCGCCGAACCCGACCGTTTCGCCAATGTCGCGTTGTGCGGTGATCAGACCAGTCGCGTCGGAGGTGACGGTCCACTCGTCACCGAAACTGATCGATGCGTTGAACTCCTTCTCGGCGGTGAGATCTCCTCGGCGCACAGTCGCAGTGTCAAATGACGCCAGCGCCAACGAATCGACCAATGTCTCTGCTGGAACCTGTTCGTCGTCGGATTGGGCGAGTATTTCTGAGCCTGAAGCCACAACTCCTGCTCCTATCAACACCAGAGTGGAGGCCGCTATCAGCCAGTGAGTTCGGCGCTTCATGATGTTTCGCCGCCAAAGAGCCCGTCAAGTACTGCGTATTTGTCGAACACGGCAGAACACTCTTGCGATGCCTCCTCGAACTTCTCGAAGTCGAAATCGTCGTCAGCGAATGATGGCAGCCCGGTCTGTGGGTCAGTCTCAGCCTCGCCGCCCTCGACGATGGCCAATCCGTCACCTGCTCCGTCTTCGAATTCAGCTACATCGACGCCGAGGTCTCTCATGCAGTCGGTGAACTCTAGTTGGGCGTCGGAAAGCGCCGCCTCTTGTTCGGGTGACAGATCAAAACCGACATCGACGCCCTGGAGGTGCACTTCGCACTCAACGTTCGCCGCTTCGAAGGCGTCGAAGTCGAACTCGCCTATCGATGCTGGCCCACCCTGGGGGTCGACCTCGGCCGAGCCACCAGACACCGAATCGCCCAGGGTTATCCCGCCCTCGGCACCCCCGGAATCGGTGGCGAAGTCGAAGCCGGCATCGGTCATGCATTGGTCGAACAGCGCAAAGGCGTCTTCGGCGTTATCGGGGGCATCTGGGTCGGTGGTAGTCGATTCGTCGGTGTCGTCAGATGTTGCAGCAACTGAGATCTCGGTAGCGGAGGCGATTCCGTTGGCGGCGGCCCCGTCGGAGTCGCCTCCGCAGGCCGTCAAGGCTAAGCCGACAGCCACTGCTGCCGCGGCGAGTTGGGGTCTGATTGAGGACCTGGACATTAGGAATCTCCTATTCGTACATCGAACTCTGTGTCCGACGCTGCGATTGTGGCTAAGAAGCCATGAGAGACTGGTGAGATCAGATGAGATGGCTCTCACGATGTGTTCTCATCAAAGTCTCATCACCAAGGCCCGATACTGACCCAATGCGCATCCTCGTCGTTGAAGACAATCCGACGATGATCGACGCGCTCGAACGAGGGCTCGTAGCCGAGGGATTCGACGTCGACACGGCCACCGACGGCCTCACTGGTCTATGGAGAGCACGAGAGTTCGCCTACGACGCCATCGTGCTCGACATCATGTTGCCAGCGATGAATGGCTATGAGATCTGCCGAACCCTGCGAGGCGAGGCCATCGCGACCCCGATCCTGATGCTGACAGCCAAACACGGCGAACTCGACGAAGCTGAGGGTCTGGACCTAGGGGCCGATGATTACCTCACCAAACCGTTCAGCTTTGTCGTTCTAGTCGCCCGAATCAGGGCCATGTTGCGGCGAAATACTCCTGCTGTCGATTCTTCGCTCAATGTGGGTCAATTGAGCATCAATACCCGATCTCGAACCTGTCTGTGGGGCGGTGACACCGTCGCGTTGACGCGCCGCGAGTTTTCCTTGCTCGAATCGTTGGCCCTCTCAGCTGGGCTACCGCTCACTCGCGACCAACTGCGGACCCACGTTTGGGGTTCGGCCTATGAAGGCGCGTCGAACGTGGTCGACGTCTATGTCGGATACCTACGAAAGAAGATCAGCCGACCCGACGGCACGAGCCCAATCGAAACAGTCCGCGGCGTCGGATACCGGATAGTGAACTGATGGCAACACAATGGGGTTGAGAGCCCGACTGACCGCATTCGTGACCATAGTGTTCGCCGCGGCATTGACCCTTACCGCGTTCGTGGTTCTCGACTCCGTCGAAAATCGACTAATCGACGACACCCGATCGAGCGCCGAGGGAGTTCTCGCCAACTACCTCGACTCGATCTACGGCGGCATCGCGACGGTTGGCATTGTCGAGTCTGATCTAACCACGCAGTTCTTCTACCTCGACGATCAGGGTTCCGAGATCGACGAACTCTCCTATTTCAACGCCATCTTCGCGGACTTCGACGCCGGATTCGCCGAACCACTGACCTCGACTCCTGGAGAAATCGGCGATCCTGTCGACACTGGCGGGTTCGTCAACGTTCGCCCGTTCGCCGATCAAGGTGCCGGCAATAGCCTGCCCCTCATCCCCCTCATCGGCGGGGTCGACCCTGACACGGGTGTCCTGGTCGATCCGACCGGCGAAGAAATTTTGCTGTCGTTTGGTCCCGAACCAGTAGGCGAACCGACAAGCATCGACCGAGACGACGATGTTGTGGCTGTGGCCCAGACGCTCAGGCTGACAGATGCTTCGACAGTAGCGGTCGGGGTTTCGATTCCGCTTCGACCAGTCACCGATAGCCTCGACACCTTTCGACAGTTGCTGTGGATAGCGGTACCGCTATTAGTCGGTGTTGTTGCCTTGATCACATGGCTGGCTACAAGTCGCGCTCTTCGGCCCGTTGGAGCAATCATCGGCCAGGCCAGCAAGATCACCTCGACGAACATCCATGAACGTGTTCCAGTGCACGCCGCTAACGACGAGATCAACGCTGTCGCAGCCACGATCAACGGCATGCTGCAACGGCTCGAAGATGCCCAGAACAGCCGCCATCAGCTCGTCGCCGATGCCTCTCACGAACTGCGAAGCCCGGTTGCGGCCAGCCAGGCCCAGCTCGATGTGGCCCTTGCCAACCCTGATGAAGCTGACTGGGTTGCGACGGCCAAGTCTGTTCTGGGCGAACAGCAGCACCTCGGCGCGCTGATTGCCGATCTGTTGGCCCTGAGCAAACTCGATGAGGCAACCCCTGAGCTCGGCGACGATGTCGACCTTGACGAGATTGTTCTGACCGAGTGCGACCGCCACGACCGAATCACGACGCACATTTCGGCTCCGCAACGGGTGCGCGGAAACTCAGAACTTGCCCGTCGGGCCATCCGGAACCTTGTCGACAACGCCGTCCACCACGGCGGCAGCGCTGTTGAAGTGTCGCTCACCTCAATCGACGGATTTGGCGTTGTTCACGTCGACGACAACGGACCCGGCATTCCCAACGAAGATCGTGAGTCGATTTTCGACCGTTTCGCCAGGCTCGACGATGCCCGCGACCGCGCCAGCGGAGGCGCAGGGCTTGGCCTGGCCATCGCCCGTCAGATAGCCAAAGCTCATGGCGGCGAAGTTGTCTGCGGCGACAGCCCCCTCGGCGGCGCCCGCTTTACGATCACATTCGTCCAGTAGGTCGAGCCGCCACATTCGTCCAGTAGGCCGAGCCGGTTAATGGCACCCGGCGCTGACCGACTGGCTAGGAAGACTTCTACCTCAGGTGGTTACCCGTGTCGCCCGCTCAGAACAAAACAAGTCCCGCTCGCCAACCGTCTCAACTCCACCGGAGCACGACGGCGGTTGTCGCTTTGTTAGTCATGGCGGCAACATTCGCGATTCCTCATAATGCGGCAGCCGATCCGGCGCCAGCCTCGACGGGCGAGCCCGGTTCGATCTCTGGCACCGTTACCGATACCGCTGGCCTCGCGGTCTTTGATATCTCAGTCAGCCTCTTCGACTACGCCGGAAGCGTCGTCTCCACGGTCACCCCGGACGAATCGGGTATCTACAGCTTCAGTGAGGTCGAGCCCGGCAGCTATCGGGTCGGTTTCTCAGGGTTCGCGTACGTAGACGAGTGGAACGACGACCAGGCCGAACTCGAGTCAGCCGCCTCAATCGAGCTGTCGAACGGCCAAGCGGTCATCGGGATCGATGCGTCGCTTCAGCGACTCGGGTGGATCGAGGGTGTGTTCATCAACGAGTTCTCCTCCGAAACGTCGAGTACGGTCAGAGCGGGAGGCCGCAGTAACGTGACTACAGCCGATGGGGGCTACCGCATCGACGGCCTCCAACCCGGCGTTCACAACGTTGTCTTTCAGCCGAGATCGATCTTAGGTCAGACGCACACCGTTGCCGAGGTTGTCGTCGAGCTCGGCCGCGGGACAATCGTCAACCACACCGCCGAGGCGAAACCAACGTTCTATGGCCCAGGCCGCATCGCCGGAACGGTCCTCGACACTCGCAGGGAACCGATCTCGCGGGTCGCGATCACTTTCGTTCGCGCCGACTCGGGTTACTCGTCCGAAGTCGTGACGCAACCTGGCGCCGACGGTGCTTTCGTTTCGTTCGAAGGGTTAGCCGACGGTGACTACTACCTTGTCGTCTCACACCCCTCCCTCGAAGCTCCCGTCTGGTACCCAAACGGTAGCGACGCCGCAAGTTCGACACCCGTGAACGTTAGCGGCGGCGCCACCACGGCGGGAGTCGAGATGACACTCGACGTCGGGTCGATTTCGGGAGTCGTGACCGATGCAGAAGGAGAGCCAATCCCCAGAGTGCGAGTGAAACTGAACCCTGCGCAGTTCGGCTCCCTCGACGAATACATCACCGGCCCAGACGGGTACTGGACGTTCAGCCCGAGGGTTGATCAGAACTACAGACTGTTCTTTGAGACCTCTCCTTCACGGGCTCCGATTAACCCCCTTCCACCCGACGTTCCCCAGCCCACGTGGGCCCGCGACTTCGCGAGCGAGTGGTACAGCGAGCTTCACATTCCAGAGTTTCGAGATTTCAACAGTCTTAACCGTGGGACGGAACTGCGGTACGAGGCAGGAGATCATCTGGTCATCGACACCACGCTCGAGCGGCGAGGTTCCATTAGCGGACGCGTAACCAACGAGAGCGGAGAACCGATCGCAGGAATCCGGGTATCGGCCGGCTACGACCACACCACCCTCACCAGTGCCGACGGTAGCTACATCCTGGCTAGGGTCGACACCGGCTCATACGAGGTTGTATTCAGCAACCAAACTCGGCGATACGTCACTACGTCGTATGTAGACGCAAGCTTGGGTATCGACGAACCCACGCTGGTCACCTCTACCTTCGGCATCGCCGTCGACGGCATCGACGCAGTCATGGTCGCTTACGGCTCAATCTCTGGGACAGTCACCGATTCGGCCGGCGAACCGATCGAGGGAATCCAGGTTTGGGCATCATCGGCGCATCCGGTCAAGACGAACTCAAGCGGCCAATACACCATTAGCGGCCTTCGGGCCGGGCTCACCAATGTCTTCTTCGAGGACCCAGACGAACGGTACGCATCGGAGGCCTACGACGACGACGTTGGCTTCGTAGGTCGCACTCTCATACCCGTCACACTCGGAGAAGTCGTAACAGGCATCGACGCCCAGCTCGTGGATGCTGCGTCGTTGGGTGGGCGGATCGTCGACGAGGCTGGCGAACCGATCGAAGGCCTGCTCGTCAAAGCCGCGAACGAGACTGTTGAGACCGATTCCGACGGCCGTTACGAGATTCGGGGTCTCGTTGCGGGTGACTATCTGATCACCATCACGGATCGGGCCCAGGTTCACAGCACTACCTACATTCCAGCCGATGGTCAGTCGGGTGGAACAATTGCTCTGACCACAGCCGAGCGCCGACTGGGGCTCGACACTGCGGTCCTCAAACAAGGGCGGATCGACGTGCACGTGGTTGACACGGCCGGTCGGCCAATCGCGAACATCGACGTCACGTTGCGAGGTTCGGGCTGCTGCGGTTCAACCAAAAGGCAAACCGATACCAACGGTCTGTGGACGTTCTTCGTACGGCAACCGGACACCGTCACGCTTAGCGTATCGGACCGATTCGGCCGCTATCTACAGCATTGGTTCGAAGGCGCCGACTCTTTCGAGGCGGCCCAAAGGATGCAGATCGACCCTGGTTCGGAGCACTCGGTGACCATCGTGGTTCAGCTGGGGGCCGTTGTTTCTGGAACGCTCACCGGTATCGACGGCGCTGGAATTGCAAACTCGAACGTCCTTGTCGAATCGTCCGACGGAGCCCCCGTACAACACGCGAGAACCGACGTTCTCGGACGTTGGACAGTGTTCGGACTTCAGCCTGGAAGTTATGTTGTCAGCTATCGTGGCGATCCCACTTCGGGCGACCACTATTGGGGCGATGCCGCCACGTTGGCCGAAGCCGCCGTTCTAGAACTTGGTGCCGACACCGTCACGAACAATATCGACATCACGCTCA
>CAZMUM010000042.1:0-36973 GCA_964569385.1 uncultured Acidimicrobiales bacterium
CCCCCCCCCCCCCTTTTTTTTTTTAATGATACGGCGACCACCGAGATCTACACGATGTCGGGGCTGCTCTCGTTGTTTCGCCACGGTCCGCTCGACGCGGCCGACGTTGTGCTCATGTGCGGAGGGGCGATGGGAGGAGTGCTCGGCCCGGCCGAAGGCCTCTACTTCGATCTCGCCGAGACCTACGCAGAAGCCGGAATCGGCACGGTAAGGGTCGGCTACCGCAAACCGAACGATCTCGGAATGTGTATGCACGATCTGGCCGCCGCGGCCGACCTCTGCACCCGTTCTGGCGCAACCCGTTTCATCACGATGGGCCACAGCTTCGGTGGCGCGGTTGCCCTGAACGCCGGCATTGCGTTCCGCGATCACTGCGCCGGGATCGTGTTGTTGTCGACCCAATCAGCCGGCTGCGAGGCCGCCGAACAGATTGGCGAAACTCCCCTACTTCTGCTCCACGGCGACCATGATCAGATACTTCCGCACATGGCCAGCGAGATGGTCAGGATGCTCGCGGGCACGGGCGAACTCGTGCTGCTCGACGGCGCCGGCCACCTCCTCACTGAGGCCGCAGACGAACTCCGCGAACGCCTTGGCCAATGGATTCCGTCGAAACTTTCCGATCACGCCGATTCGGGCCTGCCCGCACCGCCGTCGTGAACGTGCCCGGTGGGAGAGGGCCCGGCGTGCCCGAGAGCCTTGGCGCCATCGACGCCAGTTGGCTAACCGAAGCGTTGTCATCGACTGGGTTGGACGTTGAAATCGAAACGTTTCGATGCGATCGGATCGGTCAGGGCGTCGCGTTTCTGGGTGCCCTTGCTCGCCTCAGCGTTACCTATCGCAACGGTGATGGCCCGACATCGTTCGTGGTGAAGATCCCGCCCTCAAACCAGGGTGCGCTAGCCGTAGGCAGGTTGCTCAACGTTTGGGTTCGTGAGGCCCGTTTCTACCGCGATCTGGCGTCCCAATTGCCAGAAGCAGTCTCGGTTCCGAGGTGCTGGTACCAGGCCATCGACGGCGAACGCTCCGTTATCGTGCTCGACGATCTGTCTCCCGCCGAGACTCGCGACCAGGTGGTAGGGGCAACCGACGATGAGGCCAACGCTGCGGTCGAGGCCCTGGCTAGATTCCAAGCCCATTGGTGGGGCCAAGACCCCAGTGGGCAGGTCGATTGGATGCCAGGCATCAATCGAAGCAACACTGGCCAGGGCCTGTCGGCGTCGATGGCTGCCAACATCGACCGCTTCGTTGACCGGTTCGGCCACCTGTTGTCTGACGAAACCACCGACTGGACCCGGCGCTTCATTCGCCACGTTCCCGCGTGGCTCACCGAACTGTCCTCGCATCCAATGACCGTTGCCCACGCCGACTACCGACTTGGCAATCTCCTATTCGGGCCCCACGGCCAAGTCCACATGATCGACTGGCAGACCGCAATGCGCACCGGTGGCGCGACCGATCTCGCTTTCTTCGCCACCACAAGCATCAGCATCGAGGGTCGCCGCCGCAACGAAGCAGAACTACTCGATCGGTACATCAGCACCCTGCGCGAATCAGGTGTTGATGAATCTGAACTTACTCACGTTCGGGACGACTACGCCGAATCGATTCTTTGGTGGATGGCAATGTTGTCCAACAACCTGGCCAACATCGACGCTCCCGACGAGACCAGCGCGGCGCTGTTCGACTCGATGCTAACCCGAATGCACACCGCAGCAGCCGACCACGATCTCGGGCGCGTGGTTAACCGCCTCGAGCGACGTTAGAGCAGGCGGTCTGGCAGGGCAGGGCAGGCCAGACAAATCTGTCGTCTCAGGTGCAGGCTTCGCACTCGTCTGGATTCTCAATCCCGCACGTCAGAACCTCGTCGGCATCGCCCCAGTCAAGCTCGGAATCGCCGAACTCGCCCGCGACGGCGGTGTCGGTAACTGGTGCAGCGTCTTCGGTGATAGCCATCTTTCGAGTGTGGCAGGCAGCTACCCAAATTCCAACGATGTCGTTCGAATTGGTGGAGAGAAAGTCAGTTGTTATGTCCAAACTTGATGACACGCTCAGATATGAACCGTTATGTCCGATTGAAGTTCATGTCCAGCCAACTCGAACGTGCCGACGTCGATGTCGAGCTCTACCTCGGCTGTTCGCTCATCGCAGCTGAGACCACCGCGTACACCACGAAGCTGATGGAGCTGCTGGACGATTCCGATGCTGAGCACGACGACATCATCGAACTCGTTTCGGCCGACGCGATCCTTGTGAGCAAGATTCTCACGCTAGCCAACATTGCGTTCATCGGCGCCAGACGCGAATCATCCAACGTATGGGACGCGGTTCGAGTCCTTGGCCTCAGCATGGTTCGCAATGTGGCCACACTGCGTCTGTTTGCCATGAAGCCAGACAATGCCGAACTGCCCGCCGGCTACTTCGAACACTCGGTTGCCCGCGCGGCCGGTGCGGCGGTCATCGCCTCGCGGGTCGGCAACAAGGTTCGCGATGCTTGGGCCATTGCCTTGATGCACGACCTCGGAATCGTCATGATGGTTAGCGCTGAGCCAGACCGATTCCAAGCCGCTCAGAACGAGTCCGGATTCTCAAGCCTGGCAGAAGAGCACGCCGTTTTCGGTTTTGGACACGACGATGTAGCGGCCGAAGTGCTCGACCACCTCGGGCTTCCAACGACGCTCACCTCAGCGATACGCGAACACAATACCGACCCTTCGACTGGGGCGTCGGCGATGTCGCTGACGGTTCGAGCTGGCATCGCTCTCGCCGAGCAAGCCGGTGCGGTTAGCTGCTCGGAACCAGTCGGGAACCTCGACGAGTTACTCGACGCCCTCGATCTGAACGTGTCGCACGACGAACTATCCACCGAGCTGGACGAGCACCGATCGGCCGTTACCGCGCTGCTGTAGCGCGAGCGCGTTTTGATCGTCTAGATATTCGGCGCCGGCAGTGGGCCGCGGGCGGCCTCGAACCCTGATGCCAACTTGATCAGGACCGGTTCGCTCCACGCTCTGCCCATGAACGTGATGCCGACCGGCAAACCCGCAACGAGTGTGGCCGGCACGGAGATGAGCGGGTAACCAGCTGTTGCTGCGAGAGTGGCCGATCCGCCAATGTGGCGGTCTCCGTTGACGAGGTCGATCGGTGGGGACGGCGCACCGGTGGGCGCCACAATCACGTCGACGTCGTGTTGGTCGAACGCCCGATCTAGGCCTTGGGTTCTCGCCAACTTGGCAATGGTGGCCAGCGCCTCGAGGTAGCGCCTTTGGGTCGTGGGACCGGTCGCCTCGGACGCCTCGAGTACACCCTGGCCGAAGTGCTGAAGCTCGACATCGGCATTGTTCACGTTGAACTCGATCACCTCGGCCAGCGACCGTGGCGAGCCCGGCGAACGCGTAGCCAGGTACTCATTCAGCCCCACCCTAAACTCTTGCAGCAACACCACTCCTTCGGCGGCTTCAAGTTCTTTGTCGACGACGAGGGTCTCGATTTCAACCAGAATCGCCCCTGCCGCCCGCATTGTTTCCAGAGCATTCTCGACTGCTCTGTCGGCATGAGCCGAGAACCCGAACAGCTTTCGGGCCACACCGATACGGGCACCTCGAAGGCCGTCGTCATCGACACAGGCGCTGTAGTCGTGCACCTCGACCCCGTTGGTTGCCTGATCGCTTTGGTCGGGGCCCGCTATTGCTGTGAGTACGACCGCGGCGTCAGCCACCGAACGAGCCAACGGTCCGATCGTGTCCTGGGAACTAGATATCGGTACCACCCCACTACGGCTGGTTAGCCCGACCGTCGGCTTGAGGCCTACCACTCCATTTGCGGTTGCCGGCGAAACGATCGATCCATCGGTCTCGGTGCCGATCGTGGCCGCTGCCAAACACGCCGACGCCGCGACGCCAGACCCTGAACTCGAACCACCAGGCGACCGGTCGAGCGAATACGGGTTGTGTACCTGACCCGCTCGACCACTCCAGCCGCTAGTAGAGGCCCTCGACCTGAAGTTTGCCCACTCGCTCATCGCGGTCTTCCCAAGGATGACTGCACCCGCCGCTCGAAGATTGGAAGCCGTCGCCGAGTCGCTTAGCGGTTTCGATGATGTCAGTGCCAACGAACCAGCGGTTGTCAACATCTGGTCGGCGGTATCGATGTTCTCCTTGATGAGGATCGGGACTCCGTGAAGCGGACCGCGCACAGTGCCATTACGACGTTCGACGTCCAAGTCCGCGGCAATCTGGCGAGCGTCGGGGTTTGCTTCAACAACAGAGTTGAGGGCCGAGTCAACGGCGCGAATACGTTCGAGGTAGGCATCGACGATCTCGACCGAGGTTCTTTGGCCGGCTGTCATTAGCCGCTGGAGGGCCGCTATTGACAGACCGACGATCCATGTCATAGCCACAACTATCTCAGGCTAATCGCGTGTCGGCGGTCCGACCTCTTCGCCCGATAGCGAAAGTCGGTTGTTCGCGCTACGCAGGCTCGTTAACAATGACCACGATGAAACGCATCCGTACGCACGCAAACGAAGTCGCGACCAGCCCCGATCTGGTGCGGTTGCTGTTGGCCGACCAGTTACCTGAGTGGGCCGATCTGTCCGTCGATCTGGTCGATTCATACGGCACCGATCACGACATCTATCGGCTCGGCGACAAGTTCTCGGTGCGCATGCCTCGTATCGAGTGGGCCACGGCACAGGCGACGAAGGAAGGCGAGTGGCTGCCTCGACTGGCGCCGCACCTTCCGCTGGAACTGCCGGTGCAGTTGGCGATGGGGCGGCCTGGCCACGGCTACCCTTTCGCCTGGTCGGTGTACGAGTGGCTTGCGGGCGACGACGCCAACGGCACGCTCGACGATCTCGATCAGGCTGCTACGGACTTAGCTGCATTCGTCGTCGCGCTGCGTCAGATCGATACCGCTGGCTCGCCGATTCGTCCACCTCACAAACGGGGCGGTCCACTCACAGAATGCGATGCGCAGGTTCGCCTATCCATCACCGAGCTTGGGCCACGCATCGATGCCGACGCCACCACAGAGTCATGGGAGGAGTCGTTGGCTGCACCAGGTTGGGACGACGAAGCGACCTGGATCCACGGCGACCTGCTCCCCGGCAACCTGCTCGTGCTCGATGGCCGGTTGTCAGCGGTGATCGATTTCGGCAGCCTCAACGTTGGCGACCCGGCTTGTGACCTGCAACCAGCGTGGAACGTGTTCGCCGGTTCGAGTCGCGACCGCTTCCGCGCCGAACTGAACGCCGACGAAGCGTCGTGGCTTCGAGGCCGCGGCTGGGCGCTGTACCAAGCGGTGTCGGCACTCGCCTACTACTGGGACACGAACCCTGGAATGATCCGCCAGGCATCCCATGCCCTAGAACAGGTCCTCGATGCCAGCTAGCCGGTCCGGCGATAAAGGGTTAGACCCGCTTGAACCAGCCGCGCTCGCTGGCGGCATGAATCGGATTCGCCGCATCGGCGACACAGTCGTGCGCCCCGCCGGTGTCTATACGCCAACAGTGCATCGGCTACTGAATCACCTGGCCGATGTGGGGTTCGTGGGCAGTCCCAAGCCGCTCGACTTGAATCCAACTCACGAGACGTTGACGTTTGTTCCCGGCGAAACGACCAACTATCCATTGGCGCCAAGCTTTCGTACCGACTCGGCGCTTATCTCGGCGGCCGAAGTGCTGCGTCATCTACACGACTCGTCGGCTTCATTTCTTGCAAGCACCGACGATGTCTGGTTCCGGCCGGGTGAGCGACCAACGGAGGTCGTTTGCCACGGCGACTTCGCTCCCTACAACTGCTGTGTCGAGGCTGGCCGGGTGGTCGGAGTGTTCGACTTTGACACCGCTCACTGGGGGCCGCGGCTAAGCGACGTTGGCTACGCGGCGTACCGCTGGGTACCGATTTCGTGCTCAGCAGAAGCACGCTGGTTGGACGACCTCGGCGAGCAGCGGCGTCGACTTCACCTGTTCTGTGCTGCCTACGGAACCGACCAAGTCGACCAAGTTCTCCGCTTCGCGGTCAGCGAGCTTCGTACCCTCGTTGGCACAATGCAACAACTGGCCGCTGACGGCAGTTCGGCCTTTGCCCGCCATCTCGACGAGGGTCACGACCGGCTCTACCTGGCCGACATCGACTACATCAACGCGAACGCAGCTACCTTGGCGGCGATGCCGCCCTCCGATTATCGACCAGCATGACCCGCGTAGCACCGACTCTCGACGAGATGCGAGCCGCGGCCGTCGGGCTGCGCGGGGTGGCGGTCCACACACCACTCGTGCCGTTCCGGGGCGGGGCCGACGATCTCATGGTGAAGGCCGAGGTGCATCAACCCATCGGTTCGTTCAAGTTGCGTGGAGTTTTCCATGCTGCCAGCCAGATGTCGCCAGATCAGAGATCGGCTGGCCTTAGCACCGTCAGCGCCGGAAACACGGCCCAAGCGGTGGCCTGGGTCGGCCGCTACTTCGGTGTATCGGCCAGAGCGATAATGCCCGAATCGGCACCCCAGACAAAGATCGACGCCGTCGTGTCAATGGGTGGCGAACCGATTCTCGTTCCCACCGATGAGGTCTTTCGATTCATGCGCGAACACGCCTGGGAGCAGGAGCCTTACGCGTTCATCCATCCGTGGACTGAGCCCAACGTAGCCATCGGACACGGATCGATGGGGCTCGAGATCATCGACGACTACCCCGAGGTTGAGACCGTGTTCATCCCCGTGGGCGGCGGAGGTCTTCTGGCCGGGGTTGGCGCCGCGATCAAGGCCGCACGACCCGATGTTCGAGTGGTCGCCGTCGAACCAGAGGGCTGCGCTGGGTTTCACGCCGCCTTGGCTGCGGGTCGACCCGTCGACGTTGGCTGCAAGACGATCTGCGATGGCGTCGCCGTGCCGTACATGACCGAAGAGATGTTCCCAGTGCTGGCCGACCTCGTTGACGATGCGGTTCTTGTGTCGGAAGCCGATGTTAGGGCAATGATGCGCACCTTGGCACTCAAGAACTGCCTAGTATCGGAAGGAGCCGGAGCGCTATCGATCGCCGCTGCGGCCGCTACTCCGGTGTCGCAACGAGGCCGAAGCGTGGCGATCCTCAGCGGTGGAAGCGTCGATGCAGACCTGCTGGCCGAGGTAATTGCAAGCTGACCAGGAGCCAAAAACGTGGCCAAGAACAAGACCCAACCAACCAAAGTGAGGCCTGCCGATTTCATCGCGGCAGTCGACCACCCAACCCGGCGGGCCGACGCCGAGGTCCTGCTCGAGATGATGACCAGGGTTAGCGGTTTCGCTCCCAAAATGTGGGGACCAACGATCATCGGATTTGGGCGCTACCACTACAAGTACGAAAGTGGTCGAGAAGGCGACTCCTTGATGATCGGATTCTCGCCTCGCAAGGCCAACCTTGTGCTCTACATCATGCCCGGCTACGACGACATCAGCGAACCCCTGAGTCGGTTAGGAAAACACAAGCACAGCAAGAGTTGCCTTTACATCAACAAGTTGGCCGATATCGACATGAACGTGCTGGAAGAGATTGTTGCTGCCGATCTGGTGAGTCTGAAGAGCAACTACGAAACCTGGGGCGCCTAGACCTGGAGTCGCAGCGATGTCGGTGGCAGCGGCGGGCTAGGGCCCGAAAACGTTCCGCGGAACGTTTTCGTCGGTTCCCAGTTGTCCTGAAATTGAGGGTCTGGGCTACATCAGGTGTGGCCAGGGTCATCGATTTCGAGGGGCTATGGGGCGATGATGCGGGCTTGGAGCTCGATGACGGTCAACGGGTAGACGACTGTTGTGATGATCGGGTCAGCAGTACCGGACTCGCCGAGGCTGTTTACCCAGGTCACGTCCCACACCAAATCGATTGTCATGTCCCAAGTACCAGATGCCGACCGCTCAGACACCAGCTCAAACATGTGGACACAACCGTCGTCACGGCCAAGGTCTGGTGAGTAGGCCGGGGAGTCGAGGTCGCAGTCGAACGGTTCGGTTCCGTCGCCAGGCGACACCGTAAGTGCCGAGGCCGTCGCCGTGGCTGTAGTAGTAAGACCAGGAATCTCAGCCGACGCCACGACTGGTTGGGGTTGTTCGTCGAGCCACACCCACGAAGCCAACCCGACGAGATGATTCACACCCAATGTGGGCGACAACGCCCCAACCGGTTCTGGCGCGAGTTCGATGAGCTTCACTCGGGCCGCGGCAACCGTGTCGGCCGGATTGCCCTCCTCGATCAGCACGTAGTCGGCGGACTGCGAACCGTCGGCGAACAGACAGCGCTGAAGATACAAATACTCGACCCGACCACCCTCACGCACAACCCGAAAGGACTTCTCGACATCGAGGTCGGGAATATCAACGTTCGGCAACAACAAATCGCCAGCGCGCACCCGCTGCCAACTGCACCGAGGAAACACCCCAGGCAAAGACACCACCCCACCTTCAGACCAAACAATCACCTCAATCTGCGCATCCAACGTCCGAACATCATCCCCAACCTCAACCACGGGATCGTCTTCTGTGGCCCCGTCCCCGACTCCGGCTCGTGCTGGCCCGGCATCGAGCCAGAGAACACAGATAGCCACGACAGCCAGGGGTATCAATCGCATGGCACCTCCAGACTCTGGCTTAGGCGCCGCTGGCCAACGACGAGCAGTTCCTGACCTTCTCGAACCACAGTCACCGATCTAGTCATGTAGAGGGTGTCATCGTCGATGATGCTGCCTGTGTCGACGTCGTAGACGACGCTGTCCGATGTGGTGCAAGTGACGACGACGAACAAGTCGGCCGCCGCTTGTTCGAAGACAATGATCGAGGTGGCCTCTGCCGGTCCAAGCTGCACCGCCGTCCCCGTATCCAGTCGCACCTGTAGTGCATCCACGAGTTCTAGAACACGTTCAGCAGTGGACCACTGTTCAAACGGACCACCCTCGGCGTCAATCGGGTGCAGGAGCGCGTCGAGTAGGGCTTCGCGTTCGCCCACAATTACGCGCAGCAGCTCGGCTTCAATGTCTTCTGCGGGAGAGGTTTCCGGAGCGGAGGTCGACGTGGTCGTCTGGGCGGCTGTGGTCGATGACGGCTCGACGGTTGTGGACGTTGGCTCTGTCGTTGTAGCTGGCTGAGTTGTCGCAGGCGCCGTCGACACGACCGTGGTTTCGGCGGCTGCGGGCGCTGTGGTTAGATCGACGATCTCATCGGAATCGGTGCTCGAACAAGACGACAACACCACCAGCGACACAACCAAGGGCCCGAAGACAAAGCGACGCCCTCGGGTCCACCGCATCACACCATCCAACATCACGCTACGCACCGTAGTCGCCAAACGCCCATCGTGCCAGCCGACAGCTGTCAAACACACTGATACTGCACCAAATCGACAGAACGCCACACACATGCCACAACCCTGCCCACACCACACCGCTACCCACACCAACGTTCCGCGCCCACAAACGTTCCCGACACCCAAGTTGAGGTGATTGGCCACACTGGATGTGGCTCAGACCCTCAATTTCGGAAAGCTGCGGAGGTGCAGGGGAAAGCGGCAGGTCGAAAGCTGCGGAGTCAGCGGTCGATCTGGGACAATGGGGTATGCGTGTAAATGGGGAACGGCTCTGGCAACGACTGATGGCGATGGCCGAGATTGGGGCCACCGTCAATGGCGGCAGCAATCGCCAGGCCATCAGCGACGAGGATGCGGCCGGCCGGAACCTGCTCATTGGCTGGGCCACCGCCGCCGGATGTACCACCGAAACGGACGAGATCGGCAATTTGTTCGTCCGCCGCCCTGGCAAGAACAACGATCTACCCCCGGTCATGATGGGCAGCCACCTCGACACCCAGCCCACGGGCGGGCGTTTCGATGGCGTGTTTGGCGTGCTGGGCGGGCTCGAAGTCATCGAATCGCTCAACGACAAGGGCATCGAGACCGAGGCCCCAATCGACCTCGTGGTATGGACCAACGAGGAAGGGTCGCGGTTCCAGTTTTCGATGATGGGTTCGGGCGTGTGGGCTGAGTGGTTAGAGCTCGATCGAGCCCTCGCCTTCACCGATGCCGACGGCCTCACCGTAAAAGGCGAGCTTGAACGTCTCGGTTGGGCAGGCGCACGCAAAGCCAAGCCCGTTCCGTTCGCAGCCGCGTTCGAGCTTCACATCGAACAAGGCCCAATCCTCGAGGCAGAAAAACTCGACATTGGCGTAGTGACCGCAGTGCAAGGGTTCCGTTGGTACACAATCCACATCACCGGGTCCGAAGCTCATGCCGGACCAACGCCGATGGAAGTACGTCACGACCCAGCTAAGGCAATAGCGAAACTCATCACCAAGGTCTACGAAACATCGTCCGAGAACGCGCCATGGGCGCGGGCCACGTTCGCCCAGTTTCGGTCGGAACCCATCTCGCCCAACACTGTGCCTGGCACCTTGGCCTGCTCACTCGACCTTCGTCACCCAGACCTGGCGACGCTCGACAAGCTCGAAGAGTCGATGCGGGCAAGCGTGACAGAAGTTGCGGCCGAGGCCGGCGTAGAGATCGAAGTGACCGTCGACATGAGCTCGCCACCGGTTGCCTTTGCTCAGAGCTGCATCGATCATGTTCAGGCTTCGGTCGACGCTCTCGCCATGAGCAACCACCAGATGGTGTCTGGCGCAGGCCACGACGCTTGTTACCTCGCCATGCACGGTCCGACATCGATGATCTTCGTTCCTTGCGACAACGGCGTCTCACACAACGAGTCCGAGAACATCTCACCACAGCAGGCCGAGAACGGAGCAAGCGTCCTTTTGGGTGCCGTCATCGCCGCGGCTGGCTGAGAGGCCGAAACAGCATCATGACCTCAACGAATTTGCCCCCGATCGCCACACTGTTAACCGAGTATGAGCGCGCCCTCGCCTACACCGAGTCGCTGTGGAACGACCTGACGCCCGAGCAGGTCGACTGGCGGCCGAACGATGAGGCGAGCGCTATAGGTTGGCATCTCGGTCATCAGCCAGCCGTGGCTCACTTCATGGTGCGCAACCTGACCTCGGCCGAGCCGAGCCCAGACCCCGAACTAGACGCGTTGATGGACTCGGCCACACCCGAACAGAACCGAGGCGAGCTTCCCTCGCCGGTAAGGCTGCGCCAATACCGTCACAACGTGGCCGACAGAGTTCGATTCCACATCGGCAATATCGTCGAAGGCCAGGTCGGAGCACCAGAACAGCTTGGTTACGTCGCTCAAACCCTGCTCATCTCAGTTATCAATCACGAATACCAGCACGATAAGTGGATCGGCGAAGTCAGGCGGGACCAATTCGGCCTCACCATGCCAGACGTTCCCACGTCGGGCCTCCTCAGCCTGAGCGACGGGTACATCGTCGTAGCTCGTTAGCTCGCGCACTTGCCGCCGAGGTTGTGACGCTGCCGCCGATGTGATCGACTCGACGGCCATGTCGACCCTCTCCGAACGCCTCGCCGACCTTCCTTCTAGGTTCGCCAACTACCTCGACGAAACTGGCACCCCGGGAGCCAGCCTCGCGGTGCGGTTCGGCAACGAACAGTTCGAAACCGCAAGCGGTGTTGTCAACATCGACACAGGTGTTGAAGCAACTCCGGACTCGGTGTTCCAGATCGGATCGGTCACCAAGGTCTTCACCACCACGTTGATGATGCAGCTGGTCGACGAGGGTTTGGTCGAACTCGACAAGCTGGTGCGCGCCTACCTTCCCGAGTTCGGCCTCGGCGACACCGAAGCCGCTGGGGCCATAACTGTAAGGCATCTGCTGACGCACCAGAGCGGCATGGATGGAGACTTCTTCCAAGACACGGGCGGAGGCGACGATGCTGTCGAGCGTTATGTCCTGGCCTGCCTCGGTCTCGGCCAACTCCACGAGCCTGGCAACGGTTTCTCCTATTGCAACGCTGGTTTCATCATGGCTGGCCGCATCATCGAGAAGCTTCGGGGCACCACCTGGGACCGCGCTCTGCGTAAACACCTGTTGAAGCCACTTGGCATCGATTCGCTTCACACCAAACCAGAGTGGGCGCTGTACTACCGCGCCGCTATCGGTCATGTGGCCAACCCCGAGAACGGAAAGCCAATGGTCGCGCCCATTCCGTTCCTTCCCCAATCAAACGGGCCGGCTGGCGCGACGCCGTTCGCCAAGGCGCGAGATCTACTCACGTTTGCGGCCGCGCACATCGATGGCGGCGGTGACGTTCTTTCCTCCGACTCGGTGCATCAGATGCAACAGCTCGAGTTACACACGCCAGAGGGAAGCAGGGCCGACAGTTGGGGGCTTGGTTGGATGCGTTTCGACTGGAGTGGTCGTGAAGTCATCGGTCACGACGGCGCGACCGTTGGCCAGTTCGCATCGCTGCGCATCGTGCCGGACGCCAGCGTCAGTGTGTCGCTGTTGAGCAACGGCGGCGACCATACGCTCTTGTCGCGACTCGTGATGAACGACGTGCTCGGCGAACTGTGCGACATCGAACTACCGCCGCTAATAGACCCGTCGCCGTCGATCGCGATCGATCCGGATCGCTACACCGGTACCTACGAGCGGTTTGCCGAACGCCTCGTGATCGAGCCAAACGCCGAAGGTCTCATCCTCACGAAGACGGCCCGGTTCCCAGCAATCCTGGCCGTGATGAAGCCGTTGGAGCCCGTCGCCCTGGAACCAGTCACCGAGTCGCTGTTCCTATTCGCCGACCCGGCGAGCAAGCTCAAGACGAGCATCACGTTCCTCGACTTCGGCGATGACGGTCGATCCCACACCGCCCACACGGGCATGCGAATGGCTCCCCGCGTCAACTAGTCGCGACGGCACTATCTGAAGTCGCGCCGGCATTATTTGAAGTACGGCATGACCTCGTCGCCGAGTAGCTGGATAGCGGCGTCTATGTCTGGCCCGATTGGCCCGCCGAGGTTCACGTGAGTGATTCCGGCTGCGGCCAATTCTTCGATCTGGGCGATCACCTGCTTTGGGGTCCCGACCAGCCCAAGGGCCATCATCTCCGTAGTCACCAACGATTGAGCCAACGCGTAGTCATTCGCTTCGAGAGCGGCCCGAATGGGAGAAAAGTCCGCTCTCGAAAGCCCGACTCTGGCCAAGGCGTGATCTTCCAAGTACGGCCCGAAGTACGAGATCATCTCGCTCATGGCGTCTTGGGCGACTCGTTCGTCATCGCTTAGCGATAGCCACGCACAGCCCGAGATGTCGAAGTCGGCCACCGATCGCCCAGCCGCCGCAATGCCGCGATGAATCGGCCCGACCATGTCAGCTGCCGACGCCGGTGGGGTGATCATCGGTAAAGCACCATCGCCGATTTCGCCGGCCAAGTTCAGGTACTGCTCGCCGAACGCACAGATGTAGATCGGAATCTCGGAACGAAGTGGCTCGAACCGCAAGTAACACTGATCGGTCCAGTGGAACTCGTCGCCATCGAAGTCGACCACCTCGCCACGCAACAGTGCCCTGATGATGTGCGTTGCTTCGCGTGTGCGAGCGATCGAGGTTGAGGCATCAATTCCTGTCCACTCGACCATGTCGTGGGTGTGGAGCCCAAGACCAAGCACGGCCCGCCCATTCGACACCTGGTCGAGGGTTGCCAAGTAGCAGGCAATCTCGGATGGATCGCATGTGTAGGCGTTGATGCCAACCGAGCCGATCTTGGCCCGTGTCGTTTGGGCCGCCACCACCGATGACAGCACCCATGTGTTGTGCATAAAGGTGTCGTGGGGAAACCAGATGTAGTCGATGCCCGCTTGATCGGCAGCAACGCTGTAACCGACGATCTCGTCGACCGTCCCCACAAACTGGACGAACCGAATTCCAAACTGCATCGCGTCTCGCTTCCTGAGATGTTGTGTGGCTTCTGGCCCGAAGGTTCCCTGGCTCTACCGTTGCGCTCGACCAGGTGCCCCTAGTCGAGAGCATCCTAAATAGGGGAATCGGTGATTTCTTTAATAGTGAGCCCCGCTGTTAAAGAGCAGTTTCACTAGATCTAGTCGTCAGAGTTACGGCGATCCGTTCTCGGGTCGAGAAGTTGTGCTGGTCCGAACCTGGTCTCGATGAGCCCTAACGCCACCATCCACCCAGCCAACAGCAACAGACCAAGTGGTAACAGCGCCCGACCGATCGTGGCGTAGACCTGGTCCCTGATCCACTTCTCGTCGCTGATTCCCTGCGACTCAGCCTCAGTCTTGGCCTTGGCCTCATCGAGGCCGGTCGCGATCTCAGAATCAGCTTGAGGATTCTCGGCCAGGGCATCATCAATAAGCAGGTCACGGAGGTAAGGCTCAAGCCTCTCTGCGATGAGCTCGTGGCCATCAGCTCGTGGGTGCATCGAACCGTGAACCCAGTTCGCCGGCGAGAGTCGATCGAAGAATCCGCCGCCAGCAGGGCTCAGCTGCACAAAGTTCGGCGCGGGATCGTCAGCGCACAGGGTGCGACCGTCGAACGCCGAGCTGGCTCGCTCGAATAGATGCACACCTGCGGCGGCGGCCGCATCGGCTACCACCCCGTTGAGTCTGGCGATCAGCTCCACCAGAAACTCCTGCTCGGCACTGGTTAGCACCATGCTGCACGGTATGTCAGCCAGGAGGTTCGGGTAAGGAATCGCGACGACGGGGGTGTTGTCGACGGCGTCTCTGATCGCAGCGTAGGCGTCTTTGATCTTCGGGCTGGCCGCATCGACATTGGCAAACCAATCGTCGCTTCGTTCGGCACAGTTCCCTGGGAGAAGACAGCCCTGGACGATGCGGCCGAAACCAGCGTCGTTGCCACCAATGCTGACAATGACGACGTCGATGTCGGAGAAATCAGTCAGGTTGTCCAGCTGAGCCTTGCCGCCCACGATGTCGGGAGCCGAGTCAGGCATCTGCGCCTCATTGTGTATGTCATCTGTCGTGGCAGCCGAACAGGCATAGAAGTCGAGACCCATACCAAGCCGTTGGGCCACCAGATACGCGTAAGCAGTAGGGGCACGGCGGCATTCGTTGCGGTTCGCGCCCGCTCGGTTGGTCCCGGCAAAGAACTCGGGAGCACCTTCGCCAGACATGAACGAGTCGCCGAGTGCGAGGATCCGCGACTCGGCGGCCGGATTCGGGTCAAGAGCGGTGTCGGTCGTGCGATCGGCGATTCCCCACACGACGACGAACCCGATCAACACGATGGCGATGATTCCTTCGCCCCGGAACACGAACCAAGCACCGATTGAACCGGCTGTTACGGCGATGACTAGAGAGACGCCCGCATCGTCCATGATGAAGTAGAGGATTCCGTAAGCGATACCCCCAGCGAGGGCACCGACGGCGAACAACAAGGACACCTTGGCCGCGAGCGATCTATCGAGGACCGCGGCGGTGCACACAATCAGCGACGCGATCGCCAAGTGCGCCGCTGGCAGGACAATCATCTGACTCGACATCAACGCGCCAACCACAATGAGAACGACACTGGCCACAAGAGCGACTAGTCCCCAACGTCGAGCTAGTTGGTAGTGCTGACTGAATCGTTCGAACCAGGGAATCACGCCGAGGCTGTATGCCTGCGTGCCTAGGACAAACAGCACTAATCCTGTGATTGATGTTCTGTCGACGAAATCGCCGACGAGCACGAGCAGAACCCCGCTAGTCGAGGTGATGAGACCTCCGATGAGGGGCCACCTCGGGTCGCGTTCGACGAGCGCTCTGAGAGGCAGGCTTAGGGCCACAAGCGACACCAGCGAGAGCACAAGCCCGAAGGCGGCAAAGCTCGGAGTTTCGGAACCGACGGCAGAAACGGTGACCAATACGCCTATGCCCAGTGCCAGCCCTCCGACGGCGGCTCGGACCTTGCCCCTAAACGCCATCACGGCGTCACTCTCTAGAACGAGCGCGAACAGGTACAAGCCCATGACGCCGACCAGCGAGCCAAGCGCTACATGTCCAAGGGCCCCAAGCAATGCACGCTGCGCCGTTGCCCAAACCAGAAACCGTCCGCTAAGCCCGAGGAGCATCAGCGACGCGCCCATCGAGGGCAGCGGTCGGCCTCTGATCTGAGTGCGAACACCTACAAAGCGCTCGATCGCGGAATCGCCGACCGTTCTGAGTGGCTGGTTCATCTCATGGACCCTCGTGACGAACCGTAAGGTTTCGAGCTGTCACTCGCCGATCCACGGTTGCAACGGACTCCAGGGTTCTACCCGTCGCGGATCGTGGACCTGGAACACTGCGAGCGTGCCTAGATCGTGTTCCGCGAGCTCTCCGGACACTAGGCGGGTGACTCCGTCGGTACCCATAATCGCGTCGTTGATTCTGTGGTTGCCCTGTCGCCAATGCTCCGGGACCCACGAGTCGTCGCCAGGATCCACAGCTAAGGCGCGAGCTGGTCGGTCTCCGAGATCGTCCAGCTTGCCGTTCTCGTCGAAGGAACAAACGACCCAGCTCGAGATCGAACCGGCCGACAGTGCAGTGGCCAGATCGTACGGATCCAGGTCGGTAGGTACCGGCTCGGGGACATTGCCATCGGGGTCAAGTTGTTTCGGCAACTCGCCAAGGAAGACGACCGTTAGCGGCCCAGACCGTCTCAGTTGTCCGTCGAATTGGTAGCCGGGCACCCGGGCATCGACGCGGGCCCGATGTAGCCACTTCCACGATTGAGGCATCCAGTGGAACTCAGTCCGGCCAACGCCAACACACGAACACACGACCGACGATTGAAAGATCGGCTCGTCATCAACGAAGGTAACCAACGCCCACTTGTTGTCCATACTTCGCAGAACAGCCTGACTCGCCGACTGCCACCGCCCTACGACGTCGGGGTGCGGCATTGGGTCAGGCATCGAGCTAGATCGGCCGGTCGGACTAACCTCGGCCGCGGCCGCCAGTTCGTTTGGCGCCCCCCGAAGCTCGGCCTTCCCCTGCCACTGACCGACTCCCCCGGCCGCGACCAGCAGCGGTAGTCTGGCCAGACCCAAGGTGCCTCAGGTCAGCGTGAACATCGCAGCCGTCCTCGTCGAGCTTCGTGGTGGAAATGAACGGTTTGAGTGTTGGCGCGAGCCGCCCGGCGACGTCGTCCCAGATCTCTTGTTGATCCTTGAGCTCGGTGACATCGGGTCCAAACCTCATCACGTCGACGATGCGCATACCGCCGTCGGTCTCGACCAGGATCGAAGGACCCTCGGCACCGTGTCGGTCTAACAGCCAGTACTTACCCATCTCGGTGTGTCCTCGCCTCGTCGATTTAACCCAATAGTAGGCAGCGATCACCGCGAACGGCGGCCTTGGCCAACTCTTCGGAACACATGCCCTCGACGTCAGGCGGTGCGGATCGGAGCAAAGACGGCGCCGCTCAGCCTTGCTCGTTGCTGCCGTCATGATGCTATGTTCATCGGTCCGGTGGATGACGCCCCAAAAAATGCGGCGAATAGACCTGCGAACTAGAGTTCGTCAGCGATACTTCTTCCGACCAGGGGGTGCGGTGCATACCGACACAGCTACCAAGGCATTGGCATTCGACGGCATCGGGATGGTTTTCCCCGACGGCACCGAGGCCTTACGCGACGTTTCCGTTAGCGTCGCCAAAGGCGAGTTCGTGACGATTGTCGGTCCGTCGGGCTGTGGAAAATCGACCCTGTTGAAGATCGCGTCAGGCCTACTCGAAGCGACTTCTGGTTCGGTCGAAGTCGACCGAACCGGTTTGGGATACATCTTTCAAGACGCCACATTGATGCCGTGGCGCACAGTGCGGCAGAACGTCGAACTTCTGGGCCAACTGCACGACATCCCCAAGGCAGAGTTGACGAAACTCGTAACCGACGCCATCGACTTAGTGGGACTCACAGGCTTTGAGAATCACTATCCAAAGTCGCTATCGGGGGGCATGCGAATGCGAACCTCGGTGGCCAGGACACTGACGCTCAATCCGCCGGTCTTCCTGTTCGACGAGCCATTCGGGGCGGTCGACGAGATAACCCGCGAAAACCTCAACGAAGAAACACAGCTGTTGTTTCAGCGGCAGGGTTTCGCGGGGCTGTTCATCACTCATTCGATTAGCGAGGCCGTCTTCATGTCGACCCGCGTGCTCGTCATGTCGGCCAGGCCCGGTCGCATCGTTGCCGAATACCAGGTCCCGTTTGATTTCCCACGAACGCCCGATCTACGTTTCGAGCCCGAATTCGCCAAGTTGAGTGGCGAAATATCTTCATCGCTGAGAGGGGCGCACTGATGGCTCTCACAGACCAGCACCCTGGGCCGGCTCGATCCGAAGACGCTCCGGCCGATACTGGGCTCGCCCATGTCACAACAACGGCTCCGAAGAGGTCTCAAGCCCGTCGTACAGCCGAAACGCTCGTACCGCCACTGATATTGGGGGCACTGATCCTCGGCGGATGGTATTTCATCTCCTACGGCCTGCTCGATGAGCGGAAACGTTTTCTTCTCGAACCGCCGCATGCAGTATTGCTGGTCGGCTTTCTCGAGTGGGATAACTTTTCCGACATCCTGGGGGCACTCTGGTCGAGTACCAAAGTGGCGCTGATCGGGCTCTCGATCTCGATCGTTTTGGGAACCACCCTTGCCACCATCATGAGCCAGACCAAGCTGTTGGAGCGAGCAATTTTCCCATACATGGTCACGCTGCAAGCTTTGCCGATCCTTGCACTAGTTCCAATGATCTCGTTCTGGTTCGGCACCGGCACGAACTCACGAGTAATCGTCTGCATAATTATCTCGCTGTTCCCAATCATCGTGAACACCCTCTTCGGTCTTCAGTCGGCCGACCGAGGCCTTCACGACCTGATGACGCTCCACCACGCAAACAGATTCACGAGACTGCGAAGGCTCATGTTCCCGGCCGCTCTACCTGCCATGTTCGCTGGTCTGCGGATCTCGGCTGGGTTAGCCGTCATCGGAGCGATCGTCGGCGACTTTTTCTTCGGCAAGGGCGAGGCAGGAATCGGCCAGCGCATTTTGCGATTCTCCGCCGACCTCAGAGGCGAGGAATTGATGGCCGCGGTCATCATGTCCTCAGTCTTGGGCGTCTCGGTGTTCGTGCTGTTCGGTTGGATCCAGACGCTCGCTACCGGAAAATGGCACGACCCTACCGGTGCCTGATCAGCCGCAATGGCCAACCAGAATCTGCCAAGTCTCACTCAATACCCACACAACAAACAATCACGATCTCCTGGAGGGGAAATGAAAACCAAACGATTCACTAGGTGGCTAGCACTGCTGCTTATCTTCGCCCTGATCGCCGCGGCCTGCGGCGACAGCGACGACGACACGTCCGGTAGCACCACAACGACGACGGCAGAAGCCGACGATTCCGACGCTGGAAGCGGCGACGGCACAACCGGTGGTGATGATGATGATGCGGCTGATAGTGGGGAGGAGATGGCTGTTTCTTTGGAGGGGGTTTGTCCGAATCCGTTGGTGATTCAGTCTGACTGGTTCCCAGAGTCTGAGCATGGCGCAATCTATGAGTTGATTGGCGACGATTATGTGATCGATGCCGACAACAAGGTTGTGGGCGGTTCAATGGTGTTGGGTGGCGAGGATCTCGGCATAGACGTCGAGATTCGCGCCGGCGGCCCCGCTGTTGGCTCCCAACCGGTTGTCACCTTGATGACCACCGACGACGACATCACGTTGGGTTACGGCTCAACCGACAGCCAGATCCTAAGGTTCGATACCGCACCACTGCTTTCAGTGCTGGCGCCACTCGAACAGAACCCGCAGATAGTCATGTGGGACCCCGAGACATACCCAGACGTAGAATCGATCGCTGATCTCGGCGAGCTCGGCGTAACCATCCAGGTGTTCAGCGCCGGGACATGGTCAGAGGTCTTGGCTGGTCTCGGAGTAATCAGCTCCGACCAGATCGACCCGTCCTATGACGGTTCACCGGCCCGGTTCATCGCCGAAGGCGACATAGCCCAGCAGGGCTTCGCGTCGGCCGAACCATTCAGCTACGAATTCAAAATCGAGGAGTACATGCGTCCAGTCGGATTCCAGTTGCTCTCCGATGCCGGTTTCGAGCCATACACCCAGACCATCGCGATCCTCCCGGAACGTCTCGATGAGCTGCGACCATGCCTCACCGAACTGGTCCCAATAATCCAGCAGGCCACCGTCAACTACTACGCCTCGCCCGACCGAGCCAACGGCATCATCGTCGACGCAGTCGTCCAGTACGAAACCTTCTGGAACTACGAAGCCGACCTAGCCGAATTCTCAGTCCAAGCCCAACTAGACCTCGGTCTCGTTGGCAACGGTGGCGACGGCATTGTCGGCAACATGGACCTTGACCGCGTCGAACGCGTCATCGAATCCATCCGCATCGCCGGACTCGAAGTACCAGAAAACCTCACAGCAGCAGACCTAGTCACCAACGAATTCATCGACGAAACCATCGGTATGCCAGCGATGGTCGACAGCGGTGATGATGATGCGGCTGGTGATGATGAGGTTATGGCTGTTGATCTGGCGGCGGTTTGTCCGAATCCGTTGGTGATTCAGTCTGACTGGTTCCCAGAGTCTGAGCATGGCGCAATCTATGAGTTGATTGGCGACGATTATGTGATCGATGCCGACAACAAGGTTGTGGGCGGTTCAATGGTGTTGGGTGGCGAGGATCTCGGCATAGACGTCGAGATTCGCGCCGGCGGCCCCGCTGTTGGCTCCCAACCGGTTGTCACCTTGATGACCACCGACGACGACATCACGTTGGGTTACGGCTCAACCGACAGCCAGATCCTAAGGTTCGATACCGCACCACTGCTTTCAGTGCTGGCGCCACTCGAACAGAACCCGCAGATAGTCATGTGGGACCCCGAGACATACCCAGACGTAGAATCGATCGCTGATCTCGGCGAGCTCGGCGTAACCATCCAGGTGTTCAGCGCCGGGACATGGTCAGAGGTCTTGGCTGGTCTCGGAGTAATCAGCTCCGACCAGATCGACCCGTCCTATGACGGTTCACCGGCCCGGTTCATCGCCGAAGGCGACATAGCCCAGCAGGGCTTCGCGTCGGCCGAACCATTCAGCTACGAATTCAAAATCGAGGAGTACATGCGTCCAGTCGGATTCCAGTTGCTCTCCGATGCCGGTTTCGAGCCATACACCCAGACCATCGCGATCCTCCCGGAACGTCTCGATGAGCTGCGACCATGCCTCACCGAACTGGTCCCAATAATCCAGCAGGCCACCGTCAACTACTACGCCTCGCCCGACCGAGCCAACGGCATCATCGTCGACGCAGTCGTCCAGTACGAAACCTTCTGGAACTACGAAGCCGACCTAGCCGAATTCTCAGTCCAAGCCCAACTAGACCTCGGTCTCGTTGGCAACGGTGGCGACGGCATTGTCGGCAACATGGACCTTGACCGCGTCGAACGCGTCATCGAATCCATCCGCATCGCCGGACTCGAAGTACCAGAAAACCTCACAGCAGCAGACCTAGTCACCAACGAATTCATCGACGAAACCATCGGCTTCTAACCGATCTGGTCAGCTCTAGAAATGCAGGGAAGGCCGGCACTCCAAGTGCCGGCCTTCTTCGCGCTCAACACATGTGTGAGAACATTAAGCACAACTACGGCAAGGACTTCATCATGAGCGACGGACGCGCTTACGGCACAACCGACGGAACCTGGGACACCGACCTGATCGAGGTTGAGGCCGGGACGCCCACTGGGGAGCTACTGCGGCGATACTGGCATCCGATCGCCCGCTCCGTTGAGGCCACATCGCGGCCACGAGACGTGCGAATACTCGGCGAGGACTTGCTGCTCTTCCGGGACACGTCCGGAACGCCCGGACTACTGGAACCACGTTGCTGTCACCGCGGCACCACCCTCTATTTCGGGCGGGTCGAGACTGACGGTATTCGTTGCCCCTACCACGGCTGGCTGTTCGCCGCTGACGGGGTCTGCCTGGACCAGCCATGTGAGCCCGATCACGGTCGTAACCGAGAGTCGTACCGACAGCCCTGGTATCCAGTGGTGGACTACCACGGTCTAATCTTCGCCTACTTGGGCCCACCCGATCGCCAGCCGGCATTCCCCAAGTACGACATTTTCGACGACATGACCGAATCTGAAGAGGTTGTGATCATCGATCACTTTGCGTTCGGCGGCCCTACTGAGGCGCCATGTAACTGGTTCCAGACCCATGAGAACGTGATGGATCCATACCACGTATTTATTCTGCATAGCACCTTCAGCGGCCCACAGTTCGATCCCAGGCTTGAGATTTGGCCCACCATCAACTGGCAGCGTCACGACTGGGGCATCACATCAACCCAGGACCGCGTGCTCGACGACGGCACAACCCTCCATCGCATCACCGAGGTCCGTCTACCCAACATTCGAGTCGTCGCTACCCCAACTCTGTCGGTATTGGGAAGGACGAACAACGTCTCATGGGCGGTACCCATTGATCGCACGACTACCAAGGTCTACGCCATGTTGCGCAAACCCAAGGACGGTCCTGCTCAGGGTTTACCGGTCTATGCAGGTAACAAGAGCTGGTTCGAACTCACCGAGGCTGAACATCAGCTGTACCCCGGCGACTACGAAACCCAAGTTGGTCAAGGGCCGGTAACCCTTCACTCCACAGAACGATTGTCGTCGACCGATCGCGGCGTATCGATGGTGCGCCGACAATTCAAAGAACAGGTGCAAGTGGTCGCCGACGGCGGCGACCCGATCGGTGTCTCGTTCGAAGAGGATGAGGCCAAGGTCTCGCTGATCGCTGGCAACTACATGGTTGGTGCCGACACCGACCTAGACCATGTACCCATCAGCGAAACCCTCAGTGACTGAGAGGTCGATGATCGAAACGACAATCCGCGTCGCTACCTGGAACATATGGTGGCGATTTGGACCGTGGGAACAACGCCAGCCGGCGATCATCGAGACCCTGAGAGACATCGATGCAGATGTCATAACCCTTCAAGAGGTCTGGCAGGAAGGCGAACGGAACCAGGCCGAGCTTTTGGCCATCGAACTCGGCCTGAACGCCACCTATCGAGCCGAGCACTCCATCGACGGGGTCTCGTTCGGGAACGCAGTTTTGTCGAGGTGGCCAATCGTGGCCACGGAAGCGTTCAGGTACGAGGCAGATGGCTGGGAAGATGAGAATCGTGTCGCCGTTTGCGCACATATCGATGGCCCGAGGGGACAGCTGGACGTCTACTCAACTCATCTCAACTGGCGCCTAGATCACAGCGGCCCTCGCCAGCACATGGTGCAGCAGTTGCGCACGTTTATCAGCCAGACGCGATCTAGCGCCTTTCCGCCAATCGTCGGCGGCGACTTTAACGCCACACCCACGAGCGATGAAATCCGCGCCATGACCGCCTCGAAGCCACCTGGCCAAGACGAACTCATGCTCAACGACGCATGGCAACTCGCAGACCAAGGGCATCCCGGAATGACCTGGACCAAAGACAATCCGTACGTCGATGACGAACTCGAGCCGCCCCGCCGAATCGACTACCTCTTTGTGGGCAAACCGAACACCGACAACGCGGGAGAAGTTTTGGGCTGTCGTCTAAACGGAACGCGACCGATCGACGGTGTCTGGCCGAGCGATCATTTCGCCGTCGTCGCCGATGTCCGATACTGACCTGCCGATACCGGCTTAGACTCCGACACCCAGCAACGGTGAGGGTACGGACATGAAACAAACAAGACGACATAACGCCGCTTGAAACCATCAACTTGGACGATGCGTCTGTGGTGCTGTCGACCGATTGGTTCAGCGTCATTCGTTACACACCTGGCGCGGTCCTCGACGGACCCATCCTCGACATAAGCGACGACGGCTCCCTGTTCTTGTTCGGCGGCGGAGCCTCCACCCCACTTGTGCTCAACGTCGATACCAGAGAAGTAGTGCGTCTAGCCCAAGGAACGACACCAGCACGAATTAGCGGCAACGGTCAATACGTTGTGCACGCCCTAGCTGGCGACTGCCTGTTCGACCGAAACGACTGCGACTCAGCTGAGAACGAACGCGCCTTGGTCGACATAACAACCGGCGAGACGAAAAACCTCGGAGGCATGTTCGGTCGAGTATTAATAAACGAATCCGGAACCGTCGTCATGGGCTTGCTTCATCCAACCCAGGGCCCGGAACTCAACGAAACCGTCGAATGGTCGAACGGGACCATAACAATGACGCGGACCCTCTACGCCGAACTCGGCGACTCACCCGAAAGGGTAGTCGCCTCCCCTCAATTGCTTGATTTGGACGGAACCGGGACCAAAGTGCTCTATCGACCTTGGGTCGGCTCGGGCCCGCTTCGCGGCCCGACGTACTCGCTACTGATAGCAGACGGCTCGGTCGGAGTGATCGGCGATGAGATGTTCAGTCTTGGCAACCGCGGGCTTGCTGATCTGTCCGAAGACGGCGAGCTATTCCTACTCGGCACCGATCATGGATTGATGACTGTCGAGCCATCCAATGGCACGATGCAGCATTACAGGGTCGAGTCTCCCGGCCGCGTCGTACTCACCTATGCGCTAGCAGGCGAAAGGCTCCTTGCCGCGACTGGGCCCGACTTTGAATCCACTGGACCAACAAACTTGATTAGCTTCGATCGTGGCGATGGTCCGTTTGATCAGTCCGCTGAGTTACTGGTGACAATTGCTGAATCGTTCCCCTCCGAGTCGCCGGTTGCACCTCGACTGTGGTTTGAGACCAGTGCCGATGGCACCGCGGCGGGTCTTTCGATTCTGGTTGACGACCCAAGCCATGCCGATGGTTCGTCGTGGGTGAGTATCATTATCGACCTCGAAAACGTGCCCGGAAACTCCTACATTGGGACCACTGACGACGGATCAATCGTCGAGAGCAGCACCACGCCGTCGTCCAACCCCCAGGAATCCGGACAGAGCGCAGCCCAATACCTCGCGAGCACTTACGACATCGCCGCCGACTCAGTCGGCCACCAGCTGCTAATCAACCTAAGTGGCGCCGAGCTGGAGGAGTTTGGCGATCTTTGGCGTAATGCCAGAGACCGCGTTCAGGCGCTGAGCCCGCCGCCGGCGCTTGCCCCCGTGCACGACCGATGGGCGACAATTCTAGGGACGTTTGCAGATGAGCTCGACGAGTTCGGCAAAGTCGTTGAGTCAACCGACCCAGCCGAGGCGGAACGAGGCACCGAGCGATACCTCGCTGCTACCGGGAGCCTCAGGGCCGAACTGGCCGAGATCGACCGGGTCCAGCTAGACGCAACGATCGAAACCCTGTCAATGATTGACACACCGGACGCCGCGTACCTCTCCAGAGTCCTAGACGTCCAAAGAGGTTCGGACGCACCAATCGAAGCCGCGACAAATGCCCTAAGCGAGATAGCCACGAACCCCGACGCTGCACTACGCAACATTGTGGATGCCCTCGGATTGTTGAAACTTCAGTTCGAGACGCTCGATCAGTTCGAAGTGCCGCCCGCCGCCACAGCGCTGCACCAGCGTCGCAGCGAGGCGCTCGGCTCGATGACAGAAGCGCTGGACGAGATCGCCACCAGTCTTCAGTCCGGCTCTGAACTGTCGGCCTTCGTGGTGTTGCGTCTGAATGCTCTAGTCGGCGAAACACCGGAGCTAAACGCCGCCTGGTCTCGTTATGTCGCTGCCGTGCTTCGGGAACAGGCTTAGAGGCCAACCCAGAGGCCGAGGCCCCACTGTTGCGTGCAGCCCGAGCGGCCCGAATATTTGGTCGTGGTCGCGCTGCCGCCCGCCACTGAACCTAGACGGCACCGTAGGCGATCATGGCGTTAGCGACATCGGTGATCTCGCAGCCGACCGAGTGCCGTCGGGCCCCACCAATTCAGGGAGTCAGGGTCAGCCGGTCGATGGGGCAGGCCGTGACAATTAGCTTGATGCTGTCGGTGGCGTCTGCGGCTTCGTTATCGGTAGCGATGACCTGTATCACTTGGGTGCCGGCGACTGTCCAGGGGCCAACGATTCCGGTGTGGATGCCTGTGGCATCACTCATCGGCGACTCGCGGAAGTTGACGCCGTCGGGTGACCATCGTGCAACCACCGAGACGACGTCGCCATCTTGGTCCGAAGCTTCGGCGAATATCTGGGAGGTCTCGCCGGCGCAGCGACCCTGAGCGGCTTCAACCCGGTCCGGCCTGACAACGATGACAACGACGATCGGGGGCACATTCTGCGAGGCAACGGTCGTCGAGGTCGTGCTGGTGGTTGAGGTCGAAGTCGATGTGCTTGTGCTCGACGTTGCCACGACGGGTTCGGCCGTAGTCGTGGAGCCAGGCGTTGGTTCCGTCACAGGGCTCGGTGTCGTTTGGGAAGTCGTTGTTTGTTGGGAGGTCGGTGTCGGCTCGGAGGTCGGTGTCGGCTCGGCGGCAACGGTGAACTCGGCTGTGGTTTCGGGACTCGCGGTCGTGGTTGTTGCTTGTGGTGTCGCTGGGGTCAGAGCAGTGGACGCGACTGATGTGTCTGCGTCAGGCGACGCTGGCGAGGTGCTCTGAGCGGTTGAGGTCGCCGATCCTGAGGTGCCGTCCGTGCCCGCAGCTACGGCCGAGAGCTCTGACGGTGGAGGCCCATCGAACGAAGCGGGTGGCGCCAACGAGGCGACCACGGTCCCGCCGGTCGCGTCTACTACAACATCGGAACCGCCGCCTGACAGTGCATACAGCGTGAGGCCGATAGAAACAATCACGGTGACTGCTGCTGACGCGATCAAGAGGCCTCGCCTGGCAGCCTGGGTCGCAGCACCGCCAGGGAACCCGTCTTCGCGCCAGGTCCAGTCTTCGGAGAGGTGGGCTCCCGTGGGTTCAGCGCTGTCGTGCCCGAGGTCCGGCGCTGCTGGAGCCGTGCTCATAGCAGCAGTGAACGAAGTCGCCATGGCATCGAGGGTGAGATCACGGAGCAACGCTGGAGCTGCGACAATTGGCAGCACGCCGAAGGCAAGACTCGATGCGACGGCTGCTCCCCTCGTGCGCTCACATACCTCGCAGCTCTTCGTGTGGCGGGTTACCTGGGACCGTATGGCGAGGGTGAAGCGACCATCCCAGCCCTCAAGAACCTCGTCGAGTTCTGCGCACTCCTCGCGGCCCTGCTGGGCCACCAACAGGCTTCCGAGAGCCGTCGCCATCCGGTCACGCACACGCGACAACATGACGTTTGCGTGAGACTCCGACACACCGAGCGCGTCAGCGAGGTTCAGGCCGACCAAGCCCTGGCGCAGGTGCAGCTCGAGCACCTCGTGGTCGCGGTCCTGCAAACCACCAGCCGCGGCCCATAGTTGGGCCGACGACTCGACTCGGAGCAGATCAGCGTCGGGTTCGGGTTCGGAGGAAACGACGTGCACCATCGCGTCATCTCCGAGATAGCGGCTCGAGGCCCGGGCCGTGGACACGATCTCGTTGCGGGCGATGGCGTACAACCACGATCTCAGTTTGTCGGGATCTCGAAGCTGCGAGAGCCGAGTGACCGCTCGCACGAACGTGTCCTGGGTCGCATCCGCAGCATCGGCATCGTTTCTGAGCCTTGACCGACAGAAGCTGTAGATCGAGTCCGCATAGCGGTCGTAGATTTCTGCAAAAGCCTGCTGGTCTCCGCCGACAGCTCGCGAGACAAGCTTGGCGTCTGCGCCTGTCGCCTCCGATGTGGCCATGTACGTTCTCCCAGCGCTGACCAGTGGCCAGCGACTCCGTTGAGAAACCATTGTTGTACGTTCCGCCGTGAGAAGAAAGGCGCCCCCTCCCTGGCGCGCCCGAGGGGCGAAGCCCGAAGGCCCCGCCCCTGCTGTTGAGATCGTCGCCTACCACCGTGCTGTGCGGGGTCGCCGCCGCATCGAGATGAAGACGACGGCCGTGGCGGCGGCCAGTACCAGCCCGAACCCGATGACCAAAGCCAGCTTGGTGCCGACACCGTTGCCATCAACATCGGCTGCTGCCAGTGCGAGGTCGTCGGAGTCAAGGAGTTGGGAACCTGTTCCGTCTGCGGTGCCGCCGGAGTTCTCACCCACGGAGGCCGATTCGACGTCGACCTCGATCACCAGCTCGGCTCCGTTACCATCTCCGGAGTCGCCGTCGGAGCCCGAACCTGTCCGCACTGTGGGTACCGGGCCCGCAGAGTTCTGCTCTCGGGTCGCATCACCTTCGGCGGTGGGTGCTGGCTCGACGTCGGTCTCGGGTGCAGGCTCGCCGGTTTGATCCTGAGCAGGTCCTGGTTCGGGGACGTGCTCAGGTTCGGGGACGTGCTCTGGTTCGGGAGCAGGCTCAGGCGCAGGCTCTGGCTCGGGATCAGCAGCTGGTTCCGGGGCGGGTTCTGGCTCGGGTGCAGGCTCTGGCGGTGTGCAGTCGAATGCGAGGCTCTCGTTGCCCATCACTCCACCCGAGTCTCTGACCGAGAAGTCGATGCTGGCGTTCGGAGCAACCTCGAGCAACCAATCGATCGAGCTGTTCGGGGCCACCGCCTGAAGTGCGTTGGCATCACCCGGATAGTCGACGGCCATATAGGCGGTGTCGTCGCCGTTGTTAATCAGGCGGGCATGAGCCTGGCCTGCGGCACAGCTCACAAGTACCTGGTAACTGGGCTCTGGAACCAGACAATCGCGAGTGACGTCTTTGTCGAAGTATGTGGTGTTGTTGCTAGTGATCACCACGCTCTTCGTCTCGTTCTCAGCCAAGTCGAACGTCTCGGCGAACTGTTGGTTCGGGGCAACTGTTCCGCTTTCAATGACAACCCCGTCGACCTCAATGGTGATGCCGAAGATGAAGTTGCCGGTCGGGTTGCTCAGCTTTGCGTTCGCCGTCTCGGTTTGGCAGCTGACGTCGACCCCAGCAGTGGGTATCGCGACGGTGAAGCCGGGAACGAAGACGACTTCGTGCGGTGTGGTCTTGATGAGCTCGGCCCCTGCAGACGGTGCCAAGAGAATCGATATGGCGAATAACGTGCCTAGAAGGACAACCAGGGAAGCGGCGACCGGTTTCTTTGCGAGCCTTGAACGAGTGTTCATTATGTTCTCCTTGTGTCGAGCGGCGGGTGCCGCTTCGTGAATGACACAGAGGAGATGGATCAGCAGGCAGTTCCTTACACCCCGCAATGAGTTTCTTTCCAAAGGGGTCTGACCCCTTTGGGTTGGCTACTTGCGGTAGCTGGGGTCGAGGGCGTCGATCTTGGCGACCTCTCGCCCTGAACGCTCGGCGTTGAACTCCGAGTCGAGCCAGTGGTCGACGAGGGAACACGCTAGGGTCGGCGCCACAATCTGGGCGCCAAGTGTCATCACCTGAGCGTTGTTGCTCTTGGGGCCAGGTTCGCCAACGTGCGATAGAGGGCGGTACCGGTGTCACCGGCAGCCACACCCGTTGCCCTACCCGACGTGCTCCAGGCGGCAGTAGCACGAAGCCTTGATCTCGACGTCGGTTCGAGCAAGCGCTAGATTCAGGCGGAGCTTGATGATCCCGGCCTCTTCGTTCTTGCCGAGCTTGGTAAGGCACTCGTGGAACCGTGCAAGCTCCAGACATTGTCCGGATGTTGGTAGGCGCGAGCTAGCGTGTTGTCGAGACCGAAGTCGGCTCGATAGACCGCCTCTGCTTGTTCGACGCGACCCCGCTCGAGCAACAACGCTCCATATGCGTGGCGCGTCGGTTGCATCCATCCCCACGGCTCGTCATAGGGGAGGTTGTCGTCCAGCTCGATGGACCGGCGCAGGTGAGCGAACGCAACGTCGTAGTCTTCGCGCCGGTACTCGATCTCGCCTGACAGCATCTCGGAGGCGATTGCCAGGATGTCCAGGCACGAGTTGTTGAAGACGTACCGAGTGTCCGGTACCCGCGCTACAGCCGCGGCGAAGCGAATCTGCTCGTCCAACGCCTCAGCGATGTGGCCTGTGGCTGCGTAGGCCACCCCGCGCGCGTAACGGATCCTGGCGGTGGTGACGCACATGAGGTCCGCATCGGCGGGCAGAGGCGTATCCAGAATTTCTTGCCATTTCCCGAATCGGATGAGCACGTGCATCCGCATGGGTACGAAGCCCTCGAGCCAGTCGGCCATGGGCGGAGACTCGACTCGTAGAAGACTGGTAGGGATGGTCGCCACCATCTCCTCTGCGGCCGCGAGTGCGGGCTCGTACTGCCCGAGAAACATCGCCCTGTAGAGCTTGAAATGGTAGTTGTGGGACCGGTACAGAGAGTAGAAGTTCATCGCTCCCACGGGGTGCGGTTGATGAGCGCCTCGGCGAAAAGCGCGGCGACATCGAGATCGGCGCCATACTCGTCGTAGACAGAACGCATCGCGTCGGCGTAGGCATCGTTCCACGGACGGAGGTCGGCTCCGGGTTGAGGTGTCGGGTAGCGGGCTAGTAGGGCCGCGATCAGCGCACGCTCCAGATCGGTGGCGCCTTAGCCTAGAATTCGCCCATCAGGTGACGACGAAGTTGCTCATCAAGGCCATGTCTTGGTGTTCAAGGTTGCGGCAGTGGAACACGCGCATCCGAGGTCAGATCACAGGCACAGTTCTGCAAAGTGTTGCTCCGGGTAGTCGGTGATGCGGTCGGCCAGCTCCTGCATTTCGACATGTTTGTTGTCGAACTCTGGCTGCGGCCTGTTCACGTGAAACTGCCGGAACCTCCAGAACGATGTCGCGACCGCGGCGTACACCGCCACAGCCTTCAAGGCCCTCCGCTCGACCGGTTGGAGCCGAGTCACCGTCTGATAGCCCCGAACGAGCAGTCCCGCCTTCTCGAAGCAGATGCCGTCACCATCTCGGCAGGTTCCGATGAGTGCCATGCCCAGATCAAACAGTCGGTAGTAATCGCATGCCTCCTCAAAGTCGATGATTGCGCTCAGCTCATCGCCGTCAACAATCACGTTGTCAAAGAACAGGTCTCCGTGAATGAGTGCCCTTGGCATGTCGTCGGGCATGTGTTCGTCCAGGTAGGTCGCCTTCTGGGCCAGCCAGCTGAGGTAACGATGGTCGAGGCTCGATTCGGTGACCTCGAAGAAGTGACTCCGCCCATAGGGGAACGAGCGCGGCAAGTAGGGCGGGGCGGGTATCAAGTGCAGGCGCGCCATCTCTTGGCCCAACTGAAGCAACAGGGTTCCACTCAAGTCAGCGGTGACATCTCCCTCAACGAACTGCTTGAGCATGACGGGCTTCTCGTCATGGAGCAGAGTCATTCCCCCCTGGGGCGGGGCAACAATTGACGAAGTGCAGAATCCCTGTCCGACCAGGTAGGCCAACAAGTGGGCCAGGTTGTTTGCCTGCTGCTGCGACTTTTGATCCCAGAGGGTCAGGACATAGGCGACCCCTGAACTCGTAGTCATGTAGTAGCTGGTGTTCTCCAGCCCACCATCGATGATCGAGAACGTCGCGACGTCTCCGATACCGAAGCGTTGGCCGAGCGACTCGATAGCGGCCCTGTCAAGGCGTGCATATGTAGCCATTGTTGGACTACGCGGCAGCCGTTGGTGACTCGACGTAGTCAATCAGCAGGACATCCCGATGCCCTTCGCCCTCGAGCCCTCCGCTGGTCACCGACGACACGTCATGCCACACTGACCGATCGAAATAGAAGGAGTCGAAGTAGGACTGCTGCTCCCAGGTGACTTCGGCCGGTTCTGTCGGGCTCCCCCCGCGGCCGTAAAACGAGTTGATGCCACCAACAATATTGTGGCGAGCAATGAGATGTTGTGCGGTGAACATCTCATCGTCGCGATGAGTGCTCTCCGGAGTCGGTTCCACGAACACCCCGGCGGTGGCCAGGATGCGAATCTGGTGGACACCGACCAGCCAGTGATCGCCGACGAGTATGTCCGAGGTGAACTGCGCGAAGTCGAAGTGTACGACCGCCCGCAAAAATGCACTGGTGATCGTTGCGGCGGCGAGCTGGGCGAAATGTCGCTGAATTCCACCGTTGAGAGGATTGGTCTCCGTGCTCTGAAAGAACGACACGTCCGGTAGATGCACCAGCTGTGCCGTCGGCACCGTGAGCTCGAAGAGCCCGTACCGACGAAAACGATACTTCCCGCCGTCGGCCATGTACCGATCAAGCTCAAGGTCTTCCCAGTCGCGGCTGAACAACAGCCTCGACTCATCTAGAGTTTGCGAGAACGAAAACTCATCTGCAGCAATCAGCGCACAATGGTCTCGTCTCATACGAGGCCCAATGCTGTTCTGGACAGAAATCAACTCTGATCGTCTCCTTCAAGGGACCGACTATGTGACATGCAGATCACGACAGGGCCGGGCAGGCAACGTGTCTGCCCGGCTTCTTGCATGGCAACCGACCTTGCGTCGGTGCTGCAAACCCCGTGCGACTTAGGCCCTCGCGGACTACCGCTCGAGGGCCCTGGCGGTAACATAATCGGCGACCGCCAGGTTCTCGCTTACGGCCCAATGTAGCACTTTGCCCGGCGTAAAACGCATCTGACCCAGCCAGGGTGCCCTGCAATAGGTTGGCGCCATGGTGAACTTCGTCAAGAAGGTGAAGCACCGTTGCCCTCGACGTACTAAAGGGTGGCGGCAACCCTCAGACAATCGTTGATGCCTTCAACCAAGCTCTTCCCCTCCCCTCGACTGACATGCCCGTTTCCTTCGGTCGGTGAGGGACTGAAGCACTGGCACCACGGGCCGCGCCCTGCTGCTCGCGGAGAGGGTCATCCCCCGCCCCGAACCCTGGTTCGGGCTCGGCACAACCTCACCACACACTGGCTACGACTCCACCCAGCACCACAGCCCAGCACAATTTCGGCCGGACCACGCACCGAATAGTCAAAGCCAAGGAAAAGTCAGGGGGTGTTTCGGCGCGCGTTCGAATAGGCCCTCTGGTGTTGAGGGCTGCGCGGTCCTAGGTTGGTTGTTGGGTCCGGGAAGTGACTTGTCCGAAGAGCCGGTGTTGGCCGATGTTGAGCCCGTCGCGCTGGAAACAGAGTCGTTCCTGGGTGTCCTCCCGGACCCACCCCAAGGTGGCGAAGCGGGTAACGTCATCGACCTAGCCGATGATCTGAGCGGTGCCGATAGGGCCGACACCGTAGATGTCACACAGGCTGGTCCCAGACGCCGTCACCGCACCGGTGATCCGTTTCTTGGATGCGGCCAACGTCTCGTCCAAAGCGGCAATGTCTGCGATGAACTCACGGGCTATCAACAGCTGGCATTGGGTCACCTCATCGGTGTCTTTCACGTTGCTGAGCGGCATGTTTGCCTTTGCAGCCGTGATTGTTGTGCCGGTTCCGCCCGCTTCGAACTCAAGCAGCAACGCGTGCAACCGGACGCAGTGAGTGGCCCTGAGCTGAGCGTTGTCGCGGTGACGTTTGACCACCAGTCGAAGAACCCGAGCATGGCCATCTGGCCCGACGAGCGCGGATCGGTCTGACGCAACGCAGCAATAGCGACCGACCTGGCGTCGTTGGGGTCGTTCTTCTGGGACCGGACCGAACCCAGCACCCGCACTCGTGATGCCAACACCGGCGAGACGTCGAATACGGTCTCACCGGCCGAGACGAGCTGGCGAGCCAGTAGGTAGCCGAGCCCGTTGGCTGATTCGATCGCCCATTCCCGATTCTTGAACTCGCTGGCCCCGTCGCAGAGCTGGCAGACCTGACCCGTTGATGCCCGAAGCGTGAACTCATCGAGGACCACCTCATCGCCGTTGATAGCAACCGCTGTGTGGGACGCCTTATGTGGATCAATACCAATCATGACTGTCATAGAATTACCTTCCGGTTTGGTGATGGAACCGCAGTGGGCACTCCTGATTCGGGTCGATGTGCTCTCACCTCTTTCGAGCCACACCACAGCAAAGAAATCCGGCCAGCAGACAACTCCGAAACAAGCCAACCCGCTAGGGCGACAGGCACTCACAGAGCCAACCGGCCAGACCTCTCCAACGCTACGCAAACACCGCAACGCACCCCCACATTCTTAATCAGGCACCCACACGCACCCGAAAGCCAATGAGTGAGAGGCTTCAACCAGCTATAAGGAACCCTGCACGACTCGAGGGGATGCCCAGGTCCAGATGTTCCCTCAACGCGACGAGGATCTCGCTCGTCGACGCATTCCCCAGTCGCAGCCAGACCGCCTTGGGAGGCGGGCCGTTAAGAAACGCAAGCTACCGGAAATCGGAGTCCTTCGAGACGATCACAAAGCCGTTATCGCCCGCATCGGCCCAGATGACGCGACAGGTTCTGGTCGAACAGCAGCCTCACGCGGGTGTGGCCAGGCGCCGTTCCCGCATCGCTGCGAAGCCGATAGCGGCACGCACATGAGCTTCGGTCAGCTCAGGGAAGTCGTCGACGATCTCGGCGCTCGTCATCTCCGAGGCCAGGTAATCCAAAACGTCGTACACCGCAATGCGAGTGCCGACAAAAGACGGCTTGCCGCTCCGCACGCCAGCACGAGTCTCGATCATCGACATCAGATCCATCACACCAGAATAGCCCGATGATGCCCATACGACCCGAGCAGTGTGCGCGCGCCCGAAACGACTCCAACCTTTCGGCGATACTGACCCAGTGATGCCAATCGAGATCCCGGGGCCCGGTGTGACGCTCCGTCAACTCACGGAGGAGCACGCCAGGGCAATCGCTGCGCAGTGGTCAGGTCGGGCCCGCCGGCACCAACGGTGTCTGTCCTCTCAAGCAGGTCCATCTGGCCGAGGCCCGCGGCCTCATCACGGGCTCAGTTCTTGGAGCGACAAGATCACTCGCGATCGTCGTTTCGTTGACTGAGCCGAGTCAGCTCATCGATTATTCCGATCCGCATCTGGTCGAACTGCGCCACGGTCACTCCGTGTCCGACAAGGTCGGGGTTGATCGCATTCAACATCTCGATCGTTACACCAATATCGAATCCGGCACCCTTTTCACCCGCCCAACCCGTCATATCTTCGATGCTGAATCGACGCAACAATGCGACCACATCTAACACATCACGAGTCTCAGCCCGCCCGAACAAGGCACACATCTTGTCGTCGGCTAGCTCCCGAACATCGAGCACCAACCCCAAGTCGGTAACCACAGCATCAAGCCACCGGTAATCATGGACCAACTCGACAACCGTCATCGTCGTCTCATCAGCAACAGTGATCTGCACAAAACCCGAGAGATCACGAGTGCGTTCCACCACCGCTCCCTCGGCTCGTAACGCCGCGATCAGCGCGTCAGCCACGGAACCAATCTGCTCAAATTTCAGCCGTGAACAGATCAAGATCGTGGGTGGACCGGTCGTTCACACCAAGAACGTTCATCGCACCTCCACCGGCAAGAGCGAACGACGCCGCTCCCTCAAGACCTGCGAAGACACGCAAAATGTGTTCTTGAGACGCAGTCAGAGCCACTCATCTGACTCGTCGAGCAATCCACGGCTCCCACGTCTCACGTACGGCAGCAGAAACCACAAGCGACGACCAAACCTCAACCAACGCGTCGGGGTCGATGTAGCGAAGCACGTCATCGGCCGAACCAACAGACAACACGATCTCATAAACCCGACGACGCTGTACTGGATCGCGCAGGTCTCGAACCGTGCCCCCACTCGACCAATCAAGGCGAACGGGAAGTCCCACACGACCTTCGGGACCGCAGTAGCGCACAGAGCCGTATCGATGAGGTATCTCGGCGCTGCGCCAGCGAGCAGGAGTCCGCAAACCCCGACTCTGGAGGAGCTCCGAACGAGAACCCAAACCCATCACATCAGTGTAGACCCTCCCGTGCCAGGGGACCTTCGCCAGCCCACCACATCGGGACCGGGCCGATAGCACGCCCACGGCACTGCTCGTCTCCCAAATTCTGACCGCTGAGGTCCAAGCGCACGCGCGACCACCGCAACTCCTGCTCATCCAACTTCACATGCACAGCGACAGCTCGACCAATCTGCCACAAACGCCCTCCAAATTCCGCCCCTGACCAGGCCATCCCATCCCTGACACCGAATTTCGAGCCAAAACGACGACAGGACACAACCCGAAAAGGCTGTGACCTGCATGTTTGTGGAGGGGATGACCGGATTCGAACCGGCGAGCTCAACCTTGGCAAGACACCAACAACCGTCCGGCCCGTATGAACACATAGGTTTCGGTGCCGCCCAGTCCGGCCAGATCGGCCCTGTCCGTGCGGCGTATACAACCCTCACCCCACCCGATCTGAATGGATGGCACTCACGGCAGCCTGAGAAGTCGGTTTCCGCTAGTCAAGAGGCCACGAACGCGTTTCCGGCCTCTACGCACTCGACCATGAGGGAGTTTCGTAGTACAATATTCAGGTGTGGAGATCCATCCGTCCGCCCGGCGCCACGGCATCACCGACCGCGACATCCTCCACGCTATCGACCATTCGGTTGTTGTCGACGACCTCGGCGAAGATCCCGACCGGTGGCTTGTCATCGGTCCTGACCGGGCTGCCAACCTCCTCGAACTCGTCGTACTCATCACCACAGAAGGCGACGAGTTGATCATCCACGCCATGGCCCTCAGGGCCATCTACCGAAAGCTCCTCGACCCATGACCAAGCGAACCTACGGACACACCAAGTCGGGCCGCCCCATCGACGACGAACTCATCGAGCAGCTGACATCTGAAGCCGATGCCGGCTACGACACCAATGAGATCGCCGCCCGCCGGGGCAAGCGCGGCCGACCGAGGCTCGGTACCGAACCTTCAACAGTCGAGTCCGTCCGTCTGGACCCCGACCTCAAGGAACGACTCGCACGACGCGCCGAAGATGAGGGCGTTGCGGTGTCCGAAGTCATCCGGGAAGCGCTTCGGCACCACCTCGAAGCGAGCTGACCACAGAGGCGCTGTTGCGTTGACGGATCAGGTGCCAGAAGCCAGTGTTGACCACGTCACCATCTACCGATGGGTACAGAAATTCACGCCACTACTGATCAACGCTGCACGGCCGTGCCTGTGCGTGCCCGATACTCGGTCGGGGCCGATTATCAGCAGATCTAATATCGACTGAACTGATATCGGGCTGTCTTTCGGGTTTCATGTCGAGTGCCTCGGCGCAAAACCGCAGGTCAACCTATACAGATGAGTTTTCGGCA
>CAZMUM010000043.1:0-35870 GCA_964569385.1 uncultured Acidimicrobiales bacterium
GCCGTTCTAGAACTTGGTGCCGACACCGTCACGAACAATATCGACATCACGCTCAGGCCACCCGGATCGATTTCGGGCACACTAACCAACAGCAACGGGCGTCCAGCCATCGGTGTCGAAGTTATTGCCCAGACCCCGTCGCGCAACGAGGTCGCCCGCACAACATCCGGAGCCGACGGCACCTACACGCTGGACGGGCTGGCCAACGGTTCGTATGTGTTGGACTTCGGCAACCAACATCTCGGCTGGGTTCCTGAGTACTACGACAACACCGACGCGCTGAGCGCCACTTCGGTTCAGGTAACCGAGGGTCAAGAAACGACCGGCATAGACGCCGAGCTAGTCGCGTACGGATCGATCTCGGGGTTGGTCACCGATGCTGAAGGAACACCACTTGTCGGGATTTCTGTAGTAGCGCGCCACATCGCGTCGACAACCACAGATGCCGATGGCCGGTATCTGTTAGTCGGGCTTGATCCGTCGAGCGTAGGTCTGGAGTTCAGCCACGACGAGTTCGCCTTCGTAACGGCCAGCCGTGTAGACATCGAGGTCGCGTTCAACGTTGAAACGGCTGGCATAGACGTCGTCATGGATCGGGGTTCTTCGATCGGTGGAACCGTCATCAATTCGTTCGGCGAACCGGTTGTCGGCGCTAACGTCTGGGCAACCCCTATCGGTCGGTTCGAGGTCACCGATGAGACCGGGTCGTTCTTGTTTGCCGGACTCGCGCCAGGGCCAGTCCGGTTGTTTGCCGGAGCTCAGTTCTTCGTGAAATCAGACACACAGAATCTCGTGGTTGAAGCTGGGGCTGACACCACCGACGTAGCATTGCAGATGACAGAGTTCGGCACCATCGCTGGCGTAGTGAGAAACGCCGATGGCGTTCCCGTTCAGGGCCTCGGGGTGCGAGCGTACGAGTCGGGTCGGTCCGGCGGACCCTCCGATGTCACCGACTTCCACGGCGTTTTCGAGGTTCGTGTCCCACCGTCGACGTGGACCGTCTTGGCCATCGATCAAACGGACAACTACCTCGCGGCGTGGCTTGGCGACGGTCTCTCCAGAGAAGACGCACGCGAGGTGGTCATTGATCCTGGGGCTGTCGTTTCTGGTGAGATCACGCTGCGTAATGCCGGCGCCATCACCGGAACACTGACGAACGAGGCGGGCGAACCGCTCTCCTATGCGTTTGTCCAGCTCATACGCGTCGGAGGATTCCTTATGTTCGAGCGCGCCACGCTGTCTGGGACATATCGGTTCGCAGGGCTGAGTCCCGGTTCGTACACGATCCGATTCTCAGATCGAGACGTCGTAACCGAGTACTTCGACGACGCCTTCGTCGAAGAGAACGCTTCGATTATCGAGCTAGCCGTGGGCGAGGTATTCGTGGCCGACGGCGTGTTGTCCGCTGAGCCGCCTAAGGCGGTCCTGATATCTGGGTCGACCCGGCCGCCGGCCGGAGACTTGGCCGTGATGGACCGCCTGACCGCCGCTGGACTCACAGTTGAAGTCCTCGACGACGACGCGGCTTGGGTTAGCGCGGACTTCGCCGATGCAGCGGTCGTGGTGCTCGCTTCTTCTGTGCGATCGAACTCTGTGACCGAACGTCTCGCCGACGTAGCTGTGCCGTTCATTACTTGGGAGGGTTATCTACACGACGAGACCGACCTCGCAACCAAGGGCAAAGAGACCAAGTCGACCTACACGTCGATACAGATCGCAAACAACGATCATCCGCTCACCGCCGGTCTCTTGATCGAACCGCTGGCGGTGTACTCGACCGCAAACAAACTGTCGTACGGAACGCCTAGTGCCGATGCCACCGTTATCGCAACGGTTCCGGGCCGCTCAGGACAAGCCGTTCTGTTCACCTATGACCCTGGCGATCGACTGCCCTCTGGCGCTGTCGCAGCGAGCTGTCGAACTGCGCTGTTTATGGACTACCAGGGTGGCCGCCGATTGACCGCAGCCGGAGTCGACCTCGTCGACAGGGCCATCGCCGCCGCTTTGTCATGCGGAGACGCAACCCCACCTCCAGACCCACCCGCCGATCAGCGGGTTGACGCCGACGGCGACACCTTCTTCGACGATGTCGACTGCGACGACACCGATGCCACGATCAATCCTGGCGCCGATGAAATAGCCGACGACGGCATCGATCAGGACTGCGACGGTTCGGACCTAGTCACTCCACCGGACCCACCCGCGCCGCCAGATTCGCCAGATTCCGGAACGGTCGCTCTGTTCGTAGCCGGCAACACAAAGCCGCCAGTTGGCGACTTGGCCGTGGTGGACGCTCTTCTCGACGCGGGCTTGACCGTACGCCTCATAGACGACGATGACCTCGAAGATGATGGGAATGGCCTCGATTTGACTGATGTGGCCATCGTCGTCCTGGGATCATCGGTCAAGCTGCCCCTCGTCGATGACCTTCTGGCAGATATACCGGTGCCACTTCTAACTTGGGAGGCCTACCTCCACGACGAAAACGGCCTCGCGTCCGGCAACCGCGAGACACGCTCAGCACACTCATCGATCATCGTCTCGAGCGCTGCGCACTCGCTCACTTCTGGACTCGCAACCGGATCAACGGTCGTGTACAGCGAGGCCAGCAAGTTGTCGTACGGCACTCCCTCAGACGATGCGACAGTGCTGGCGACGGTTCCGGGGAGACCCGACCGGGCTGTCTGGTTTGTATATGACCCCGGCGACGAACTCGCCAACGGCACGACTTCGCTCTCGTGTCGAATCGCGCTCTTCATGGACTATCGCGGCGGGCAGAACCTCTCCGAAACAGGTCTCGACCTGATCTCTCGATCCATCGAGTATGCGCTCACATGCCGCGATTAGTCGTGGCTACCTCGAGGAGTCGAACGGCGCGATTCCAACAATTGGCGATTCCAGAGGGCTAGCACCAAGACTTCCATCGAAGCTGAGGTTCGAGAAGTTGAACACACCACCGTCGGCTGCGACCAGTAGGTAGCCGTTCCCATACGGGACCATACTGTTGACGGGCTCGTTGAGGGCAACCCCTGGAAGTGCTGCGGGTATCGAGCCGCGAAATGGGGCCGAGAAAGAGAACACACCGCCATCGGCTGCGACGAGCCAGTACCCGGTACCGTCAGCGGTTGGGGCGATTCCGACGATCGGCGCCGACAGTATGACGCCAGGCAGTATTTGTGGTACCGATCCTAGGAACGAGGCATCGCCAAACGCAAAGACTCCCCCATCGCTACCAACCATGTAATAGCCCGCACCTGAACTTGTTGCCAGAGCTCCCAGCACGGGACCGGCCAGATCGATCGCTCCGAGGTCGCCGAAGTGCGGCGCATCGCCAAAGTTGTACACACGGCCGCCAGCGCTAAAAACCCAGTAGCCGTTGTTGGTGGGGGTAGACGCGACAGCTACAGCTTCATCACCTGGCTGAAGAGGCGCATCGCCGAACCACGGAGCCGCAGCGATCGCCAACACCTGACCGTTGGGACGGACCGCCCAAACGCCGCTACCACCCCTGTTAGCGGTAATGCCGGCGATCGGTGCACCCAGGACGGGTGTCTCAAACCCAATGTCGCCGAACCCCACAAACTGTCCTGCCTCTGTGGCGAGCCAGTAGCCGGCACGGTCGATACCTCGCGCCCCTGGTTCGCGTCGGAACACAAGTCCTTCTCGATTCGCGTCAGGTCCCGACCACTCAAGAATTGCAAGCTCACCCGTCGGGGTTCGACCAGCCATGAACTTCTGCACATTCCAACGAATAGTGTCCGAGATCTGGTTGTCCACGAGTTCAAGGGCACCGTCGTAGAGGCCACGAACGATCGAGATAGCTCCCAACCCATCGCTGCCCTCTAGACCGATAGCGACCTCATATGTTCCGCCGCCAGCTACTACATGGGCGTCGCGAAACCTCGCAGAGGAGAAGCCGAGTTCGTAGATGCGATGCTCGCCTGTGTCGAGCTCAACAATCCCGACTTTGTAACTTCGTAGGCTGCTGTCGACACCCGAAACCGACTCGCTCCAGCCGACGACTGCGACCCCGGAGACTTCGTCGACCGCCAGCCCAAGAAAGTCAGAGATTCGCTGGTTAGGAGGAGCGAGAAAAGTGACAGTTGAGACGACAGCGGGCTCGCCGGTCAGACGCGATACGTGGAGGCCATTAACGTCGATATTGCCGGTTGCAACGACTTGAGTTCCGCCAATTCGGTCCTGGACACCTTCGTAATATGGCCAACCGGGCAGGGTGGTTGATCTGCCATCGAGTACGCGCTCGACGACCAAGATGCCAACGCTTCGGTCTAGAACACGGCTAACAACCAAATCGTCGTCCCTCGAAAGCCCGGGCAGCACATACCGGGAGCCGACGTCGCTCTTTCGATACGTGGTCTGCACGAACGGGGCACGGGTGGTGATTGAGCCGTCGGTGCCGATCCGCGAAATAAACGGGATCGCTTCCTGCGGTTCGTTGACAGTCATGAACTCACGCGCCGATGGGTCCCACGCGACAGCCTCCATTCTTCCGGGCGTGGATATAGGCCCAATCACATTGGAGGCAGCCACGTCAACAACGAACGCGCCGTCGCGAAAGCTATACAGAAACAGGAACTGCAGGTCGGGTGACCACGCCGCGAGGTTGGGGCTCGGGTTCATGGGCACCCGGACCGGAACCGCCTCGCCGTTAAGGTCGCCGAAAGGTGAGCCCTGGATAGATCTGCGCGTCGGCCTCTGAGCCACCGGGACTACATGAGCAACCCGAGCCGGAATTCCGACAGTGGCCGAGCCCTGCGCTCCATACATCGTGAGTTCGGTGCCGTCGCTGGAGATTCGAGCACCCCGCCCAAACCCCGGCGATTCGCCCGCATCGAACCAGACCTGCTCGACGTGCCCGTCCAGCCACCCTCGCCAAAGTGGTCCTTCTTCTAAGAAGACAACGAATGATGTTTCGTCCACTGGTACTGGGAGACCGGGCCTACCAAATCCCTCAAGACGCACCACCTCCTGGGGCGAGGCGTAGAACAGGTACCGCTGGTTCTCGGCATCGAAAGCCGAGCCGATCACCCCGTCGCGCCAGGGACCCGAGGCCGCGTTAAGCAGGCGCACCTCGATAGTGCTGGTAACGGGAGTGCCGCCGTCGAGCCTATGAAACTTAATGTGACCACCGGTCACATACGCAACGCCATGTTTCCACGACACCGGCAGGCCAACAACACGCTGGTCAAGATCGGTGAGGGTCCCATCGTCGGCCACCTCAACCAGATCGTTTCGTGAGCCAGTGCCCATCGCCGCTACTAGCGGAAACTGCTCGCTGACCGGCTGAAAACTTCCCGACCGCACCAGCGTTAGCGCGGTGCCGTCGAAGAGGTATAGGCCGTCGGTGAGACCGATGCGCCAGAGGCTTGGTCCGACGGCGATCGCGGCTCTGACTCTCCCGAAATTGGGGATCTCAACTTCGGATCCCCTCACCGCCCCCACGTCGAGACGAACCCAGTCTGAGCCGGCGAAAGCGCCGCCGGTTACTAGTTGGGTCTCGAAGCTCTGGCCTACATAGATCTGCTTGAAGTCGTTGGCCGGTTCGGGGTCAAGCACGGCCACCGAGAAGCGCTCGGTGGCGAACGATTGTGGCGCGACCAAAACGCTTGTTAGCAGCCCCAGAATCAGAATGACCGCCCACCTGCGCACCCCGAAATGGTAACAGCGGCAGGCCCACTGAACTAGGCGAGCCAGACCTGACACCAAATCGGTACCGATGCGCCGGCTAACTACGGCTCCATGACCACCCAGCCACGCCGTTGCAGTTCGGCGGCGAGATGTTCGGTCTTGGCACCGCGCAGAGCAATCTCATCTGACGACAACTCCTCGACCGCAGCGGCCTCGACGACGGTTCCTTCATGTTGGGCCGTCTCGAGTTGGGCAATGAACTCCTCGGCCTCACCGACGGAGAACTTGCCTCCCGCCTGACGTTGTGTGAACCCCATGGCCCCACGAGCATCGCGGAAATCGCTAAAGCCAGCGGCTTCGAGCAGCTCCGACAGCGACTGAATAAGACGATGACCGGCAGGCGGCCCAGATTGTTGTCCAAATGCCATAACTGCCAGTCTTGCCCATGGGTGGGACAAGACCTGCGATAGTGAGGCTCATGGCATTCGAAACCGTCACTGGATACTGCTGGCCCCAATCGATCGGCCCAGGTGGCACCGTATCGATGCACCTGTCGTCTGCGGGCGGACGCGTCGTCGACGTGCGTGTCGCCAGGATCGGCGCCACAGAGACAATCGTCTGGGAGGGCCAAGTGCCCGCCGACGACCACCCGACGCCCCGCGGCGCATACATGAGCGGCTGCGACTGGCCCGCCGCACACGCCATCACCGCACAAGACGACTGGCGATCGGGTTACTACCAAGTCGAGCTAACCATCGACATCGACGGCAAGGCCAGAACCGAATACGCGTTCTTCGTGCTTAGACCACCGGCCAACTCGCCGAACTCAATTCTGTTGCAACTGTCAACCAACACATGGCACGCCTACAACGACTTCGGCGGCCGCAACCTATACACCGGGGCGACAACGGTGTCGCTACAGCGGCCGATGTCGAGGGGGTACCTACACAAACCACCTGGTGCGGGCCGAAGGGTTACCACCACCAATCCGCCCGATGCCGACATGAACACCCACATTGGCTATCTGACGAAGAACCACCTGTCGCCATACGCCGGGTCGGCTGGTTGGCCCGACTGGGAGCTGCCGTTCATCCGCTGGGCTGAATCGGCTGGGTACGGCATCGATTTGTGTACCAACGCCGACCTAGAAGAACACCCACGCCTCGTCGACGGCTACAAGCTGCTGCTTTCGGTAGGACACGACGAATACTGGTCAGGCCCGATGCGCGACACCGTAGAGAGCTTCATCGCTAGCGGGGGCAACGTTGCGTTCTTCAGCGGCAACACCGCCTTCTGGCAGGTTCGGATGGAAGACCCAGCGCCAACGACCAGCGAAGCGGAACCAAACGCGTCGATGATCGGCTACAAGGGTTTCTTCAAACAAGACCCAGTTTACGGCACCGACCGGGTCGGCGAGCTGACAAGCATGTGGTCAGACCACGAAATCGGCCGACCTGAGAACCACATGACCGGGGTTAGCTTCACCCACGGCGGCTATCACCGCATCGGCAAACGAGCCACCAACGGAGCTGGCGGTTACACGATCCATCAGCCAAACCACTGGCTCTTCGACGGCACGGGCATCGACTACGGAGACGTCCTGGGGGCCAAGGCCACCGTCGTCGGTTACGAGTGCGACGGCTGCGACTTCACCTACCGAGACGGCCGCCCCTACCCCACCGGAAGCGACGGCACCCCTGAGAACTTCGTCATCTTGGGCACAGCGCCGGCACCGCACTTCACCCGCACCACAGCCACCAGACCACCTCCGCCAGACCAGCCCTCTGAGGTTGAGTTCATAGCCGCTCGCCTCTACGGAACCCGCGACGCAGCCGATGTCGAGCGAATCTCAGCTGGACACGCCGTATTGGGCAGCTACATTGCCCCAAGCGGTGGCGTCGTGGTCACCTCAGGCAGCACCGACTGGGCTCACGGCCTCGCTGGCCGGGATGCTCAGATCGAACAAATCACGCACAACGTGCTTTGCCGGCTCGGGTCAAGCGAAGGAGTCGAGTGAGGGCCAGCAACGTGTGGGCCCGATAGGGCAAACTGGGCCGATGGAAGCGCCGACGCCCACCCAATTGATTCTCCGCGGCGACGTTGTCACCATGAACCGCGACCGCGACATTATTGGTAACGGCGCGGTCCTGATCGAGGGGGCTCGCATCGCCGCCATCGGCAGATACCTCGACATCGTTGCGACTCATCCAGACGCCCCGATCTCGGGCACCGCCAGCGACCTATTGCTCCCAGGCTACATAAACGGGCATCAGCACCTAACTGGCGATCGGCTGATTCAGTCGTCGATCCCGGACAATTTGGCACCTGGAGATTCGATCTTCGCGTGGGCTGTGCCCATACACGCCGAACACAGCGGCGACGACGACGAACTAGCCGCGACGCTCACGTTGGCCGAGTCGCTCACAAACGGCATCACCACAACCTTTGAGGCGGGAACGGTTGGCCGTCCGCACCGGGTCGTTGCGGCTGCAATCAGCCTCGGAGCACGATTGACGATCGGTACCTGGGGCTGGGATGTCGACGAGGGCCCATACGCGGGGCCAGTTCCTGAGGTAATCGAACGCCAACGTCGCGCCCTCGACCTAACCACAGTAGGTACGGATGCCGATTCGCTCATTTCGGCATGGGTGAGCCTCGTCGGCCACGACCTCATGTCCGACGAACTAATTATGGCCGCAGCCGAGTTGGCAACTGACCGAACCGTGGGGCTGACGTTCCACATGTCACCAAACACCAACGATGCCGACAGCTACCTGGCGAGAACAGGCAAACGCCCGCTAATCCACCTCAACGAACTGGGCGTGTTGGGCCCAAACGTAGCCGTAGCCCACGCAGTTCACATCGACGAGACTGAGATCACAGCGCTGATCAAGACCAACACATCGGTTGTTTCGTGTCCGTGGGCGTATCTTCGACTTGGGCAGGGAATCTCAGACCGCTTCGCCCACGGCGAGTTGTGGCGTCGTCGCGGCCGGCTGGCCCTCGGCTGCGATGCCGAAAACGCCGGAGACATGGTCGACGGCATCCGCACCGCGGCGCTATTTGCCGGACTAGCCAAAGACACAACCCAGGACCCAACCGGATTCGGAGCCCACGAGGCCCTCGAACTCCTGACCATCAAAGGTGCCGAGGCTCTCAACATGGCCGATCACATCGGGTCCATCGAAGTGGGCAAACAAGCCGACCTAGTAGTCCACGACCGCTCACACATCGAGTGGATTCCACCAAGCCCCGACCCCGTCCTCCAGCTCATTTGGGGCACCGATGGCCGCTCGGTCCGCGATGTGTTCGTCGCCGGTGACCAAGTGGTGAAAAACGGCGCAGTGTCAAGGTTGGATGTACCGGCGCTACTCGACGACGCGGTGGCGGCAGGCCGAGAGCTAAGACGCCGGAGCGGGGTCCCTGCCGCCGCTCAGTGGCCGGTCTCGGAGTAGCGGGCCGAATCGAATAGACCGGCCACAACTGCTTCGACTACTGTCCGAAGCAGCCCGCAGATCTGTCCCTGCGCCCTTCAGGAGTCAACGCATGTACCCCAACGCTTTAGTCTTCATCGACTTTCCCGTCGACGATGTCGATGCCGCCAACGCCTACTACACCGAAGTTATGAAATGGGAGATCGAAGAGCGTATTCCTGGTGTGTTCCATCGCATTGTTCCTGGCCAGAACTTCAAGGTCGACGACGGATCCCAGGGCCCGACCGGCAACCTACACATGGGCCTTTCCAATGCCGCCAACGTGCGGCCTCACCCAGTTGAAACACCACCTGAACCTCATCACACGAGCCCTGGCGGACGGGCCACCAGAGCCTGGATTCTTGTGAGCGACGACGACTCGTTCGAAAGGATCCTCGAAGCGGCCGTTCGCCTCGGCGGCACCGAACTGTGGCGAGATCACTTCTGGACCGAATTTGGCGGCGCAAATGCTTCGTTCCTCGATCCGTGGGGCAACCAGATCATGTTGTGGCAGCACCTACCCGATGCCGAACAAGACGAGGAAACTCACCAAGTAGTAGGCGACTTCTCCGTCCCTGAAGGCTGGACCATCGAATAGCTCTACCTCTACTGTTCTTTGGGGTTTCGGTCGAACGGAGTGAGGGTGAAAACCCGGTAAGCAACCGAAGGTTGCGGCGGTGACAGTAGAGGTAGTTCGTTGCAATTAGTTGTAGGACACAATTTCGAATTCGATCCCGTCTGGGTCCAAGAAATAGAAGCGCTTTCCGGGTTCGTAGTCGCCGAAGTTGTACGGTTCGATGCCCTCGGCTCGAACTCGTTTCTCGACCTCATCGAGGTCTGGCACAACGATGCCAAGATGTTTCAGGCTTCCGACTTGATCTGTGTCGGACACTTGGCCGGTATCGCTCTCCGTTGTGTACAGAGCCAGGTACGCGTCGTCGGTCCCGACATGCACTGTTCGACCACCCAGACCCGATCGTCCCTGCCAGCGGACATGCCAACCGAACAGGCGCGTCAAGAGTTCAGCTGATTCTTCGGGGTTGGAGACGGTGACGTTGGCGTGCTCGAGGATCATTGGAGTTGCCTTTCGAAGCTTGGTCTAATAGTTCAAGGTGTGTATTGAAATATTAACCGGCGGGCAGACTTAAGTCAACTTGGATCTTGTTTAATTAACCTACGCCGACGGCTCGGGCCATGCGTTGCGGTACCGCTGTACCAACCAGCGGTTGAACTGCACATGGCTCTCCTCCTGCCACGAGTACCGACCGCGGGGCGCAAACCGCGACCTCAAGCCCCGTTGCACCTTGTCGGTGGCGTCTTGATCCTGCTGCACGAAGACCTGCACTCCGGCATCGGACAGCGCCAACTTCTCGTCGAACAGCGGATCATCGAGTGACGAAGGGTGGAAGATATACCCGATCTCCACATCGATGGTTTCGGGCCCTGTTGGTCTGATCAAAAAGAAGAAACACTGGTCGGGAGCGGTGCCAAAACACAACGTCGGCGGCACAAGAGCAAAGGTCGATCTCGTGCGCTCTTGTTCGGTGAGGTTGGGGAACACGTTCATGATTACTCGATGGGTGGCGTTAAAACCGCCATCGATGTGGGTGTAGCCAGCGGTGCGGAAGATGACATTGGAATCGTCGTCCCATGGCTCGGGGAACCCAGTCATCGACGATGGGCAGAAATCCTGCACGAATTGATGAAGACGATTGGCGTGATACCCATCGTTAAAGTTCTCGAACATCACCTTCCAGTTCCACGGCATGTTCTCCAACGTGAACGTGCCAGGACATATGGCGTTTTCGATGTCGTAGTTCTCGACGTATGGCATGTAACGCTGCAACGTGGGTGCCAACGGAGCGGCATCGTCGTCGAAGTTCACAAACACGAACCCAAGCCACTCCTCAACCCGCAACTGTGGGAGCCCCCAGTCGCTCTTCGCAAAGTCGGCCGTCTTCTCCATGGCCGGCGCGCCGAGCAGACGTCCGTCGAGGCCATAATTCCAATGGTGGTATGGACACTTGAACGTGGTGTTGTTGCCGCTGCCTTGGCAAACCTGCATAGCTCGGTGTTGACATACAGCCGACATAGCCCGGACGTCGCCTTGTTTGTCTCGGGCAACGATGATGGGCTCATCGACAAGGGTGACGGTGAACCAATCGCCAACCTCGGGGATACGTTCGGAGCGTCCCACACACAACCACTGGGTCATGAACAGTGCTTCGCTCTCGAAATCGAGAAACTCGGCTGAGGTGTACACCTCAGCCGGCATCGTGGCCGCCGTCGAGACGTCTTCAATGGACGAATCGAATTTTGCCAAAAGTTCGGCGCTGAGGATGCTCATCGGGCATCGACCTCTCTCTTCAGAATGAACTTGCGGATCTTGCCAACGCTAGTGCGAGGTAGTTCGTCGAGGATCGTGTAATCGCGGGGTTGTTTAGCCTTGGCCAGATGCTGCTGACACCACTCTTGTAGCGCCTCGATGGTGGGCGGGTTGGCCGCATCGGCGGCAACCACGAACGCAACCGGAACCTCATCTCGAATTGGGTCTGCGGCACCAACTACCGAAGCCTCAAGAATCAGTGGGTGAGACGTGAGGACCGTCTCTACCTCAACGGTTGAGACGTTCTCGCCCGCCACCTTCAGCACATCGGAACGGCGACCATCGAAATAGAACCGACCATCGGCATCGCGTGACGCCCGATCGCCGGTGCCGAACCACGAACCTCTATAGCTCGCAGCGGTGGTTTCGGGATCGTCGAGGTATGACGTGAAAAGCGTAATGCCAGGATCGCCGCCCACGACAATCTCGCCAACCTCTCCATCGGCGGTGGGCACACCGGCCGCATCGTGAATCTCGACTTGGCAGCCAGCAGTAACGAAACCCATCGAATCGGCTCTCGGGGCCTCAGCATGATCGGTCAACACTGCGGGGATGGTCTCGGTCATTCCGTATAGCTGCCGGGGCCGGCAGCCAACCCAACTGGCAAAGGTGTCGTACTGGTCGTTGGCCAGATTCTGGGCGAACCAACAGTGACGCAAGTTGACTCCTTCGATGGCTTCCCCGCGGGCCAAAATCATGCGAATCGGTGCTGCGAACAGGCTGGCACATGTTGCCTGGTGCCTGACGGCCTGGCCCAGGAAACCACTGGCCGAGAACGTATGCATCAGCGCCACCGACGCGCCAGCCCAGATAGCCGACGCGAACGAATAGTACTGGGCGTTCACATGAAACAGCGGCAGCACCACCAGCTGGCGATCGGTTGCTGCTAGATCGGACGCTGCGGCCATCGTCTGGCCCGCAAACGCATAGTTGGCCTGAGAGATCTCGACGCCCTTTGGGCGCCCGGTCGTGCCGCTAGTGAATGCGACGGCGGCCCGGTCTTGTGGCGCGGGCGCAGGCCATTCGAATCCACCCGACTTTGCCAAACCAGCGGCTGGGAACGGACCAAACAGAGCATCAGCCTCGTCGATTTCGACGACAACCATCGTGTCGGGCATCGCAGCGCAATATGTGTCGGCTCTGTCGGCGGAGCAAAATCCAACAGTGGGAGCGGTACGTCCCATGTGGTCGGCCAGTTCCGGAGTGCGGCTCATCGGGTCACTCGGCACGATCCAAGCCCCCAACCGAACCGACGCCAGCCAGATGGCCACAAATGTCGGGCAGTTCGTCAGCGCCAGATGGACTGCCGAGCCAGCACCAACTCCGTTCGCGACCAACAACGCGGCCACCCTCGCCACCTGTTCGTCGAACTCGCCATATGTCCATTGCGACACAACCCCGTCGGGTGCTTCGAATATCAGAAACGTGCTATCTGGGTGAGCCTCGACTCGGCCACACCAGACGGCCGCGAACGTCGACGCAGCAGCTGACTTGCTCACTGGATGATTCTCACTGCTGAGTCTTCACTGGCTAGTCGCCCGCCGGTGTCGAGTCATCAGGCTGGCCGTAGCCGCCTCCGCCAGGCAACTCGAGGCGTACAACGTCGCCCCCAGCGAGGCTGATGCGGGCCTGGGTCTCGACCTTTTCGCCGTTAACCGTGAAACTCCCAGCGCTTCCGGCGCCACCGCCGAAGATCCCGAGCGGCGGGTCAGCTAGGCGACTGGTGACCGCGTTTAGCTGCCAGGGTTGCTCGGTTACGACGGTAAACTCGATCGTCTGGCCAAGACCGCCTGGCTGGGCACCAGCGCCACCCGACCCCGGTCGCAGCGACTTCTCGTTGAACCGGATCGGCGCCGAAGCCTCGACTACTTCGATCGGAACCGCCGATACCCCAGTGGGGTACGAACACGCGTCGAGGCCGGGTTTGGAGTATCGAGCGCCCACTCCCCCGGCGTAGGTGAACATGGCAGTAATGAACGGGCTGCCATCGGAGTAACTGCCGTTGACCTGCATAGTCCAAACGGCCCCTGCTCCCTCAGCCATCGCGGCCTCTGGCCGAACTTGAGCCAGTGCTTTGAGCAGCGCGTTCGGCAAGAACATGCCCACGACATGACGAGCGGTGCCCGGTTGAGGCGAGACCGCGTTTACGATCGAGCCAACCGGAGCTTTGACCTTGATTGGCCCGAGGCTTCCGTGGTTGTTGGGGATGTCGGGGTTCAGTACCGAACGAACAGCGAAGGTGGTGTAGGCGTGGGTGTAGTTCATGACCACGTTAATTCCCCACGGCGATGCTGGCGACGAACCTTCGTAGTCGACCGTGATCTCACCGGCGTCGGAGTCGACCGTGAGAGCACACACAATGTCGATCTTGCTGCCGTCGGCTAGGTCGAGTAACGCGCTGGCCTGATAGGTGCCAGCGGGCAACTCGCGGATCGTGTCGCGGGTAGCTGCCTCAGAACGGTCGATGATCTCGTCGGCCAAAGCCTCGATGTCGTTGAGGCCATGAGCGTCGCAGAGTGTCGACAGCCGTTGAGCGCCAACCTCACCAGATGCCATCTGGGCGTGCAAGTCGCCCGTCATGTGGTCGGGCTGACGAACGTTCGACATGATGAACTTCCACACGTCGTCGTTGCGATTGCCGCCTTTCATCAGCTTGCAGATCGGGATCCACAAACCTTCTTCGAACACGTCGCGGCCGCCGGCACCGATGCCATAACCGCCAACGTCGGTGTGATGGATAGTCGAACCAAACAACGCAATGACCTGACCATCGCGCCAAGCTGGCACCAGCACCGTGACATCGAGGAGCTGGCCCGCCGTCTTGTACGGGTCGTTGGTGATGAGTACGTCGCCAGGATCGAGGGAATCGATCGGATACTCCTCGAGCATCTTGGCCGCGCCAATAGCTAAGGAGTTGATATGTCCTGGGGTGCCAGTAACTGCCTGGGCCACCATCCGGCCGCGACGGTCGAACACTGCGTTGGCGAGGTCACCAGCTTCGCGGACTATGGGCGAGAAGGCCGACCTCTGCAAGGCTCGAGCCTGCTCGTTCACCGTGGAGATGAGCGACTGCCACAAGATCTCGAGCTCGATAGGGTCGAACCCGTCTAGTCCGGCTTCGGTAAGGGTCATGTTTGTTCCCCTTCTTTAGTTCGCCTGGTTGCCACCAAGGTGCCATCGACCGACACCTCAACTGACCACCCCGGACGGATAACAGAGGTGGTCTCACGTTCCTCGACCACGGCCGGTCCATCGAAGCTGTCTCCAGCACGCAAACTTGCTCGCTCGTAAACCGGCGCCGTTGCAGCACTGACGCCGCGGCCGAACACCATCGACCGAGTGCCCGCGGGTTTTGGTGCTCCAATTCCGGCAGCAAGAGACGTATCGGGCTCGACCACCGACGTGGTGGCCGTAGCCGACAACCTCCAGGTAATGACCTCGACCTGTACGTCGGGGATGGCCATTCCGTAGATACGCCGGTACTCGGCTTCGAAACCCGAGCTGATGTCGGCATCGGTGGCAGGCCAGGTTTCGCCTTCACCAACCCAGATCGTGATCTCGTTGCCTTGTCCGCTGTACCGGACATCGACGCCATAGCGAAACACAACGTCTCGGGCAGGGACCCCAGCGGCTTGAAGCACTCGACGGCCCTCACTTCTGAGATCATCGAGAAGTGCGTCGCGCTCGGCAGCGTCGACCTTGTCGATGAGACCAGGCCACGAACGGGCCAGATCGATGCGGACAGGCGAAACCAGCGTGCCGAACGCTGACAACACACTGGCGTTGACTGGGAACACCACTGTGTCGGCCTCGAGAAGCTCGGCGACGCCACAGGCGTGCACCGGCCCGGCACCACCGAACGCAATAAGCGGGATACCGCGAAGATCGACCCCCATCTCGACACCGTGCATCGATGCCGCCGCGGCCATGTTCTGGTTGACGACCTCGTGGATTCCCACCGCCGTATCGATGCGATCGAGGTTAAGCCCATTCGCAACCTCGTCGATTGCAGCCTCGGCTAACGACGCATCGAGGGCCATATCGCCGCCCAGGAACGCGGCCGGATCGAGCAAACCGAGAACGACATCGGCATCGGTCACAGCTGGGACTAACCCGCCGCGCCCATAACTAGCAGGCCCAGGATCGGCGCCCGCCGAGTCTGGGCCGACTTTCAGCAACCCGAACTGGTCGACCCTGGCCAGGCTTCCACCCCCAGCGCCGATCTCGACGAGATCGACCGAAGGCACCGACACCGGATAGCCCGAACCCTTCTTGAATCGATACGCCCGAGCAACCTCGAACGAGGTGGTGAGCTCTGGCTCGCCGTTCTCGATGAGGCACGCCTTGGCAGTTGTTCCGCCCATGTCGAAGCACAACAACCTGTCGACACCCATGCGCCTGGCAAACCAGCTGCCAGCCAACGCACCAGCCGCTGGACCTGATTCGACCAGCCGTATCGGGCCCTTGGCCGCATCGTCGGCCGACACTACGCCGCCATTCGACAGCATCATAAGCACCGACCCGCCAAACCCGACCGCGACCAGCCACTTCTGAAGCTCATCGAGGTACGGGCCAATAACCGGCATGGTGGCCGCGTTACACGCCGTTGTGGTCATGCGAGGGTACTCACGAATCTGGGGTGAAATCTCCGAAGAAATACAGACGGGCACGCCAAGCTCGGTTCGGAGAAAGTCAGCCACCTTGGCCTCGGTCACTCCGTTGACGTATGAGTTCAGAAAGCAAATGCCTATCGACTCGACCTTGGCCAATGCAAGGTCCGCCGCCACTGCTGCCATGTCGGCCTCGGTTGGGTCGATAACGACGTCGCCGTTTGCCGCCACCCGTTCTCGCAGCTCGAAGGTGCGGTCGCGTGGGATAGGTGGCGCGGGAAACTCGATCTGGAGGTCGTACATGTCGTAGCGGTGTTCGTCACGAATTAGCAGCGTGTCGCCAAAACCCTTGGTTGCGACGAGCCCGGCCCGCCCAGTTTTCCCTTCGATAAGGGCATTAGTAATGAGCGTTGTGGCGTGCACGATCGGCGCCGTGATGTCGCTCGGAGACACACCAGCCTTTGCGAGCAGTTGAGTGACGCCGCTTCGCACACCATCGAGCGGCGCGTTGGGCGTGGTGAGCGTCTTGTCCACAACTATGCGGCCAGAGGCGGCATCGAGGAGCACCACATCGGTGAAGGTACCGCCGATGTCGACAGCCAAACGCCAATCGGCCATTAGCCGTTCCTTAGATCGTCGCGCGGTGGTGAGAACACGTCGAGAATCCAACATTCGTCGTATTCGTCGTCGCCGACAAAGACACTGTCGCCGTGCCAGATGCCTTGCGGAGCGAGGTAGGCCTGGTGGGTGCCGACTACGACGCGCTCCTGAACACCACCGTCGGCCGGGGTCTCGTCTGGCCCGATCCGGAAATCGAGTGCGCCCCGCACGATGACACCAAGTTGTTCGTGTTCGTCGTGTTTATGCAGAAACGACCCCACTGAGCCCCCGGCAATACGCCAGAAGCACAACTGAAGGTTGTCGCCGGTTATCACCCGTCGGCGGAACCCTGGTCTGTCGGTTTCGGTGAACTCGTCGTTGTCGAAGAAGTAGCAGTATTGGTTGGCTAAGTTCACGTAGAGGTACCCATCAGCTCGGCGAACTTCTTCTGGTCGGCGGCCAGGTCGAGGGGTTCGACGATGGCCAGGTTCTCGGCCTCGCCCCAGAATTCTGGCGGCACTAGCCACATAACTTCGAACTCGAGGCCATCAGGGTCCATGCAATAGAGGCTTTTGTTCCCGCCATGGTCGGACCCACCCGTAAGTACGCCGGCCGCCGTCAACCGCTTCTCCATTTCGACAAGCTCAGCGAGAGTTTCGACTTCCCACGCCAGGTGGTACATGCCCACCGTGCTGCGGCCAGCTTCGGATGCTCCAGCACCCTCGCCAATGCTGAAGAAGGCAATGTCGTGATGGTTCTGCGAGCTCGGAGCTCTCATGAACACAAACGGTCCGGGGCCATCGATGACGGTTGAGAACCCCAGGACATCGGTGTAGAACCGCCGGTGCACTTGAGCGTCTCGCACATATAGAACCGCGTGGTTCATGCCTTTGATCATTGTTCTGCTCCAACTAGGTCGGCAAAGCGCCGTCGCCATTCGACTGACGGTTTGTCTGATTGAACGTTCACCAAGCCGGTGCGGCTGAGCGCCAGGGTTCCTGGAACCATCTCGAGCATGAGCTTGTCTTCGGCACCAATGGCCCGGTCGAATTCGACGATTTCTTGGGCATCGGTGTTGTGATCGTCGTTGCGCCACACCACGAACGTAAACAGCGAGGTCGTGTCATCGACGGGAGTGCTGCACAACAACAGAATGTGTTCGAGCCCATCGTCGTAGCGAATTGTGCTTCGGACAATGAACGGCAAACTGAATCCGGTTGACATCACCCGGTGCACGACGTCGTCGTCGCTGCCGCTGGTGACCACTGCTTGTTCTGGGTTGGCGGCGTCGACTTCGTACACATAACCGTAGAAGTCGTCGTCGAGCTGGCCAAGTTCGAGTTTGGGCACAACGGGATCGAGGCCGGTGCCGAAGGTTCCCGTGTGCACATACGGAAAGTGGCTGAAGTCGAGGAAATTGTCGACCATTCGCGGGGTCGACACGGCCCACGCGTCGACGCCGGTGTTGATGCGCCGAAACACAGGATCGTCTTCTTGGAGAATCGTCGGGATGGCGGCGCTTGGTTCTCCAGGACAAATCCAGACCAACCCGTATCGTTCCTGCACCGAACAGCAATCGAGGTGCGCAGCGGGCGGAACCGCAGACCCTACGCCAGAAGAGGGAACGGCGGTGCAGCGTCCGTCGGCTCCGAAGGTCCAGCCGTGATAGCGACATTTGAGCTCGCCGCCAACAACGGACCCCATAGACAACGGGGCTTCGCGGTGTGGGCAGCGGTCTGGGGCCGCGGCAAGCCTGCCATCGGTGCCGCGCCACACAACTAGATCGTTGCCAAGCAATCGCACCGCGACTGGGCCGGAGTCGACGTCGACACTCTCAAGAACCGGGTACCAGTGGCCGGCCAGCGCTCCTGCTGTAATGAAACTGGTCACGAAGCAACGTCCTGAAGATCGAGTCGGGTATGACGGTACGACTGATCCTACAATGCGCCCCGTGAGTGAAACGAACCAGCCAAGCACTAACTCCGGTGGCAGCCATCGGTCCGTACGGGCCGAAGCAGCGGCTTGCGTTGCCCGCTCATACTTGGCCTCCTTTGAACAGCGCAACGTCGCCGAAATTGCTGCCCACGTGAGCTCGGACTTTGTGAACGAACACACATCGGCTCTTGGCAGCAGCTGCGTCGGCAGGGCTGCCTATATCGAGCGGCTGCCAAACTTCCTTGGCGACATGATCGGACTTCAGTATGCAGTCGAGGAGTTGGTAGTTGAGGGTCAAAACGTGGCCGTGTTCTACACGATGACCGCGAAGTGGCAAGGTACGACCCCGGTTTCAATCCGAGGTGTCCAACGCCTAGTAGTGACCGATGGCCTCATCACCCACCGCACCGACTATTGGGACAGCACTACGTTTTTGGTGCAAGCTGACAAATCGGCCAGGGAGGCTCTGGCCAGCTTCGGTGTCACTAGCTGATGCTAGGTTCTCGGTCATGAGCGACGCGATCCACGAATCTGCTAGCAGATCCGACTCTGACAACAGATACGACTCAGGTAACCCCGACCCGCAAACTGTTGGGCCCTCTGAGCCCCGCTGGACTCATTTGGCACTCAGGGTCACCGATATCGAGGCCACCATCGAATGGTTCACCGACTTCACGCCACTTGTTGTCGTGGCTCGCAATCAGGACGAAGCCGGCTTCGGCGCCTGGCTCGGTATGCCCGGCCGCACCAACAATCCGTTCCTGTTGGTGATCGCCCAGTTCCTCGAGGGCAAGGATCCCTTCGCGCCAGCACCAAACGCAACCCTGGCACCATTCGCCCATCTCGGAATCGAGATGCCGAACCGCTCCGATATCGACCAAATCGCCGCCAAGGGAGATTCGGCCGGTTGCTTGGTAATGCCGCCGACCATGATGCCAGCTCCCATCGGCTATATCACTATGCTCACCGACCCAAACGGCAATACGATCGAGTTCTCCTGGGACCAAGGCGTTTATGCCACTCTCAACCAACAATGGGATGCTGCTGACGCCGAACAGCACTCCTAGACGCTGCTTAGATCGCGTCCATCTCGGCGGCGAATTGATCCAAGCCAAGTGCGCCGAGCCCAAGTGCTGCGGAGTGCCAACTCTTGCGATCGAAGCTAGAACCGTGTTTGGCTCGGGCCCGTGATCGAGCCTCAAGCCATGCTCGCTCGCCGATCTTGTAGCTGATCGCTTGCGCTGGCATCGAGAGGTAACGCAACGCTTCGCTCTTGGCGAAAGATTCGTCTTGACCGCCGGCTGCCCTCAGGTGGGTCACGGCCAGATCGATATTCCACTTCTCGCCAGCGCCATGCCAACCAGTTGGGATCACACATTTGGTGTGCAGCCCGATGTCTACCACGACACGGGCCGCCCTGAAGGCCTGCATGCTCAAGAACCCAAGGCGGGTATCTGGCGTTCTAAACCAGCCGAGCTCGTCCATGAGTCGCTCGGCATAAAGTGCCCAGCCTTCGCCGTGGGCGGCATTGAAGGCCACGCGCTGAAAGCGAGTTAGTGGCAGAAGACGAGTCATTCCGAGCTGGAGGTGATGGCCAGGAACCGCCTCGTGGTACGCGGTGGTGACCTGATTCCAACGTGGGAAACGAGTCGCTCCCAAGGTCGGGAACCAGGTGGTTCCTGGAGACGAGAGATCTTCCGACGGAGGGCTGTAGTACGGCGCCGCTGCACAGCCAAGCGGCGGAATCGAGACATCACAACGAACGAGCTGCTCGGGAATGTCGAACTCGAGCCCGTTCAGGCCTTCGGTAGCTTCGTCGGTAACGTCTTGAAGCCAAGCCCGATAGTTATCGACGCCATCGATAACCCGACTGGGGTCTGTGGTGAGCAAGTGCATCACCTCATCACAGGACGCACCGGGCAGAATCCTCGCGCACTCGACCTTCCTTTCGGCCTCGATACGGGCGAGTTCTTGCCATCCCCAGTCGTAGGCATCGGCGAGGTCAAAATTGGAAGCGCCAAGTTGTGCGGCGGCAGCTATCTGATATCGGTCGACGCCGACCCCGTCGGTCTCGGTTGCCAGCGGCGCGTAGGTATTGGCCAGCCATTGCCCGAGCCGTCCGTATGCCTCATCAGCGGCCGCGCCCGCAGAGGTTAGGCGTCTGCCAAGCGAGCCCTCACCGTGGGCGGCAGCGAAGCCTTGAAACCATCCGCCCGACCCGTCGCCCGCCCAGGTTCGACACTGGTTTACGACGCCATCCACCAGACGGACTGAGGCGACGTTGCCGTCGCCAAGGCCGGCCGACAGGCTCTCGATGTACCCGGCCATGGCGCCTGGCACCTTCTCGAGCCTGGTGGCGATGGTCTCCCAGTCTTTTGCGGTCTCGTTGTCCATCAGGTCGAAGATCGTCCGAGTCTGGGCTTGAGGCCCGACTAGCTCGCTCATGAGGCACGTTGGTTCGCCAGACTCGATTAGGCCAAGTTGGGCGGTGGCCCATTCAACCAAGAAATCGGCGCCAACCCGCTCCGATTCGGTGGTTGGACGCGACGCCGATAGATCACGGAGGGTGCGCCAAAGGAGTCCGGCTAACTCGTCGGTGCCAGCCGGCGAGTGGTCGGTAAGGCCGGTCGAGTCTTTGCCAATTCCCAACGCCCTCACAGCGTTAGTCGGATCGAGAGCAGCGTACTCTGAAACGAACCGGTCAGAGATCGCACTAACCGTCTCGTTCGCGGCGGGTAGTCCGTTGTGCGGCGGCGGACGCCGGTAACCAAACTCGCGCTGTTCGGCAGGGTGATCCGAGAGGCGTCTCATTGGTCGCCCTCTCCACCAGAAACATCTACTTTGAGTAACACGCGCAGGCGCGTGACCTCACTACTACTCACCATGCCGATCAATCGGAACTTCTATAGCGAAAGTGAGGAGTTCAGGCCTGATGCGCTGGTAATCCAATCGGGCTTCGTTGTCCGTCTGAAGAGTTCCCTGACCAGTCCCGTAGGTCACATCAACAACGCGTGCTCCGCCGGCTGGTACGTCGACATTCATCTTTTCGAGTGTCTTTTGGCGTGAGCGCCTAGAAATTTGGAGCCATACCGCGCCAATCGGCTAGCCAGGCAACTTGTTGATCACCGCTTGAGCACGGTAGGTGTCACATCTGACTTGTTGGCTATGCGGGCCCCTGGTTTGGCCGACTAGAAATAGGTGAGCGCTGACGCCTGGATAACCGTTGTGGTGCTCTTGGCCACGTTCGGCATGCTTGTGCTCGACCGATTCGCACCATCTGGGATAGTTATCGGCGCAACGGTGGCGTTGTTGGTGGCCGACGTCGTCGATGCTCGGAGCGCATTTGCAGGGTTTTCGAACCCCGCACCGATCACTGTGGCGGCGCTGTTTGTGCTCGCCGCAGGGACTCAACGCACGGGCCTGCTCGCCGTTGCGGTGTCGCGTCTACTTGGCAAACCAGGGCGCAAAGGTGTCGCTCATGCCAGGCTGTTGCTGCCGACCGCCGTAGCCAGCGGCGTGTTCAACAACACCCCGTTGGTAGCGATGTTGATACCCGACGTTGTTGCCTGGTCGCGTCGTCAGCGCCGCGACGCGTCCCGCTACCTGCTCCCGCTGTCATATGCCGCAATCCTCGGTGGAACACTCACCGTGCTCGGTACCTCGACAAACCTGGTTGTGTCTGGCCTCCTTCAGGACACTGGCGAGGACCCCCTAGGCATATTCGAAGTGGCCAAGGTGGGTCTACCAGTCACCGTTGTCGGGTTAATCGTGCTCTTTAGTATGTCGATCCCTCTGTTGAGGCAGCGAACCACCGCACCGGACCAGCTCAACGCCGAAACTCGCGAGTTTCTGATGGAGATGATGGTGACCAACGACACCTCGGTCGCCGGCTGCACAGTCGAAGACGCCGGGTTGAGAAAGTTGTCTGGCGTATATCTCGTGCAGATTCAACGTGGCGATCGGTCGATCGCTCCTGTCGGGCGCGAAGTTGTCCTTGAGACAGGCGACATTCTGGCGTTTGCCGGCGAGGTGTCGAACGTTCTGGACCTACAACGAATGCCCGGTCTCGTCGGCGTCGACCGCGAATCGATCGCAACGCTCGATGTGGCTGGCCGTGGGCTGTACGAGGTTGTTGTTGGTCGAATGTCGCCTATTGCTGGCCACACCCTGCGCGAGGCCGACTTTCGAGCTAGATATGACGCGGCTGTTCTCGCCGTTCACCGGGCCGGGCATCGTCTCGATAGCAAACTCGGCGATATTCGGCTGCGCCACGGCGACACTTTGGTTGTTGTGGCTGGCAACCACTTCAGATCCAGATGGGCTCAGGGTCCGGATTTCTTAGTGGTGGCGGCCCTGGACGCCCCTGCACCAGCCGCCAGCTCCAAGGCACCCATTGTGGCGGTGACGCTTGCTGCGTTCGTGGCATTATCCGCCCTCGGTGTGGTGTCGACGATGGAAGGGGCTCTCCTTGGTGCCGCTGTCATGATCGCCAGCCGAGTGCTCACCTTCGACGAAGCCAAACGCTCCGTTGATCTCGACGTCGTGCTGCTGATTGGAGCTGCGTTTGGGTTAGGCGCGGCGGTTCAACAGAGCGGGCTTGCTGGTGTCATCGCAGCTCGCTTCGTGACGAGCTTCGACGGGATGGGAACATTCGGCCTCGTACTGGCCATAGTTCTCACTACCTCGGTGCTCACCGAGATCATCACGAACAACGCGGCCGCTGTCGTAGTGTTGCCAATAGCGCTAGCGATCGCCGGGCCCGCAGGAATTGATGTGCGCCTAATGGCCATTGCCGTCGCAGTCGCTGCTTCGACGTCATTCTTGTCGCCGATTGGTTATCAGACCAACACTATGGTGTACGGCCCGGGTGGTTATCGGTTCGGCGATTACATCAGGTCCGGACTGCCGCTAAGCATCGCGGTGCAACTAACAATCGCCACTACCGTCACCATGATGTCGTAGCCGATCTCGACGCTGGGGGCTCGGCCAGTAGGCGCGCAGACCGTTTGCCCAGACTACCTTCTACTCTAGACTCGCTTCGCTCACTGGGCGACGGCTTGGCCTGTGGTCTCAGCCTCTTGGTCAGCCGTGTCGGGCTTTGAGCGCCTTCTTGTCGACCTTGCCAATCGGCAACATGGGGAGTTCATCCAAGACCACGATCTCCTTCGGCACCTTGTAATTGGCTAGGTGCTGCTTGGCGAACGACCGCAGCTCGACGGCATCAACAGCGGCTGCACCATCGGACATCACGTAGGCGATGCCGATCTCTTGGAACGTCGGGTCGGGAATGCTAATCACCGCGGCCATCGACACCTCAGCGTGTTCTTCGAGCGCCAACTCGACCTCGCGGGGGTAGACGTTGTATCCACCGCTCTTGAACATCTCACTCATACGCCCAACTATCTGGACGTAACCGTCTTGTCGATGGACCGCAAGGTCACCCGTGCGGAACCAACCATCTTCGGTGAAGGCAGCTGCGGTTGCCTCCGGAAGCTGCCAGTATCCAGCCATGGTGAACTCGCCTTTGACCTGCACCTCGCCGGGCTCGCCTCGACTAGCCTCACGGTCTTCTGCGTGCCAGATCCGAAAGGGAATCCGCGCATCAGGCCGCCCTACCGTGGTGGCAAGCAGTTCGATCGAATCATCGAGTCGGCTGTAAGTAACACCGCCCGTTGTTTCGGTCATTCCGTAGCCCATGGTGCATCGCGTGCACCCAGTTTTGTCCATTAGGGCCTGGAGAAGATCGGCCGGGATTGCAGCCCCGCCCCATGCGAGAAGATCGACTGAGCTCAGATCGATATTCTCGAACTCGGGGTGGCCAACACACATCTGCAGCATTGTTGGCACCCCACCGATGGTGTTGAGCTGTTCGGCCTCAATCAGTTTCATCATTTCGAGCGGACGGAACTTCTCTTGAAAGAAGAGCGTGCCGCCACCAGTCATGGTTCGCCCGCAGATATCGCCGATTGCCCCGATGTGGTTTATCGGCAGGTTGCAAATGATGCGCCGCTCGGTGAGTGCCTTCAACTCGACGGCGAGCACGTTGCACAGGTTGAGTCCCCGGTGCGTAAGTAGCGCACCCTTGGGGCGGCCGGTGCTTCCCGATGTGTACACAAGAAAGGCCGGGCCTAGTGGGTCGATCTCTGTTCTTCGCGCTGCGAGGTCATCGTCGGAGGTTTCGTCGGCGCCAAGGAGGAAGTCCTCCCATCTGCCCACCTGGTCGACATCAGAATTGCGGTCGAACAAGATCAGCGCCTTAACCGCAGCGTGGTTGGCCAGCAGATCAAGCAGCTTGTCGTATTGATCTTCACCAACGACTGTGGCGAACCCGAAGATCATCGATGGCTCGGCATCGCCAACAATGTGGGCCAGTTCGCCAGCGGTGTATTTAGGGTTCAGCCCAACCCAGATGGCCCCGATGCTGGTCGCGGCCAGAAAGTGGATAAAGAACTCGGGCCTCGGGGTACTCATCATTGCCACTCGATCACCCTTGGCGACACCAGCGGAGATTAGAGCCTTAGCCGTTCTATCGACCAAGTAGCGGGTCTCGGCGTAGGTGAGCCTCATGTCATTGAGTACCAGGAACTCCTGGTCGGGACGCTCCTCGGCCTGGCGATCAAGATGGTCGGTAATCAAATCGAGAAGCGGAAGAGTTGTCTCCACGGTTCAGCCCTCCTGGCCTGTTCTGGGTGCGAGTTGAAGGTATGCGAGCCAATCAGCCACTAGTGCTGGAGTGGTCGAACCCTCGACCTCGACCGTGGCGCGCAAGGTCATTAGCGCAGCCGAGTCGCCTCTGGCGACTAGCTCCGTCAGTTGGAACCGGCCGCGGATTCGGCTGTTGACGGGCACTGGTTCGATGATTCGTACCCGGTCGAATCCGTAGTTGAGCCTGAACACGACCCCCTCTTGTGGCAGGTTCAGGTTCTTGGCGAAGCTCGTAAGCAGTGCCAACATCATAAATCCTTGCACAATTGTGCCCCCGTACGGAGCAATCTCGGCCGCTAACTCGGGGTCGTTGTGGATTGGTCCGACCTCGCCCGTGAGATCTGAGAACCGGTCTATCTGTTCCTGGTCGATCAGCCGCCAATCGCTGGCGCCGATTTCTTGGCCCCGCAACCCAGCCAGGGCCGGAAGTACTGAATCGATGTCGAGTGTTGAGTCCCCAGCCACAGAATTCTCCCCTGTGTTCGCCACGCTGCTAGACACTAGGCCGAATCGAAGGCAAGCTGGTCGGCGATGAAATGGCGCTGGCCGAGACCTGTCAGATCGACACTGTGCGCCTCGACGACCTAGCTGCCGCTGTCGGAACCGACTTCATCAAACTAGACGTGCAGGCGGCCGAACGCGACGACTCGGCTGGGGTGATGCTGTGTTTCGTCTACGAAGCCCGCGATCACTGTTTGTGGCTGCTCGAACAACATCTTGACCCTGAGGTTCGTTCCATCTCGATCGTTACAGCGACCTCGCTGCGCCACCCAGATGATCCGACTTACAGAACAGTTCTGACCTGCCACAACTCGGGAAACAGCACCACATCGAGCATGCGCCGCAAGTATGGAACACCACCAGTGCCTCCGGTACCTCGCTTAAACCCGATGACACGCTCGACGGTCGTGACGTGGTTAAACCGCCAGCGCCGGAAGTAGTCCTCAAGGTCGACCAGCTTTTCGGCCAGGTCGTAGTAGGTCCAGTATCGCTGAGGGTCCTCATAAACCCGCGCCCAGGCGGCCATGACACTTTCGTCGGGGGCGTGGGGGGTGGCCACGTCGCGATCGAGCACCGAGCGCGAGATTTCTAGGCCACCTCTGACCAAAACACGAATTGCCTCGTCGTACAGGCTCGGCTTCGTCAACTCAACTTCGAGTAGCTCCGCAATCTCGGCCTTGTGTGCGTGCGGACGGATCATGGCCCGATTCCGATTTCCCACGACGAACTCGATCTGGCGATACTGATACGACTGAAACCCCGACGACTGACCCAGTGCATCGCGGAACTGGGTGTACTCGCTAGGAGTCATCGTTCGCAGGACGTTCCACGCGTTGTTGAGCTGATCAAATATTCGGCTGACTCGCGCCAGCATCTTGAACGATGTCTCAAGTTCGTCGTTTGCTATGGCATCGCGAGCGGCCGACAACTCGTGGAGCACAAGTCGCATCCAGAGTTCGGACGTTTGGTGCTGAATGATGAACAGCATCTCGTCATGAGTGTCGGTTAGCGGGTTCTGGGCCCCGAGCACAGCATCAAGCCCAAGGTAGTCCGAGTAAGACATCTGTCCATCGAAATCCATGTGCGCTCCCTCAACTTGGGGGTCGTAGGCGGTTTGGGGGCGACTGGCCCCGCTGGTAGCGTCGTCACTCATGGCCTTCGACGATAACGCTGCCGGGAGCTTGTTCAGAACGCAAGCTTCGCCGCGGCGAGATCCTCAAGGGCTGAACCCACCGACTTGAACATCGTGATCTCGTGGGCGCTGGTGCGGCCTTGGTGGTTTCGGGTGATCAGATCGGCCAAGTCCCCGGCAATATCGGCAAGCGAAATCAGGCCCTGATCAAGGGGCTGTGAGAGGTCGCCAGCTTTGACTGCGTCGGTAGCGGTGTCGACAAAGATGGTGGCCAGGCCGATCGCATCGTCGTCGGTTTCGCGCATATCGGCCGTGAACCCGCCAATGAGATCGAGGTGAGTACCTGGTCGGAGCAAGGCGCCTCGCACCACCGGAGCAGTCGCGCTCGTCACGCAAGAAACAACGTCGGCGGAGGTAACACTCTGATCGAGATCAGTGCTCGCCGTGGCAGGCAGGCCAAGCGCACGGAGCTTGTCGGCAACGGCTTCTGCGGCTTGATTTCGACGGCCCCACACCTCGATGTGTTCGTAGTTGCACACGATGGCATGGGCTTGGGCCGCCATCGGGGCCAGGGCACCAGCGCCCACGATCAGCAACCGCCGCGCTTCGCGGCGGGCAAGGTGCTTCGCCGCTATCGCGCTGGCGGCGGCTGTGCGTCTGGTGGTCAACTCGTTGGCGGCGCATAGGCCAATGAGGGTGCCGTCGGTGGCGTCGAACAAGACGCATGCACTGTTAACGACCGGCTTGTTTGTTCGCTCATTGTCGGGAAAGAACGTCACGATCTTGACGCAGAGAGTGTCGCCAACAATCCAGGCTGGCTTCAGTAGCAGCGACGCATCCGCGCCACCAGGCACCTCGATGTGATGCACCGTGCGTTCGGGCGCGATGCCCGTGCCCGAACCAAGGGTCTCTTCGACGGCGGCGATTAGGTCAACCCACGGTAATGCAGCCGCCACCGCTTCATCGGACAGCATTACCGGCATCGTCACTCTGGGATCCAGCTCTCGGGCTCCACTCCCAAACCATCGGCAATTCTGTTTACGTAGGCGTAGTACGCGACAGCTTCGGTGATGTCGAGGATGTCACGATCGCTGAACCCCGCGCTGCGAAGTGAACCGACATCGGATTGGGTCATCGCGCCTGGCGTTCGCGTGAGCTTGATCGCATAACCGAGCATCGCTTTGCGGCTCTCGGAAAGGTCGGCGGTAGTCCAGTCGGCTTCGACCGCAGCCAACAGGTCGTCGTTGTTCAACAATCCACGCAGACCGCGCCGATGATGCACCGTTCAATAGTGGCAGTGGTTCTCGAGGCTCACCACTAGGGCGATCATTTCTCGTTCGACCTTGCGAAGCGACTTGGTTCCGGCCATTGCCGACTCATAGAGCGCCAGGTGAGCGGCCATCCCTGTGGGGTTCAGTGAATGGACGGCCAAGATGTTGTCGACTCGGCCGTAGACGGGGTCGACCACCACATCGTGCAGCCGAGCAAGGTCGTCGGTCCACTCGGTGTCGGGCACCATCTCAATCCAAGACATACCCCGATCAGACCACGATCCGCGCCCCCGGTCCAGCCCAAACCCTCAGGTCCAGCCCAAACCCTCCGTAGCTGTGCCCAAAACCGCGGTGATAACCGCGTTTCTGGGCACAGGTTGCCGAATTTCGTGGTGAACTGGGGCGAGATAGAACACTGGGAGCAGACTTTGACCGAATCGTCGAGCACAAACACCACGGGTTACGGATCGCTGAATGGCAAGATCGTGTTCGTCACGGGCGGCGGCAACGGAATCGGTCGGGCCATCGCCAAGCGGTTTGGGTCTGTGGGCGCGGTCGTCATTGTCAACGACATCGATCAGAGCGACGCCGAAGCTACCGCCGAGACCATCGTTGCCGCGGGTGGACGCGCTATGCCTGTAGTTGCCGATGTTTCTGATGGCGAGCAGGTCGCTATCATGTTCGAGAGCGCGACAGCAGCTCTGGGCCCCGTAGACGTCTTGGTCAACAACGCCGGTCTTGTCGGGCCCATGTTGCACTTCTTCGATGCCGACGAGGCTTGGTGGCGGCGAATTCTCGACGTGAACCTCACTGGCCACTTCTTGTGCTGTCAGCAGGCGGCGCGCATCATGGCCAAGAACGGCGGCGGATCGATCATCAACATGTCGTCGGGGGGAGCAACTCAGGCCCACCGCTCGTTCACCGCTTACGACGCCACCAAGGGCGGTATCGAAGCGTTTACTCGCGCTTTGGCGCTCGACTTGGGGCCGTACAATGTGCGGGTCAATGCCCTGATGCCGGGTTCGATCGACACCAGCGGATTGACCACCCAAGAGCGGGCACATCAGGGCGAGGACATTCCTCTCGGCCGAATCGGCGAGCCGTTCGACATGACCGGCGCCGCGCTGTTTCTTGCTTCAGACGATGCGTCATACATCACCGGCGACGTGATCAAGATCGATGGCGGAATGTTGGCCCAGCAGCGATCGGCCACCGTCGACATCGTGGTTCCATCGGGTTTCCCTAAGCTGGCCGACCTGTGATCCGGCTCGCCCAGGGCGTTTTCGCCTGATTCGTGACGAAGTCGAGCCGCCACGACAACTTGGACGACCACTGGGACGTCGTCATTGTGGGTGGAGCGGTCATCGGCAGCAGTGTTGCCTACTTCCTGACCGAGAACACCGGCTTCGACGGTTCGGTGCTCGTTGTCGAGCCCGATCCAACGTATGAACAGTCGTCGACAACCCTGTCTCTGGCCAGCATCCGCCACCAATTCTCGAAGCCGATCAACATCGAGATCTCGATGTTCGGTACTGACTTCGCGCGCGATTTCCATGGTCGTGTCGAGATCGATGGCAACGCACCCGACCTAACGTTTCGCGAGACAGGCTACATGTTCTGCGCAGGCGAGCGTTCACTCCCCCGGTTGCGTCGGAACGTAGTCTTACAGCAGCACCATGGGGCCGACGTGAAGCTCCTAAACACCCAAGAGGTCGCCGAACGCTTTCCGTACCTCAACATCGACGACCTCGCTGGCTGCAGTTTTGGTGAAACCGGCGAAGGAACGCTCGACGCCTACTCGCTGCTTATGGGGTTCAAACAACGAGCTAGGCACAATGGCGCGGTGTACACCACCGATCGAGTGAAGGGTCTAGTGACAACTGGGGCTCGGGTCACGCATGTTGAGCTCGAGTCCGGCCAGCGCATTGCTTGTGACCACGTCGTCAATGCCGCAGGCACCGGCGCATCCCATATCGCATCTTTGGTCGGATTGGATCTACCTGTCGAACCCCGCCGTCGGTCAGTTTTTGTGTTCGCATGCGACGTGCCCATCGCGCAACGGTTCCCGCTCACAATCGACACGACCGGCGTTCATGTCAGAACCGAAGGCCCGTATTTTGTTGCCGGTGGCGTACCACTCAACGACATAGCGGTCGAAAGAAGCGACTTCGCCGTTGCCGCCGACGAATTCTACGAGCAGGTCTGGCCCGCACTGGCCCACCGCATCCCGCAGTTCGATCGCATCAAGTTGCTGAGGTCGTGGGCTGGCCACTATGCGTACAACACTCTCGACCAGAACGCCGTTGTAGGAGCGCCGCCTCAGCTCGAGAACTTTCTCTTTGCCAACGGCTTCAGCGGTCATGGGCTACAACAAGCACCGGCCGTCGGTCGAGGCATTAGTGAGCTCGTTACCTACGGCGGCTACCGAAGCCTCGACCTGAGCGATCTTGGTTATGAGCGGATCTTGAGCGGCGAACCTTTCGTCGAAGAGGCCATCATCTAACGGACCGCTGGCGCGGCTCCTGAGGCCGAAATGTAGACATGATCGCCTGCATTATGCATGCTAGAGCAATGTCGACGACAACGATCAGGGTAGATACCGACACCCACGCTCAGCTCGCGGAGCTGGCCAAGGCAGCCAACACATCATTGCTACAAACTGTGAGCGCCGCGGCCGAAGCCCTCCGTCGGCAACGCTTCGCCGAAGATGTCAAGTCCCGTTTGGCCGAGATGCGCGCCGATGACGACACGTGGTCGCGCTACCTACAAGACGCAGAAGTAACTTCGGTTAGCGATGGCGTCAACTAACGAGATCTGACTCTGCGACTTCGGCGAACCATGCCCGAGCGAGCCGGCATCGTTGCGGCCTGCAATGATCATCGGTCCCCCTGAGACATTTGGCCCCGTCTTCCCTTTCATTATCGTCGCTCCCCTCACTACGACTCACCACGATCTACCGCTTCATGTGGAGATTGAGCCAACCGCACAAAGCGGACTCGATGACGCGAGCTTTATTCAGTGCGAACTAGTTCGATCCGTCAATAGGAAACGACTGGTCCACCGCATCGGCGCCATCGAGCTACACACCGCCAACGACGTTCGCAACATCATCATCACGCTCCTCGGCTATTGAGCCCGACGGTTGCGCTATTCGAAGCTCAGACGGAAGATTCCGGGTTCGTTGGTGTTGGAATTGGTCAAGAAGAACATGGCGAGGTCCTGTTCGCCGTCGCCGTTGCCAATCTCGTCAAACCTCACCCGGATCTGGATGTACGAATCGCCAGCTGCAATAGCGCTACGAGCAGCCGCGGTGACATCACACCTCAACCGACCATCTGAACCAACGGTGCACACCGAGCTAGGCCCGGTCGGTTCGGTTTCGAACACCGGTGGGCCGAAGTTGTCGAACGAAACCGGCGCGGCGCGCAGCGTTCCAAGCGTGCCGAACGGATCACCCTGCACATTTAGGGCAACGGACACAAGGCTTACGCTTTCGAACTGGGGCAGTTCGGCCGGAAGTTCAAAAGCCAGGAATATTTGCACGCCGTCGTCGTTCGGAAAGTTCGCGTTCAGGTTGTCACCAGCGAACAGTCCCGTACCACTACCGGCAAACCCCCTGGGAGTGTGGCCTTCGAGCGAGCCGTCGCCTACGTTCGGAATCTCGAGCGCCACGGGGGCGAGGCCGACGCCAATCAGGTACCCACGGGCGAAATACCGGGCGACCGTTTGCTCTTCGGGTGTTAGGGCTTCGCCGTTGGTGCCAGAGAACAGCAAGCGATCAGCGTCGTCGAGTTCGTGATGGAGCCCAAAGATGTGACCGACCTCGTGGCTAGAAACCCGTTCGTCGTTGACGGTTGGTTCGTCGACGACAAAGAACACTCGTTGCGTTGCTGGGGCGAAACCGTTGACGCGCCCGGCGCTCGCCACGTAAAAGCCGTTGATCACGCCAGGCTCCGGAACATCGAACTCCCTGCCGGCGGCCCGCAAGAAGTCGCTGGGGTCGAGTTGGTCGATTCCCGCGAGCAACTCGACCGGAACAACGATGGTCTCAACCCGAACCGGGTCGAATACCACATCGGCTTGGGCCCAGATTGTGTTCATCTTGTCGGCGATGGACCGAAGGTCGTCCTCTGTTCTGGCCGAAGACGCAAACACGTTCTCATCGCTCGATACGACTCGGTACAGCGAAAGAGGCATTCGAAGCACGCCTCTTGGGGCGGTTTCGATCGGGGTCGCCGCCGCAGAAACGTCTCCCGTAGGTGTAGTCGCCTCAGAGTCGGCTACTGACAATGCCGTCAACCCCGAATCGACCTCAGCATCGCTGCCAGACGAACACGAAGCCAGCAACAACACGGTGGCGGCAATCAGAACTCTCACACCATGACAAACATTTCGAGCCGGGCCGAACTTCCCCGAAGCGACCCAATTCCCATCAGCCAAACTGCGGCTCGAACTCGGCCGGATCGAGCTTCGAGCTCCAGCCGCCTTCGGAGAACAAGGTGGCTGCCAAACGGCCAAGCTCGTCGCTCGACTTTGCCGATGATCCGTTTCCAGCCACCGCGACGGCCAGGCCGTCGTCGATCCAACCGATGTATGGGTACCCCGATGGGGTTTCGGTGATGACACAAGGCATGTGTTTGAGGCTCAGGAAGCCGACTTCAGGAAGAAGCGCACCCAGACACGCAACAAGTGCATCGGCTTCGGTGTCGTTGCCGTTGGAGTTGAACCAATCGTCGAATTGGTCGGGAGCAAGGCTTGGGGTATCAACCAGGTCGCCGCCGATCTTGATACATCGCCGACCATCAGGATAAACCACCGGCGGCACCCAGTAGATGTCGTTCAGACGGCTGTCGTGGGCCGCCGAGATAAGAGCAGGAATCGCGACCGATTCGTCCACTTCGGCCATAAGAACGGTCCTCGGCCGGCGCTCCAGGTCGAGCTGGCGACCAACCAGTTCGCCTCCGTAGGCTCCAGTGGCCATCAACACCTGCCGGCCCGATACCTGACCCCATGGACCAGAAACGGTCCATCCGTTACGGGTTCTCTCGACCGACGTGACCGCAGCATCGATCACGGTCGCTCCTGCTAACTCGGCGAGCCTGGTTTGGGCCGAAACCATTCGTTTAGGGTTGATGTGACCACCGGGCGAAGTCTCATAGGCGATCTGGACGCCGTCTGGAGGGCGGATCCCAGTGTTGAGGGCCAACCAATCGGATGTGACGACGGTGGCATCGAAATCGAGGCCACGAGCACTGGTAATCCAGTCCTGGGCTTCAGCGAAAGCAACGACTACGCCGCTGTTTGTGTAGAAGTCGATGCCTGACCGAGATTCGATGTCTCGATACCGGGCAATGGACTCGGCCGCGAGCGTTGCCCAAATTAGGGTGCGGCCAACCACCCGCGTGATACGGCCTTCGTCGGAGTGACTCGAGAACGGTCCTCGGCCCGAGAATCGGTCGTCGGGCGCGCCTGGACCGATCAGTGCCACCGAGGTTCCACTTTCGGCGAGGTGACGACCGGCCGCCGAGCCGATCATGCCTCGACCAACGACTACAACGTCAAACACATCTTGTGTGGTCATGAAATCGCTCCTTAGATCAGATAACTGCTCAGACCGCGTGGGATGAACTGGCCATCGCCCTTGCGACCAACATAGGTTTCGTTCTCGACGATTACCCGCCCTCGCGACAGCACTGTCTCGACCTTGCCGGGCACGGTTATGCCCTCGTAAGCCGAGTAGTCGAGGTTCATGTGGTGATTGTCGACGCTGATGGTCCACTCGTGGTTCGGGTTGTACAGCACGATGTCGGCATCGGAGCCAGGAGCGATGACGCCCTTCTTTGGGTAGAGGCCCATCATGCGGGCCGGCGTAGTCGAACATAGCTCGACCCACCTCGGCAGGCTGATCTGGCCTTGGATCACACCTTGGTAGATCATGTCCATCCGGTGCTCAACTCCCCCGATTCCGTTAGGAATGTCTCGAAAGTCACCAGCGCCGAGATCCTTCTGCTCCTTCATACAGAACGGACAATGGTCGGTAGACACAACGCTCAGGTCGTTGGTTCTGAGACCCTTCCAGAGATCTTCCTGATGATGTTCGTGTTTTGTCCGCAATGGCGTAGAACACACATATCCAGCGCCATCGAAGCCGGGCCCACCCAGATGATCTTCGAGGTTAAAGTACAGGTACTGAGGACACGTCTCGGCGAAGACGTTGGCGCCTCTATCCCTGGCGATGGCCACCTGTTCGAGGGCCTCAGTAGCCGAGAGATGCACGATGTAGAGCGGGGCGGCACCGACCTTAGCTAGCTGGATGGCCCTGTGAGTTGCTTCGCTCTCGAGCTCGGCTCGGCGAACGTAACCGTGGTTGATTGGTGCGGTGTCGCCGCGCTCGAACGCCTGCTGGGCCAATACGTCGACGGCTAAACCGTTCTCGGCGTGCATCATCAACAAAGCGCCGTTGCCAGCCACCTGCTGCATAGCCCTCAGAATCTGGCCATCGTCGGCCATGAACGCGCCCGGGTAGGCCATGAAGAGTTTGAAGCTGCTGACACCCTCGTCGACCAGCGTGTCCATCTCGCGAAGGGCGGCATCGTTTACGTCGCCAATGACCATATGGAACGAATAATCGATTGCGCATTCACCCTCAGCCTCAGCGTGCCTGGCCTCATAGGACTCACGAACGTTGTCGCCAACACCTTGGGACGCGAAGTCGACAATCGTTGTGGTCCCACCCCATGCCGCCGCGGTGGTGCCCGACTCGAAGTCGTCCGCGGTCATAGTTCCGCCGAGGGGAAGCGCCATGTGAGTGTGCACATCGACGCCGCCAGGGATGACGTAGGTGCCGGTGGCGTCGATGAGTCGATCGGCACCGCCCTCGGCCGCCATGGCAAGATCAGAACCCGGACTTAGCAGCGCCACCACCAACTCTCGGTCGATGAGAACCTCAGCAACACTCGAGCCGCTCGACGAAATGACGGTGCCGCCCTTGATCAGGATTGTCACTGTTGCTGCCTCCGGTCGTGCCCTAGAACACGGTGATCTAAAGGTGAGTCGCCGCCTCGGCAAGGTCGGCGGATGTCAGGGTAGTTATCTCGGCTCGATCGGCCGAGCCGATGCCTTTGGCCGCGATTCGTAACGCGTGTCGATTCATGGCCTGCTCCAGCAGATTCCTGGCGTAACGGCCATTGCCGAACGCCTCACCCCGGACAGCCGCGTCGAAGATCACCTTGGCTGTTGGTAAAGCATGTTCGTCGAGCTCGTAGTCGGCCTCATACGTCATCTTGGCCAGAATCTGGACTAGTTCGTCCGACGAATAGTCGGCGAACGTGATTTCTCTGGCAAACCGCGACCGCAGACCCGGATTTGACGACAAGAACTTGTCCATGAGGCGCGGATAACCGGCCGCGACCACTACCAATTCGTCGCGGTGGTCTTCCATACGTTTCAGCAGGGTTTCGATCGCTTCTGGGCCAAAGTCGCCACCAGCGATCACAGAAGGAGCCAACGAGTAGGCCTCATCAATGAACAACAAACCGCCAAGCGCCCTCTTTACTACCTTCGATGTCTTGACCGCGGTCTGGCCCACAAATCGACCGACAAGTCCGA
>CAZMUM010000044.1:0-27590 GCA_964569385.1 uncultured Acidimicrobiales bacterium
GGTGGCGGTAGCAACTAACTGAGTTTGCGTTTCTGACTACTTGAGCCGGAGATTTCGACCCATGTGGGTCGGGGCTCCGGCTGTTGTAGTTCAAGCGCCAGAAGTCGCAACCTAGGATGCTGGCGAGCCCGACGGTGATAGGAGACCGATGTCAGACCCTCATGAACGTACTCCCGCCGGGCGTCTGCGCGCACGCGGGGTCGGCATACCGTTTGCTGGTCGGCCTGGACCAGCAAATGCGATCACTGATGTGTCTGAGGTCGCCGTCGGGTACACAACCCTGATCGAGGGCGACGACATACGCACGGGTGTGACGGCGATTCTTCCCCGACCTGTCGAGCAGATGGCGACGCCGGTGTATGCGGGCTATCACTCTTTGAACGGCAACGGTGAGCTCACCGGAACGATCTGGATCGAGGAAGCCGGACGCTGCGATGGTCCGATCACGATCACGAACACCCACTCTTGCGGTACCGCGCGCGACGCGAGCATCAAATGGCTTGCCAACAAGACGGGCGCTGTTGGTCAATGGGCACTGCCTGTAGCGGGTGAGACTTTCGATGGCCACCTGAACGACATCAACGGCTTTCACATCACCGACGATCACGTATTTGCTGCACTTAACGGAGCCCGAGGTGGACCCATCGAAGAAGGCAGTGTTGGCGGAGGAACCGGCATGATCTGCTACGGATACAAGGGAGGTTCCGGGACCTCGTCGAGGCTTGTCGACTTTGGGGGCCAGACCTACACCATGGCGTGTTTCGTCCAGGCGAACTTCGGGCTACGCGAGCAGTTGCGGATTGCCGGCCTGCCGGTTGGTGAGCTTCTCGGCGACACTCCCAGTGATGGTGACGGTACAGGTGATGAGCGAGGCTCCGTCATTGCGATCGCCGCGACTGATGCTCCGTTTCTACCGCATCAGCTCAAACGTCTGGCCCGCCGTGTCGGACTTGGGCTGGCCCGCACCGGCGCAATGTCGGGACATGGATCCGGCGACATCTTTCTTGCTTTCTCGACCGCGAATGAAGCTGCCCATCACGACGATGACGCCTTAGCGGTTGCCGAACTCGTTCCGAACTCGCGCATCGACCCGTTCTTCCAAGCGCTGATCCAGGCCACCGAAGAGGCCGTGATGAACGCACTCTTCGCAAACGAGTCCATGCAGGGGTATCGGGGTAGCGTTGTTGAGGCCCTGCCTCACGCCGCAGTGCGCGACATCCTGACCGAGCATCGCATCGCCTTGAGCATCTGACCCCTTGATAGGGCTGGCGATCGGCCCGAGCGTTTGTCGAGCCGTCTAGGTGGTGGCTGTTCAGCTGTGAGATGCAGCTACGGCGGCGAACTCGTCGAGGGCGGTCATGACCTCGTCGGCGGGGCCTTGGGGCAGACCGAACACGAGCCTGGTCACGCCCGCTTCTGCTAACGCCTCGATCTTCGCGGGGTCGGTTGGACCGTAGAACATGCCAATCTCGATCGAGTCTGGATCACGGCCAGCTTCGGTCGCCGTCTGGCGTAGACCGTCGATCGAGCCGACGAGATCGTGGCGGCCGCCGATGGGCATCCACCCATCGCAGAACTCGACGATGTCGGCCATCGTCTTGGGGCCGGCTGCTCCGCCCAGAATGATTGGGGGCCCACCGACTTGGGCAGGTTTTGGCCACGCCCACGAGGCTTCGAAGTCAACGTGTTCGCCGTGGTATTCGGCCTCGTCGTTGCTCCAGAGCTCTTTCATGGCGAGGATTCGTTCTCGGAGAACGGCACGACGCTCGGTGTACTTCACGCCGTGGTGCGCAAGTTCTTCTTTGTTCCATCCGTAGCCCACTCCAAACAGCACTCTTCCCTCAGAGATGGCATCGAGGCTTGCGATTTCTTTGGCCAACCAGATTGGGTCGCGCTGGGCCACAAGGGTTATTCCGCTGGCGAGCTTCAGTTTGGTCGTGACCGCCGCGGCGGCGGCCAGAGCAATGAACTGATGATGACTCCGCCAATAGAACTCGGGAAGCGGGGGAGCACCTTGGCGGCCACCCCACGGCGTTACCCGGCTGACCGGGATGTGGCTGTGTTCGGGGAACCAGAGCGATTCGAAGCCTCGCTCTTCCACAGCCTTGGCCAGCGGGACTGGCTGGATGGTCTGGTCCGTTGGGAAGATTGCGACGCCAAAGTGCATAACGACCCAACATAGCTTCGCGCCGACGTCGACACCCAAGTGAGATGTCGAATTGAGGCGACGAAGATCAGGCGAAGTCGCTAGCCTGACCGGTCGACGGGATGTGGCGCAGCTTGGTAGCGCACCTGCTTTGGGAGCAGGGGGTCGGAGGTTCAAATCCTCTCATCCCGACAAAGAAGCTCCTGGTCAGACGGCGCATTCGGTTGTCTTTGAGTCGAGGTGGTTTGGTGGTTTCGCGTGAAATGCGCGTGTAGCAGTGGACAACTGTGGTCTCGTTCGTTGGATGGCGGCGAGTGCTCGGGACGATTCGTAAGCTGTGATCGAGGCGTTGGTACGCCATGTAGTGCCATCCAGCGACGGGCAGCGGATCGCCGGCGGATGCACGTTTCTGGCTAAGGCCGAGGCAACGCATTGGCTCGCACCAGCCCAGCTATTGTGGGGGCATGAGTGACCGAGCTGAGATCCTCGAGCTGCATCGGGTTGCGATCATGAAGATCGCTGGTGACCACAAAGCTAGGTCCGTTGCTGTGTTTGGTTCAGTCGCTCGCGGCGATGACACAGATACCAGCGACATCGACTTCCTCGTCGAGTTCGACTCAGACAGCTCACTGTTCGACCTTATGCATCTACAGGACGCGCTTCAAGAACTGCTCAGCTGTGACGTCGACGTGGTCTCGGTCGGAGCCTTGACCGAGCGTGACGATCACATTCGCGGCGAAGCTATCCCACTATGACGCGATCCGATGAGCATCGAATCGGCGACATCGTCAATGCAGCCGCCGAGCTTGCCGACATCGTCGAACGCGGCCGGAACGAGTTCGACGCCGACCCTGTTCTACGCCGAGCGTCCGAACGATTGCTGGAGATCATCGGCGAAGCCTCCAACCTCTTGTCCAACGAAACTACAGACCGCCACCCGGAAGTTCCCTGGCGAGATATAACAAGGCTTCGGATCGTGCTAGCTCACCACTACATCGCGTTGACCCCGACCAGGTGTGGACTCTCGCCACAACTCACGTCCCGGACCTAGCAAGTGTGCTTTCAAGATGTGATCTCTGATGGTGCGGAAAGCAGGTGAGGCTATGGCATGCGCGTTTTGTGATCGCATCGATAGCGGAGGGATCTATCTATGAGGTGGAGCTAACGCACCCAGATTCGTTCGGGTTGGCTCGCTGCGATTGAGTTTGACCCGCCACATTCGGGTCTCGCCTCGCCTATCAACCGGTCGAATCCTGGATTCGTTGGCTTCGGACGTACCGCTGGCGGCGCAAGCGAGTTTGTCTTGTCGAACCTGGCGGTTACGTCACTGAACAACGTAGTAAGGAGGTTGGTCAGATGAGGTGTGCGTGTGCGAATCTGAAGCGACTCGATGGTTTCCAAGCTGACGAGTACGCTCGGGATCACCTCCTAAAGGTGGCGGTTCACTCCGTTAACTGGACAAAGACGCGGCGTTGCGAAGAGACCGGGACGACATGGCTCATGGATTACCCGTCGGGTGGTGAGCATGGTGGCGGCTTGTCTCGTTTGCGACAGTTTGACGAGGATGGGGCGTTGACTGAACACGAGGCTTCGATCCATTTCGGTAACGGCACCTGCGGTCCAGACCTTGGACTAATTGGAATCCGAACAGCGCTGCATCGCTCAAACGACGTCGGGATCGGGGAACTGACTTCTGAGCCCGACTGGGCAGACTCCGTTAGGCGCCGGACCCGGAGCATGATTCCGGTGCGTGGTCCAGGGGACTACCTTTCTTGCAAACCGAGTAACAGTCGTCACTTGGGTCTGCAAGTAGCGGATTGGTCGATGTATTGATCCGAATTACGGAAAGCGGGTCCCCTGCATGTCCTCAGGCAGACGGCATTGTTGCATCCAACGCTCTCTAGCGATAGCGGTGTGTCTATTCGTCCTGACCGCGTCGTGCGGCGTCTTTGATGAGGAGAACTTCGAGAGCGCGAGCTTGACACCAATCGAGCGCGCTGGTGAAGCATGCGACAGCCAAGCATTCAGCACACTTAGAGAAGCGGGCGAGGTGGAGCGTGTTGGTGCCGATGCAGTCTGGCAGTCCGTCGCGGTTGGTCTTTCCGCTAGTCGCGCCGCTGGCAGCGCCTCGTGTATCGAGATCTTGAATACGATGTGGGATAGCGGCCTGCGATTTGACGTTGATGAGAAGCCAGATGGCACGACACTTCTGGAGAATGTTGTTGAGCACAACTGGTTCGGTGATGTTTTCGTCTGGTTTGTTGATCATGGGTCTGATCCCTGCGCGGAGCTGACCCAGAGCTTGAAGGACCTACGCGATGTTTCGTCACTGGCTGCGCTTGGCGAGTTGAGCCAGTCCCCTCCGATGCGATCGGTGGTTCGTGATGAGATTGCCGACCGATGCGACGTTGAGACCGAGTAGCTCGATGAGATTGGGTAGCAACTCCCATGCATCAGTGAGCCGGTCACGATCGTGGGGCTGATTGGTTATTGGGTTCTTGTTCTGGCTCTTGCGAGTGTGGATCTTGCTACGCCTAGAGTTTGGGCGACGTGTTCCCAGGAATGAACGGCGTCATGGAGTTGCTTGGCTTTGCCCAAGTCGACCAGTTTTGGCGGCTATCTCTCTGATGGTGACCCCAGATTGGTAGTCAAAGGCGATCCGGATTCTTTCTGTTGTCGTTGGTTGTCTTAGAGGTTTGGTCAGTTTGGGTCCTTGTCTACTGGGTTTGCGTACAGGTAGATCTGTTAAGCCACGCAGGGTCTCTACCAGTTGTTGATGGTTTGAATACCGCACTAGGACCCCGACAGAAAAATGCCTGGTCAACGCATGTTTTCTCCGGCGGCCGCGGCGCCCAGATAACGGCGGCGTGTAAGTAGCAGTGCACAACAGCGAGCAACAGCGGGTAGTGCCGGCGAATCGATGCCGACTCGTGTCTTCTCCCGCCAGCCAAGTCTGATGTCACTCAATCGTGCACCAGACCCCTTTCAGCGAAGGGTGGTAGCTCAGGACGTCTGGTAGCGTTCGCACGGTCGCGACCGGGACAGGAACGGAACCAGATCGACCCTGCCAAACCAGGATGAAGACGATCAAGTACCTACAGAGTGTCGCTGAACTGGAATCCGCCGTTGGCACCCGAATGCTGGCGACATCGATGAAGTCGGTCAAGCACATCGATCATCACTGCTCGGCCATTCTCGAGCTGTCCTCACTGGCTGTTGTCGGCTACACCGATGTTGCTGGTCACCCCCGTGCGCAACTCGTCGCTCTACCACCTGAGTTCGGCGCACCCGGGGCGCCATCGGACCGGGTGACGGTTCCGGCCCTCGAAGACCCTGCGCCATCGACTTCGATCTCGACTCTCTTCTTTGTCCCTGGATGGCGCGAAACACTTCGGGTTAACGGCCGACTCGATCACGGCACGGGCACCAGTATCATCGTGGAGGAAGCGTTCGTTCACTGCGCCAAGGCGATCATTCGATCAAAACTCTGGGATTCGCCGGGAGAGGACCGGGATTCCGTTTCGTCACCAGACACCGTAGAGGCCTTTCTCGCACGCTCACCGTTTGTGGTGATCTCGTCCCAGGACGCAGCGAACGCTGCAGATGCCAGTCCCAAGGGAGACCCTGCCGGGTTCATCAAGCAACTCGACGAGACCACCATCGCCATACCCGACCGGCCCGGGAACCGACGTACCGACACGTTCCACAACCTGATCGAACATGACGAACTGGCTCTCATTGCATTGATCCCAGGGGACGACCGTTTTGTGGAGATCAGCGGCCGTGGCCAAGTCACCACGGACGCAAACCTCCTTGAAACCATGACTCACCGCAACAAGACCCCTAAGTCGGCTCTCGTAATCTCGATCGCCGAAGCGACGCTCGCCACGAGCCGCGCTCTTGTCGCTTCCGGGATCTGGGACACGGCGCGCCACCCGGAGTCAAGTCATCTTCCGTCAGCTGCGCGGGTCTGGTCCGATCACGTCCGAGCCAACGAGACCACCGGGATTAAGGCAGCTGCCATAAGGGCTGGAGCGAGCGAGCGCCTCGTAAATGCCGGGACCGAACGCGACTACAAACGCAGTCTCTATTAAGCGTTTGCCAACCAGGCGCTGAGGACCTCGTGGTGTTGTGGTCGGGCTGATTTTGTGTCGTTGATCCGGGGTTGTTTCAGCTCGCACCGTGCGAAGCGCTCAGGCGGTTTCGGTTTCCAGCTCGTGCTCGACCGCGCGTCGTATCCACGAAGAAACCGATCGGTCATCGGCGTCAGCCGCGGTTTTAACCCTCTTTAGAGTGTCGGGCGGGAACCGCACCGGAACCGGTACCGACGCCACCTATTTCTACGACGTCGACGGTGCGCGTGTATGTCGGGTAGTAGGAGACGCCGCCACAACATCAACGTCGACGATGGCCCCGCCACCGACCACAGATCTGAAGGTGAACTTTGGTTTGTCGGTGTCACCGAGGGATCGACCACGCTCGAAAGGTGACGTCGCGTCGTGTTGTTCGGGTGGACAGGCGTTCTTCGATGAACTCAACGCCCAGCTCGGGTCGACCAGAAGACCGAACGGCGAGCCCTCCGGCACGGACTTTCCTCACGTTCGACCTTCCGACGATCGTCGATGAGTTCGTCGACGACGGCAGCGATGTCGTCAGGGGCTCCTTCGCGAAGAGCGATCTCATAGGTGCGTAACCCTTCGACCCTTGCAGGACTCAGAGGTTCAAACCCTCTCACCCCGACCAGCAAAAGCCCTGGCAGAGGAGTTTTCGGGCGTGTCCGGTCCGACGGCGGTGAGCTTCTCGAGTCGTTGACGGTGACTCGGCCTAGGGGCGATCAGGGTCCGTACGAGGGCGGCCTGGAAACCCATTCGCACTTGCTGGCCGCCAACGAGGACTGTTCATGGCCACCGACACCTGCACGGTGGTTGGGGGAGCAACGCCTGCCTGCTGCTGTTCGGGTGTCGGGCGCTTAGCGGTGGAACTAATTGTTGTGACCGGGAAAGTAGTAGATGTGACTGGCTTACGAACAGATGTCGAAGTGATCGAATCTTCTATTGTTCGTCCGGCCGTGTTCGAGCACATCTTTGCTCGTCACTGGGATCAGATCTTTAGGTTCATTGAACGTCGGCTGGGTTTCGATTCGGCCGAGGAACTCTCTTCGGAAGTGTTTCGCATCGCATTCGAGCGGCGTTCAAGCTTTTCTGTCACCAGAAACGCGTCGTGTCTCCCGTGGCTATACGGGATCGCTTCGAACCTGGTGTTGAAGCATCGGCGCCAATTCACTCGGCATTTGCGTGCGATATCGCGTCTTGAACCCACGGTATCCAGTGAGTTCCCGGACATCGCTACGGAGGTGGTTGATCGCCTCGATGCCACGAACAAGTGGCCGACGTTGTCCGAGGCGTTAACTCGACTAGACGAAACGAGTGTGCTGATGCTTCTCATGATCGCCTGGGAAGACGCATCGTATGCCGAGGTTGCGGCTGGTTTCGAGGTGCCGGTGGGAACAGTGCGATCCCGGATCCACCGGATCCGAGCCGAGCTGAAAGTGGCCGCCCAAAGCCCCCAAGTAGTTCAACACGATGTCGAGAAGTTGGAGGATCGAACATGATCGATGATTTTGACGTGATCTCACAGTGGCGCCCGGTCTCGAGAGGTCCGAGCTCTGCTAGCAGGAGCGCCGCTATTCGAGACTTTGTTAGGTTCCTGGAGGAATCGGAACCTGATGTGAAGCCGCGTCGAGGTGTCCGTCCGTTGATTGTGGCTCTCATACTCGGAGTTCTGATCGCGTTCGGGGGAGTCGCCGCCGCGGTTTATGGAGAGCTCCAGAGCGATGGTGTCATCTTCACTTCGCCCGAAGTGACCGCCGCTGCTGACAGAGGATTGGTGATCGTGGTGCGAGAATCGAATCTAGGCACGTGCATCGATGTGCAGGTCGGAGGCGGAGGAGCAGGAAGTTGCGGTTCGCTCGATCTGCCACTGAAAGTCGGCTCAGGCAGCGTTGGGGAGTCGAGCTTCGTTTCTGGCTACGGCCCGATGGGCTCGGTCAGGATTGAGATCGAATTCGCGGACGGGGCCGAGATTGTCGTCGACGAGTTCCAGAGCTTCGACGGATATAACGTCGTTTTCTTCGCTATGCGGCTGTCCTCTGAACTCGGCCTGGAACCGGGGCTCCCGGTATTTTCGACAGCCTATGGAAGTTCGGGCGAGAGTCTCGCCACGTTCAGCCGTGGTGGGCTGGCCGGACCGGACGACGAATAGCAACCGCAAGACTGCAGCTGGATGACACCTACGGCCGATCGGGGTGAGCCCTGCCGTGACTACCCTCTCCGCTCTGCAGAGTCCATCGCGAGTGCGAGAACAGCTGATGGCGAACGGCCCACCGTGAAAGTGGTGTCAATACCCAGTTGAGCGCCGAAGGGCAATTTGTACAGATTGACCCGCGGCATGTGGTACGTCCGGGTTGCGGTCGGTAGCAGCCATCGACGCTGTCGAGACGTCAGGGAGATGTGAATCAACGTGTTTCGATCGTAACTCGGCGGTGCATCACGGATCGATCCGCGGAGGTCCTCGCCAGTAGCGTGCCAGATCCTGGACAACTCGGATCTGCTATGAGGTTTGCCAGTTCCTTGTGGAGCAGTTCGGAGTGCTGATCTCCGCGTGCGTCGCGTCGTCGGACTTAGCTCCGAGCAATCTAGCTGTGCTCGTCACTTCCGAGAGTTCTACCAATATGGTAGAGTTGGCGGATGGACCTGAACATCAAAGATCTCGACGATGCGGTTGGTCAGCGTCTACGCGAGCAGGCCGCGGCAGGCGGGCTCTCAGTGCAGCAATACCTGCGCACTGAGCTGACCCGAATCGCGGGTCGACGCTCCCCGGCCGAGTTTGCCCGCGACCACGAACCTATGAACCGATCAGAGTTCGAGGCGATTCGCAGACGCCTTCGGGGTATGGATGCGGCCTAGCATCGTCTGCGATGCAGGTGGTGTGCTAGCAGTCTCAGGCGCCCTCGATGGCAAAGCGCCCGACGGTGCCGAGTTCTTGGCCCTGGACTGGGTTACCGTCACCGTCGGCCGGTTCCTCGCGGCCCGACACGAAGGCCGCCCGGCGCTCATCGAAGTCGAGATTGGCCTTGCAACTGCCTCAGTTCACGAATGGTTCCCGGTGCGCGCGATCGTGGCCCAAGCTCTGGCCCGCGCTGGGCTCGATGCCATCGACGCTCTCGACTCATGGTCAGCACTCGTACTAGCCGAACAACTGGACCTCCCCCTGTTCACAGCATCCCACGAAGTCAAGAGCACCCAAATCGAGATCCTTCACCCCTGGTAGACCCCCGTGCAACTAACAGCGAGTATCCGCTCACAACCCGCTGACGAGGCGCCATGGCCGCACCACCGTAGATGGCGCTCGGGAGATCCTCAGACCTGCATCCTTTAAGGAGTCGAGAGAGGCGGTGTTGGGGTCCCGCGGCGCCAGCGTAGGTATGCCATCGAATATTACTGTGGGAAACAGTGTTGGTGAGTCGACAGCGAGGTCAGCGCACGCTGGACGTCACCCGGGGCTGAGACAACCCGACGGCAGAGGAGAACAGAGCTCAGCGAAGCTCAACGACACCCGCAGGGCTGTTGATGGTGGCGATCAGCGTCGGCTGCGGACCCCTCGACACGCGGAGATCCACATCAAGTATCTTCAGGGCGGCGGTGATCGTGTCGGGATCAGGGTGAATCGCCTCCAGTCCGAGGAGAGAGCATCCTGTCGGGCTCGTGGTCGCCGGGCTCGGTGTATCGCCCCAATCGATCAGAGAGGGAATCAACCCGTCTCCGGATCCTTCGTGATGCATCGCGAGGCTCCACCTGAGAGTTCGACCATCGGGAGTGTCGCGGGACATCTCGAAGGGGTCGCTCGGGTCATACCCTTTGGCGCGCGCATCGGCAACAACATCGACCAGGCCTGACGCTTTGCAGGCGAACGACGCCAGTCGTCCGGCCTGGCCGTCTAGATCCTCGATTCCGAACGGACGCGGCCTCGGCGGCTCGGGCTGGCTTGGGTCGGGTCCGATGATCTCGAGGTACACACCATCGCCAAGCGACAGCAGCTGGTTGTGAGTACCAATACCAAGGTGTTGGCCACCAGGCGCGAACCCGACACCCAGGCGGTCTCCAAGCTCGGCTGAGCATGCATCGAGGTCTGCTGTCGCATAAATGATGTGATCGAGTTTCAGAGCCATGACCGTCGAGCGTAGCCCCACCCCCTAACTAGGCTGTCGAGCTAGCTCCGCGACACTCGACAGGTTCGGTGTCGGGTAGCGGTGTGTGGCCGCGGTGAACGCCGCGATCACATTGGGTGCGTTTGGCGCAACCGCGGTTGCGTTTCGATCAACTCGTGGACTATGGCACCAAGGATCGTTTGGCGATCACAAAGATCGTGAACCACATTAAAATGGTTTCTCGCCGCGACCTCCACGGTGCTTGCTGAGGTTCCGGCGGTGGTCAACAGCGAAGCGAAGTGGCGGCTCTGTCGCTTGAACTCGTCGGTTTCGATCTGACCCCAAGCCAGAACCGACGGCGGAAAGCCAGCCAGGTCGGCCAGCATCGGACTGTTGCGCCGAGCCGCGTGAGTGTCGAGGCCAACAGCCTCGTTGATCGAAGTTCCAATGAGCGGCTCCAGTTCGAATATCCCCGAGACTGAAACCACTGCTGCTGGGCGCCACCCGTCATCCAAACCCAGCCCCATCATTGCCGCGAGATGGCCGCCGGCCGAACTGCCAGCAACGACGATCTGGTCAGGGTCGATTCGGTTCTCGGTAGCTGAGTCACGCAGCACCCTCAGTGCCTGGCGGCACTCGTCGACTATGGCATCGAGCCCAGCATCGGGAGCCAACGTGTAGTCAACCGCAGCGAAAGCGACGCCGGCGCTAAGACAATCCGTGGCGCAAAAGAACGACTCCCGCTTGGACAGCGCTTGCCAGTAGCCGCCGTGAATGTACACAAAAAGGGGAAATGGCCCATCCCCAACCGGCACAACGAGATCGACCGAGTGCGCAGGGCCCAAGCCGTAGGCAAGCTCGACGACGGCGCTGCCCGACTGGTTCGCCATTGTTCTGGCCTCGGCGCTTCGCCGTACGTACTCGGCGACGAACGGTTCGAACGTGTCATTTGTGAGCGAACTCGGCGAATACTCGCGTTGGCGCTCTGGCGAAGAGAGCTGGCGCCAGCGCGGCCGGGTAGTCATCTCCCGACCTTAGGTCTCAGCCCAACGCAACGCACGACGCCAATCGCAACCACGATTGGATGACGAGGCGGTGCGATCGAGGCCAGCGTCGCAGACATCTGGTGGTTAGAGAACGGCCGAGCGTGCCGAAGGCCCTTGGGCGGCGGAGACGCCGAGTGCTCGGCCGTTATCGACGATGACGCTCGGCAACTATCGTCTACAGATGCAGCCGCGCTTAGTCCCAATAACAGTGCTTTGGTTCTTGTAACCAAGGAGTCAGATACGTCCCGAGAGAATGAGCTCGCTATTCTGGACATCGCGACGCTTGAGGTTCTTGTCTCGATAGATGACCTCGAGCAGCCGCTGGCAATACACTGGAGTCCGGATGGACTGTCCGTCGTTCTCTCAACCCGAGGGTCCAGTCTTATGATTGGCTCCGATGGTTCGATCGAGCAGCTCGACGTCGGAGGTGGCGTGTTAGTCATACCCGTGAGGCTCGATGGAAAGACTGATGCTCGATGATCACATTGCGAGAGTTGGCCGGACGGCCAACTGATTGGCAACTGCGTAAACCGTCGCTTCGACGGCCTCGGCTCGGCGCCCACTGGGTTGGACCTTCTGTGATCGCGGGATCGGTGGCCTGGTCGTGGTTGGCCTTCGCGGGAGCGCAGGGCGAAGACGGCCCGGTTGCGTTCGGTCTGTTCATCGGCGCAGTGTCGATAATCCTGATGGCGTGGAGCTTCGTGCTGGCCGTCAGAATTCGTGTCATCGAACCACTATTTGGCGGCCTCGATGCGATGTATCGGGTTCACCGGTGGATCGGCGCACTAGCTGTAGCTGCGATGTACCTGCACATCCAGATCGAGCCCGAACTCGACGGCACGGGCATCCTCGGAGCGTCGAAGTCGGTAGCGGACGCCGCCACAGATCTTGCCGGAGTCGCTGAGACCTTCCTCTACGTATTAGTTGGCGTGTCAATACTTCGCTGGATTCCGTACCGATTCTGGCGGCTAACCCACAAACTCATGGGTCTTCCGTATCTCGTCTCCTGCTGGCACTTCTACACCTCCGAAAAGTCATACGCCAACGGTTCGGGATGGGGATGGTGGTTTGGCTCGATCATGGTCGTCGGAACAATCGCCTATCTCTGGCGAGTAGTAATCCGAGATGCCATCGCACCGGGATTGCCGCACACCGTCACCCGGGCCACTCTGCACGGCTCAACACTCGAACTCGTGCTGAAGCCCGACGGCAAGCCAATGAAGTACGAACCAGGACAGTTCGCCGTGATCAAGCTTCAAGTAACGGGCTTGCGCGAGCCGCACCTTTTCACCATTGCATCAGCCCCAAGCGATGGCCACCTATCGTTCTTCATAAGGAATCTCGGCGATTGGACCGACCGTGTTCACCAAACCGATCTGATCGGTCGACCGGTCATCGTTGAGGGCCCATACGGACAATTCCAGCCTCTCGGCGCACCTAACCAGCGAGCAGTGTGGATCGCCGGGGGAGTAGGCATCAGCGCTTTCGTCTCGACCATTCGCCTGCTCGGTGATGGCAGCCGAGCAACAGATGAGCCGCCAGTCACGTTGTTCTACAGCGTTCGGAGCCAAGACGATGCCATGGCCATCGACGTGCTGCGCGAAGCTCAGACGGCGGGCCACCTAGATCTTGTTCTGTGCTGTTCTGACCAAGGCCAACGTTTCAGTGAAACTGTGATGGCCGATCATTTTGGTTCGACGACGTTGGCTGGGGCTCACGTGGCGGCGTGTGGCCCCGCCGGCCTAGTTGCGGCAGCTGAGCGAGCGGCTGAAGCTCTAGGAGTTCGGTACATCGAGCGCGAGGACTTCGACATCCGTCAAGGGTTCGGCCCCGAACTGTCGCGGCCAATTGACAGGTTTCTCTCCCGCTTCGCTCGATAGCGAATCAGGGTTCTTCAGATTCGCTCGAACCGCAAGCTTGCGAGTAGGGCTGAACTCTGGCTCAGGTTGCCCAGATACCTAGGGTGCCTTCGCCGTAACCGTCTACGGTGACGGCGAAGGTGGCGGAGGGTTTGCCGGTCACAGCCGAAACAAGGCGATCGGCACCAAGGTCGATGCCGGGATCGAGGCGAACTCGAGTGGCTGATGACTCATTGACGGCGCGAGAGATCACGTTGGCAACCTCGTGGTATACCTCAATCAGATCTTCGTCGGGTTCATCGACTGAGTCGATTCCGCCGGCCGGGATCATTGCCAATGCCGCACCGGACCGATGGGCAAACGCCAAATCGGAGCCCAGTACGTACGCAAGGTTGTCTTCGTTGTCGATGAGACCTAGAGCGGTGCTCGGGTGGGGCGCGAACGCACCAGTTTCCGATATTTGCACGTCCTTGGACAGCAGTGATCCGAGGAGCTTCTGGAGATCGTTCTGCGAGGGAAACGACGCCATATCTAAACGACCTTGTCGAGGCAATCGGAGAGATCGTCCGCGCTGAAGGGCTTCGACAAGAAAAACGACGCGCCAGCGCTAAGGCCCTCGGCCTTGATCTCATCGGACGACTCTGAGGTGATAAAGCCCACGGTCACCTTGTCGCCCTGGTCGCGCATCGCGCGGATCATCTCGATACCGGTCATGACCGGCATGTTCCAGTCTGAGAGAACACAGTCGATCTCTTGAGTGCGTGACGCTTCGACAGCTTCGGCGCCGTTTTCGGCTTCGACGACATCGGCATCGCCATATCCAGCCTGACGAATGGCGCGTATTACAAGTCGCCGCATCACCTTGCTGTCATCTACTACCAGAATCTTCATCTTGTGCTCCTTTGGCGTCGGCACTACAACTACCTCATCGACTGCATCAACGATGTAATCAACCGCAAAACCGATATTCCCGCCGCCAGTGAGTATTCGGGCTGTCTAAGGCAAGGTCGTTGTCACAGGAGGTGCATTGCTGACAGACGATCACCGATTACCTCGGCATCGACGGGCTTGACCAGGTAGTCGTCGGCTCCGGCGATGAGAGCCCTTGCCATCATCTTTGGGTCGGACTCCGAGCTGATCATCAAGATCGATGTACCGGCGTGCGCTCGGATCTTCCGCACCCGCTTTAGGAAGTCGAGCCCATCCATGACCGGCATGTTCCAGTCGACGAGCATCACGTCGACCGGGCCGGACTCTTCGAGCACGGCGAGTGCGTCGGCACCATGTTCCGCGTCAAGGGTTTCCAGACCGAGCGAACGCACGGCACGACCGATCAGCATGCGAGCAGCACGGGAATCGTCGACAACCAACGCGTAGGTGGCTCCCTCAATTCGGGCCGGCAATTCTTCGCTCATGACATAGTTCCTTCGACGACCGATGCAGCCTTTGCGATCACTGGCGCGTCGGCGGAGTGCGCGACGGTGATCGACACCAGACCGCGACCGAGCGGCACTGTGGCCCGGATTGCAGAATCAGACGAAATCGGTTGGGGTCCGAAACGATCCGGGATACCGATGGCCCAGTGCCCGTCAAGCATCGGCTTGATGGCTCCTGCGGTGATGTTGGCCAGTTCGCCCATGGCATCTGGCAGATCGGTTATCGCACCACCGTCGCCATCGGTTCCGAAGAACACTGCAGCTACCGCTGCCGCGACTTGGGCTGGTGCCTCGATGGTCAAATCGAGGTCGTTCGGCCCGTGTATGACAACCCGGGCCATCAGCCGTTCTGGCGTTCCTTCGCGTAGTTCGTAGTCGTCGAATCTCACCCCGATGACCCCAAGAACCTCGGCGGTGGCGAGTTCCAGATCTTCGAGTGACAATGGCAGTTCAGTGTCAGGCATCAGCGAGCTTCCGGTCGATAGAACGAACCTTTGTCCATTCGTTGTTTTTGGTAGTTGTCATCGAGATTTATCAACGTCTCGCTCGAGCCGAGCATCAGGTAACCACCGGGGCGAAGGACCTCGGTGCGGATTCTGCGCAGGATCTCCCGCTTGGTGTCCGGCGAGAAGTAGATCATCACGTTTCGGATCAGCACCAGGTCGCATCTGGGGACCGTCGGCCACGGTTCGAGCAGGTTCACCACACTCGTCTGGATCATGTCGCGGAGATCCTGTCGGATGACCCACTCTCGGCCGTCTTGTTCGAAATACTCCAACAACAGATTTGCTGGCAGTCCTCGGTTGACTTCGAACTGGCTGTATCGACCCTCTTCGGTCCGTTTGATCATCGTTCGCGACAAGTCGGTGGCAACAATCTTGATCTGGCGATCCCGCACAAGCTGGGGGAAGCTCTCGTTGATCATGATGGCGAGGGTGTACGGCTCTTGACCGCTTGACCCGGCTGCGCACCAGATGGTGACCGGGGTGCCGGGTGCATTTGCCTCGATGATTTCGGGAATCACGTGTTCGGTAAGATCTTCGAAGGGGTGTTGGTCGCGAAAGAACGACGTCTCGTTCGTCGTTATCGCATCAATGACGTCGACCTGGAGTTCCTTGTCTCGCGAACGGCGCACCTGGCGCATTACCTCGCCGATTCCGGCGAGGTTGTGTTGTCGGGCGACTGGCGGAAGCCGGCTGTCGATCAGGTACTGGTGATTTTCCTCCAGCTCAATTCCCGATTCGGACCGGACCAGCTTTCGCAGGAACTCGAAGTCTTCAGTTCCGATGCCCGCGTCGGTGTCGGTTGGGTTTGCGGCTATCGGCATGCTCATCAGATGCTTCCAGCCATCGCTGCAGACCCAGCTCTAACCCACACCGAAATCCTGTCGGCGACGTCCTGGATTGGCAGTACCTCGTCCGCGTAGCCCGCCTCGGCCACGGCGGCTGGCATACCCCAGACAACACTCGTTTCTTGATCCTGAGACAGGATCGGCGCGCCAAGTTCTCGTAGAGTTTTACACCCATCGAGTCCGTCGTGGCCCATCCCCGTGAGGATCACTCCGAGCTGGTTCGCTCCATAAACGCCCGCAGATGAGCCGAATAGAACATCAACCGACGGTCGACACGAGTTCACCTGGGGATCCTCGTTTAGCGCGCAGATGACTTGGGTGCCATGGCGGACAACGGTCAGGTGAAAACCTCCGGCAGCCAGATATGCGGTACCTGGCTCGGCGATCATTCCATCGGCCGCCTCGACTATGTGCATCGGCGATTGACGATCAAGACGTTCGGCCAGCAGCCCCGAGAAGACAGGCGGAATGTGCTGCACGATGAAGACCGGAACAGCAAGTGGTCTTGTTAGCGACCCAAACACAGATTCGAGAGCGTTTGGCCCGCCAGTCGAGGCGCCAATGACCACCGCCTCGATACGATGACTAGAACCGGGTCGCTTCGAACTCGCGGCAGCCGCCAATTCGGCGGCAGACTTAACACGAGTAGCGGTCGCTCTCGGCACCAGTGCCTTGATACGTGGCACCAACTCATCGCGCAGCTGTTTCAGCGCCTCGGTGGCACTGCCGACATTCGCTGGCTTTGACACGTAGTCAGACGCGCCGCGGGAGAGCGCCTCGACAGTGATGGCCGAACCCCGGTCGGTGAGTGTGCTGAACATGATCACCGGGAGCTTCGTGTCCGTCTTGCGAATTTCGGTAAGCGTTTCCAGGCCGTCCATCTCTGGCATCTCGACGTCGAGCGTGACGATGTCAGGATTGAGAAGGTTGATCTTCGAGAGCGCGATGCGGCCGTGAGCAGCCGTACCGACGACTTCAAGGTCAGGATCGCCGTTGATAACAGAGCTAATGAGTTTGCGGATGACGACAGAGTCGTCGACTACTAGAACTCGAATTGGTGACATGGGTCGTCCTAAAGGAGCTTCGCCGTATGGCAGTTGCTGGGTGTTGCGGATAGGATAAAACTGAGCTAGGCGGTTTCCGCGATTGGTAGGCACCTAGCAGAGTTGTCGCCTACTCGTAGGTGAATCCGCCCACTAGTCCTTGAAGTTCGGTGGCAAGCGTGGCTAGTTGTTTGGCTGACTCCAGCGTTTCGACGGCGCCAATGCTGGTACTTGACGCTGCCTCGGCAACGGCGGTGATGTTCTGACTGATTTCGGAGCTTCCACGTGCGGCCTCGGTCACATTGCGACCGATCTCGCTCGTGGTTGCGGCCTGCTCTTCGACCGCGCTAGCGATGGTTGTCTGGATGTCGGAGATCTGATCGATGATCTCTGAGATGTTGCCGATCGAGTCGACAACGCTGCCGGTGTCTGACTGGATCACGTCGATTTTCGAGGCGATATCCTCGGTTGCCTGAGCGGTCTCCTTGGCCAATTCCTTGACCTCGTTGGCCACAACTGCGAAACCCTTGCCGACCTCGCCGGCTCTGGCCGCCTCAATGGTGGCGTTCAAAGCCAGCAGGTTGGTCTGTTGAGCGATGGACGTGATCACCTTTACAATCTGGCCGATCTCGTTTGAAGACTCGCCGAGCTTGGTTACGGTGTCAGAGGTTTCAGCGGCCACGTGGACAGCCTGGCCGGCGACCGACGATGCACTGGATGAGCTCTTGGCGATCTCTTTGATCGAGGCGCTCATCTCCTCAGAGGCCGCGGCGACGGTGCCGACATTGTCGCTGACCTGGCCTGAGGCTTCGGAGACCACAGTGGCCTGAGCCGAGGTTTCTTCGGCCGTCGTGCCCATCTGCGTTGCAACTCGGGTCAGTTGCTGGGCGGCAGCGGCGACGTTCGATGCAGTTCCGGCGATGCCTCCGATGCTCTTCCTGAGCGAGGCGAATAGGGCTTGAAGCTCTCCCGCCATCTGAGCGAAGATGTCGTCGCCTTCGATGTGCACATCCGATGTAAGGTCGCCGGAAGCGGCCGCCGAGATGGCCTCGAGAATTGTGATGCGGTCTGTCACGACCTCCCAGGTGGCAAGAGCTCCAATGTGTTCGCCGTTGGCGTCGAGCATCGCAGTTACAAGCAGATCGAGCTTCTCGGGCCCGACGTCGATGGTCGCCCGGTGGGGCAGCAGCGATGGATCAGCAAGTAGTCCGCGTTGGTGTGCCGGATTCTTGTGAAAAACGTCAATGCTATGACCGATCATCTGGTCTACCGGTATCGGCAGGTGGTCCTGGAGCGTGTGCAGTGTTTCGCGGGACGCGGAGTTCATGTAAAGCATGACCAAATCATTGTCGATGGTCATGATATTGATCGGAAGGTTCTCAATAAGCGCAAACATCCGCTTTGATTCGTTGCGGTCGGTAACGCTGGCGGTGATGTCAGTCGCGTACTTGATCACCTTGTAGGGCTGACCTGACGCATCTAAGATTGGGTTGTAGGAAGCCTGAATCCAAATTTCTGCGCCGCCCTTGGCGATCCTCAAAAACTCAGCCGCTTGATATTCGCCCCGACCTAGAGCGCGCCAGAATTCGGCGTACTCGACGCTCGCTTCGTAGCTTGGCTGCACGAACATGCGATGATGGTTCCCTTGTATCTCGTCAAGGGTGTAACCCAAGGCATCAAGGAAGTTCTGGTTTGCAGTGAGGATTGTACCTTCGAGGTCGAACTCGATGATCGCGTGCGATCTTGAAATAGCCCCCGCCTCGGCTTCTAGTTCGGCGACCCGGTCGGTATCGGCCGACTTCGATCCTGCCTTTGTGCCGGTCGCGGATTTTGTGGTTGTTGATGTTGTTGCCATTACGGGTTCCTTGTCTGGTCAGAATTGGTGCCAGGTTCTAGCCGCTGGCAGATTTTCCACGATTGACTGATTGCTTCTGGCGGGATCAAAGCCCGACCTTCGTTGATGACTTGGCTCGCCCTCATCATGCGGCCATCGGTTCGGCCGTACGCTTCGCGTCGACAACCAGCATCAACTGCTCCTCGAGTTTGTGGACCGCCACCACCAGGTCCCGAGTAGGTGCGGTTAGGGTCGCAGGTGGACGCTCCAGAGCGTCATCACTGGCCTTGAGCACGTCGCCGATGTCATCGACGATTAAGCTGACAGGGCCGTGTTCTGTTCGAACCACAACGTTCAGAGACTGCACATCGTCGGGCGCAGGACCGCGACCCAGACGCGCACGTAGGTCCACGGCCACAACGATCTGACCCCTGAGGTTGATGAGGCCCAAGATGTCTGCAGGTGCCAACGGAACGCTCGTCATTGGCTGGGCCCGCAGCACCTCCTGGACATCGGTCGCGTCGATACCGAACAACGTGTCGTCGATGTAGAAGGTGGCGTAGAGGCGATCTGTCATTTGAATACCCTTTCTCAGACCGTCACGAGCTGGTCTGTGACTGCATTGGCCATCGTGAGTATTTCGTCGAGGTCTATGAGGTCGGTCACCCGACGGCCAATGACCCCGGAGATAGCTAGGCCCCGCTGAGTGGATGGGACACCGTCGGACAGGTCAGCCTCGAACACGTCGAGGATTTCGTCGACGATGAGCCCGTAGGACTGTCCGTCTGACTCATAGACGAGTAGTCGGAGCGGCTCATCCCGATCGATTTCGGTGTCGCTCTTGCCAAGTATCTTGGAGAGGTGGACCAGGGAGAGAAGACGACCGCGGTACTGGATCACAAGTTTGCCAGCAGCGCGCTCGACTAGGCCCGGATCCAGTTCTTCCAATCTCGACACGAGCGCTAATGGAATGGCAATCAGGTCGCCGCTCACCTGGGCTACGAGATACGACTGGGTAGCACCTCTTCGTTCGCCCTTGTCGACGGCATCCACCGTGTCGTGGTGTCTGCCGGTCTCGTTCAAAACTCCACTGACTCGCCCAATACCTACTGCATCGAGAATCAGCGAGACAGCGCCGTCGCCCATGATGGTTGTTCCGGCGTATACGCCGATGCTCTTGAGATGCGGGCTAAGGGGTTTGACGACGATCTCTTCTGTGTCGTTGATCTGATCTACAACAAGACCGAGCTCGCGGCCATCGGCTTGAATCACCACGATGTTCTGGCCTTCACCAGAAGCACCTTTCTCGACCGGTTCGCGACCGAGTAGCTGACGTAGATGGACTATCGGCAGAAGCCTCCCGCGCAACCGCAACACTTCGGCGTCGCCGGCAACCTCGAGCTTTGCCGAGGTCTCCGGACCAATGTGGAGAACCTCAATCAAATTCACCTGGGGAATCAAATACTTGTCGACATCGCAAGTAATGATGAGCGCCGGAATGATGGCCAGCGTTAGTGGGATCTTGATCGTAAGCGTGGTGCCAGTGCCCTTGTTCGTAACGATGTCGAGTGAACCGCTGATCTTTTCGACGTTGGTCCGCACGACATCCATACCGACGCCCCTGCCACTGACGGCAGTCACTTTCTCGGCCGTCGAGAAGCCTGGGGCGAAAATCAAGTTCGCCAGGTCGCGGTCCGTCATTGCGGCCGCTCGATCGGAAGTGATCAGCCCCTGAGAAACCGCCTTGTCGCGAATGCGGCTCAGGTCGAGACCGCCACCGTCATCCGCGATTTCGATGATTACCTGCCCGCCCTCGTGATAGGCCCGCAACGTGAGTGTCCCGGCCTCGGGCTTGCCGGCGCCAACCCGCTCTGCTGGACTCTCAATACCATGATCGACCGAGTTGCGAACGATGTGGGTCAGTGGATCCTTGATGGCCTCGATGAGAGTCTTGTCAAGCTCAGTTTCCTTGCCGATCATCTCGAGACGCACATCTTTGTCGAGGCTCGCCGAGAGATCACGCACTACCCGGGGGAATTTCGCCCACACACTCCCGATGGGCTGGAGCCTCGTCTTCATCACGCTTTCTTGAAGTTCGGTGGTGATGAGGTCGAGTTGCTGGGTCGTGCCCTGGAACGAGTTGTCTGCCTGCAGGGCGTGATATTGCAACACCTGGTTGCGGGCCAGTACCAACTCGCCGACCAGATTCATGAGCCGATCGAGAAGCGCTACGTCGACCCGAATCGAACTGTCGGCGACCGACGAGTGGCCTTCGGTCTCCGAAGCGATCGGCGCACTCTTCTCCGCCCGATGGGCCGCATCCTCGGTGACCGGTGAAGGATTGGGCGTTTCTGTTTCAACTGGCGAGGCGGCTGGCGTCTCGGTTACCGGAGCCTGCGCTTCGGTTGGTGCGCCAGCCGATGGGTCGGCTAGGCCATTGAGCTCTTGCACAAGCTCTGCCCACCCGTTGGTGCCGTCTGCCTGCGTTTTCTCAACTTCGCTGAGCATGACCCGAACTGCGTCAACCATTTTCAACAACGCATCAGTGATCGCCACGTTGAGCGCGAGAGTTCCCTCGCGCAATAAGCTGAGAAGGTTCTCGCCCGCATGGGTCACCGCACCGAGGTGGTCGAAGCCGAAGAACCCAGCTGTTCCCTTGATCGTGTGGATTGTGCGGAAGATGCTAGCCAAAAGCTCTTCGGAGGCCGGATTGCTCTCCAGCTCGATGAACTCCCGATCGAGCTCGTCCAAGCCCTCGTAACTCTCTAGGAGGAATTCCTGGATTACGTCGTCCATGTCGTCCATAGCAACTCCTCTTCCCGGCATGAGTGGTACACAGGAATGCGAATCGGCAGAAATAGTCACGGAATAAGGCCACCTGTGTCGCAATACTCGATTCCGATATCTCCAGACCGACGATTCAGCGCCGACGGTCGTAGTCCTAATTTGTTTCCAACTCCGGCCGACGGGGTCAGTACTTCTAGGACCTAACCCTCCAGATCCGGTGGCCGCTCGCATGTCCCTCTCGTTTGATCAGAACCTCCTAGAGCGGGCGTTGTCGTGCCCTCCTCTACCGGGAAGCGTGCTGGAGCTCACACGTGTCGCCGCTGACCCCGAGAACGGTGCCAGCGATGTGGCGAAGGTCCTGAACTTCGATCAGGCCATGCTTACGAAGGTTCTGGTGGAGGCGAACTCGGCCACCCAAGCCGCGGCTAGCGCTGTGGGGACAGCCCAGGATGCAGTCATGCGGCTAGGCGTGGTAAGGGTGGTGGCAATCGCCCTGTCCGACGCCGTCTCGGAGCTTCTCGAAACTCCCATACCTGCGTACGGGCTCGAACGAGGCGAGCTGGAATTGCATTCGCAACTTTCATCGTTAGCCGCTGAACGCCTAATCCCCTTGACACGTGGGCAACTCCGAGGGGAGCTCGTGACGGCAAGCCTGTTGCACGACATCGGCAAGCTCGTCGTGGGCCAGATCCTCTCGGAAACCGAACTTCGCGCGCTGCGCGCCGCTCGTAAGGTTGGTCGCCAGTGGCACACAGCCGAACAGGAGATTCTAGGCGTCGACCATGCTGAGGTCGGCAGAATCATGCTCGACGCATGGGGCTTTCCCGAGGACATCGGGCTGGCCGTTCACTATCATCACTCACCCAGCCTCGGCGGCGGACCAATGGCGCACGGCGTCGCCATAGCCGATGCCGTGGCGCACGGCATCGGCGATCGGGCTGGATTCGACACGGTTGTCGACTGCACAATGGCGCTCTCATCGGCCTCCGAACTCCGGCTAGCACCAGCGAGCATCAAGCGCTTGTTCGACGAAGTCGAACAAATCTGGTTGGAACGCACTGGTCACACACCGGGATCAGCCGACTGCGGCATCTGACGTTCAAGAGCCTCTGAACATTAACCAGGCCACAACACCGGCGGCGATCGTGATTGCCCCCGAGATCGCGAAGACGCTCTGAGTACCGATGCTCGCGGCCACGACTCCTGCGAAGCCCATCGAGATGACGCTCGCATTCGATGTAACTGTTTCCATCGACGCTCCGACCCGGCCCCGCAGCTCGTCGGGCACCAAGGTCTGCACGAGCGTGCCGGCTGCTGCTCCAACCGGAACAACGGCCAGCCCGACGACCATCAGGATCGCCATCAGCTGCCAAACCGACGACACTCGACCGATCGCGGCGATCATCATCCCGACGACGATTAATCCGCCCACGATCAGCCTGCTTTCGCCGAACCGGGTGGCCAACGCGGCGACGACGATGCCGGCGATCACCATTCCTACCACTTGGGAGCCTTGGATCAACCCGAACCAAGACTCCGAAACCGCCAATTCGTCGATGATCAGCGGGACCATCAGCACGTTGACCGTGCCAAGGCCGAGCATCGCAATCGCTCCGCTCAGGACAACACCCATCAATTGACGAGAGCCGGTAATCACCCCGAACCCGTCGACCATCTCCTCCCACACCCCGGCCCCGCCTTTGGATACGTCGGCAGGCTCGTTCTCGGGGCGCACTGCGATTCGACTTATGAAGTATGCGGACAACACGAATGTGCCTGCGTCGAGGATGAAGATCGGCCACAGGTCGACGAGTGACGCAGCCAACAAGCCCGCGGCCGCAGTGCCGGCAAGGCCCGAAACGACTTCAGAGGTTTGCGATACCGAGTTGGCGGCTAGCAGGTTGTCCTTGCCCACAAGTGAGGGAAGCAGCGCGCTCTTGGCTGGGTCGAACAGCGTGGCGATCGCGGCGTGGGTGAAGGCGAGCGCGTATGCCATCCAAACGAGATCGGCCGACCGGACGAACACGAGGCCAAGTACGACGACTCCCCGTAACAAGTCTGAAACCAGAATGACTTTGCGGCGGTCCCAACGATCGACAAGCACCCCAGACAAGACTCCGAACAGGAGGGAGGGAATCGTGATTGAGATGGCGAGACCGGCAAGCGCCACGGTCGAACCGGTCAGACGTTGCACGAGGAACAACAGTGTGATGAACGTGAGGCTGTCGCCGAAGTCAGAGACGATCTGAGCGATCCAGAGCCGACGAAAGTCTGGCACGGCCACGAGTTGTCGAGTGCCTATTGCTTCTGACGTCGCCGGCGTGACCTGGGTCATTGCGCACCAGCTCTGAGAGGTGAGGCAAGCGGTGCCAGAACGAACGAGAAGCCGTACAGCGGTGCATCATCGAACTGCTCGCTCTCCTGTTCGATCTCGTCGAGAACTTCGGCCACTCTCGACAGCCAGTACTCAACTCGGCCTGGCGAGAGACTCGGCAGGCGAGTACTCGCTGGCGGTCGAGAGTGGCCGAAGTTGGATCGAGGCCCCGATCTTCTCGGTATCGACGACCTCGATCAGGCTGGCGTCGACCATTATGTTCACGTGGTAGTAGAGCCGGGTCGTAGCGACGCCCAGCTCACCGGCTATCTCCTTGACCGTCAACGCCGAGCCGATCAACGCGTTGACGACGCGAAGTCGTAGCGGGTCGATGAGCACTTCGAGCGTGGTGAGGTCCTCGATTTCGAAGAGCGTGACTCGGGGCTCGGACTTCTGGACTATGTCGGTCATGATGCCCGTTGTATTGCAGATTGCGGGGCGGTTCAAGCGACTTGAAAGGCACCCGCGTTTCGTGAACGCGCGCCACGCGGGTTCCGTCGGACTGGCGGCATCTGTTGTTCTATGGCGTTGACAGCTCGAACCTGCGCTCGATCCGTTCGGTTGAGTTGCCGGCTGCATCCGACACTGTTATCCACATCTTGTAACGGCCATCTGGCAGTACTGGTGTGATGAATTCCCAATCGGTTGCGGTCGCTCCTGGGTTGTCCAGATTGGCTGTGAGGAGTTCCCAAGCGCCGAGAGTTCCGTCGACTCGAAGCCATTGGTTGGTGTCGCGATTGCGCAGTTCGACCGCCACGTTCGTAACTCCGACGTTGTCTGCTGCGGTTCCGTCAAGCGTGACCGGAGACGGAATCGTCGAGTCTTGAATTGGGTTGACGATGATTCCTGTTGGGTCGATGTTGTCGGCTACGCCGTTCAAGACGTCGAACTTGCGATTATCCGAGACGCTGGTGTTGCCGGCTGCGTCTTTGGCGAATACCCAGAAGCTGTAGCGCCCGTCGTCGATGTTGGTTACTTGGTGTGACCAGCCTGTAGTTGTTGCTCCTGGGTTTGCGACGCTGATGTCGAATCGTTGCCAGGCTCCCCAGGTTCCGTCGGCGCGTAGCCATTGGTTGGTGTCGCGGTTGCGCAGTTGGAGTTGGACGGTTTCGATGCCGATGTTGTCGCTGGCGTTGCCGAGGAGATCGACTGGTGCCGCGATGGTGTCGTCAGCCGCAGGATCAGTGATCGTGACCGTCGGGTCGATGTTGTCGGCTATCTGTCCTTCGAACACCCGCACCTCGGCGAGGGTCAGATAGTTCGAACCATTCAGCTGGACACGCACATAACGAGCCTGAGCGCCGACGGTGACGTCGGTTTGTAGGCCCTGAACTCCGGCGAGGAACACCGACTCGACGTCCGGATCTACCGACAGAACAGCAGGGTCGTCCGAAACGAACGGCGTCTCGCTGGTAAAGACCCAAACGTCGGCCAGACGGTCAGCGCAGCAATCGGCTCTATTCCAGAGTTGAACTGTTCCGACCTGGTTGACAGAACCGAGGTCGACCTCCCACCATGGCTGTAGCTCATTAGTGGTCGCGGTGAGCGTCATCGTGAACCAATCAGGGTTGCGATTGCCATCGACGGCGCGTTCGGCATCAGCATCACTGGTTGTCGAAGATTGGCTGGCGGCTTGACCGAGGGCCAGGTTTGTTGGCCCGGCATCGGCATAGGCGAAGAATGCAGAACGACCAGTGCGAATATCGCTTGTGCGAGTCTGATCGCCGCCCACGAGCAGGCCGTCGTCGATCAACTCAAGGGATCGGATTCCGTTGAAGGCGTCGCTCCACGGAACCCAGTCGATTATTGCCTTACCGGTGGTTGGGTCTAGCGCGCCAATTGAGTCGCGGTAAACGTTGGTGTCGTTGTTGCGGTCCTTGTTCGGGCAGCGAGCTCCGCCAGGGCGTGGGTCATCCCAGGGGTCTGGAGCGTCTGGGCCTTGAATCCAACAGAAGTGACCGCCGACGTAGACGGCATCGTCGTCGATCTCGACCGCCCAAGCAGAATCGTGGAGGCGGTTGACCCAAAGGGTTTCGACGTTGTCTTGTCCAGCCACCGGGAAGGCAATCGCGGTGTCGCGCCAGGGTGGCCCATCGCCAGCTCCGTTGACCAGCACCAAATAGGTCCCGTCGGGGCTCATCGCGCCATCGTTGAGCATGAAGCCGCTTGAACCGACTGCGTCCCAGAGGTTGGTCTGCCAATCGGTGAGAGTGGCCACCGGCCCGCTGATGTCGACCATGGCAACCCCGCGACGTTCTTCGCCGTCTACGTACCGTGCCCGGTGCATCACAACGAGGGTTGTGCCATCGGGGGTGACTTCGATTCGTTGGCCAATGGATCCGCCATAACGTGCGTAGTAGGTAGTCAGTGGCAGCGAGAACGAGGTGTCGACGGCGCCAGTCGTGGCGTCGATTGCCGCGAGGCCGCGCGCGTCGAGGGCATTCAGAGAGACGAAACTTCCAGTTAGGTACAGCGTCCCGTTGTTGAGCGCCAGATCGCGGACGGTTCCGTCGCCTTGCGAAGTGAACCCGGTAACCACGGTGCCGTTCGATAAGTCGAGCTTGGCGACCTTGCGTTTGGTGATGCCGTTGACGGTGTTGAAGCGGCCGCCGATGTAGACCTGATCTGGCTCCGCGGCGGCAATGATGACATCGACGCGCCCGTCGATGTCGAACTGGTTGGCGTCAAGCAGCCCCGTACCGGCGTCGTAGATGTAGAGATTCGCCAAGTTGATAGCGGCGTCGCCCGGTTGAGGTTCTACGAGAGAGAAGTTGCCCCCAACCAGAATGCGATTTCCGACCTGTGCTCCGGCGTAACCTCGCCCGTCGGTTGCTACCGGTGTGTCTGATCGAGGTGTCTCGGGCAGAGCGGTCACGCCGGGACCGGCGCTGCTGACGTCGGTGGTGACGGCGATCAGAACTGTGCTCAGCATCGCGGTGACTAGGAGAGCGACGATGACTGAGTGGGATCGAAGTCCCATCGAAGTAGAGGTGTTCACACACTCCGTGAATACCACGTAGAGTGAGAATGGTGCAAATATGACTACAGAAAGAGCCGGAGAGTGCCGAACGTCAGCGCTGGCCGGCACGGCAAGGATTCTGTAAGACCTCAGAACGATCGCTAAACGGTGCCGCGATTCGAAAGGAATCGACCGCGGTCCCGCTTTCATTCGTGCGTCGCCAGCAACCGAGTTGGCGCCCGAATCGCAGCGCCAGCAATCGTGTTGGTGCCCGACTGAGATCGAGGACATTCATGAAACGAACTAAAGCTCTGGCTCTAGCAGCCGGAATGGCGCTACTGGCGGCCGCGTGTGGCGACAGCGACGCCGATACCACACCAACTCAGCAGAGTGAAGACAACGTCGCAACCACTGTGGTGCCTTCGACCACTGAGGAGATGTCCGACGAGGAGATGGACGATGAAGAAATGTCTGACGAGGAGATGGGCGACGAGGAAATGTCTGACGAGGAGATGGGCGACGAGGAAATGTCCGATGAAGAAATGGGGC
>CAZMUM010000044.1:27690-34149 GCA_964569385.1 uncultured Acidimicrobiales bacterium
GAAATGTCTGACGAGGAGATGGGCGACGAGGAAATGTCCGATGAAGAAATGGGGCCCGTCAACTTCATTATCACCGTCGAGAACCTCACTGGTGAGGCCGCCGACGTGCGTCGGGCCGCTGTGTTCAACACCCCTGACGGCGCCGACGAGCCTGGACCGATTCTGCCTGGCGACACTTACCGCAGCCCGTTCGCTGCTGCACCAGGCGAGAAACTCAGTTTCGCCACCATGCTTGTTCAGTCCAACGACTTGATCGTCGCCACCGGGCCTGACGGGATCGACCTCTACGATGCCGATGGCGTCGCCATCAGTGGCGATATTAGCGACCAGCTTGCGGTATTCGATGTCGGAACCGAAGTAGACCAGATTGCTGGCGAGGGTGCCGATCAGGCCCCTCGCCAGGCCGGGCCGAACACTGGTGACGTCGATCCAGACGACACAGTGCGAGATCTGACCGATCGAGATGCGGGTGACTACCTGAACGTCACGATCGAAGGTGGCGACAACGGAATGTTCGAACTTGTCATCACCAACGTCAGCGATAGCGGTTCTCTGGCTACGCCGTTTGCGCCTGGCGTAACGGTTGTTCATGTCAACGCGAACCCGTTGTTTGTTCCCGGTTCGGCTGACCTTGGAGAAGGTCTCGAAGCCTTGGCCGAAGACGGGAACCCTGGCGAGCTCATCGAGTCGCTCACCGCCCAAGCCGGTGTTCCTTCCCCCATCGCTCCCGTAGCGGCGATCGTTCACCAGGACGACAACCCGCTCTTCGCGGTTGGCACCGACACCAAGGCTGATGGCCTTGAAGGTCTTGCCGAGGATGGCGGTCCCGACGGTCTCGTTGCGAGCCTTGGAGTTGCCGTTGGCGCGGTGCCACAGGGCGAAACCGACCCTGGCCCCGCTGCCCCCGGCCAGAGCTACCAGCTTGAAGTTTCTGGAAGTGAGGGTGACAAGCTGAGCCTCGCGTTCATGTTGGTTCACTCGAACGACTGGTTCTTCGCTCTCGACGGCATCGACCTGTACACCGACGGCGAAGTGCTCGATGGCGACATCAGCGATCTGGTCAACCTCTATGACGCTGGCACCGAAGCAGATCAGCCGCTCGGTGTTGGTGCCGATCAACCGGCCCGCCAGGTCGGCCCAAACACCGGCGAAGCCGACGCTGACACCACGGTTCGTATTATCGAGACCAACACTGGGCTCGTTCGCATCACGATCAGCCACGACATGGGCTGATCCGTAGCCCGATCTTGCATCGGCTTTGATCTGGTTCGGCACCATCGACCCGCTTTCGATGGTGCCGAACCTGTGTCGTTTTAGGCGTGGTGTCCGGGCGACGACGCGGAACCCGATTGACTCAGCAAACCTTTCGAAGTCGGAGCCGCTTACCGCTCCGGTAGTTCGGCACGGGGAATTGGGTTAAGTCTCGTCATGGCTCGAAACCTAGCTTGGTAGTCAACAAAGGAAAATTGAGTGAACACCCACCTTTCTAGTGGTGCGAACGAGTTTTGTACCCGACAATGGTCCCAATGACTTCTCACGTCCTCGTCGTCGATGACGAGCCAACCGTGCGGTCCGTAGTGGCCGAGTACATAAGAGCCGACGGTTCGCGAGTAACCGAGGTCGCCGACGGCCGGGCTGCGCTCGACGTTGTGGCCAACGACCGCCCCGACGTGGTTGTGCTCGATGTCATGTTGCCAGAAGTCGACGGGTTCGAAGTGCTGGCTTCGATTCGCCAGATCGGCGAGCTGCCCGTAATCATGCTGACTGCCCGCGTTGGCGAGGCCGACCGGATCGCAGGTCTCGACCTTGGGGCCGACGACTATGTGGTCAAGCCATTCTCGCCCCGGGAGTTAGCGGCGCGGGTTCGATCAATACTGCGTCGCACTCGAGCCCAGACCGGTGGCGATGTGATCGACCTTGGTCGAATCGTTATCGACGAACCCTCGCGCGAAGTCACCGTCGAGGGATCACGCGTCGAGACGACCCCTCGAGAGTTCGAGTTATTGGTCCACTTCGCTCGCAGCCCTGGTCGCGCATTCTCACGGGCCGAACTCTTGGAAGCGGTGTGGAAGTCGTCCGCGGAGTGGCAAGACCCTTCGACGGTTACCGTGCACGTGCGCCGTTTGCGCCGACGGATAGAACAAGATCCCGATAAACCACTACATCTGCTAACCGTGTGGGGCGTTGGCTACAGGTTCGAGCCATGAACAGATCCAGTGTCCGCCGTTTAGTTCTCGCAGGCTCAGTTGCCGCAATCGCTACTGCATTAGTGGCTACCTTCATCGCGGCCGAGGCCATGTTGTTGTCTGGCTCCGAGCGAAACCTCATGTTGCTCGTTCTGCTCGGCGCGTTCGGCTTGGCCGTCATAGTGGCCCGACTTATGACCCGGAGACTAATCAGCGATCTCGGCCAGCTCGCCAGTGCTGCCGGCGCTGTCGCTAGCGGCGACCTAACGGTCCGATCCGGCGTTGTCAGACGCGACGAAGTTGGCTCAGTAGCTCAATCGTTCGACGACATGGTGTCGCGCCTCGAAATCAGCGAACGTCGTCGCACTGCCGACGAGGCCGAGCGCCGACTCCTGATCGCATCGGTTGGCCACGATCTTCGTACGCCGATTGCCGCTATCAAAGCGGCTACCGAGGCCATCCAGGACGGTGTCGCTCCAGACCCCGCCAGGTACCTTGTCGCGATCCAACGCGATGTCGATCACCTTGGCCGACTCACCGACGACCTCTTCATGCTTGCCCAACTCGATGCCGGGCGGTTCGAACCAGGACGCGATCTTGTCGACGTGATCGAAGTGGCCGACGAAGCGCTCGAAGCACTACTGCCGGCTGCGGCCATGCGTGGAGTCGACCTTCGGCTCGATCCCGATGTGCCAAGCGCCGACGCCGGTTTGGTGCGCGGTACCGCCCACGACCTTGGCCGTGTCGTGCGCAACTTGGTCGACAACGCCATCCGTCACGCGCCCACGCCCGGGAAGGTCACGCTGCGCTTCACCATTTCTGGTGGCCACGTTGTGCTGCATGTGCTCGACGACGGACCAGGTTTCCCGGCCGAGTTCATCTCGCGAGCCGTCGAGCCTTTTGCTCGCGCTGACAACAGCCGCGATCGGGCTCGAGGCGGGGCCGGGCTTGGGCTGGCCATTGCCAAGGGCTTAACCGATGCTCACGGTGGGCACCTTCAGATAGCGCCTGGTCCTGGCGGCAACGTCGAGGTTCATCTCCCGGTCGCCAGCGGTCGCTAAGATCTCGGTGTTGAGACTGTCAATGCAATAGCGCCGGGCTGTGTGCGGCGGGGTTGTCAAGGAAACGAGCGAGTTGGTCGCCGGGAATCGGTCGGCTCATGAAGTAGCCCTGCGCCGTGTCGAATCCCATACCCCTAGCGTCGCTGTACTGGTGTGCAGTCTCGATGCCTTCAGCGGTAACCCTGAGGTCGAGGCTGTGGCCAAGAGAAACCATGTGCTCGACTATCTTGCGTACACGAGGATCGACCAACCGATCAACGAACGTGCGATCAATCTTTAGCCCGGAGATGTCGAGTTCTGCCAAATGAATGAGGCTTGCACGACCTGTTCCGTAGTCGTCGAGAGCTATGTCGAAGCCACGGCTTCGTAGTCTACGAATGTTCTCCACCGCGCTGTTGAGATCTTCGAATCCTTGGCGTTCAGTTATCTCAAGGCCGATAAACTGTTGAACATCTGTGCCGGCATCATCGAACAACTGCATCAGCTCAGGGTGTTCCAGCGTTCCTGGGGCTAGGTTGACCCAGCTCTGAAAGTCGCTGTCGCACAGGCCAGAGCCCTCGAGCGTTTGGCGATGGCTCAAACTCTCGTTGAGCACCCATCGATCGAGATCAACATAGAAGCCCGACTGTTCGGCAATCGGCACGAATTCGTCAGGGCTAACCACCCCCAACGTCGGGTGATCCCACCGAGTTAGCGTCTCGACACCAGTGATGCTTGCGTCAGAGAAGGAAAAGATGGGTTGGAATACCAGCTTGAATTGGCCGTCGTTTAGGCCGTTCAAGAACACGCTGGCGAGCGCCATGCGGCGCTGGGTTCGCTCAGCTGACGACAATGAGTAGACCTGGACTGCGTTGCCGCCGCTGTCCTTGGCCGTGTACATCGCGGCCTCGGCCCTGGCCAACACCTCTTCGGGGTTTTTGTCGCGGCGATCAATGAACCGGGCGACACCAACCGACGCCGCGATGTCATGTGCCGTGTTGTTGATCACGACCGGATCATCAAAGCAACGCAGAAGCGAAGACGAATACTCCACCAGGGACTCGATGCAAACGTTGTCGGGCACGTAAACCACAAAAGCGTTTCCAGCGTGTCGGTAGGTCACCCCCCACGACTCCGCCGCCGCCGCTAAGCGGGTACCTACGATCCTCAGCAGACCATCACCGACCGCGTGCCCAAAGTTGTTGTTGACCCAGCGAAACCGGTCGAGGTCCAAAACCAGCAGGCTGAACGACATACCTTCGAGTGTTGCCGACCGCAACCGGTCGGTTAGCGCCCGTGCGTCACCGAGACCGGTAAGGCGATCCTCGCGCGACGCCTTGTGCAAGGCTATCTCGGACTTCCGCAGGCTAACCACAGACCCAGCGAGCCTGGCCATGAGTAAATAGAAGGTGAGTTCCTCGTTCTCTGGCCTGTCGTCGCTAGCCCGGAAAACCTCGATGAAACCGAGCGGCCGCCCGGCTGAGTCTTGAATGGGCGAGGTCACACACGATCGCCAAATCGAGGTACTTACACCATTGCTCGTGAGGTCCCAATGATACGCGCTGTCGATGCTGTGTTCGACATAGGGGTGGCCGCGGTCCTGGGCCATCCGAAAGGTCTCGTACTCGCGCCAACTGTTCAGGGACCGCAGCCGCTGAGAGATCTCAGGCCCTAATACTGAACCAGCGACCGGATGGGGTCGTCCGTTGTCGAGGACATGAACGACGGCCGCGGTGGCATCAACGAATGACTCACACAGCGCTACGATCTCGCGCATGCATTGTTCAAGTGGTGCACCGCTCGAAGCCATTTCGAGGATCTCGACCTGGCCGAGGGCCAATATCTCAGAACGTCGCCGTTCATCGACCGATGTCAGTCGCAGCAAAACCTCTGAAACTGATGAATCCAATTGCTCGCCGGTTACATCAAACGTTTCGTAGCGCGAAGGACCAATCTGGACTCGGTAGGTCCCCGCCGGGCGCTGCCCTACGTGGCTCAGCACGGCGGTAAAGGCTTCGAGTCCTTTACCAAGGTCGTCAGGATGGGTGAAGTCGACTAGCGACGTCCCCTCCGCTGGCCGCTGAGCAGGGTCGAGTCTGGCCCGAGCCGCCTCAGAAATAGACAGAATGACCAGCGCCGAATCGACAACAACCCAAAGGTCGGTATCTGCGCGTGGAACAGAACGCGGGTCATCAGACATGGTTAGCTATCGGACCCTGCCAGCCGAATATGACCTTGAGTCTAGGGATGAACGCCAATCCAAAGCCCAAACAACAGCGAGCGCTTGATGGCAGTGGCCGCTAATATGGCAGCCCATGCGGGTGTAGCTCAATGGCTAGAGTCCCAGCCTTCCAAGCTGGTCATGCGAGTTCGATTCTCGTCACCCGCTCCACAGCATCCGCATCCGCATCACCACTCCGGCTGCCACCGCCGCCGCGTCACAACTGGTGGCCAGCGAAGATCGACGCGCGCATACAGACGTTCGAGTGGGTTCTGATAGGTGTGGTTAGTTGTCCCACCCCCTAGGTAGTGTTTCGGCATGCTCACTGTTGTTGACGACGACGAACTGAACGAGCGGGTCGACCGAATTTTGGTTGGTCTTGATTCGTACGGGGCTGGTCCGTGGACTGCTCTGGTTCGCACCGAAACAGTCGAGCTTCTACCTGTCACAGGGTTAGAGAACCTCGCTACCAGCGTGGCCAAAGCCCACAATGTTGGTTGGGACGGTCTTGACCACTCTCAGTTGGCTGACGCGATAGCCGTTTGTGACCGCATTCGGGTAATGGCCGACGCTCTGGATGCCCGCATTGTTGCTGCGGCTGATGAAACGATGTTGTGGGCCGAGCATGGCAACGCCTCGATGACCGCATATTTGCGTTCCCATTCGAACCATCACCCGGCAGCAGGTTCGCGGCGTTCGAAGCTTGCGACGACACTCCCGCAGATGCCGCTTGTGCGTGTGGCGTTCGAGTCAGGCGAAATTTCGGCTGATCATGTGCGGCTCTTGGGTACTTGTTTGCATAGCCGTTTCGATGGCCTGTTTACCGAGTTCGAAACCGACCTGACCAGATACGCCTGCGAATTGTCGTGGAACGATTTCAAGATCCTGATTGGCCGTTGGCAAGACGCAGCCGATCAGTCCATGCCAGACGACCGCGATAGCAAAGATGCTGCGGCACGGGATTTTCATATCGCACGGGGTTTGAATGATCGTGGCGTCGTGTCTGGCACCC
>CAZMUM010000045.1:0-33404 GCA_964569385.1 uncultured Acidimicrobiales bacterium
CTGCTCGCTAAAGGACTGCTCGCTAAAGGACTGCTCGCTAAAGGACTGCTCGCTAGTAGACATGGTCAAGATCGTTTCATTTCAGGGTGCGTTTTACGAATGCGGTTCTAGTCGTCGAGGAGGCTTGACTGTTCAGACGGCGACGTTTGGTCTCGAGTTGGCGGCGATTCCCGTTCGGCGACGGCTCGATTGGCGACAAGTCGTGCAGATCCGGCATCGATTCCGGGAAGCGACGACTGCACGCCATTCGATTGTGCTGCAAACTCGAGAACCAACTCCTCGACCTCTTCCCATGACTTGGCGCGCGGCCCCGGCAGGTCTTGGTTGTAGGGCTGGTCGAACGCGATTACATCGTTGCCGTAACCCCGAAGAGCAGAGATGTTGTGAGGGGCATCATCGATGTAGAGATCGGCCTCCACTTCAGGTTTCGCTCCAAGGAAGCAGATGTCTCGATAAGGCAGCCGGTGTTGATCGAGCCATTCCGCAGTGTCGGCGACTGCGATCGCGTGGCCCCAGTTCACGTACAGCCGGTGGGTGATGATACGAATCCAGATTCCAGCATCGGAGAGCCGCCACAACGCCTCAGGGGCGCCAGCCACGACTGGCATGGTTCGGAACATGCGGTGTTGAAGAACCGCGATTCGGTGCAGACGTTCGAAGTCGCCGTCGGCCAGGCCCCACTCGGAGAAGCCCCACGACCTTTGAAGAGGGAGCGTGTCAGGATTTACGCCGAGTTCCTCAGCCACGATCTGTCGGAAGGCCATGGAGTGGTCGGCACATACACCGTCAAGGTCTACGCCGAGAACGAAGTTTCCGTGGGGCACCCCCTCAGTATCACCCACCAACGAGGTTGTCAGTGCCCGCCAGGCCGAAGTTAGAAGTTTCCCGTCGTGGCAATGGCCTTGTCGACTGACACTTCGAGCCGTGCTTCGTCTAGGCCGAGCAATCGGAGCACACCAGTCGCGAACGTGCGCTCAAGCACGTCGGCAGCGGGTTCGTCCTGGGCTGCGACGTGGAGCAGGCACTGGTGTGCGATTCCTAAGAGCATGGATGCCACAGCACCAGGTTCATCGATTTGGAAAAGGCCGGTATCGCGGCCTTCGCAGACGAGTTGCTCGAGATTCTCGAGCAACTCCTTCGTGGTCTGAAAGAGGTCTCGACCGAGGGATTCGGTCCAGAATCGAGCCCACAGTGGCTCGTGAATGGAGCGTCGGACCAATACGACCATTGCTACACAGATGCGATCGGCCGAGTCGTCAAAGTCGTCCCCGCGCAGGCGGCGAATGTCGACAATCCAGTCGGTGACCGCCTGTTGAGACAGCGTCAGGAGAAAGTCCTCACGATTGTCAAAGTGGTTGTAGAACGACCCGAGGGCCACGTCGGCTCGTTCGGTAATGCTTGAGATCGTCAACCGATGGATGCCAAGCTCGCCGATCGCCCACATTCCAGCGTCTAGGAGAGACTGGCGCGTCTTGGCCCTACGCCGTTCCATGCGGTTGTTTGGTGGCGGAGTGGTTTGCTCCAGCTCGTTGACGCTATCGCCCTTGTGCACTCCACTGTTTCTAGCAGCAAATGGAACACTCCGGATATAGACAGCGTTCGCACGACTACCTAGTGTAACTATTTGTTAATGATTCGTTCATTTCACCACAGATAGTGGAAGTTACGCCACAGAGTTTCAGCATGTAGGAGACTAGTGACGCCTAAAGAGGCGTCGCCTACCTTCTCCGAGATCTGGCTCGATGGTCTGTGTTGGCCAGCTCGTCTCGAGGTCGGCGTGGCCCTCGATCCGTACCTGCTCCAGTTCGGCCTGGGTGTAGGCGGTGTCACTCGGGTCGATAGCGCGGTAGCGGCGTTCGGCAGCCTGAAGCGTGTCTGGCGCGAGGAGATCTGGGGTCAGGGACACGACGAGCCACTCGGAGCGTGGCGCGACGAAAAGGTATCCGTCGGCGAGCTCGGCGAGGTCGAACGGTGCCGATTCGCCGTCGACCGCGCCTTGGAGTCCACGGACTCGGACGTTGCCGAGAGTGCTGCGGTTGAGGGCCAGTCCGAAGGTTGACTCGGGGTCGGGGCTGGCAGCAATGAGTTCCTCGACCCGCTCCAGGACATCGGAATCGTCGATAGCTCCGTGGAACACGACTCTGGCAAGACCCTCGCCCAGCCAGTTGGCTAGGAGGATTCCCGGAGTGAGGATTGGACGAGAATCGACAAACTCGACGAGGTTCGTGTTTGTCCTTGGACCATCGGCGTAGACCACCGCCCGCTCGCCGCCCCTGAGCACTTCGGCGGTGACAATGTTAGCCAGGTGCGTCGCGGCGATATCGCGGTAGTGTCCACCTAACCACCAATCGCGCAGTTCGGTCTCGGCTGCGGAGCGTCCGTCGAGCAAGTCTGGATCCTCGACGTACGACGGAAGCCCCGCGGCTACGACTCGAAATGGGGGCCAGCCCTGGGCCCGGTCTTGATTGTGTTGCCACACCGCATGCAGAACATCGATGTACTCGTCGTAGCCAAAACCTATGCCCATGAGGTCGACAAAGAGCCCCACGGCTAACCGTCGATCCCATTCTGACCCTTGACACAGCCGATCGAGGTCTGCCTGTCGGCGCGAGTTTGTGAACTCCCAAACCAAGTTGGCTACGCCGGCGTTATGAAGGGGACCGATCGACTTCGCCAGAACGTCGAGGTGTTGCGCTACCCCACGCTGGTCGCCGAGCATTGTGACCTGATGTGTGCTCGCAACCTCGACCAAGTGCTGGATCGGTGTCGTTAGTGCCGACCGTTTGGACGAGGCCGGGGCTTCTCCATCGCTATTCTGCGTTTGAGCATCTGGTGTTGGTTCGCCTTTGTCGTCTTGACGTGCGGGGCGAACCGCGAAGACGTCATTCATGCTCGCTCGCCAATCCGTTGGGTAGTTCGAGAATCGTCACTGTGCCTGAATCGCCGTCGACTTCGATCAGTGTTCCATCGGGGATACGTCGGGTGGCGTCGGTAACGCTAACAACGCAAGGGATGCCTAGCTCCCGCGAGACAATGATGGCGTGGCTCATTATGGCTCCGACATCGACCACCACCGCCTCGGCTGGAACGAACAACGGTGTCCACGATGGGTCGGTCAGGCGAGCAATCAACACGTCGCCTGGGCCAAGGGCACCGGGATCGCTTGGGTCAGTCACGGTGCGAGCCCGCCCGCGGGCCGTCCCGCTGCAACCTGGGAGTCCACTGAGCACCTCGCCTACGCCGACCGGCTCAACTTGGCGATCCCGAGACTGCCAGGTTTCGAAGGGCGGTTGTTCTCCAACAAAGAAGAATGGCGGCTCGCGTGAGCCGAGCAATTTGTGCATCTCTGTTCGCTCTCTGATGGTCGCGGCGAACGATGTTGGGTTGGCTAGGTAGTCGTCGAGCTCGGCGATGGTCACGAACCACATGTCGCCCTTCGTTCCCCCTGAGCGTTCGACCACCCGACGATCTAGCTCTTTGGCGCCAAGACGTACCTCATGTATGGCCTTGACGATTGTGGTCTTCGACCGTTCTCGGCCCTGGGAGAGCACTCTGGCTGCTCGCAGGACGCGTCTGAAGATGCGTCTGTTGAGCCAATTTAGCGACTCGACAGCAGCTACCTCGGTGGCGTCACGATCCAGAGCAAGCCTCGCGGTCTGGAGCCTAGGATCGTGATCTTCGGCGGCGCCGCGCATCCTGTCGATCAGCGTGTAGGCCAGCTTGGGGTCAGTTTCCCAAGTGTCGAAAGCTGTGTCCCACTCGTTGGGCCCGCGCGAACCGAACTCTGTAATGAACTCAGCGAACGCCGAGTTGAAATCTCGGACTCCTGGAGCATCGGCGCGTAGTTTGAGCTTGTCTTGGACGTGCTCGATTCCCTCGTCGAAGACGGCGCTAAGAAGTGGACTCTCATTGACTAGGCGGCCGAGGTCCCAGATTGCGTAGGACGGCGCAGCCGATTCGACCTCGCCAAGTCCCCCCAGAAGTTTGACTGCTATCGATTCATCGTCGAGTGAGTCTCTGCAGATCTTCGAAAGCACGCCAACTGCCAGACCAGCGTTTGAGCTAACGACAAGATGGGTCTCGAACAATTCGTCGAAAATATCGGTGAACCGGTCGACCAACGAGCGCAAGTGGGCGTCGGTGGCCGACTGAATGTCTCCGATCTGAGCGTGAAGCTTGGCGACGATGTTCTTGTCGGCATCGAGCCCGGGTAGCTCCGATGTTCTCAGTACGGTGAAGATCGCTTTCAGTGAGCGTGCTGATGCCAGAAGGCTCTTGTCATCGCGATGGTGAACGTGGGGAGGTGGATTGGCCGCGCCTAAGAACATTCGGTCGACGTCGTCGATTGTCGCGCCGGGCAGGCGGAGGGCCAGGACACGCGAGTACGACAGGTTTAGGTATGAATACCCACCGAACACTCCCGAGGCGATGGCGACGTCTGGTCCTTCGGAGAAATCGCGGGCCAGAGTTGCGCCGCCCCGACTCATGGCTCGGCGAAAGGCGGCTTCGCCAGACTTCCACGACAATGAGAAGCTCAGCGGCATCATAACTTCTGGGAACACTTCACCAGCGTTACCGCGGGTCCATACGTCGAAACGTTTGCTGGCGGTCGTGGAGACCCATTCGCCAGGGCCTATGGGCTGAAAATAGTTCGTCATAGTGAAGTTCGGGAACATTGTTCCAGATCGGGTTGCACACACAGACGCACCCACGCGGCGACAGCCACGGCCAGTGCGGCCTCGGTTACTTCGAGTTCGGGCTCGATCGATGCGGCACTAGGCGCCGACTGCTCTCAAACTCATTTCGATGACAGCAGCGGAGGTGTCGACGGCGGTCCGCAAATCCTGAATGCTGTTGTCGGGTCGACGGGAGCTGCCTTGCAACATGCGCCGACGAAGCTGAGCCAGATCAAACTGCTCGAGTTGGCTCGAAAGCTGTTCTGGGGCTCTCATCTGTTGGAGGGGAGCCAAAAAGATCCAGCCGTCAGCGAGATGTCCTAACGGCGAATCGTCGTGGGCGCAGCTGGTGCCGAGAGTTGCGAACGAGCTCCCGCTAACGTCGAATCCGACTGGAAACTTGGGCCCATCGTGGCGAGCGAACACCATGTCGACCAGGCCATCGGCGGCATAGACATGGTCGGGACCGTCACCGGGGCAGCCGTCGAGGGGCTGATGCAGCAGAACCGTCGCCACTCTGTCGGCGCGTTGGGCAAACAGGTGGTTACCTGCGCCGAGAACCCGATCGCCAACAAGCTCCACATCGAAGCGGTCGTTGTCGACGTGGTAGGGGCGACGATGATGGGTGAAGGCGTGTCCGGTAGAGCAGGAGATCACAGCTCTGCGTCGTGGCTTCAGAAGCTGCTCGTCGATAACTGAGGCCATGAACCGCGCTGATGGCCCGCGCGTACGAAGGTGAGGCCACGCCTCAGGCTCCGTGAGGTCGGCGCGATCGGTGACATTGTCGTAGTCGAGGTCGTAGTCGAGTCCGAGAACGCGGAACGGAGGTGCCAGCTGATCGCGCTGACGGTTGGTCGCCCATGCGGCCCGCAGGACCTCGACCCGGCTCGATGGCACTATGCCATAGCGCATTCCCCAACGAAGCACTAGCTCGGTAGCTCTTGCCTCGTCGAAGTTGAGGTCGGTCGTGATTTCATCGAGCGCGTCCTGATCGTCGTGGAGCAACCATTCAGCGCCGAGGTTCCACACCCCAGCGGCGGCAAGAACCGGAACAAGCTCAACCAAGAACTGGCCGGACTGCTCGGTTGGCATTCCCTCGCCGATGAGCACCACATCGTGCAGAGCCGTAAGCGCAGCGATGTACTCGGCGGGTTCTTGACCGTGGTCGCCAACATGCTGCGATAACTCCGAGACGCGGGAGTTGTCGGCCGGATTCAGGTGGGAGCGTTTGCGGAATCGCTGAAGCCGGCGCAGCGTTTCGAGGTCGGCGTCACTATCCACGCCTGCTGAGAGTACCGACCGGTGGCTGTTATGCCAATGGTTGTTTGGGTGCCTGGCGATGACTAGTGGCACTATTTGGCGGTGGCCACCACTAAACCAGTTGCTGAAGTCGTAACCGAAGGTAGCGGTGACGTGGCTGGTAGGCCCGCCGCAGGGGCCAAGGCCGCCTTTGCAATTGCTTCGTTTAGATCGTTGTGGCTAAACAACGTCTTCTTCTTCTTGGTGATGAACGCCCAACGTTTCGTGCTCGGTTGGCTCGTACTTGAGGGTCTGGATGGCAACGAACGTACTCAGGGGCTAGTGGTGTTTGCGCTTGGAGTGCCTGCCCTGTTTCTGGTGTTGCACGCTGGGAACTGGGCCGATCGGTACAACCGCAAACGACTGTTGGTTGGTTCTCAGATAGCGACGTTAGCGGTAACACTTGTGGCGGCTTCGTTGGTACAAGCCGATGTTATGACCATCCAACTAGCAATCGTCGTGGCCTTGGCTATGGGCGCTACCACTGCGATTGGTTCACCGGTACGGTCGGCCTTGGTACCGGTGCTTGTGCCAAGGGCGTTGTTGTTCACTGCGATCGCCGCGACGTCGCTGGCGATGACTTCATCGATGATTCTGGGTCCTGTGGCCGCAAAGTTCGTCGGTGACCAGCTTGGATTCGCTGCTGCATTTTGGTTTATGTCGTCATTGCTGGCAGTGGGCCTCGTGGTGCTTCTCCCGATGGAAGTGCCCGCACACGCTCATTCCGACCCCGCCGCTGCTGGCACAGAACCCGACGCAGCGTCGTACTCGGTTTGGGCTGGCTCGGTTGAGGCTTTTCGCCATGTGGTTCGTGACAGGGCTCTCAGTCGGTTGTTCTTGTTGCTTACGGTGGCTGGATCGACTGTAAACCCCGCCGTAATGGTCAGCATCCAGGCCTTCGTGAAAGAGGAGTTCGGCCGCAATGCTGGCGATTCGGCACCAATTCTTGCTGTAATGGGCGTGGGTATCGCGGTGTCATCGTTTGTGGTGATGCGCAAGGGCGACATGGCCAACAAAGGTGCGCTCTTCCAACGGGCGCTGATGGTTGGCTCGTTGATGACTTTCCTAATGGGGCGCACCACGGAGTACTGGCAACTGCTGCCGCTGTCGCTGATGATGGGTCTTGGTGGCGGGTTCTACATCAACATGAACCAGGGACTGATTCAGTCGAACACCCCGCAGCGCATGATGGGCAGGGTGATGGCCCTGTACACCCTGATTCAGGCCGGTCTCCTACCAGTTGGCGCACTCACCCTTGGTTACGTGGGCGGTGCTGTTGGGATGGGCACTGCGATTTCTGGGGCTGGGATCATCTCGCTCGTGGTGGTGTTGGTCGTGTACTCAACCGATAGCGAGTTCCGCCGCCTTGGTTAACGACGCGCCGATGAGAGCGGCTCGGTTGTGTTAGTCGTCGTTCGACAGTCGTCTGGCCAGGAACCCAACGGCGGCGCCCATTAGGACACCCGTGAGAGCAGCTCTGCCTTGTTGGGAGCGCGTGGCGTTTTCGTACAAGCGATCGGTGTCGTCTCGGTCAGCGTTTCGTCGGCGCGATGCGATGGCTTCGATGCTGGCATCGACTTCGGCACCGAGTAACACCGAGAACGCGGTGGCGTACAACCAAAGAAGAAGGGCAGTGATAGCACCGAGGGTGTTTGCTCCGCCGCTGAACTTGCCGGCGTTAGCTGTGTAGATGGATAACAAGGCCGACACCACTATCCACACGATGGTTCCGGTGATGGCACCGGGTGTAGTCCACCTAAATCGCGTAGCCGGGCGGTTGGGGCCCAGGTTGTACAACACCGAGATGGCCATCGACATCAGCAGAATCAGCACCGGAAATCTAAGTACTCCGATGAGGACTCGACCAACGCTGCCGAGCTCGACAGCCGCAAGGACCGCTGGCAAGATGGCGAGCCCAAACACAGCCGCGACCAACATTACGATGGCGCCGAAGGTGAACATCAGTGCGGTACCGCGAAGGCCGACAAAACCCCTGGTCTCGCGAAGTCCGTACACGTTGTTTAGGGCCGCGATGAGGTGCTTGATGGCCGCTGACGCAGACCAGATGGCGGCGATGATGCCGATGCCGACAACAACACCAAGCCCGCCTGAAGCCGAGCTGGCGATGTCGCCAAGTTGACCCGACAAGAAGTCGCGTGTGGATTCGGGGGCTGAGTCGAGAAGATCGTTGATCTGTTTGGTTATCTCGTCTGGGTCAGAAACTATGCCGTAGATAGAGATCGTCGCGGCCAAGGCGGGGAACAACGACAAGAAGCCGAAGAACGCAATGCCGGCCGAAGCCACAGGAACGTTGTCCTGTTTTAGTGCGTCCTTCACTTCGAATAGCAGTTCTTTTAGCCGGCTAAAGCGGCTGTCGGTGGTGTTGCGTGGCATCGGGGTGGGCTCCGTGGGTCTGAGCGCTCCAGTCAACACGCTGGAAAGGCACTCCCGCGCCCCATCGTGGAATGCCAGGGCCGGGCACGGCGTTATCCTTTCTCGAATCGTGGACGACCAAGGGGGCATTCGTGGCTATGCGGCTATTTGACACGGCGAGAAAGGCAGTTGTGCCATTTGAGCCCGCAGAGGTGGCGTTGTTGTACGTGTGCGGGATAACGCCATACGACTCGACCCATCTTGGTCATGCTCGCACCTACATCACTCATGATCTGATCGCGAGGCGGCTGGTCGATCTCGGTCACGAGGTACGTATGGTCAGAAACGTCACCGACGTCGACGACTCGATCCTGCCCAAGGCTCGCGAGCTCGGTGTCGATTTCCGCGATCTAGCCCGCCAAGAGATGGATCGTTTTCACGCCGACATGGAGGCTCTCGATGAGCTTCCCTTGTATGCCGAACCGTGGGCTACGGGTTCGATCGAACCAATGGTCGAGCTCCTTGAGCAGCTGCGAGCTGGCGGCCATACGTACACAATTGAAGGAACCACCTGGTTCGATGTCTCTACGTTCGACCGGTTCGGCCAGCTCAGCGGGTTGTCCGAGGCTGAGCTCATCGAGCTTGCCCGCGAACGGGGCGGGACACCAGACGACGCCCGCCAGCGTCACCCTCTCGACTTTGCTCTCTGGTTGCCTTCGGCTGACGACGAGCCTTCATGGGAGTCGACGGTTGGAATTGGCCGACCGGGTTGGCACCTCGAGTGTTCGGCAATGTCGTTTGCGGCGTTGGGCGGGCCTCTCGATCTGCACGGTGGCGGTGACGATCTCGTCTTCCCTCACCACGAGTGTGAGATTGCCCAGAGCGAAGCGATCGGTGCGGCCCCGTTCGCGAAACACTGGACACATGGCGGCATGGTTGGCTACGAAGGAGCCAAGATGTCTAAGTCGCTTGGGAACCTCGTTTTCGTTAGCGACCTTCGTCGTACTGGCGATACTCGCGCTATCCGCTTAGCGCTGATGCCCCATCCGTACCGCGACGCTTTCGATTGGTTCGACCACGAGTTCGACGACGCCATGGGAGTGCTTGATGAACTCGTTGCCGCCGTGGGCGGTGCGCCACCACATGACGGTCCTCTGATCGCCGAGGTTCGTGACGCTCTCGATGACGACCTCGACACTGTCGCGGTGTTCGACACCCTTGTGCAGGGAGCTCGGCGGATCAACGCTGGTTCGCCAGGGGCTCCAAGGCCCGCTGATTTGGCCGCAGCGCTAACGCTGGTTGGGGTAGACCCGCACCGCGCTGTGCACCGTCACCCCGACTCGGTCTAGCCTCAGCGTATGGACTCGGGTCGCTACGCCGAACAGGACGATCGCAGTGAGGCCTCGGCTAGTAGTCGTTCGATTCCAACGCCCGCCGAACCGTTGAACCGCTGGATCATGCCTCTCTGGTTCTTCGCCGGGGCTGCCTTCTCCGCGGCTATGGCCTGGTGGTGGCAACGTCGCCAGCCACGATGAGTAGTTCCGGCAGTGAAATATCGGCTCCGCGCCCCCCATCCGCCGGTGGTGTCACACCCTTAAGGCAGAATCATCGGGTGGACACAGAACCCAGCGAGCGCCTTAGCGTTGTAACCGATCCAACCGACAAGGCTCCAGATTCGGGAGCGGCCTCTAAAGTCGAGCCGCGCCGGTTTCTGTCGCCCTCTGGCGCCTCGACGTTTCGTCAGTGTGCGCGTCGATGGCGTTTTCGCTACGTCGACAAGTTGCCAGACCCACCGGGCATACCTGCACTGGTCGGGACTTTTGTGCACCGAGTTCTCGAAGAACTGCTCGCTGTCGATGGCGCTGATCGCACGGTTGATCGCGCCAAACTGATCGCCAGGACAGTGTGGCCAGAGATCGAAGAGAACCCAGCATTCATCGATTTGGGCCTTGAGCCCGACGCTGGTCGCCGGGTGCGATGGGATGCTTGGCGCCTTGTCGAGGGCTATTTCGGCCTTGAAGACCCGGCCTCGGTCGACGTCGTCGAGCGTGAGCAACGCCTCGAGTGTGACCTTGATGGAGTGCCGTTCATCGGTGTCGTCGACCTTGTCGAGCGGCGCGACGGGCGCCAAGTTGTTACCGACTATAAAACCGGCAAGGCCCCGAGCCAGCGATTCCAAGACGACCGACTTCATCAGGTTCAGCTGTACGCAGCCGCGCTCGGTGCCATGGGCCAACCGGTCGAGCGGGCTCGCCTTTTGTATGTGCGAAGCCGAAGTATCGACACCGATGTCACCGACACTTCGACCGGTGAAGCTGTCGAGAAGCTGCAAACTACCTGGTCAGATATTCACGTCGCCGAAAGTGCCGACGAATTCGCGCCCACCGTCGGGCCTCTGTGTAACTGGTGTCCGTATCAGTCGCAGTGCCCTGAGGGCCGCGCCGAGGTCGAGCGACGTTTCGGCCCGCCGGCTTAGTTGGCCACAGCTCACCAGAACGTTGCGTGGCTAGGACATCGCCGGCTGCAAGAAGCGGGCCGCCTCAAGCTTCGAACAGAATCCGCTTCTCGTCGAAAACAGCGCTGATCTCAACACGACCACCGAGTTGGACCAGAACGCATTTCACCTAGTCAGGATGGCATCTGCCGCGTTCGATCGGAGTGACCGGACCGAGACTGACGACGGCGAGGCTGGCCTGTGAACGTGCGACTGGCACGACGGCTCTTATGCTCAGACGCATCACTGGAGCCCGTTCGCGGTGGGCGGTGCCATCGACTCTTTGCTCCTAGGCTGAAGCGATGTTCACGAGGCCGAATGATTTGTCCGATTCGGCGGTTGCCAATGCGCTCAGAATCGGCTGGGGCATGGTCGTCGACAGTGTCGAGTACGCAGTGGTCGGCTTCGGAAGCCATCACTGGAGAGCCTCAGCGACTAGCCAGCGATGGTTCGTGACCGTCGACGACCTCGACGCCCGCCAACGAGACGCCCTCGACAGTCGAGACAGTACTCCCGCTCGCCTGACGTCCGCCTTCGACACCGCAAGGGCCCTTTCGAGCTGACGGCCTCGGCTTTGTCATCGCTCCCCTAACAACGAGGACCGGCGATGTGGCACATCGCCTCAACCGCCGCTACCTCGCGACTCTCTACGATCATGTCGACGGAACCACTCATGACTGGGGTGCATACGATTCGCGTACCGACCGGTTCGAAGTTCTTGATCGGCTCGTCGCCATCCATGAAGCGACAGCAACGGTCCGCGGCATAGCGCTTGTCGATGATTTCGTGATTCCAAGCCGTCACAAGCTCCTCGACGCGCTCGCAGATAGTGGTTCGCTCTGGGGTCCCGGCCCTTTCGCACCAGGTGCCGAGCAACTACTTCGCTACCATGGCCCGGCCGTGACAGACACGCTGGAGCGCTACGACAACCTCGTCTGCAAGGTCGCCGAAATGCGCGAGCGTTTTGTGATCACCCACGGTGAACCCCACCGTGGGATCACGATCAACACCACTGAAGGTGTCGCCCTGATCGACTGGGACACAGTGCTTTTGGCACAACCCGAACGCGATCTGTGGATGCTGACTAACGAAGAACCCTCGATCGCCGATGACTACGCGGTACGCACCGGTGTTGCTGTCGACACGGCGTCAGTCGAGCTCTATCGGCTCTGGTGGGACCTGTGCGAGGTCTCGTTGTACATCGCAGAGTTCCGAGCCCACCACACCGACACCGAAGACACCCGCACTGCATGGAACGGGCTCCGCGAGCACCTCGACTCCAAACGATGGAAACCCGAGAGCTGACATCCCCACCGACATTTGCCCAGGAACGGACAAGACCCAACCCTTGAACCGACACGCCAGGCGGGACGACCGCGTAGCCGGTTGGGCCGAAGTCTGGCGTTGTCTTGAGCGGTCGAGCAGTGAACCCATGCAGCACCCAGCGGCGGCTAGATGCTCTTGGAGTTTCTGCAGGCTCCGGAAGGCGAGTCGCTGAGTGATCACGATCTCGTCGAGATCGCCTTCGAACTGGTTGTGAGCTCTGATGACGACGGTTCCGAGTTCGTCGGACTCGGTTGCGGGATTACGCGTTTCGAAGCCCAGCGTCCCACCAAGTCGAAGGCCCGCTGCGATATCAAACCAGAGCGAGGGGCCAGTCGTCATCGCCGATATCTCGGGACGAGCAGGGTCGAGCATGCCTGCATCAGGATCGACGCCGACGACTGTCCTATGCGGAGGGGTCAGAGTGACGGTCAAGATCCTGGGCCCACAGCCGAGATCGACGACAGCGTCGGGAGCGAGTTCTTGGGCCAGGCGACGCCACTGGTCGTGATCGGGTCCGTCGGGGTTGTCGACGTCATGCAACGATGCGAGACGAGCGTCAGTTGGCTTCATCATCGGGCGAGCGTGCCAGACCGACACGGGGCCGTAACCTCGGCGTGCGCTCCCGCACACCTCCGGTCACGCGCAACTTGCCAGTATCGATAGCGCCGATGGGCGCCGATCTGGATCGCGAACCAACCGGGACTCTTTAGGTCGATATCGAGCTGTGAGTGTGTAGGCGCCGGTCGTATAGATCGGTCAGGGGCTGGCGAGCTATTGGACAACCAGCTGTCGTTCGACGAGACGATCTGGCAGCGCCCGGGCATGTGGAAAGATCTCCACCATGGATGATGCTCTGGAGCTGGAATTGAGGTTGCCTCACAGCGGCGCCGGTGCGATCTGCGCGTCGGTTCTCGATGAGCTTCCTGAGTGGTTCGGATCGCCGAAAGCCAACGCAGCGTACGCCCTGGCGTCAGAAGCGAACCCGACCGTCGTTGCATCTGTTGGCGGCGTTGCTGTTGGCATTCTGACAACGATCAAACGCGCCGAAACGGCAGCTGAGATCTACGTGATGGCCGTCCGTCGCACCCGACATAGGACTGGCGCGGGTGCCGCCATGCTGCGGTTCGCAGAAGGTCTCCTTGTGGAGGACGGAATCAGGTTCCTGCAGGTGAAGACGCTTGCGGACACGCACCCAGACGTCGGATACAAGAAGACACGAGCCTTCTACCGGTCTTGCGGCTTCGAACGGCTTGAGGTATTTCCGACACTATGGGACCCGGACAACCCGGCCCTCCAGATGATCAAGATGATCTAGGGCTGACCGCCGAAGAGCGGAGGCAATGCCGTCGTGTGTCTAGTGCCAGCCTTCATTCGGGTCGTATCCGTATGGCCCCTCTGCTTAAGTCCCGCTGGTCAGGGCGCGTAGTTACTCTCGCACTTCGCGGAATCGGATCTTTCGCTGCTCGGGGTTGGCTGTCACCAACTCGACTTCGATTACTTCGCCGGGGTTGGCCTCGGTCTTTACCAGAGCGCTGATGGCCGGTTCGTTGATCTGCATCGAACACAGACCATCTCGACGCCGAGAGGTGACCGTGGCCGGGAATCGTTGCCCGATCTTGCTGCTCAAGATGGCGGCCTCGACATAGTCGACAATGGCTCGCTCAAGCTGGCCCTCGGCTCGACGGGCTTTGCCCATCGTGCTCGGAAGATCGGCGAGTTGGTCCATGACCCACGCGGGAGGGCGCTCGTTGGCACAAATTGCCACCGCAATCTCATTCGCGTAACGATCAGCCAAACGGCGTACCGGTGCTGTGACATGGGCGTATTCAGCCGCGATTGCCCAGTGTCGATTGTTGCTAGGTACCTCGCCATCAAAGGCAAGGTATCCAGCTCCGCGAAGCGCCCGAACTGCGCTATTGAGCAGCGCAACGTGTCTTGGTTTATCGGGCCGCAGCTCGCGTACTCGTTCCGAATACGACCTTCCTGAAGGCCAGTCGATGCCGAGGCTGAGTGCCGATAGCCGAATCTTGTCGAGAGTCTGCTGGTCTGGGTCTGGAAGTGTTCGAAGGAGGCCAACACCGGCACCAATCATGAGATCAGCAGCGGCCATTCCTGTCAGCAGAGAGATCTGGGCGTTCCAGTCTTCGACGATGAGTGACTCGTCGTGAACAAGTTCATAACAGCCGTCGATCATCTGGACCTCCTGCGAAGGAAGATTCAGCGAGACACCACCACGCTGGCTCTCAATGGCCAACCTCAGCTCGCCGACTTCGCGCAGCGCCATCAAGGTGGAGTCGCCCTCGCCGGCATCGATCCGATCCTGGGCGACGCGGTACGACAGTTTGTCGATGCTCTTGACCATCGCCCGCTCTACATGGGTCGTGAGAAGTACCCCATCGACATCGAGGGTCATTGTCCATACGAACGCTGGACGCTCGACATCAGGTAACAAGCTGGCTGCACCCTCGCCCAACGATGTTGGGTAGAGCGGCGTTCTCATATCGGGGGCGTAGAACGTAAGACCACGACGGTGGGACTCAACATCGACCGGATCGTTTGGGGCCACGAACGACCCCGGATCGGCAATTGCGTACGAGACTGTGTACCCATCGCTGCGGGATTCGATGTGCACCGCTTGATCGAGGTCGATCGATGTCGGCGGGTCGATGGTGATGTAGGGCATCGACGTCTTGTCCGTAAGCTCGCCGCCAGCGCGCGGAAATCCGTCTACACCGTCGCGAGCCGCATGCGTCGCGGCTTGTTCCACCGATGCCGGAAACGAATCAGGGACTCCCAGTTCGGTGCGGATCTTGGCGAATCCGGCTTCAAGTTCGCTGTTCGGAGTGAGGCGTGGCGCAGGCGTTTTCATCGCTGCGAACGCTATCGGCTGCGCTGTGTTGTACTGCTCCGCCCGCCTCTGGCTGCGCTGGGTAGTGTCCTCTCGATGCCGGAACTACCAGAGGTCGAAACTGTCAGGCGTGGGCTCGAACCAGAGCTGCCAGGGCAACGCGTAGCCGAGGCCTGGGGGCACCCAAGCTCGAAATTCAATTCAGCAGCCGAACTCGTCGGTGCCGAGATCGACGATGTTCGGCGTCGCGGTAAGTACTTGCTATTCGGGCTGGTCGACGACCGAGAACTAATTGTCCACCTCGGCATGACAGGTCAACTCACTTGGCATTTCGTCGCAGGCGATCATGAAATCGACAAATACGTGCGGGCGTGGTGGTTGATGGAGCGCGGAGGACGGCTACAGCTACGCGATGTCAGGCGTTTCGGACGAGTAGCAGTGGTAGACGCCGGTCGGTACGAAACACTGCCGACACTGCACCACCTTGGGCCAGAACCCTTCGACGATAACCTTACCGACGTCATCTTTTGGTCAGCGTTGAAGGCCTCATCTCGCTGCATCAAGACCCAACTTCTTAGCCAACGACCAATTGCTGGAGTCGGCAACATCTATGCCGACGAGGCTTGCTGGGTAGCGCAGGTGTCTCCTATTTCGCGCCGCATAACCAAAGCTGCTGCAAGCCGACTCCTGCTTGCTCTACGAGACGTCATGGGCTCGGCAATCGACAACGGCGGCACAACACTTCGCGACTACCGAACCGTCGACGGATCGTCGGGCGACAACCAACATCACCTCCTATGTTATGGCCGGGCCGGCGAACCATGTCTGCGATGTTCTAAGCCCCTTACATCGCGCGTTCTCGATGGTCGCACCACCACGTGGTGTCGTTCGTGCCAGCCGGCCAAGTAGTTGGAGTTACCGAGCGGGCTGACACGTCGGACACCACCAGATAGAGCGACTGGCGATCGGCGCTGTAACGATTGGGGTGTCACAGCGCCGACACGGTTCGCCTGTTCGTTTGTAGGCGTATAGGCGATTGTCGGGACCGAGTCTCCCTGCTGTTGTTCCGCCGGAATCGGCAGTCGTCACCGTTACGATTCGATCGAGCCGTACTCCGAGGCGTAATAGCTCGACGGTCTTATCCCAAATCTCTCGAACTACGTCCCCGCCCAAGTCCTTGGCTGGAGTTGCGGGGTGGATGCCGGCTAGAAACAACAACTCGGCGCGATATACGTTGCCAATTCCGGCGATCACGTTCTGGTCAAGAAGCAACGCACCGATCGCCTTGTTTGATCTTGCCGCCTTATCAATGAACTTGTCCGGGCTGGCCCCGCGACGCAAAGGGTCTGGCCCCAGCTTGGCGATGATTTCTTCGACCTCTGGGGGTTCGATCAGCCGACACGTCTGGGGGCCCGTGAGACTCCAGGCAAAAGTGTCCCGTTCGAATCGAAGCCGTACTGCGTCGCCACGGTCGGTTGATGCGTCAAAGCGCCGGAACTTCCCTATCAGACCCAGGTGTATGTAGAGGGTGAGGTCATGGCCGGCATGCATAAATAGATGTTTACCCGCGGCCTCGGTTGCAGTCAGCACCTGCCCGTCGAGGCTCTTGGCCCCGCCCGCGAATCGACCTTGGGGCGAGGATGCTTCTAGTTCAGTGCCGACTAGATCGCGTCGAAGGTCGCGCGCCAATCGATGGATCGTGTGGCCTTCTGGCATGGAACGAGCATGTCAGGTTCGCGGTATCCCAAAGTTCCCGTTCGCCAGACCCGTGCGAAACGCTTCGGAAGCCTCGACGGACGAGACAATTCGCCAGTCGGTTTCCTTGTTGATCTCGAACCAGATGAACCCAATGATGTCTTCCCTCCGGCCGACGACCTCGAGCACGTGGGTGATCCATTCCGACTTCTTAGCTCCATCTTCGGTAGCGCCGATTTCGGTGATGACGAGGGGACGGTCACTGAACTCTCTGATCTCTTCGATCGTCGGTCCAAACAGCTGATCGAAAGTAGGGACATATGTGGCCGGGTCGACGCCATTGCCGAGGTAACCGACGATTCCGATCCAGTCGACGTAGTCGTCGCCCGGGTACAGACCCGCTAGCGGGATGAGCGTCGGCTGGGTTGGGTTAGGGCTCCATATCCAGATCACGTTGTCGGCGCCGGCGGCCTCGAACGCGTCGTAGACGTAACGCCACGCCGCTACGTACTGGCCCGCGACATTGCCGTTGACCGATTCAGACCACGGGTACCAGTATCCGTTCATCTCGTGGGCAAACCTGATGCCCACAGGGCGCCCCCACTCTGCCAACTCCTCGGCCCATCCATTGATGAGCTCGTCGTGATCTCCGGCCAGAATTGTCGACAAAGCGAAATCGGGCTGTTCGCCTCGGCGCCGGTCGAAACTCGACTCAACCTCAAAGTTCCACGGCTCCCACGCCAGAACCGGGAGGTGACCAGCGGCAGTAAGTCGCTCGATGACCGCTAAGTCTGGTGTGGCGTTGGCCCAACCTCGCGAGACCATCACGACATCGGGGCTGATACCGGCTGCGGCGCTGAAGTTGGCCACCTCGTCGGCGAGCCCGTTGTCGGTGGTCACGCCAACAAAAGTGCGCCCCGGAACTGGAACCGTTGCTAACCACGCGTATGGATCGTCGGGTTCAGCCGAGGGTTCGTCGAGAGGCGTATTGGCTGGTGACTGTGGAGCAGTGTCGACGCGAGCTAACCCTGGTGCAGTCAGCGCAATCGGATCCGTCTCACTCTGCTCGGGAGTCTCGTTAACCGATGGCGCCGCAATACTCAGACGAGGAACCAGGGTCGTCTCGACGCTGGCCGCGGCCCGGTCTTGGGACAACAAGCCGCTTCGGCTACTAGCCGCGATCGAGACCGCGGCGAGGCATGCAACAAGCACAAAAGCCACAACCGAGCGCGAAAGGTCCCCATAGAACATCAGCCTCCGATCGGCACTTAGGCCGCGATCTCAAGCCTGGCGAACCTCTTCATCGAATGGTGCCGATACCGCTCAGTTTCGCCGTCGCCGCGTCCGATCGAGTAACTATGTCTTCGTCGATGAATGCGCCTTCAGGGCTTACCGGCCTTGAGAACGGCGCGCCCATCGACGAGTGGTCAGCTTCGATGACTACATTCGTGCGCTCGTTGGCGATTCTCTGCGTTGGCGTGAGTTTTGCCTACATAGGTTGGCGCGTTACTGCGACCTTGAATTGGTCGGCATGGTGGGTGGCAATCCCGTTTGTGGCCCTTGAGGCTCACCTTGCGGTGCGGCTGGCAATCACCATGGCCGAACTCTGGGATATCCACGCCGAGCCAGGCGTTGGCGCTGTCGACGATGCTCCAGGCCGAGTCGTGGTCTTTATCGCAACATACGACGAAGGCCCAGAGGTTCTTCTGCCGACCATCGCAGCCGCTGTCGAACTCGAGCCCGCCCACGAGACATGGGTCCTCGATGACGGTGACCGGGCCGAAGTGCGGGACATGGCCGAAGCTCTAGGAGCTCGTTATGTGACCAGAACCGACCGCTCGCATGCCAAAGCCGGCAATCTCAACCACGCTCTTGGCCTGACCGATGCCGAGTTCGTGGCCGTGCTGGATGCCGACCATGTACCAGAGCCGAACTTCCTTCGTCACACCCTTGGGTATTTCGTCAACCCGAAGATCGCGCTAGTTCAGACGCCCCAGGAGTTCTACAACGGCAACTCGTTCGTTCACACCGGATCCGGTGGGTTCCACGATGAACAGTTCTTCCATCGGGTGATCATGCCGGGTAAGAATCGTCACAACGCCGCGTTTTGGTGTGGAACGAACGCGGTACTGCGCACGAGCGCCCTCCGTTGGATTGGCGGCGTTTCAACAGCCACCATCACCGAGGACATGCACACAACGGTTCGTTTGCACCGCACCGGCTGGGAGACCGTTCACCACAACGAGGTGTTGGCTCGCGGGTTAGCACCCCGCAACTACGCCGAATTCGAGACGCAGCGCTGGCGGTGGGGCGCGGGAGCGATGCAATCGATCGTGTCGGAGAATCCCTTGCTCTCCAGAGGCCTGAGTCGCGGCCAACGACTCATGTACCTGGCATCGGCGCTCAGCTGGTTCGACAGTTGGCGCACACTTGGCCTCCACCTGTTGCCGGCTCTTGTGTTGCTTACAGGAGTTTCGCCAGTGAACGCTCCGATGTGGCAGCTGATTCCGGCCGTGTTAGCCGTGCACATATTTAGCTCTGTTGCGACCAAGCTCATGAGTCGCGGTCGCATGAGGCTGTCGACAAACATGGTGTTCGAGCTGCTAAAGATGCCGCCGAACCTGTCATCGTCGATGGTGTTCTTCCGCCCGCGGGCCCTGTCGTTCTCGGTCACACCTAAGGGCCGGTCATCGTCTGGCCGGTCGCGTTCGGCCGTTCCCCGAATTCTGACTCTATTGCTGGTGCTCGATCTCACGACTTGGCTAGCTGTGACCATGCAGCTGGCGGGTCTTGTTCCACTACGCGTCGAACGAGTTTCGTTGGCACTTCTCGGCCTCTCGTGGTTGTTGGTCAACACGATGTTCTTGGTAGTGGCCATAGACCGCATCCGTCGCAACCGGTATGGCGGCGAGAGACGAGGTGGTCTCCGAACTGAACACCAGGCTCAGGCTGTTATGGGCGGGTTCCGCGCCCGAACCGTCGACATATCACTCAACGGCGCTTCAGTGCTGGTTCGAGGTGATGGCTTCGAGGTAGGCCAGGAAGTTCTGCTGCAGATAAAGGTTCACGGTCAGATAGCGCGGCTTCATTCAACCGTGCGACGGACTGACGAGACTCGGGTTCACGGGGTCAATAAAGTCGGAGTGGAGTTCGCCGTTGGGCAGTGGCCAGAAGTCGCCGTCCTAGCGCAAGGGCTATTCCGAGAAGGCGTGACCGAGGCGTTGGTCAGCGCATGACGGCTACGGGACTTCTAGATCGCCCTGATCGTAAAGGCATTCGCGAACGGCTTAGTCCCGTTTATCGATGGGTCTGTTCGCGCCCAGAAGTTCGGAGGCGGATAGCGCCATGGTTGAGCGCCGACAACGTCGACGATTTCAGCCCCAATGGCCGAGGACTCGGGCCGATATCTGCTCTCGATCGCCTGGATCGTAAGCATGGTCTGATGGGAGCAACCGTTCTGGTGGTTGGGGTTGGGCGAGGCCCCGAGGTCGAGCGCTACTGGCTCGACCGCAGCATCGGTCATGTCATCGGTATTGACCTATCGGCCTACCCAGATGATTGGAATGAACTTCGCTCGGTGGGCTCTGTCAGCAACATTGGGATGGGCTTCGGGCTGATGGACGGGGCTCACCTGGCTCTACAGGACAGCACCGTCGACATCGTTTTTAGCCAGTCGGTGCTCGAACACATGCTCGACCTCGATGGGTTCTTGGCCGAAGCAGCGCGGGTCCTGAAACCAGGTGGGCGTTTCGTGGCCTACTTCGGGCCCCTATGGTCGACCTATGGGGGTCCCCATGTTGGGGCCCTTGCCTATGACCATCTTCTTCTCGACGACCAGACCTACCTCGATGCCGCTCGCAACGTGGGCGGCGGTTGGGAGCATTGGCTCGAAGCGGGGCTGTTCAACAAGTTGTTGTTCGACGACTACCTGGACGCCTTCGAGCGGCACTTCAGCATCGACCGGCTTGGTGTCGTAGCCAGCCGCGAGGGCGAAGCGTTCCGCCACAAAGATCCCCACACTTGGTCAAGGTTGCTTCACAACCACGACGAGAAGGACCTGCTCATCAACCTAGTGAGCGTGATTGCCAGCCCGAAAGGTCGATGAGGACCGCGCCCGATCTTGGGCAGGGTCGACCTCCGGCTGTGCCATAGCTGACGGGTTGGCGTTCTTGCCGAGCAGTCCAGCTTTGTCGAACAGGACAGTCCTGTCGAGCAGGTCCGCATAGATCGACTCGATGGCATCGACGTGGACATCGCGTCCGAACCTGGTCGCTGCGTCACGGCCGAGTGCGATGAGTCGCGTGCGGGTCTGGCCAGGCCACATCACCGAATCGACGGCCTCATGAAGTGCGAAGGCATCGTCGGGCTGAACTAGCAGGCCGGTTTCGTCATGTCGGATCAGTGAGGCGACCCCGCCGATATCGGTGGCGACCACTGGAACTCCAGCGGAGTTGGCCTCGACGACGACCCGCCCAAATCCCTCTGGGTGGCGACACGGATGGACCACAACGTCGGATGCTGCGTATACCTCGGCGACATCGTCGACAGTGCCGAGCAGTCTCAGATCTTCGCTGACGCCGAACTTGTCGGCCATCGACAAAAGTCGCTTCTCGTAGTCGGAGCTCCCCGGGTAGTGATGGCCTCCGGCGATGGCCAGAATCGGTCGACTCGGACCGTCCCAGTGCGCCAGAGCGCCGAGCATCACATCGTGACCCTTCGATGGGTGGAGGTGAGCCAATACCGAGACCACATGGCGATCAGCTGGGAGACCGAGGTGGTGTCGCGCTTGTTGGCGATCGCGTTTGGGAATAGCGGTGACTGCGTTGGCGACCACATGTACCAACGGATGTGTTGATTGCGCGGCCGTGAACTCTGAGTTGGCGATGACTGCGGCCGCCCTCGTCGACGATGCCTGCAGCAGCACTCGGTGAAGCCGATGGGGAGCGAGGTCTCGAAGCGACCAGACAATTGGCGGAGCTCCTGGAGCCAGTAGGGGTGTGAGCAGGTGGCTCCGAAAGCCGTTCGAGTGCACGATGTCTGGCTCGGAGCTGGCGATGACTCGCCGCAGGTTGCGGACGATAGATCCGACTTGGGGCAGAGCTTTAACTGCTCCGTGGACAAAACGGGCCGAGCTGGCATGTCGGGGCGCAACTTGGAGTTCGTCAGCGACCACGGCCACGATCTGGGCCCCGCAGTCTCGAAAGAGTGTCGATGCGTCTCCGGTCGCCATCAGCGCAACCTCGACTTCGTGACCGCGGTCGACCAGACCTCTGATCAGCTCGGCCAGGCTGAGCTCGGCGCCGCCGTGGGCTCGGCCACCAGGGTTGACAAACAGGACCTTCATGTGCGGGTCTCGACAGTGTGAGGGGCATGGTCCGCGAACGCATTGGCGGCCCAGGACGGAGGTGTTCGCGGACTTCGATTTAGCCAGTGGGCCAACACGATGAGCGACCATCGACGCAGAGGATCAGCGGCTGTTCCGTCGTCGTGGTCGAGTATCTGATGGGCAGCATCGACTCGAAGTAGTCCGTTCCATGGGTCCGGCGCTGAGCGAACGGTTTCGTGTACGTCGTCGTTGCTGCTGAGCCACTGTTGCCAAGGCAACCTGAAGGTCAGCTTAGGTTCGGTTGCCTTCTGAACCAGGAACTGGTCGTTCCAACGATGGGCGATATCGAGCTTGGTTGGTGCCGAAGACTGTCCGAGAACACTATTGATCACTCGGGTATCAACAAAGGGCGTCCGAAGTTCGACGCCGTGCCACATCGAGTACACGTCGGCGTCGCGAAGCAGTGTTGGGCGAAGGTAGGTAGTCGCATCCAGCTCGGCCAGTTGCTGTCTATTGGTGGCGTTGTGATCGGTGTCCCACCGAACTGACTTCTTGGGGAAGCAACCGGTGAGGTTCTCAACCTCGGCGTCGCTGAACAACGTGCGAAAACCGCGATGGCGCTCAGCAACAGAGCGGCCCCGCAGAACGGCGTCAATTCTTGTGCGAGAACGGCCACTAGCGGCTGCTAGAAACTGTGCGCCTACGGCGAGGAGCCGGTCAGGAAGCCGCTGGACTATCGGTGCTATCCGATCCAGTTGAGCTTCGGTTTTGTAGTACGTGTATCCGCCGAAGACTTCGTCGCCTCCCAGGCCGCTGAGAGCCACCGAGCGATCGAACGACCGGCAGATCTCCGAGATGAGGTAGGTGTTGAATCCGTCGATGCCTGGCTGGTCCATGGCCGCCAGAAAGCCCGGGATCTTTGCCGACAGAATCGAGTCGTCAACGACCACAACTTCGTGGTCGGCGCCATAGTTCTGAGCCGTAGCTCTGGCTCGGCTCACGTCCTCGGCGTTGTGCCCTGTTGCCAAGGTAAGACACAAGGGTCGTACGCCAGCTCCGACAAGACCTCGGAGAATCGCGGCGGAGTCGAAACCTCCAGATAAGAAGAGCGCCAGCGGCCGACCGGCGCGTGCGTGTTGGGAAATCGAAGTGTGAATTGCTTCGATGGCGTCTGGCTCCACGGCGTTGTTTCGTGGGGCGGCGAAACGATGGACGTTGATACCTCGCGCATCAGCACGCAGAACCGTTCCCGGTGCAAGTTCGGAGATTCCATCCACGATCGTCCCCGAGATCGGCGCTCCGAACCGGAGAAACTCCCTGAGGGCTGCACTGTCGACGGTGTCGGTGCCTCGATCCAGAGCCGAGACTTCAGAGGCCCACTCGAGACCACGCCGCCTGGGACGCCAATAGAGGGGCTTGATGCCATGACGATCACGCCCGAGATTGATGCTCTCGTCGCGAGAATCCCACACTGCGAAGGCAAACATTCCATGGGCCCGGTCGAGGCTGCCGACGCCATTTTCGAACCACAGTTTAGCTAACACTTCGGTGTCGCCAGATGTGGAGAATCGGTGCCCGGCCGCTTCGAGCTCGCGGCGAAGTTCGAGGTAGTTGTAGATTTCGCCGTTGTAAACCAGCGTTAGCGGTCCGAGTCTGAACGGCTGATCTGACCGCGGTGACGGATCGAGAATCGCTAGTCGCGTGTGGGCTAGAGCAACTCCAGGGCCAGACCAGCAGCCGGCACTGTCGGGCCCACGATGGGCCAACGCCTTCGAGAGTCTGCGGGCCACGAGGTCGGCTCCAGGCCCTGTAGCTCCGGCGATTCCGCACATCTCAGAGCACGACCAGGTCAGGGTCTACGTTGTGCTGAGCAATAGATCGGTCGCCGGTCAGGGCCGCTAGATATGAGCGCGCGGTCCGAGACGTGTCGAGGTGTCTCCCGAATTCAGCCGCGGTCAGCGACCTCTGTTGCCGAAGCTCTACGTTCGAAGCGAGATTGGCAATGGCCGCGACCCACGCTCGCAGATCATCAGGATCGATCAGAGTTGCCCAGGCTGGGTCTGCGGCATCGCGGGCTCCGGCCGCGTCGCCAACGACCATTGGGAGCCCGGCTGCGGCCAGCTCGTGGATAACGATTCCGAAACCCTCAAAACCACCCTCAGAAGGCGCGTCGCGACTTGGGAACAAGCCGATGTCGGACTTGGCAATGACGTTGGCGAGATCCTGACCGGCGAGGTGTCCCGTCAGGGTCACGTGTTGTTGCATGCCTAGTTGATCTATCCGGTGCTGTAAGGCCGAGCGCCGGGGACCGTCGCCAACGATTGTGAGGTGTTTGACTGTGTTGTCGGCCACAAGAACAGCCGTTGCTCGCATGATGATCTCAAAATTCTTGTAGCCCTCGGCTAGGCGCGAGATGGCTACGAGCCTTATGGCGTTGACTCGAGTCGATGGTTCTGAGGACGCGAATGCCGCCGTTGGTGTTAGCTCGCACCCAATCCAGCTAGTGACGTCAGGACTGACACCGAGGCGATGGAGCAATTGCTCGCTGTGGCCGCTTATGGTCACGACCCGGTGATCTCGGCGCAGGGAGCGCAGTGCCAGCCGTTGGCTGAGTTTCGCCGGAACGAGCTCGCGTCCGTAACAAAGACTGCTAACTCGCGTGCGGGTGAGCGCGCCCAACAGGTGAGCGAGCCAGCCGAGGTATACGTGGCCGCTGACGATCAGTCGATCCTCGCTGTTGGTCAGCCACGATCGCAGCCGCCAGGCCTCACGGGCGATGCCACCGAATCCCGACACCCTCACAACGTGCTGAGCGGCGAAGTCGGTGCCGACTTCGGTCGAGGTGGCAGGGGCTGCCGTCACTACTCGCCAGTCGACTAAATCTGGGGTTGAGTCGACGATTGAGCTGACGAGTCGCGGCTGGCCGCCGGTCTGAGGCGCGTAGTCGATCGTTAGTAAGAGAACCCTTGTGCTGGTCATCGAAGCGCACCCGGTAGCCCAAAGCCAACCTGATCAATCGCGGGGCGCTCGAAGTGTGGGCTGGCGAGTGCTCGCCCAATACGTGCTGCGCGCCAGGTGAGCTCGGGGCCTACCACCCGAACACAGTGTTCGAACCGATCAGCGTTGGCGTACATGGCCCCAAGATTTCGCGGTGCACTTATCAACTTCGTCGGATCGTCAGCGGATTCGAACACGTCCACCGACCAATCCACCCCACCAACCGTGGCTCGCATTGGTGCGGTCGGGTCGAGAAGCGCGAAGCGTGGTCCGAGCGTCTGTCGACGCTTTTCAATCTCGCGCGCTAGCCCCGCGCTAGTGAACGCCGGCGAACTATCCGGGATTGGTTGGCTGGTAGTACCCGGATTTCTGTATGGCGCAGCGGTAGTGAGAATCCGATGGTCATCGGGCATGGCGCCTGGGGCCATCAGCCCGTTCAATGGTGTGGCCCAGAGCCCGACGTGAGTGTCAAGTGCTACTGATGGACCGGCGATCATGGTGGCTGCTATTTGTCCGTACCGGTCGAGATCGTCGATGACCTCGTCAAAGCTGAGCGGCCCACCAAGGCCCCACGGATGGCGATTTGGCCAGCCCGCAACCAACCAACGGCCCCGAACTCGCCACAGCTGTGAGCCTGGGGGTGAACCGACAGCCCAGGCTCCCCAATTGGTGCTGCGAACGGTCAATTGAAACGTGTCTGGCACCTGATGGACGACGCGGCTCAGCAGCTGAGCCGGCGCCACACCGTGTCCGGTCGCGACCCAGACCACGGTTAGACGATCCCCGCGAAGGCGGCGAGTTCCTTGCCGCGGTTCTTGTAGGTATCGGCACTAATCAGAGCCTGGCCCTTGTGAGCAACCTCGGACGCTCCTGTGGGGTCGGCCATGGCCTCTTCAACCCTGGCCCTGAGCTCAGCTGGACTGCGGAACCACAAACAGCTCTCGTTGTCGCGAAGGGGGGTTCCGTCAAGTCCTGGGTCTGTGATCTCGATCGCGCCACTGGCCGCGATCTCTCGCGTGCGCATGTTGTGGGCCTCCGCGCATTGCGGGTGTAGCAGGTTGACGCCGATTGCGGCGCGGCTGAGCACCTCACCAGCACGATGTTCGACGATCGGTTTGCTGCCTCCAAGTGTGCTGCGTTCGGACCACCCAGTGCCTGCGATGGTGAGCGGGAGCCCTGCCAGGGCGGATAGGTAGCGTTCTCGTCTTGGCGACCAGGTCCCTAGAAAGGCAATGCCTGTCCGCTCGGGCTGCGTCGCATGCGTCTCTGGCTCTTCTCCGGCTGCCGCCACGAGGGGGAACCATTCGGGGTCGAATCCAAAGGGCAGAACCTCGACACTGGTGCGCGCCGGTGTTGTTGACGATCGGAGCAGAGTCGCTTGTCTATGCGACCACAACACAGCCACGTCGCAAGTCAACAGACGCTCAGACGCGTTGGGGTCGCCGGCTCGCCACGCTGGATTGTCCGGGTAGTAACAGGTGACCCTTGCGCCCAATCGACGAACCGCGGCAATGTCGCCAGCGTCAATACCTCGACCCTTTATCAACACGACATGTTCGGGTTTGAGTTGTTGAACCGCCTCAACGAGTCTGGCCCCGCTTGATCTTGATGCGATTCGACGTCGTATCGCAGCAACGGCTCCAGTCGACCCCACAAGATCGCTGCTGCTCTCGAGCGGGTTCATCACAGTGACCTGGGCTGCCGTCTCAAGCCCGGGCCGCAAGCTCGACAAAAGAGCGCCAGGTGTGTCCTCGCCTACTAGAAGAATTCCGCCTTCAGGATCGGCAGCTACGCCTGCTCGATCACGCCAAGGCGCTGCGGTCACGAGGCGCCAGCGATAGCCATGACCTCAGCAGCGGCCTCGGCCGCGATTAGGTCGTAGTCGAACTGCTCTGACAGTTCACGAAGATCAACGGCCGCCTTTTCGGCTGCTGGTCGATCGGCGATAATGTCGGCCAAACGGTCGGCTAGGCGGTCTGGATACGAGTGGTCCCATTGACCTACGTAGTCGATCAGGTGCCGCTCGGGAAGGAGATCTGCGGCGGTGCCAACTCGGCTCGCCAACACATGTCGACCCGATGCGAGGTAGGTTCCGAGCTTGCCCGTGGTACGGGCCCAGCTCGATGGGTCATTGGTTTGTGTCAGCAATGTCACATCGCAGAGCGACAGATATTTCGGAAGATCAGGGTAGGGAACTCTTCCCACGACGTGAACCCGATCCGCGACGTTCAACTTGTCGGCCAGTTGACGGAGTTCGGCGATTCCAGGCCCATCTCCAACCAAAACCGCGTGAATCGGCAGTTCAGGGCGTCGGCCGATGGCCTGAATCAGATCCCAACCGAGACCGCCGCCAAGGTCCGGATACCAGGTGAAGTTGCCCTGGACGCCCACGGTTAGAACGTCTGCGAGGTTCAGCCTGGCTCTTAGGTCGCCGACGTCGAGTGGCTTGATGGCACGAAGGTCAACCCCGTCTGGAATGACGCTTACGTGTCCGTAGCCGGCTTCGATGAGCTGAGTCTTGTGATGTTGACCTCGAACAATTACTCGTTCGGCTTGGCCATAGCTGATTCGTTCAAGAAGACTTGCTGACCAGCGTGCCCACAGAGGGGCGTTGATCAAATCAAGGAAGAAGCGCGGGGTGTCTCCGGTATCGACCACGAACGGTTTCCGGCCCGATAACAACCAGGCGATTGTCGGGGCTACGGCCAGATCCATCGAATAGACGACGCGTGGTTTTAGACGACGAACTGAACGTACCATCGAGACAATGTCGGCAAGGCGGGTACCCCGGCGATATGTGACGACCGTTCGTCCAGCAACTGCGTGTGCTATTCGCTCGGCCCTATCGGCTGCCGCCGATCCCGGACCTCCGTTGACGAGAAACTGAGCCACGACCTCTCGAGGCGCTGACTCCTCAATAGACGTCATCGGTGGCGCTGATTTGTCAGGCATCTGGAGCTCCCTCGCTCGTTTTGTGCAGGTTCGGCGGCATGCACCCAACTGACACGTGTGCCTCGTCGGCGGGAGCCCGTTCGGCTTGAGTCTTCATTAACTATCTGCGAGTCGTCCGCCGCTAGGACGGTTCGGTCTCGACGAGGAGTGCTTGAGCGTGGCTCGGTGGCGGTCGACTAGAGCGATGTGCGTGTAGTCGTCGTTACCCCGTCGTTGCCATTGCCCTTCGGCCAAGCCGACGCGCGCTGGCTAAGTGTTGCCGTGGCCGGACTGGCCAGACGCGGTCATGATGTGTTGTGCATCTCGTGTACCGAAGAGGGCGAGACGGCCGTGGCGTCAGCCGCAGCAAGGGCGGCATCACTCGGATACGACTTTCGCCATGTTCCTCTGAGGTTGAAAACAGAGTCGACCTCAAAGCGCAGAGCGCGCAGTGCCCTAACACCATTCAACGAATACGCCCAGGTTGAAGAGCTACGCAAACTGATCGACGCTGAAGCTTGCACCGCCGACGTTGTTCACGTCGAGCATCTGTTCACGTCGCGTGCTTGTCTGGGCCTGCCCAACGCTGTTACTTACCTGCATCATCTCGAGGTGATCGACTGGGAACACCGCGATGACCTGGACCGCAAAGCGCGACTGGTTCGGATTCAGATGGAGCGCGCCACTCGTCAGATCTTGTCAAACACCACCCATCTGATAGGAGCGACCAGTCGCCTCGTAGCCAGAGCCAAGGACGTTGCTCCGCATCTTCAGGCAGCTGTAGTTCCGGTATCGGTAGATCCGTTGCACTACTCGGTTCTGGAACTGCCGCGGCAGCCCACCGTCGGCGTCATTGGCTCGATGTACTGGTACCCAAGCCGATCTGGGGCCGATCGTGCTCTACAGATGTGGCCCGCCATCCGCCGCCAAGTTCCCGACGCCCGCTTGCTCCTCGCAGGTTGGGAATCGCAGGAGTACTTCGGTCACAGGTTCCCAATCGAGGGGGCAGAGTTGTTGGGCGCCGTTGAGGATCCGCAAGACTTCTTTGGCCAGATCTCGACACTTTTGTATCCGCCCACTCGAGGCAGTGGCTTCAAGATCAAAGTTCTCGAAGCGATGGCCTATGGCCGGCCTGTCGTTAGCAACTATGAGGGTCTCGAGGGTGTCATGGATCGGACCGACCTAGTTCCGGTTCGAGCCGAGTCAGACGACGACTTCATTGTAGAAACGGTTTCGCTACTAACTGACCCTGATCGGTGCGCAGAACTCGGTGCCGCTGGCCGCCAACACGTTGAGGAGCACTACTCGCCCGAAGTGGCGATTGATCGACTGTTAGACGCCTACGAACGCCTCGGCTTTCCGACCGGAAGACCTAGCCCACAGCTCGCGCCACTGATGAAACAGACACGCGAAGAGCTGACGGCGCTAACGACAAGAAGCACCCGCGCTGAGGAGGTCGTGTCATGAGTAGGCCCGTGTTGGTAACTGGTGGAGCTGGTTTCATTGGAGTCCCGACGGTTGAACGACTCCTCGACCAGGGCCAACAGGTTGTGGTCGTCGACAACTTTGCCGTCGGGTCCAGAGACCGACTCGATCACGTTGCAGGCCATCCAGACCTCGATGTGGTCGAGCTTGACCTTCGCGATGTCGAAGCCACTCAGAAGGTCGTTGGCGAGATCGATCCGCAGCGAGTGATCCATCTAGCTGCGCATCACTTCATCCCGTTCTGTAAGGCGCACCCTTCGGACACCATCGCGGTGAACGTGGCAGGCACCCAACATTTGCTTGATGCACTTCTCAGGGTGAAACCCAGCTGCGTGGTGTTCGCCTCAACTGCAGATGTGTATACGCCGGCACCAGTCGCGCATGTCGAGCACGATCCGACGCAACCGGACAACGTCTACGGCATGTCGAAATTGATGGCTGAGCGGCTTCTTGAATTTCACCATCAGCGGGCACCAGAGACCAACGTTGTTTCGGTGCGGTTTTTCAATGCTGTGGGCGCTGGCGAGACCAACCCGCATTTAGTTCCTGACATTTTGGAACTCGTGCGGTTGGGCGATTCGATACCCCTTGGTAACACCGGGACTCGTCGCGACTACATTCATACCGAAGACATGGCGGTCGCTCTCGACCGGCTATCCAGCGAACTCGACGGTTCGTTTACGGTGAACCTCGGGACAGGTGCCAGCTGGGACGCAACCGACATCGTTCATTTTGTGGCCCAGCTGCTTGGTCGTGATCTTACGATCGACATCGATCCGGCCAAGTTACGAACCAGCGATCGACCCAACCTCCAGGCCAGCACTAGGCGCCTAGAAATGATGCTGCCAGGGTTTGACCCCAAGCCGCTTCGTCAAACCCTGCGCCAGACGCTGATCGCTGAAGGTTTCGATGTATCTCAACCCCAAACACTCGAACCTGTGTCGAGGATTGGGGCTATGGCAACAGTTCTCGACACCAGTTGCGGAAACTAGAGCGTCCTTGTCGTGGTTGTCGGACCTGGTCAGGCCAATCAAGGTAGGCGGCGATTGCAAGAATCAAACCGGCGCCGCCGATGAGTCTGCTGGTAAGGGACCCCCCGACAGCGAGCCCGCCGAGCAGAGCACACAAGGCGATGATTCCGGCGGCGAACAGCACGGTCCGCAGGTGAGACCAACCGCTGTCGGTGAGGCGCTGATAGACGTGGTGACGGTGCGGGGTGCGCCACCGCTCCCCCGTCCTGATACGCCAGATCAGGGTCGTCCCGGTGTCGAGCAGATACAGGCCGAGGGGAGCGATAACGGCTTCGGGCGCAATGCCAGCTCGCAGACCGAGTACAACCAGCGAACCCATCCAGCCGCCCAGAAAGTACGAGCCCACATCCCCAAGGAACACTCGAGCGACAGGCACGTTGTATGGAGCGAACCCGAGGGTTGCTCCGGCCTGAACTAGGCCGGCAACAATCAAGAAGTTCTCCCCAGAGGCCCAGCCGAGAACCGCCCAGGCCAGGCCAGCCACTGTGCTCTGGGCCACGGACATCCCGTTAACCCCATCCATGAAGTTGAATGCGTTGACGAACGACATCAACCATAAGACGACTAGCCCCCCTATCAGGAGGTGAGGCACGACATGCAGCCCGATGTCGTTTAGCAATAGAAAGGCGCCAGCCGACCCGAGCAACACCTGCGCCGCAAGCCGTAGATTGGCATCTAGGTCGTAGAGATCGTCGAGCAAGCCGACGATGCCGAATCCGCTGGCGATGAACGCCACCGAAATGGCTGGACCTGAGGGTCCACCCCAAACGATGAACAGACCTGACAAGGCGGCAATCGCTATAGCAACTCCGCCGCCTCTCGGTGTAGCGATTGTGTGCGAAGAGCGGTCGGTTGGGTTGTCGTAGATGCCGGCGCGTCGAAGGATCGAAATGACCACCGGCGTAGATCCAAGGCTGATGGCCAGAGCGATCGGGAATGCGAGTCCGATGTTCACGTGGACGGTGTCCTCGCCAGGTTTGGGCCGCGTTGCGAACGATCGATCGGGTTACCTCCGAGCAGACCATCCGAGGCCGTGGGATCGCCAAGTGCACACAGCTCCATGAGTCGAGCTCGAGTCTGACTCGCACCCTGAGTCGGGTCAGCCTCCAAGATGAGGAGCGGGTCGAGGGGAGGTACGAACGCGCTGTTGATCAGGTCGTGAGCAGTCGATGTTGGATCCTCTCGGCCAGCAAACAGATCCTCCTGGAGCTTCTCGCCGGGGCGCAGACCTGTGTAGACGATGTTTGGTTCGACGCCCGCTTGGGCTGACAACCGTTTTGCGACATCGAGAATCTTTACCGGATCACCCATGTCCAGAACGAGGACTTCACCGCCTTGGCCGATGGCTCCCGCCTGGATTACCAGCTCGACCGCCTCCTCAACCGTCATGAAGTATCTGGCAACCTCGGGGTGCGTCACCGTCAACGGCTGGCCCGCTATTACCTGCCGGCGGAACGCGGTGAGAACCGATCCTCGGCTTCCAAGAACATTTCCGAAACGGACGCTCACGAAGCAACCGTCGGCCGCTGATGCGGCATGGGCGGTGAGGCGTTCAGACAGGCGCTTGCTGTAGCCAAGGACACTTATCGGATCGGCCGCCTTGTCGCTCGACACGTTGATGAAGTTGCTCACGCCCGATGTCATCGACAGTGCCAAGAGATGCACGGTGGCCTGAACGTTGGTTTGTAGCGCCTCCGATGGGTACCGCTCAAGCAGCGGGAGGTGTTTTAGCGCGGCCGCGTGAAACACCACGTCTGGTCTTGTTGACTCGAAGACCTCTCGAAGCCGAGACGGTTCGCGGATATTGGCCAGAACGAGCTCGTCGGTGTCGAGCATGGCCCGACCGTGAATGGAAAGCTGAACAGCGTGCAGTGCCGATTCGTCGCGGTCGAGCAAGAACAGCTTTGATGGGCCATATCGATGAACTTGGCGACTTAGCTCGCTACCGATCGAGCCACCGGCACCAGTGATCAAAACCCGGCGCCCGCTTAGGTATCCCGCGATGCTGTTGATGTCGGTCTCGATGCGGTGGCGGCCCAGCAAGTCGGACTCTCGAAGCTCGCGGATATCGGCGATTCGAACTTGCCGTCCAAACAAGTCGTTGGCTGAAGGAAGAACCCTGACTTCAAGCCGGTGGGCATGGGCCAGATCGAACAGCTCAGAAACCATCGCCCCGTTGGCGCTTGGCACCGCGATGATTATGGTCTCGGCGCCAGTGGTGTCGATTGCGTTCTGAAGTTTGCTGCGTCCGCCGACGACGGGCACACCATCGATGCGTAGTCGGTGTTTGGCCGGATCGTCGTCGAGGATTGCTGCTGGGCGATAGGGGCTGTCGGTATCTCTGAGCATTGCTCGAACGGCCAACTCGCCACCGGTTCCTGCACCGAACACGATGACGTTCTTGGCCTGGCTGGTTGACCTACGGCTGGTCTGGTCCGTGCGTCGTCGCACCAGAACCCGCATGAAGCCCATTAGAACCAGCGCTCCGAGGCCAACAAATGCCAACCGACCAAGCGTCGGTCCTTCATCAAGGCCGGCAGCCACCAAACCGAGAGCGGCCGTGGCGACCAGCGCGGTCGAGGCGAGGGCGGTACTTTCGTCGAAGCTGCCGATAGGCCATCTACTTCTGTGTAGACCCGTCAACTGCCCAGATCCCACGAGGGCTGCTGCTGAGGCCAGCATTACGGTTGGGGAAGCGCCGACGCTTCTACCAGTGGTGGTCAAGGCCCACGAGGCCCACGAGACCGACGTGACGGCCATGAACCCAAGAAGGTCGGTCGCCCAGATAAAGGATCGCACGGAACGCGCTCTTCCTCCAAAGAAGCTGGTCCATGGGGGGCGGCCCCCAAAGAAGCCGGGCCGCGGTGGCCGCGACTCCTGGTGACCACCACCTTGGACGCTGTGACCACCACCTTGGACGCTG
>CAZMUM010000046.1:0-33167 GCA_964569385.1 uncultured Acidimicrobiales bacterium
ACGGCACCTGGAACGTATTCAGACCCGACGGCCAACTAGTCCAATAAACCGACCCGAAACCGCCAAGTTCGAAACTGCCGAGTTCGCCCCGAACTACTGAGTTTGAAACCAGCCGGTGGTGCCGCCCACCCGTTCCGCTCCCACCGTCGAGCACGGCAGCAGAAAGCAGCTAGCGACGGATGCGCAAGTAAAGCGATCGCGAATTCGACGCGCCTGCGGATCATGCGGCTCTGTCACCACGACGATTGAACCAACAAGACACTCACGGTGGTCCAAGGTCGTTCTGGCGCCTACGAGAAGCCCTACCGATCCACGGGCCTGTCGTGCCAACTGATCCTCGACAACGACGAGGTTGCTGAGTTCGTGGCCCGTGTGCAAGCTGTCATCGACGAATTCGTCGAATCCAATGCCAACCGCTAGCAGCGAAATGCTTCGAGCTACGGGGTCCTGTTCGCCACTCATCGCCTCGCCGACCCCAATGACGCCACTATTGGGCCATCGTCAGCGTCTGCCGATCGGACTCAGCTGTCGAACGCGTCCTCGTGGCCCAGATGCGTTCAAGTTTCGGTGTGGCGACTTCTCGACCGCGAGAACAGTCGGGGCCCAAGTCGTACGCTTGAACCATGACCATGGACCGTTTCTCCCAGCTTGATGTCTTTGCCTCTGACCCGTTTCGGGCAACCCCTTGGCGTGTGTGATTGATGCCGACGGGCTGAGTACCGAACAGATGCAGGAGTTCACCAAGTGGGCCAACCTCTCGGAGTCCTCATTCCTGCTTGAACCCGCGGCTCCCGAGGCCGACTACCGCGTCCGGATCTTCACCCCGAGCCAAGAACTGCCCTTTGCCGGCCACCCCACCATTGGATCGTGAAGCTTCTCGACCCCACCGAATGAGCCCGCCAAGCGAGCCGACTGGGTGGCTTTCTCACGCCTCATCCAGTATTTGCAGCAGCTTCATAGCAGCCACCCGACCTCTACCCAAGTGCAGCGCCGAGTAATCGCGGCCAGTACAAGGCGCCAGCGAGCACGGGCGAGTCGGTTGGTCTTTCTATGTCGTGGCGGCGGGTTCGGCTAGCGGTAGGCGGAGCGCGGCGAAGAACTGGGCTGCGAGTCGTGGGTCGCCTTTGACCTGTAGTTCTTCACTTCGGGCGTTTGTCAGCGTGAGGCGGCCCGACGCGACTCCTAGGAAGGTCTGGGTCTGACCGGAGATTGTCAGCAGTGGGTTGGATCGGGGTGGGCCGTCGGTGACTGCGGCGGTGGCTCCGGTGATGGCGATGACGTAGTTGCGGTCGTTGAGGTCAACCTCGTAGGGCCCGTCGGGGAGGTCACCTCGGTAGCCGGCGGTCATTGATTGGATGGCCCAGGAAGCGTCGATGCGATATTGCGACGTTCCTGGTTCGGGGAGCAAACGCGTGCCCCAACGGGCCAAGTGGCTGATGATCGGCTGAAGTTCACGTCCGGTGTCGGTAAGTTCGTAGACGGTGACCGAGGCGGGGGGTGGAAGTTTGCGTTTAGTGATCGCGTCGACTGATTCGAGTGCGCGGAGACGTTCAGCGAGCAGGTCGGTGGAGATGCCTGGCAGGCCCTTGAGTAGGTCGCCGTAGCGGCGCGGGCCCATGAGGAGGTCTCGGACGATGAGCATCGTCCAGCGTCCCCCCACCGCGTCGAGCGCGACGGCGACGCCACAGAACTGGCCGTAGGAGCGACGTTGCATTGTCGCATTGTATCATCAAAACTGAAGATGTTACTTCAACTCTACAACTTGTAACTTGGAAAAGCCTGTGCGAAAGTTGAGCCGTGACAGATTTCGAAATCTTTCGTGGGACAGAGCATGCGGAGTCGAAACGACGCATTCACGAAGAGGCGTTGGCGAGTCCTCGAACCACTCAGACGCTCGACTCTGAGTGGTTGAAGGACCTGTGTCGTCGTGCAGGAGCAGCGGACGCGGGTTTTGTGGAGATCGACCGTGTTGAACTCGGGGACGAGTCATCGAACGCCCGGCGGATCTTCTCTCGTACCCGCACAATGATCGCCCTCGTCGGCGTCTCGAATCCAGAGGCGATCCGTTCGGTCTCGCGGGCCACGGCCAACCTCGCGTGGCACGCGGGCCACACCAACCTCGACCACGCGGCTGACAAGATCGTCGAAGAGTTGACGTCGCGCGGAATCGGCGCGGTGACCACCGCGATCGGCTTCCCGATGGAGGCGCGACCGGAGCCGGGCTCGCCGACCTGGGAGCTAGCGCACAAAATCGTGGCCGTACAGGCCGGCATGGGCCACATGGGTGTAAATCGAAATGTGATCCACCCGAAGTTCGGCACGTTCGTCCTTCTCGAGACGATCCTGATCGACGCCGACGTGACCACGCACGATCGCCCGCTCGACTACAACCCGTGCAACGGCTGCAATCTCTGTGTCGCGGCTTGCCCGGTGGGCGCGGTGCGAACCGATGACCACTTCGACTTCTTTGCTTGCCTCAACCACAACTATCGGGAGTTCCTGTTCGGCTTCGAGGACTGGGTTCACACCATCACCCAAGCAGATGGCGCCGCCGCGTACGACTCAAAGTTCGACTCCAAGGAGACCCGCAGTATGTGGCAATCCCTGGGCTTCGGACCCAACTACAAGGCAGCTTTCTGTCAAGCAGTGTGCCCTGCCGGCGACGACATTATCGGGCCATACATGGCCGACAAGGCAGCCTGGCGCCGAGAGATCGCCCTCCCGCTAATTCACAAGCAGGAGGATATCTACGTCCAGTCCGGCACCAGAGCAGAGAAGGTTGCTCGACGTAAGAAGAACAAGCGGATTCGCTACATCGACTACCGGGTGGACGTCTCTTCACCCGCGAACTTTATGCTCGGGCTGAAACATCGTTTCGACCCCGCGCGGGCTCAACAGGTGTCCACCACGGTCACGTTCGCGTTCCCCGACGGCAGCTCCCAGACCGCATCGATTGCCAACGGTGAGCTGAGAGTTCACGACGTTGCGACCGAGACCTCCGACGCGACCCTCGAGGTCTTCGGCGAGAGTTACATTCGTGTGCTTCATCCCGACGTGAATCCGAGCGCGTCGCACGCATCGCACTTTGAGCTGGCTGGCGACGCGGCGGCGTTCGGCGCCCTTTTGGCCTGTCTGTCGTGAAGAAGACGCCAGTCAGTCGACCCATGCGGGTTGCCGTGCAGGTCTCGGGTGGCGGACCCAATTGGCCCCTAAGGTAAAACCTCGGCTGCCAGTTCGACCGCGGCCTCCACCGAGATCAACTCTGCTGATCTAGCGGCGGCCAGAAGCTGCGCCCGCTCGGCGGTGCTACCGACCGCCGACCAGCGCAGTCCGCACCGGTCTCGCTCGTGTTGAGCACATCTAAACAGTCGAGCCGCGATGTCTGAGTTGTTCGGCGCGGCGCCGTCGATAGCCAAAAGTTCGAGCGCGTCGACCACAAGTGGGGTGAATCCACCGTCGACTGCTCTTTTGAGCAACGAGTATGCATGAGTAGCAGCACCGTTACGATCGCCACTCGCCGACGCGATTTCTGCGCGTCCGAGGCTGAGGTTGCATTCGAGCAACGGCACTTGACGCATCTTGGCCAGTAAGGCTTCGGCTGTGGTCAGTACTTCGGCGGCGGCCTCTGTCCGTCCGTCGGCGATCATGGCTCGTACCACTGCAGGCACTTGGTGCAACCTGCTCACCGGCACAACCGACGACTCGTGCCAGAAGACCTCTGCCGCGTCGGCTGCATCTACAGTGCGTCGGTGAAGAATGGCCCCGTAGAGCCGGACCAGTGGAACTTGGAACTCAAGCATCTTTATCGTGCCTGCCCGTGCCCATTGATCGGCAACGGCGTACAACTCAGGATCTTGTGCCGATATCGCTGCCTGAGCAAGGGCTGCAGCTGCGGTAATCGAGAAGGCGGATCCGAGTGGTTTGGTTTCGTCCAGTTCGCGCGCTGCGATGTGGTCTCCAGCAGCTAATCGATAGAGGATTGCCGCCGCGAAGGCATTTCCAACATTGTCGACGGTGAACGGTGCGTCATGTCGGCGCGCCATTGAACGGACAGCGTCGAGATTCGACGCAGCGTCGTCAAGGCGACCAACAAGTACTGCCATATAGGCAGCAAATCCGACGTAGATCGAGGTTTCGGGATCGTCTCGGCGCTCGATCACCGAACTGGCGTAGCGACAGATGGGATCTAGGTCTCCCCTGTAGGCAGGCCCCATCGAGGCACCTCGAGCTAGCCATCCTCGAGCGCGGGCCGATCCGGGCGCCAGGCGGGCCTCGGCGAGACCGACCAGTCTGGATACATCGAAACCAGCTCCGGTAGCTGGTGCTAACAAGGCGGCGATAGCGGTGAGCCATGATTGCTCGTGAGATCCTTCTACCTCCAGCTTGGTGATCCAGCGCCAGGTCTCAACTAGATCCGAGTGGTATCCGAGTGCGCTTCGGAAACTACTCAGGCCAGAACATATGGCAAATGCAGTCTCGGCCGAATGATTCCGGGACCATCGAAGCGCCTCGACGATGTGTGGCATCTCAAGCAGGATTGGGGCCCGCTCGATCCCTCGTTCGCCACGCCCGACCTCGGTGCAGTATTGCGCGAAGTGTTCCGCGTGACGGCGACGTGTTGCCGCCACTTCCTCGGGCTGCAATATGTGTTTGTTTGCGTACTGTCGCACCGTTTCGAGCATGTGATAGCGGCCATCGAAGTCATCGAATCGGACCAAACTGTGGTCGACAAGTCGGGTTAGTTCAGGTATTACGTCGCGGGCTTCTATCACCTGACCGTCGGCTACCACGGCTCTTGCGGTTTCTAGCGTGAACGACGCCCGGAGAACAGTCAGGCGCCCCAACACCACCTGGGTACTTGCATCGAGCAGCCTGATGCTCCAGGCCACTGAAGCCTCGATGGTCCGTTGACGAGGCACTGCCCCGGCGGCCCGACCCTGGAGCATTGTCATGGCGTCGTCGAGCCCGGCCTCAATCTCAGACAAAGGCAGATGCCGAACTCTCGCCGCGGCGAACTCAATCGCCAGAGCCATACCTTCGAGACGCCGACAGATCGTGGTTACAAGCGAGGTGTCGTCTTTGCTCAGAGAAAGGCCAGGACGGGCTGCCCGCGCCCGCAGCATGAACAGCTGGGTCGCGTCGAAGTCCTCGAGCCGAGCGTGGTCACCTGCCTCCATCGGCGGAAGCGACAAGGCAGGCACCGAGAACACTGATTCGTTCGAGAGCCCTAGAATCTGTCGGCTAGTCAACACGACTCGACTCCTGGGAGCGCGTGCAAGCACTTCGTCGACGAAATCGGCGACGGCGTTGACCAGATGCTCAGCGTTGTCGAGTACCAGAACAGCGTTTGGATCAGATGCAAGCGATGCTGTTATGCGATCGAGTTTCGTCGCACCAGCCTCTACGTCGGCGCCGATAGCTCCGAGAGTCTGGTCGATGACTTCACCGGCCGGGTTCGAGCCACCGCCTCCTATCGAGGCCAGGTCGACCCAGGTGACCGACACACCACGATCGAGCAAGGCCACCGCCAGATGCTGAGCGAGGCGCGTCTTTCCGCAGCCGCCTGGCCCGACGAGGGTGACGAGTCGGTTCTGGTCGAGCTGACGTTCAACTGCTTCTAGTTCGCCTGTGCGCCCGACCAGCGCCGTGGTTGGCCTCGGAATTGCCTTCGGCCAATCGGCGGGAATTTCTTTATGGGCTCGCACCCTTTGAATGCGGGGTTCCCGTACCGGTGCCTCAGCGGGGGTGTTCTCACCAAGCACGATTTGCCGTTCAAGATCGAACAGTTCGCGAGAAGGTTCGATTCCGACCTCGTCGAGTAAGAACTGTCGATAGCGGCTGAACTCGCGTATCGCATCGGTCCGACGGCCGACGCCAGCCAACGCCTGCATCAATTGAGCTCGAGGTTGATCACGGAAAGGCTCAGATTCGATTACCGACAATATCCGATCGATGGCCTCTGGCCACCGAGCCGCCATGAGCAGATGTCCGACTAGCGATACCGACGTTGTAGTGAACAACTCAGACAATCGAGCGGCCTCACCGGCGGCCCAGCCCTCGTGGGCGAACTCGGCGTATGCAGCTCCTCGCCACATCGACAGCGCCATCTCAAGGCGCTCAATATCGCCCAAGTCCTATCCGCCAGCAAACCGCTGCTCGGCTGCAAGTTTCACGAACTCAAGCGCGTCGACCGATTCGGTGCTCAGCAGATACCCGGGCGAAGATGTGGTTATCGAGTCGGTAGCGATGGTCTTACGAAGCCGACTAATAGCCGTTCGCAAGCCTCCAGGCGACAACGCAAGAGTTTCCTCGACGAACGCTGACGGCACAATCTGGTTCGCTCTCATTAATAAGATGCTTAGAAGTCGACGCTGGCTGACACTTGGCAGTTCGATCTGCTGACCATCGGGTGCCCGCACATCGAGAGGACCGAGAATTCGGTAGCTGGGCTCTCCCCGCCGCGCTTCCATGAACACAGGTTACGAACTCAGAGGTGGTCTCGACACCGAATCTGTTCGGCAACCGAGGTGATGCGGTACTGAAACGCCTCTACGCGAAGGTTGAACCGTGGTGCAGTCCCATGCACCCAGACGAGGGAGCATCCAGTGAACCGCAGCTGCCAAAACTGCAAAGCCGACATCGCCGCGGAGTCCAAGTTCTGTAGCTCATGTGGAACAGCAGTAGTCGACGCCGCCGCGACACCTTCAGCTTCGGAGGTAGAGACGGCTTGTCACAGTGCTGTTCTCCGATGCGTCTGGCTACACCACTATGGCCGAGTCGCTCGATCCTGAGCTCGTTCGGGAGCTCATGGGTCTCATCTACGCGAAGGCCGACGAGATCGTCTCAAAGTACGGAGGCCGTGTCGACAAGCTGTTGGGCGACGCCGTTCTCGCTGTGTTTGGCGACCCGGTAGCTCACGAGGACGATGCTGTTCGAGCCGTACGCGCGGCCCTCGAACTACACGAGGCGGTGAAAGAGTTGGCTCCGGTCTTTGAAGAACGAGCGGGACATTCGTTCAACATGCATAGCGGCATCAACACCGGTGTGGTCGTGACCAGCGGGCTCGAAAAGGACAGCACGAGCGGCCCGCTTGGCGACATGGTCAACGTTGCCGCTCGATTGCAGTCTCTGGCAGGAACCGACGAGATCCTTGTCGGGCCTGACACCACAACACTGCTCGGCAACCAGGTCGAGTTAACCGACCTCGGCGAGCACGAGCTCAAGGGACGGCGCGAGCCGGTTTCGGTTGCTCGGGTTGAATCTCTAGTGGTTACGACACCAGCGTCGCGTCGGTATGGCGAGTTTGTCGGCCGGAACGAAGAACTTGGGGTCCTCCTGGGAGCGGTCGAACGACTGAAGGACGGCGACTCCAGCGTTGTTACTGTCTGCGCCGAAGCTGGAGCTGGAAAGACACGGCTGATCGAGGAACTCAGAAGCCGACTCGGCGATGACGTCAGGTGGCTCGAGGGGCGAGCCTACCCATACTCAGTCGATACTCCGTACGCATCGGTGATCGACCTATTGAACCGGGTAGCGGGCATCGACGAGAACGACAGTGCCGACGCCGTCAAGTCAAAACTTCGGACCATGATCACCGCTGTTCTTCCTGGCGACGAGGTCGCAATGGCGGCCATTGGCCAGCTATACGGCCATGTCCAGGAAGAGACTGCGATCGACCTGGAGGCATTTCGCAGTGTTCTTCTCGATTCCCTAACTCGTCTTCTCGATGTCGTTGGCGACCAAGGACCAACCGTGTTGTGCTTTCAGGATCTTCATTGGGTCGATCCGTCGACTGCGACCTTGCTGACGGATCTAATCGAGGCTGTGTCTGCGCCCATATTCGCGCTATGTAACTACCGACCAGGGTTCGAACTCGGAGCGTCTGGCGAACGGTCGTTGCAACTCGGGTTGCTGTCGCCACGTCAAACTGCTGAGTTACTGAAGTCGCTGCTCAACGGCGGAGAGCCACCTGCTGGCCTAACCGACTGGATCTGCACGCGGACCGACGGCAATCCGTTCTTCATTGAGGAAATCATCAACGATCTACTCGATCGCGCACTCTTGCGGCAATCCGAAGGTAGTTGGGAGCTGACACAGGATCTAGACCAGGACACCGTGCCACCGACCATTCAGGGTCTGCTGGCGGCCAGGATTGACGCGCTGGCCCCCGAGAGCAGACGAGTCCTTCGCGAAGCCTCGGTAGTTGGTCGCGAGTTCCTTCACCGCATCGTGCAATCGGTGACCGACAAACCGACCGACCTCGATGCAAGCCTCGCGGGTCTGTCAGCGGCTGACTTCATTCGTGAGAACAACCTCGACCCCGAACTTGAGTACATCTTCAAACATGCACTCACTCAAGAGGTCGCTTATGAAGGCCTCCTGCTCAGAGATCGACAGCTACTGCACGAACGTGTTGCGCTCAGCATCGAGAAACATCTTGGCGACCGAATCGAAGAGTTCGTCGAAACCCTCGCCTATCACTATCAGCGCAGCGGCCATATCTCCGAAGCTGTCACCTACCTGCGCCGGTCAGCGCAACGGGCACTAGACAGATACGCCATCGAGGAAGCCCACCGCCAATACCAGGCTGCCTACGAGCTACTGACGTCGGAGGGCACGGTTGGTGTCGTCATCGATAAAAAGGTGCGTGACCGGCTACTACTCGAAGTGATCATCGAATCTGCGGAGAGCTACTACTACAGCGCAAACCTCGGCGAATATCACGATTTGCTGCAGTCGCACCATGACCTGCCCGCCGCGGTAGGCAACGACACCTTGACCGCAAGGTGGATGGGCTGGCAAGGCATGATTCATTGGTTGCATGAGGTCGAGCACGCCGAGTCAATTGCGCTGCTGGAAGACGCTGTCACGCTCGCGGTTGAGTGCGGCGACGCACAGGCTGAGGCCTACGCCCTCGCTTGGCTACCTTGGGTGTACTTCACGGCGGGCCGAGCCTCTGAGGCGACTACGTTCTGGCCCAGATTGACCCAACTGCTTCCCAGTATCACAAGCCCAGCAGTGCGCCAGTACGCTCAAATCAAGGGACTAGGCGGCGCGACAGCAGCTGCAGCTGTGCTTGGCGATGCCACCACGGCACTTGCGCATGGAGAGGATTTGTTGTCCATAGGCCGTCGCACCGGTAATCGCAGAGCCACCGCAATGGGCCACCAAGCGAGAATCATGAAGGGCTGGGCGCATGGTGATGTTGAGGCCGCGTTTGCCGCAACTCAAGCAGCGGTCGATGCCAATGCCGATCCGATCTATGCAGAAGCCGCCAACATTTGGGCAACAGCCATCGCCATAGCACTCGGTACCGCCGAGCAGGGGCGATCTTGGTACGACGCGACACTGCCGACATCTGGTGGATCTGGTGTCACGGGCGCGTACTACGAGATCATGGCGTTCCAACTTGACCTGATCGAGGGCCGGCTCAGCCGCGGCTTGCGCGGCTTGAAGGCGCGACGCCAGATCGAGCAAAGTAGAGGCTTCGGATGGGCGGTCATCCAGATCGACCTGTTCCTCGGGATAGCGCTCGCTCGCGCCGCTACCGGTGAGGTTGAGTCCTCGATATCGAACGCGATACGAAACCCAGCCTTCGTGATGCGATACGGGTTCGGCCTAGCCAAGAAAGCGAGGCTGGCACTGGAGGCGGTTCTGTCGAGCGCCGACAATCATGGAAATCGAGCGCTAATCCCGTTGATCGAGAACGAACTAGCCAAGTTGGCGATTCACGACAATCGAACCGATGATGCAGCCGCGCACCTTCGGAATATCTGTCAGAGATTGGCAGACTTTCCCGAGGCAACGCTGTATTGCGATGCCTCGACGACGCTAGAAGAGCTTGGGATTGGCCCTGCCTCATCGAAGAGTTGACAACTTCTCGCGTCGGCTAACGCCACAGCCATCAGGTAACGGCGTCGACTACTACGTCGAGGCGTCGCCAATCAGCCGTTCGAACAGGGCCAGATGTTCTGGCCGGTAGCGAAGCCACTCTGGATGCCACTGCACGCCAAGCACTAGATCGGCGCCATCGACCTCTAGAGCCTCGACATAGCCCTCGGGGCTGGCGGCAACGACGCGGCAACCTTCGCCAAGGCGATCGACCACTTGATGATGCATTGAGTTCACATCGAGCGTCGTGCTGCCGTATAGCTCGGCCAACCGACTGTTGGCTTCGATACTCACCGAGTGCGCGGTGGTCTTGTAGAGATCGGTACGCATGTGATCGTCGACGTGTTGCACGAGTGAACCACCAAGCGCAACGTTCAGCGATTGGATTCCGCGGCACAACGCCAGGGTCGGCGTATTGCGCTCCACAAGGCCGCGGATGAGACCAAACTCGAACTGATCGCGGTCGGTTTGGGTTTCGGTTAGTTCCTCGCTGTTGGCCTGGCCATACCACGACGGGTCGACATCGATACCACCGCTGATGACTACTCCATCGAGACGTTCGACCAGAGTCTCTATCTCGTGAACATCGGTGGTGATTGGCAGTATGACCGGCACTCCGCCAGCCTTCTGAACAGCACGAAGGTATGAGACGGTGGCCACGTGGGCAGCCATACGGGAATCGTGAATATCGATATCGAGGTATTCGGCAGTCACACCTATAAGGGGGCGAGTCATCGACTAGTCCTAAAGCGTCTCGAAGTAGCGGTTGATTTCCCACGCGTTCGGCGCGTCGGAGGCACCGTCGCCTCCGCCAGTGTTAAAGGCCAACCACTCGAAACGGCGCATACCAGTCCAGTACCGAATGAGATCCGCGCCGAGCATGTCGTTCAACAGAGAATCGGCCTCAAGCGCCTTGGCGGCGGCAACAACCGAAGCCGGGAGCCTGGCGGGCGAATCTACGGTATCGGGAAGACCCCAGGCCATGAACTCGAACTTTGCTGGCGGCTCGAGTTCGCCTTCAATCCCGGCAAGTCCACCAGCCAACACGACCGCAGCCGCTAGGTACGGATTGAGGTCGCCTGCACCCACTCGGTGTTCTATTCGGGCCGACGACACCGACTTGTTGAGAACCCGGATAGCGCTCGACTTGTTGTCGATGTCCCAGGTTGCGTGTGTAGGCACTGCCTTGAAGGGAACAACCCGTCTGAAGCTATTTGGGTTGGGCGCCATAAATGAGGTCGAGCCTGGGAGAGTCGCCATCAGCCCAGCAAGCCACTGTCGAGCGATCAACGACAGCTGATCCGGGCCGGTGGGGTCGTACATGACTGGGCCGTCGGCATTGAGTAGAGAGTGGTGGACGTGGAGCCCATTGCCGTAGTCCTCACTGAGCTTGGCCATGAACGTGACCGACAAGCCTCGTTCGTGAGCAACTTCCTTGCACACTTGACGGGCTCGGATCACGTGGTCAGACGCGCTGAGTGGGTCATCTGGCGAGACGTTGAGCTCGAACTGGCCGGCCGCAGCCTCGGCGTTCCAGGCTTCCCATGGAACTTCAAGACGGTCGAGTCGGCGACAGATCTCGGTCATTATGGGGTCGAGCCTGTGGTGGTCCTGAGATAGGTAGGCCACATGTGAGTCGACTCCGAAGGGAACCATGTCGGTCCAACCGCTGGCTCGGTTCTCGGCAAATGACCGCTCGAAGAAGTGCCCCTCGATCTCAAAGGCAAACTTGCTGGTTAGGCCGTGGCTGGCAAGTCGTTCGGTAAGGTGTTTAATGAGCCCGCGCCCACAGATCGGGATACGGACTTTGTCGACGTCCAAGGCATCGGCAAAGCACGTTGCCAATCCATCAGCCGCAGGGTCGACGCGTAGCGTTGCAAGATCTGGCAGTAGGTAGATATCGCCAACAACACGCGACCGCCAGTCGGCGCTGAACCCGAAGCCAGGTTCGCCAGAGCGGTCGGTCCCGAAGACGAAGTCAGCGACAGCTATCCCGCCGTCGAGTGCCGACAAGAACTTCCGCGGATGCAGAACCTTGCCTATCGGCAAGGCGTCTGGCTGAATACCGTCCACACGCACACGGGTGATTGAGTTCGCTTCAAGAAAGGCCGGAACATCAGCAGCGGTCAAGGTTGTCGGCGGTGCCACTACAGCTCCCCAAACAGATTGTCGATGCCGTATCCGGTGAGTATCGAAAGGTCGCGTAGGTCGCCGATGAGCGACACATCCTCGCGAAGTACGGCCTCGACCAGTAGTGAAGAACCGGCCATCGAAGACGCAAGGTCGTCCGAAGCCCCGTAGATATCGATCGCAGGCTGACCGTCGCCCCCGTACTGGTCGTGAGTGCCATCGTCGGTTGCGTTGACGCGAATCGGCTTGGGACAGTCGGGCCGCTTCAGCGCAGCTTCCATGAACCGTTTGGTTTCGACGCGCCACGGGCCGATCGGCGGTTCGAGCAGTTTCCCGACAGTTAGAGCGAGAGCCGGATGCCTGGCCGCGCCTTCAAGTTTGGGTTTAACCGAGCTGTCGTTCAGGTCGGCGGTGATCACCACTGCAGCGTTCGCCGCCACCCCACGTTCGACCTCGATGCGGTCGCCAAGCAGACGAATCGTTACAGCCTGCGGGTCGGTCGCCGATTTGAGCACGGCAACACCTTTCACGCGCGCAGTCCGGCTTGCGACTCCAGCTAGAGCGAGCGAACGTCGGAACAGCGCCGCGACCACCTTCACTATCGGCAATGCATCAGCTTCGGTCGTAACCAACATGAAGTCTCCCGACCAACGACGTTAGTTGGCGGCTCATGAACAGTTGACAATCCCTAGTCTGGGACCTCCACCTCAACAGCTTGATCGCCGAGCGACGCCAAGATGGCATCGGCTTCGTCGCTCGACTTGGTTTTGTCGCCGAGCACGGTGTACTTAGGCAGGAAGCGGCCGTCGGCGAAGAACAAGGCCATCAGCCGCAAGCGAAGTCGCAATTGTTGGTAGTCGGCCCACTGCAGCGAGATTTCCTCGATAGGTACGGCGTCTAGAAGTTCACCTGGTGAGGACCGCGGCGACCAAGGGTTGGGTTTGTGAAACAGCGCACGCTGATTTGTGAGGGTGAACCAAAGCAACTACAAGATTGTTCATAGGCGGGTCTCAGGGCACATCGAGTGCTCGAGTGGCCAGGACAGCAAGGCCAACTCCAACCAAAGCGGCTGCACCCAACACAAACAGGGTTTCGGCGCCGAGACCCGAGATCAACAGAGAGGCTGTTAGCGGCCCTGCGGTCTGACCGGCTCGCATCACAGAAGTGAACACCGACACCACCGCGGCTCGGGAGTCCGTATCGGCGGCGCTGCTGACGACTTCTTGCAGCGTGGGGATCAGCATCCCTTCGGCAAACCCATAGACGAGAGAACCCACAACAACGACGATCACCGCATCGGCAGTGCCAACAATGGCATAGGCACCCCCAAGAACAATGGCACCAAACCCGACTACGCGACGTGCCCCAAGCCGGGCCCGGGTACGCGACAACAGAAGCGCGGCAATTGTCGACGACAAGGCCGGGACACCGATAACGAGGCCACGGCTCCGCGCTTCCAAGCCGAAATTGTCTTCGAGCATGATGGGAAAGACGGTCAAGAACAGACCGAAGATCATCACGAACACTACGAACGCCATGCCGATTGCAACCTTGACCGATGGCTTAGCGATGACGGTCGACGCTTTGGAAATCTGCTGCCGAACCGTCGAGTCCGATGTTGTCGAGTGGCCAGCAAGTTTCCTTGCGACAAGCACCGCAGTCACGAACCCGACCGGAAAGAGGGCAAAGGACCACCGCCAAGTACCGAAACCGGCCAGCAGACCGCCAAGGGGCGGAAAACCAGCTACGCCAACGGTCAGAACAGCCGAGTTCCACGAGATGTAGCGAATCCGGTCCGGGCCTTCCCAGTTATCGGCGATGAGGCTTACAGCCAATCCAATCAAGCTGGCCCCACCTATCCCCTGGAGCGCTCGGGCCGCGATGAGCGACCACCACGACGGCGCGAACATCGCCAGGGTTCCGCCCAGCGCAAAGGTGGCTAGTGCGGGAACGAGCACCAGTCGTCGCCCATGGCGGTCGGCCAACACTCCGAACAACGGGGCCAACAAAATGGCTGGTGCCGGACCGGCTGCCACGAATACCCCTGCGTCGCTGTCAGGCCGACCGAAGTGGTCGAGGATGTCCGGTATTGAAGGTCCGACCATGGTGTTAGCCATCACTCCAGTGCCGGTGATAGCAAAGATCAGCCACAAGAGTGGACGACGAGTGCTGACTGAATCGAGATCGGCTGACATGTTGTTGCCGACAGTAACGGCAGCCTGCTACTTAACGCGCCCGCCGGGGATTCAGCGACCAAAAGCCACCTGTGGCTTAGGCGTCGGGGACCTCAACCTCGACAGCTCGATCGCCGAGCAACCCCAAGATTGCATCGGCTTCGTCGTGCGACTTCTTCTTCTTACCCAGCGCTGGTCCGAGCACCGTGTACTGAAGCAAGAAGCGGTCGTCCGCGAAGAAGATGACCATTAGCCGAAAGCGAAGTCCCGATTCTTTGTGATCGGCCCACTGCATCGAGATCTCCTCGATAGGTACAGCGTCTAACAATTCGGCTTGTGAGGGTCTCGGAGACCAGGACTTGGGTTTGTGAAACATCGCACGCTGATCGGTGAGAGTGAACCACGTGTCAGCGAGGTCATACCGAAGCCGCGTTTTTAGCTCGGATCCCGGGAGAAACGTATCCAGATAGCGGTACGCATGAGTTCGTCTGTCGGCAGCATCGTGTGCTCGCGCCATTGAGGCGACACCACCAGACGCTGGGCCGATTGATGAGGTGAGGGCAACTGTCGCCTCGATCTGCTCATTTGGCCGGAGCGAACCCGTCAGCTTCTTTCGCATCTTGTCGTTCGTCTTCATTTACGGCAGCTTAGGGTCAGCTACGCGTTGCGGAGAAGTGGGATCGATGAACCGGGTGTCCCAACCCAGTGAAAGACTCTGCCCTATGTCGTCACCACTGCTCATTCTTGCATCGTCGTCACCGCGACGCCGCGCTCTGCTTGCCGACCTCACCACCGAGTTCATCGCAACCGACATCGACGAGACTCCACGGCCGCACGAAGAGCCAGCAACCTACGTTGAACGTCTGGCGCTGGCTAAGGCCGCGACGGCCGTGGTCACGTGCTCATCGGAGTCGGCCATCATCGCCGCCGATACCTGCGTGGCTCTCGACCAACTGATCCTCGGAAAACCATCGTCGAAGGCCCAAGCCGCTCAGATGCTGAGGGCTCTGTCTGGTCGTGACCACGACGTGTTCACCGGTGTGGCTGTCATCAACACCGATAGAGCAACGAGAAGCTGCGTGGTTCACACGGTCGTGACGTTCAGCGACCTGTCCCAGGCCGACATCGCCTGGTACGTCGCTACCGGCGAACCAATGGACAAGGCCGGGGCCTATGGCATCCAGGGCAAAGGCGGAGTGTTCGTCGAGCGCATCAGCGGGTCGGCTAGCAACGTTGTTGGCTTGCCCATGGTCGAAACAATGCGACTGATAACCAGCGCCGGCCTCGACGTAACGACGCTACGATCCCAGTCATGACGGCATCAGACCAAGTCGTTTTGGCACCTCGCAGCGAGATCAACGCCGAAGTGAAGCCAGCCCATGCGGGAGAGTTCCCAGCTCCATCGATAGGACCCATCGAACTCAGCACCCCAGTGATCTTGGCTCCTATGGCCGGGGTCACTGATGTTCCGTTCAGGGCACTTTGCCGCCAGTTTGGTGCCGGGTTGTATGTGAACCAGATGATCACGGCGCGAGCCCTCATCGAGAATAACGCCGCCACTTGGAAAATGGCCCAGTTCGGCCCAGACGAGTCGCCTCGAAGCATCCAGCTGTACGGCGTCGAAGAGCACAGCATTGGCGAGGCAGTCAGGCGTCTGGTCGACCAAGGCCAGGTCGATCACATCGACATGAACTTTGGCTGCCCCGTCGCAAAAGTAACTCGCCTCGGAGGCGGCTCAGCGCTTCCTGTGAAACGGCGGCTACTCGACAAGATGATTCGTGCTGCGGTAACGGCTGCTGAGGACATCCCGGTAACGGTGAAGTTCCGTAAGGGCATCAACGACGACCATCTCACGTTTCTCGATACTGGACGCATCGCCGAAGAGGCTGGTTGTGCTGCCGTCGCGCTCCATGGACGCACGGCATATGAGCTTTACAGCGGCCACGCCGACTGGGATTCCATTGGGCAGCTGAAGGCCCACGTGTCCAGCATTCCGGTGTTTGGCAACGGCGATATTTGGGAATCATGGGATGCTCTTCGGATGATGCGCCACACAGGCTGCGACGGGGTGGTGATTGGCCGAGGTTGCCTTGGCCGACCATGGCTATTTGGGGAGCTGGCCGCCGTGTTCGCAGGCGAACAGCCCCCGTTGCCACCCGACTTAGCCGCAGTAGGCGAGACCATGATCGACCACGCCGAGCGCCTCATCGCTTGGCACAATGACCCGACCGCGATTCGCCAGTTCCGCAAACACGCGATCTGGTACGTCACCGGGTTCCCTGTTGGTGGCGCTAGGCGGGCGCGGCTGGCTTCAATCGAATCAGTAACGGACCTCATCGATGCGGTAGCCGACTTTCCCGAAGCCGACTTTCCCGAGACTGCCCTCAGAACCAAACGCAGCCACACGGGCGGTCCAAAACGTGTCGCTCTTCCCGATGGCTGGCTCGACGACATCGACGACACCACACCGCTTCCCGCCGATGCCGGAGCCTTCAACTCCGGTGGCTGACTTCGCCGATCTACGATGCCAACCATGACATCGGTCAAAGACCCAAGGCCACGACCCACGCGGCAGCCATCCGATGTCTCGCTGTGTGTCGTGTCCGACAACACAATGCAAGCCTTCGCAACAGCGCTGCGCGACGCCGACCGAGCCGCTATCGACACCGAAACGGTTTACATCGAACCAGGCCCCGGCGCATTGCGGGTGGTCTCGGCTGCAACTCGGGCCCCCGACGGGACCGAGCAGGCCTGGGTTGTTGATGTCACTCTTGTCGACCGCCTCGATCTCGCCAAGGCTCTTTCGGGGGTGAAAGCCGATGCCTGGAACGCCGACTTCGACGCCAGGGTCATCGAACGCGACCTCATCGAACCAGCGCGGCTGGCCGGACTCGACGTCGAGCCAGTCGTGTGGTGGGACGCTCAGCTCGCCGACGCTCTCCTGCACCAGGGCGTTACTGGGTTCGGGTTTTATCACGGGCTCGCCTGGGCCGCTGAGTGGTACTTAGGTATCCGGGCCGAGGGTAAAGGCACCACCCAACTGTCCTACACCGAGAGCGATCCACTAACCGAAGAACAACTTCGCTACGCCGGCGCCGATGCGATCGAGACGCTGTGGGTAGCCGATGTCATCTCGACTCAGATCGACGAATTGGGACTCAATCGGGTGTGCACGCTCGAGCAACTGGCCAGGCCGTTTCTCGACCAGATGGAACGGGCCGGTCTGCCATTCGACTGGGATGGCTGGCACGATCAACTTCACGAGATCGAAAAGCTCCGGGTGGCCACACTCACCCGCCTGGCCGAACTAACTGGGGGCGGACAGGGCTCGCTGTTTTCGGCCGAGCTCGAACCCTCGTGGAACCCAGGCAGCGAGAGCCAAACAAAACAGATGCTCAACGAGTTCTCACTCGACGAGGTTCTACGCTGGACTGAGGCCTACATGGGCGATCGCCGACCGCTCGAACCCATCGATCCGCTGCGGGCCGACACTCTGGCCGAAATTGGCGGCGAGCTGTGCACCACCCTGCTCGAGTACCGCGAGCACACCAAGATTCTCACGACATACGGCGAGAACCTCCAAGACCATGTCGGCGACGACGGCCGAATCCACCCCGAGTACCTTCAGGTAGTGGGTACCAACACCGGCCGCCTGGCCTCACGTAACCCCAACGCCCAGAACCTCTCTCCACGCATGAAGCCGCACTTCAAACCAGCCGACGACGAGAAGGTATTCGTCTATTCCGACCTCAGCCAGGCCGAGCTTCGGTTCGTGGCCCAACTATCGGGCGATGAGGCTCTGTGTCAGGCCTTTGCCGACGGAGTGGACGTACACGCGGCAACCGCAGAGCGCATGTTTGGCATCGACATGACCGCACTTGGCAATGACGACCCTAAGAGTTACGAGGAGTACCGGGCCAAGTCGAAGCGAATCAACTTCGGCATCGTCTACGGACAACGCGGTGGCGGTCTGGCGCGCAGCCTCTCGCAGTCGGGTGTTCCTACTACTCCAGACGAAGGACGCAACCTGCTTGAGGCCTACCTGGCTGCCTACCCAGGCGTGGCCCAATGGTGCGACGATCGCGACCGCATTATCGACCGACTTGCGACCGATCCTGGCCCGATGGACTGGATTGCAACACTGCGGCTCCATCAACTCCTCCCGACCATCACCGCCAGTCGCCGGGCGTTTCGGGCCGAGAATCGTCGGTGGCCTTCGGTCGAGGAGGTTCAAGAACAGTTCGATCACTTAACTCTCGACGAGGTTGCTTGGGCGATGTCTTTCCACGCCCCAGTAGCGCTTCGAGCCGATGGCAAACCCTTCGCGTTCGATAGCTTCACGAAAGCTGGTCGCCGCCAAAGGTTCACTATCCACACCGAGGGGATCCTGGCTAGGGGCGCGGCAACCATCATCGCCTCGCACAAACCGAGTCCGGCCCAAATTCGAGTGCGTCTCAACGACAGATTCAACGTCAAGCTGGGTGCCACTCCACCAGACTCCTCCGATTCTGGCATTACGAAAATGCTCGAAGATCGTGCTCTGCGGCGGGCCGTGATCGATGAGGTCGCCGATCTGATGGGTGCCGATGCTCTAAGCCGTCTACTTGATACCTCGCTCCGAGAACGGGTCGCCCGTATGGCCAACGCCTACCGGAATGCGCCGGTGCAGGGCGGAGTCGCCGACGTCATGCTCGACGCATACGGGCTTCTGCACACACGACTGGCCCAGTTCCCCGACGCTGTTGGCGTTCAGACTGTTCACGACAGCGTGGTTGTCGAGTGCTCTAGAGCCACCGCTAAGGAAGTCGCAATCGTGGTCAAGGGTGCCCTCGAAGACGCCATGCGAGCCTGGTGTCCCGACGTTGCGGCTGTTGCTGACACCGATGTGAGGTCGTCACTATCGGACAGTGACGTCGAGTTCAGCCTTCCATAGAAGTAGTCTCATTCGGATGGGACAACCCGGAAAGAGGAGTCGGTGGGCGATCTAACGAGACGAGTCCGCGACAGCGCGACCGCAACCAATCACTCTGAGGCTGTCCTATCGCCACGCGCCGCAGCTAAGGCCGAACGCGAGGAACGGGGTCGCGCGTCTCGTCAGCACAGGTCCGATACACAAGAAGCAGTCCGTATCGAAACTGCCCGACGCACCCAATTGGCCCACATCGTCAACACCTTCAGGGCTTCGGCTCGACATGGCGACGATGTCGGCACCACCGGATTCTCAAGGCTGAAGACGTTCAAGAAACATCGCCTACGTCTTGGCCGTCGTCCACGTGGTTGGGTTGTTGGTGCTGGCACCGTTCCGCTCCAGTTTCCCGACGGAGTCCGCCAGTTGGAAGCCCAGCTAATTTTGGGCGCCGATGGTCGGCTGTACGCATCGATCGATGGCGTGATTGGAGCTCGATATCAGGTCGGCCAAGCCGTAGCGCCGACGACGCCGTGGATGCTGAGCGTTCAAGTGTGGCGTTTGGTCGAAGACACCATCCCCGAAACGGTTGGTGCATTGGTGGGTTACCTAAGCCTCACTTGGCCCGCCGAACGCGAAGCCCAAGCGCAGGCGGGGGCAGCCGAAGCAATAGGGCCAACGCAGGCGGGGGCAGCCGAAGCAATAGGACCAACGCAGGCGGGGGCAGCCGAAGCAATAGGACCAACGCAGACCCAACTGGGCTGAGCGACATGAGAAATGGCCGCTACGCGCCTAGCCCAACGGGCAATCTGCACGTTGGGAATCTCCGAACTGCCATGGTGGCGTGGCTTCGGGCCAGGGCCAGCAAGAGCAGTTTCGTGCTGCGCATCGAAGACCTCGATCCTGGGTCTCGGTCTGGTCGATTTATCGATAGCCAGTTAGCCGATCTCGAATCACTTGGCCTCGACTGGGATGGCGACCCAATTCGCCAATCTGGCCGTCTCGAGCAGTATCGGGTCGCGCTCGAAGAGCTAGTTTCGGCTGGTCACACCTTCGAGTGTTTCTGCTCCCGGCGCGAGATTCGAGATGCCACCCAGGCCAGCCATCGAGCAGGAGCATCGGGCTATCCGGGGACGTGTCGCTCTCTCAGCGCTGCCGAACGGGCCAAACGAGCAGCCTCAGGGCGACCAGCAGCTATTCGGTTGGCCGGTAGTGGCCTCGAACGCGACTTCGTCGACCGAATTGCCGGACCATTTACCGGGCCTGTCCACGACATCGTGATCAGGCGAAACGACGGCGTTCCGGCCTACAACCTTGCAGTCGTCATCGACGACCAGTTGCAGATGGTCGAAGAAGTCGTGCGCGGCGACGACCTCCTCGCGTCAACCCCAGCACAGATACGACTCTGCGAACTACTTGGGTTTCGCCGGCTCGCGTATGCCCACGTTCCCCTGGTCTTCGGACCAGGCGGCGAGCGGCTGGCCAAACGAGATGGAGCCGTCTCGCTACCGAAGTTGGCCAAACTTGGTCACCCGGCATCTCAGATTTTGGCGTGGATGGGTGCATCACTAGGACTATGCGACCGCGACGACGACGTTACTGCCGACGATCTGTTGCAGTCGTACACCGACCGCGGACCACTTTGGTCAACCTGGATCCTCGACTCATCCGACATTGGGGGCAGCTGAAGTGACCGCTAGCGGGATAGGTGCGACGAAACAACAGTGGCGACGATGGCTTCGCCAGATTGCCCGACCGCCATCAGCAACCGTTTCAGAGCAGGTAATTCGCCATCTTTGCGAGTTTCTGGACAGTAGATCAGGTGCGGTTTTGACGTATCGGCCAATGCCGGGCGAACTTGACCTTGATCGGCTGCTTAGTCGGCCAGACCGCGATCGGTTTTATGTGACAAGAACTAACTCAGACGACGTCCTTACGGTTCACCGGGCCTCCGCTCCGACCGAACTCCATCGGTATGGGTACGCACAACCAACCGCCGGCGCCGCGAAGGTCGATCCGGCGACGATCGACATCGTGCTTGTGCCGGCGGTTGCCTTCGGACGAGATGGATCGCGCTTGGGGCACGGAGCTGGTTACTACGATCGCCTCCTGCCAAGCGTCAGCGCTGGAGCCGCCGTGGTTGGCGTAGCACATGAGGCAATAGTCGCCCGCACCGTGCCTGTGGGTCAGCACGACGTGCCGATGACCCATCTCGTTACCGAGACAGGAATGGCTGCTTGTCGTGTTGAGGTGATCGACAACTCTGGCCGATAACGTCCGGCCAATGCGTATCTTGCTAACCAACGATGACGGCATCGATTCTGTCGGTCTCCATTTGCTCGCCAAAGCCATGCGGAAACACGGTGAAGTGGTCGTCGTCGCACCAGCAAGTGAGTACTCCGGCGCGGCTGCGGCAATCGGCTCGTTGTTTATCGACGAGCCCGAGGTGACGGTCGCCGAGGTCGAAGGCATCGACGAGGCGTGGGCCGTTGCCGGGCCTCCGGCGCTTTGTGTCATGTACGCCCGAATGGGAGCGTTCGGCGGGCCGTTCGACCTTGTGGTGTCTGGCATCAACCCTGGGGCCAACGTCGGTCGAGCCGTGTATCACTCAGGCACTATCGGAGCGGCAGTCACAGGGCGTATTGGTGGCATCCACGGCATCGCGGTTAGCCAGGCTGTCGATGGTTGGGGTGTTGAAGGCCAGAGCTGGGACGACATTGTGGCTAAGCAGAAGTGGGGGTCTGCGGTTCGGGTTGCCGACATGGCTGTCGAGGGTTTCCTGGCCGAACCACCGCCGGAACCCGTTGTGCTCAACATCAATGTTCCCAACCGTCACTTCGACGACATCGTCGGGTGGCGCCGAACCGACGTGTCCCAGATGACGCCTCGCGCCGAATCGGTTGCGGAACTAACGCCCAAACCCGGCCACGAGGGCACGTTCTCTATCGCTATGACTTGGGGCGACCCAATCGAGCATGCCGTCGGTACCGATAGTCGCGCCATAGCCGACGGCGAGGTGTCGATCACTTGGCTCAGTCGCGTCACTGGGACCACACCCGTCGGCATTGATTCGACAGAGAATGCGATTACTCAGTACTTCAACCGCAACAGCTCGTAGCATCCCAGGCAAACCGGCAAGATTCGAACCCGTTCAGCCTGGGTTACTTGGCAGTCCATCCTCCGTCGACGGCGACAGTTTCGCCGGTGATGTAGGTGCTCGCCGAGCTAGCCAACAACAGGAGAACACCATCGAGTTCGCCCTCGTTTCCAGGCCGTCGCATCAGTGCACCTCGTTCGATGTAGCGCTGTCCGCCTGCGGCCATCTCGCCCACAAACAGATCGCTGGTTAGTTCGGTCTCGAAATATCCGGGTGCAATCGCGTTTACCCGGATTCGGTGCCGAGCCCACTGCGCTGCCAAGTCCCTCGTGAGGCCGGTGAGGCCAGCCTTAGACGCAACATAGGCCGCTTGATGTATTGATGGCGAACAGGGCAGGGTCCTCCTCTTCGGCCTTTACCGGCGAATCCGACGTGCCGGCGTTGTTCACCAAGATATCGACCTTCCCGAACTGGTCGATCGACTCGGCGACAAGTCGACGTAGCTCTTCGTCGTCGGTCACGTCGCAGCGAATTGGCAACGAGTTCGGCAGCCTGGCTGCCAGCTCTGTTAGGCGATCCTCGCGCCGTGCCGCCAGCACAACGTTGGCGCCAGCGTTACTTAGTACCTCAGAAAATCGCACCCCGAAACCGCTAGATGCTCCTGTAACGATGGCGACCTGACCCGTCAGGTCGAACAGGGTTGAGCTGTTGGGTGGTTTAACAACGTTGGGCATGGGCTGGTTTTACTCGATCCTCGGTGCGAAGTTTCTCATGCACAGCGAATAGTCTGAAAACCATGACTGATCTAAGCGGTCTTGACCACTTGGTGTACGCCGCACCCGATCTCGATTCGGGGTGTGCCGCCTTCGAGGCACTCACGGGGGTCGCACCCACCTTTGGCGGTGCCCACGAGGGCCTTGGCACCCACAACGCTCTGGCTTCACTCGGCGACAAGACCTATGTCGAGATTGTTGCTCCCCAACAACCGACTGGCGGCAAGCACCGCTGGATCGACTACTGCCGCACCTTGGCCGAGCCGAAGCTCTTCACGTTCTGTATGCGCCCAAAGACAAGCCTCGACGAGGTGGCCCGTGTGTCTGCCGATGCCGGTTTCGATGGTGTTGGACCATTCGCGATGAGCCGGGTTCGGCCCGACGGCGTGACGCTCGCATGGCATCTGTTCTCACCAAATCCAGGCCGCTTCGGAGACCTGAATCCGTTCTACATCGACTGGGGTCAAAGCGAACATCCAGCTCGCTCGACACCAACCGCAGGTGAGATTGTGGGCCTATCGATTCGTCATCCCCAACATCAGGCGTTGGCCGACCACTTCGGCAGCCTCGGAGTTGAGGGCGTCCACGTGTCGTTTGGCGACGAACCGTCTATCTCGGCCACCATCGAAACGGCTAAGGAACTAGTCACCCTGGCCTAACCAACCACCTAGGATCGAAGCCCAGAGTCGAGGAGCAACCACATGACCACCTTTGACGAAACACCGCTGTCCAAATCGTTCGCAACCGTGAACGGCAAGTCGATGGCGTTTCACGAGCGAGGCGAGGGCGACAACACGTTCTTGTTCCTTCACGGCAACCCGACGTCGTCGTATCTTTGGCGCAACATCATTCCTCACCTCGAACCGCACGGTCGCTGCATATCTCCTGATCTGATTGGCATGGGCGATTCGGCCAAGCTCGACGACACCGGGCCAGACTCCTACCAATTCGTGGAGCACCGTCGTTATCTCGATGGACTGCTCGACCAACTCGACATTGGCGACAACGTCACGCTCGTCATCCACGACTGGGGCTCGGCACTGGGCTTCGACTGGGCTCATCGGCACCCCGCCCGCGTCGCGGGAATTGTGTACATGGAGTCGATCGTGCGGGCTATGGACTGGGACGACTGGCCCGATGCTGCCACCGCTATCTTCGAAAGTATGCGATCGCCGGCAGGCGAGGAAATGGTCATCGACAAGAACCTCTTCGTCGAAGCAATTTTGCCTGGCTCGATTCTTCGAACGCTCACCGATGCCGAAATGGCCGAGTACCGACGTCCATTTGTCGATGCGGCCGCTCGCCGACCGACGCTCACTTGGCCCCGTCAGATACCACTCGGTGGCGAGCCTGCCGACGTCGTCGAAATCGTCAGCGCCTACTCAGACTGGCTCGTTACCGCCGACGTGCCAAAGCTGCTGGTCAACGCCGAGCCGGGGGCCATCATGACGGGGCCTCAGTTGGCTCACGCCAGAACGTTCGCCAACCAGACCGAGGTGCTGGTGTCGGGCAATCACTTCATCCAAGAAGACAGTCCTCACGAGATAGGCGAAGCAATCGTTGCCTGGTTGGCCGACCGCTAGAAGTCAGTCGGATCCGATTACAGGAATCGCAGCATTGCCCATGGCGTCGGCGATTCGGTCGAGAGCGTCGACCACCCCAGCCGCAGGGTCGGCGACCTTGGTCGACCAACGTTTGGTTATGGCACTCCACCGCTTCAACTCGTCTTCGGCCAGTGTGCCCCGTAAAAAACCCAAAGCCAGAAGGTTCTGCTCGGCGCGATCGGTAAGAGTTTGGGCCTCAGATTGATAGTGATCCTCGACTAGCTGGTCGAGTTCGTCGTCGGTCATCGCCGGCACCACACTCGAGGCAATACGGGCCATGTTGCGGTAGGAGCCCTGAAGGAGAAATGGCGGTGCATCACGGTCGGTTTCGGCCGTGGCCGCCGATCGAACGTAGGCATCGTTTACGGCCATGACAGTGTCTTGAGCCCGATCTAGAAGGCCGATCAGTCGAACGGTTTCGGACAGTTGTGGGCCGTCCCAACGGTGTTCAAGGCCGTCGGTACTAGCGGGCCTGGTGCCTTTGGCCATGCCGAGCACTGCTTCGATGTCGTCGATCAACCGGCCAGCCGAACCAGCCAGAGCCGGGCAAGCGGTCAGGCTGTTCTCCAGATACGAAAGCGCAAAGTCTTGATCGTGTTCGTCGGCGACATCACCGAGATTGTGTACGTCGGCGCGGTTGACCAACATGTCGGGGAGATCGAACCTGCTTCCACCAGACGAATACGGGTTACCGGCCATCACCACGGCAAGACGTTTGCCGCGGAGGTCGAAGGTAATGGCATCGCCGTCGGCTACGCCTTCGATTCGGCGAGTTGCATCGGCGAGTGGAATGAATCGAGACAAGAACTCCGCAGAGGTGAACTGCACGTCGTCGATGAACAACATGACGTTGCGACCGAACCGAAGAGCGAGATTGACCTTCTCGACCTCGGCCCGCGCGGCCGCGTTTGGCGCCGCGGCGGGATCGAGCGATGTGGTGTCGGTTCCGAGAGCAGGACCATTGACCTTCACCATCAGCATGCCAAGCCGGTCGGCCAGCCAGGCCATGAGCGTTGTCTTGCCATACCCAGGCGGAGATGTCAGTACAAGAAGTCCGCTTCGGCTCAGGTCGGTGGCATCGACGGTGCCGATCTGGCGCGAGAGGTTGGCCCCAACCAACGGCAACAGGGCGCGGTCGATGAGCCGATTCCGAACGAACCCAGCCATCACCTGAGGCCGGTGCGAGTCGAGGTCAACCTCGACACTGGCCTGGCTAACAACGGCGCGCCTTGCCGCCTGATATTGCGGCCACCGAGTCTGCATATCCTCGAACAAGCCGCCGACCCGCTGCGCCATCTCGTCGAATCGGAGGCGCATCTCGCCACCGTCGATGCGACGATGTTCACTGACCAAACCGTCGACGTTGAACGCGCCGGCATGGGGTACTTCGCGCTGTCCAACATCGGGAGCCGCCAGCAACGCGGCCGCCTCGGCAACATCGAACTCAAACTCGGCCAGATTGGAGTCGTTGGCTACGACACCACCGACCCAGTCTTGGGCGGTGGCGAACCTCGAAACAACGTCAGGTGTCGAGCTAAGAGCCGAGTTCAACTCCTCGAACCCTTCCTTGCCAAGAACATCTTTGATACGAACCAGCAGCTCGGTAGCAGTGGACGGGACAGCGAGATCGAGCCCACGTACACCAAGATCGTCAGCCAGGTAGCCGGTTACGCCACGACGAGCCCGCGCGTCGAGGTGCGCCAGGACGCCAGCCAAATGTTGGTCGATCTCGGAGCGGACCCTCTTGATCCCATCAGCGACTCCGACTCGGTCGCGTGCCGATCTAGCCGCGCGAGCCCGTGTGGCGTGAGCAACAACTGCGGCCGAGTCGATCGATGCCACAAATATACGGCCGAGTGCGCGACTCATCCCCGCGTGTCCGAGGACCGGTTCGTCATTGCCCTGAGCGGTTAACGCGGCCAGAAGCCTGGTCGCGTCGTGGTCGTGTACGCCAACTTCGTAACCTTCACCGTGTCTGCGCTCGGTAACCGCCCGCACCAGGGCCGCCAGCTTTTCTGGTACCGCCGCAGCGGTGGACAGTTCGACCCGGCGGTCACCGTCGCCGCGGAGAACAGCCCAAGCTAAGTACTCGGCTCGGCTGACATCGTCGGTCTCTGACGGATAGGGCCGCGACATTAGATCTGCGAAGTCGCTCAGCTCGGCCGACACGTCCTGGCGATAGTCAGTACCGGTAACAGTCACGTCGACGCCACCCGAAGTCGGTGACAGCACAATTTCGAATGGTTGTTCGTTGGGCGCGAAATTGAACCCTCCAAACGCGAGCGAGCCGTCTTCGGCTACAAGATCGGTTCGGTCACGAACCCGCCGCCGAGCTTCTTCGGCCGCCGCGTTCAACTCTGTACGGACTTCCGACGCTTGACCGACCTCGCCCAACTCTTGTAGTTCGTCGGCCAGGCTCCGCACCCTCGCCACCATCTGGTCGGCAGCAAAGAAACTGGCGATCTCGGCTTCGTCGGCCGCCTCTCCAGCGCGCTTGACCACGGTTCCAAGCAGACGACGCGCCGCCTCAACCAGCCGTTGGGTACGGCGGGCTCGCTGGTCGACCAACTCAGAGCGGCGCGCCCCGAACGTCTCGTTCAGGCGGTCTCGAAGTTCGACCATTCGATCGATTCGGTCGGGTTCTTCGCCGTAGCGACTGTCGATCCGTTCGAGGTTTACGAGCAAACGCCCTAGCTCGGCATCGCATTCGTCTGGGTTCGTAGTGCCGACTACCGCAGCAGACATCGACTGCTCCAGCAGCGCGACCTCGGCGTCGAAGGCTTCGTCTGACTCCGAGGACCGCAACTCGCGTACACGGCCGTCGAGCTGGGCTCTCGCTCGGTTGGTACTAGCAGTGATGTCGGCGATGCGGCGAACAATTCGCGTCCGTGCGGTTGGGTCTCCGGCATCTAGGGCCGACACTGCATCCACCACCGCCTCTAGGTCGCCGGTTACCGCCAGAACCTGTTCCATGATGTGGTTCACATCGAGCGCTGTGGCGCCCGCCAAACCCTCGACTACTAACGACTCAAGACGTGTCTCGAAATCGGCGAAGGCCCGATCGTCGTCGAGAACCTCAGCGGCTCTTTCGGCCAGCCCGCTGATGGCATCGTCGAGATCAGAAGTCAGTTGAGCAACAGCTGTGTCGTCGATCTCGGGCACATCGTTGAGTAGCGACGCTTGTCCTCTGGCCCGACGAAGTAGCCCAAGAGCCTCGACCACATCGGTGGCCGAGGAGGCCCGGCTGGCCTCGTCGACTGTCCGGCGCGAGTCGCGTTCGGCAGCTTCGAGACGGGCTGCGGCTTCAGCTCGCAGCCGCCGAACTTTGGCGTACTCGTCGACCAACAGGCCGGCCGTGCTCACGATGTCGCGCAAGCCGCCGCGTAGATCTTCGGCCTCGGGGTCGGCCATCCACAAGTGGGTATCCAGTGCGCGCCTCGCGGCAACGATTATGGCTTCCCAAGTGCGCTCGGAGGGGTCGACATCGTCGGCCAGCTGGCCTACGTCGTAGGCGTCTCCCAATCCAGCTACAAGATCAGCGTTGCCAACTCGATCAACCCAAGTGTCGCCGGTCGAGGTCTCGCTGTCGGCGAACTCGGCATCGACAAACGGTGTGTCCCACCATTGGATGGGGTGAACGCGTGACAGCTCGGCATCGTCGGGACCACCTCTGAACAGCATCATTTGGCCGTCGGCAAACATTGCGAATCCGTGGCATGGGATGAGCTGTGAGATCTCGCGTCGCACCAGGTTGTATGGAGCTAATAAGTACTCGCCACTGTCGCGGTGATGAAAGACGTAGAGCAGGTCTTCACCGTTTGGTGCCGCGACAACTTCTTCGAACACCATTCCGTCGCTCGAAACGTCGAACAATCGCGTCCCGGTGGTAGCCAGGTGATATCCACCGGGGAAAACCACACCATCACCACCAGGCAGAACGCGCGCCGCATCACCGAGAGCGTCGACCCTGGTTCCGCTGCGGGTACGACGACCGAATAAGTAAAAGCGAGGTGGCTCGGAATAGAGCTCGACGCTGATAGCCAGCTCTTCTCCGAACTCGGCGTAGGAAACCCCGACGTCGGCCAACGACTGACCAGGTACCTCGACCGGTTCGTCGGTTTCGACTCGTCCGCCCGGCGTGCCATCTTCGATGCGTAACTGAAGACGACCGCCGCGGAACCCGACGAACACTTCGTCAAGCACCGACACTGTCGGGTGGGTGCCGGGACGCTGATCTTCGCGGGTGCTTCGCACCCAAGTCATGTCGTGAGAATCTGGCCACGTGTAGTCGCGGTCGCCTCTGGCATCGACGAACGATACTGTCCCGTCGATCGCTACGGTCCAGCGAAGAACTACAAGGTCATCGACTCGTTCGCCGATCCGGAATGCCGCTAGCAGTTGGTTAGCACCGCGACGCAGGTCGGAGAATCGGGCTTTGCCATAAAAGCGGTGGAGTTTGTCGAACTCTTCGCGGAATGCCGGCTCGGCTAGGAAATTCCGCTCATCGTCGGCACCAATCGGAGCAAGCTCGTCATCGGCGCCACGTTCGTACAACCCAAAGACATGTTCGGGCGTCAGCTGAGCCAGCTCTGGAGAGACCCGATAGCCGAGCATCAGCAGGTCGCCGACACGAACTACGTCTCGAGGCCTGCACGCGAGGTCCGTGCGAAGCCTGTCTGATCCGGCCAGCCGCAACTGCGTGCTGCCAAACGATTCGGTTCGTAGACGGTCGAGCGATGTCGCGGCCTCAACCGTGTCGCGGACGCGGCCGCGCAATCGGCGCCTCAGCAGGTCGTAGTTGCCACCTGCTGGGCTGCCGGTGTCAGCGCTCGTCTGACCCGCGGAGGCGTCGCCGGTATCGGTCATTGATTGGCTCAGCGATCGTCGCCGTCGAGAAGTTCACCAACGGGTCGGTCACTTAAACCACCAGCCTCGATGGCTTCTCGCAGCGTGGCAACCAGATCGTTTCCACCAGATCCGAGCCGACCGCCGATTCTCGACACGAGGTCGGCAATGGTCAGATCGCGGATACCGGCTGCCCCGATTCCGCCAAGGCCATCAGCGACATCGGAGATAATGTTCGAGTCGCCTTCGAGGTATGGCTGAAGCATCCGACGGCCAGCGTCGCTGCTACCGACAAATCCATCGATGGCTTGGCCGTGGCCCGCAGCCGACAAGATGCGCTCGACAATGCCCTCGTCGGAAACGATTGTCATGTCGGCGTTCGACAACGACTCACCCAAGGCCGCGGCAGCCGACTTGGCTACGTCGGCCTTGGCGCCGATGGCGGCAAGCTCAACTTCTCGGTTTACGTCGAGCCGCAGGCGGAACTCCTCGTGGTCTTGCCCGGCGGCAGTCATAGCGCCGACACCTTCGGACTTGGCCTTCAGACCTTCGCCTTCGCCTTCGAGCCGGGCCTTGGTGGCATCGCCCTCGGCCATTCCTACCTCGCGCAACGCCTCGGCATCAGCCTTTTTGACCTCGACCTCGGCAAGACCGGTGGCTCGAATGGCATCAGCACGTTCACGCTCGACCTGAACTTCGGCGAGGCCCTCGGCCGCCGATACAGCCTGGGTGCCTTCGGCACGGCGTTTCGATGCCTGCATTTCTTGGCTGGCAGCATCGGCTTCGGCGCGGGCAAGGGTAGTGAGCCGTTCGGCCTCAGATCCTGCGGCCTGTTTGTCCGCATCGGCTTCTTTGACTCTGGCTATAAAGGCAGCCTCGGCTAGGCCCTCGGCCGTCTTAACCTCCGAGGTTGCCTGGCGCTGAGCCTCTTCGACGACACGTAGCGTGGCTATCTCTTCTTCTTTCTCAGCCACTCCCAGATCTGCTTCGACCCGGCCCCGAGTCAGCTCGGCGAGAGCACGTTCGCTAGTTTCTTTCTCCTTAGCCGCCTCGGCCACAGCGGTTTCACGCCCGACCTCGGCTAGAGCTCGATCGCGCTCAATCTCTTCTGTTTGCACGGCAATGACTCGCTGCCTGTTGGCGTCTGCCAGTGCGATCTCGCGATCCTTGTTCTGGTCGGCAACCCCGATCCCTTCTTCGGCAGCTATCCGGGCTTCCTCGGCGATACGGACTGCCTCGGCTTCGACCTGTTTGGCTTCGGCATCGGATCTGGCTTGAACGGTCCGGATCTCCTGTTGCTGACGAGCCAGGGCTTCGGCCCGGTCGCGGTCCATCTCGAAGACGGCTTTGTCGGCATCGGTGGTGCGGCGAGTCGTTTCTTCGCGCTCGCGCTCTTGGGCGTCGTTGGTGCGAATGTGCTGTTCGACGGTGCGCTCGGTGATCTTACGAATGCCGTCGGCATCGAGGATGTTGGTCGGGTCGAGCTCTTCGATCGCTGTCTGTTCGAGGTAGTCGATAGCGACATCTTCAAGCACGTACCCGTTTAGGTCTTGGCCGATGATGCCAATGATCACATCCTTGAATTGTTGGCGTGATGTGTAGAGATCCTCGAAGTCGAATTCCTTGCCTGCCGATTTGAGAGCCTCGGAGAACTTGGCCGCAAACAACTCGCGAAGGGTGTTGAGGTCGGAGGCTCGAACAGTGCCGACCTGCTGGGCCACACGAATGACGGCTTCTTCGGTTTTGTCGACCTTGACGTAGAAGTCGACGGATATGTCGGCACGAACGTTGTCCTTGCAGACCAGGCCATCCTTGCCTCGGCGGTCGACCTGAATGTTCTTCACCGAGATGTCCATTACCTCGGCTTTATGGATGACCGGGATTACCACCTGACCGGTGAAGGTGACGACAACTTCTTTCCACTTCGAGACAACTAGCGCTTGGCCTTGAGGCACCTTGCGGAACAGCCGCGTCACTAATAGACCAAACCCGATTGCCACGACCGCGACGATGACGATCACGACACCCACCGCTGTTAGAAGTCCGCTCATTGTCAGTTGTCTCCCTTATTGCCGAACAGTTGGTCATCATTCGTCACGCCGTAAGTGGCAGAGTCGGAATTCCATGACATAAGTCGAATTGTGTCGCCTGGGCCAAGCCCAAGTGCGTTGCCGTCGCGCACGTCGATGCGCGACATCGAGCCGTCGTCCCAGATGGCGTCGGCGTAGCCAAAGCCTGCATCTACCCGACCTGAGCGCACCGTGGCCTCTCGGCCAACTAACTCCATCGCACTAGGGGCGGTTGCAGTCTCCATTAGGCGCCCGAGAGGTCGGGCCAGCCTTGAGCCGAGAAACAATGCAGTAGCAAGGGCCATCACGAACACAGCCGCCGATGCGGCCACAAGGGTCATCCCGCCAAGCGGGTCGAGAAAGAACAGCGCCGCCACCACGGCCAGGAACCAAGCAATTAGCGAGACGATCGAGAACACAACCAATGGCGGAACTCCACCAAGGCCAAGCGACGCCACTGCGTCCTCGCCGAAGCCGTCGCCTATGTCGCCGCCAATATCGAGGATGCCGATCATCGAAACCAGCCACAGAACCAGGCTGACCCCAAGTGGTATGAAGAAGATGATCGCGACTGGAGTGGTCGCCGCATCCCAGAATTCAGCCATGTTGATTCAGTTGCTCCCCGCGCTTACTCGTTGTAGTTACCAACGACGACTGGGCGTCTTCGGTTCCCACACCGAGTGAGATCCTTACAGACTTCAGCGGCACAGGTGACCAGACTAACTCGGAGTCTTGCTTGTAACCGCCTCGATGGGCACAAGGCCCCACTCGGTACTACTTTTAGCGTTCCCGCTGATCGAGCACTCGCACTGCGGCAGATCGCCCAAAATATATCCGGCAGATCGGTCGAATCAAGACAGCTGCTTGTGCGATCTCTCGACCCCGGGTGTCCGCAGAGCGGCAATCGAGGACCCAGATGGGATCCTCGCAGCCACTTCCGGCCGCGTGCTGATCGATGAGTGGCAGGAAGCTCCGGAGATTCTCGGCGCTGTCAAGCGTGCCGTCGACGCCGACCTCTCGAGCACCCCTGGTCGATTCATCGTGACAGGTTCGGTCCGTGCTGCACAACAAGCTGCTACCTGGCCGGGAACCGGCCGACTCATCAGAGTTCAGATGTCGGGCTTGACCCAAAGCGAACTCGAAGACAACAACACCTACAACCCCATCGACACCCTCTTCGCCGATGAAGCGCCGACGTTCGGCCATTCTGGCCTCAGCCGCCACGGCTACCTTGCCAGGGTCGTCGCTGGAAGATTTCCCGATGTCATCGGCAGATCAGATCGAAGTCGTTCCCGCTGGTTCGACGGATACGTCGAACAGCTCGTCGACCGCGACGCAGCACAGATCGCCACGACCAACCCTCACCCACGAAAGCTCCGCTCTGTGCTGTCATCATGCGTCGCCCGCACCGGACAAGAACTAAACAAAGAAGCAACCGCCAGAGACGCCGACGTAGCCAAGGGAACAGCCGACACCTACATCACCCTGCTCGAAGACCTCTCCATCATCCAGCGAGTCCCCGCCTGGCACAACAAACGCCTCCACCGACTCAACCGATCACCCAAGATCCACATCGCAGACCCCGGCCTCGCCGCACACCTGCTCAACGTCGACGTCACAGCCCTCGGGTCTGCACGGTATATGGTTGATGGTGTGTGATGCGAGACTGTGTGCTCGT
>CAZMUM010000047.1:0-32953 GCA_964569385.1 uncultured Acidimicrobiales bacterium
GGATGGGTTAGGGGCCCCACAAGGTTACCGACCCCAACCAAACTCCGAATGCCATGGTTCCAGAGTGCGGCAGTGAGACCTCGGGGGATGAGCTTCGATGGTCGAGAGGGAAACAGCCCAGATCACCAGCTAAGGCCCCTAATTCTGTACTAAGTGGTAAACGATGTGGGATTGCACAGACAGCCAGGAGGTTGGCTTAGAAGCAGCCACCCTTTAAAGAGTGCGTAACAGCTCACTGGTCGAGTGGCCTTGCGCGGATAATGTAACGGGGCTAAATCCATTACCGAAGCCGTGTCTTTCATACGTTAAGTATGGAGGGGTAGGGGAGCGTCGTATTTGCACTGAAGCAGGTGTGTGAACGTCTGTGGAGCGGATACGAGTGAGAATGCTGGCATGAGTAGCGTAGAGAGGGGTGAGAAACCCCTCCGCCGAAAGCCCAAGGGTTCCTGGGGAAGGCTATTCCACCCAGGGTAAGTCGGGAGCTAAGGCGAGGCCGAAAGGCGTAGTCGATGCACAACTGGTTGATATTCCAGTACCACCGCGTGCGCGTCCATTCCAATCAGAACTTGCTAAGGGGCTGTCCTTCCTTTCGGAAACGACGAACCGACCCAGTTCTAGGCGGAAAGCAATGAGGGGACGCAGGAGGATAAGTGAGCCCGGGCGATGGTTGTCCCGGGGTAAGCGTGTAGGGCGAGGTCTAGGTAAATCCGGACCTCATCAAGCCTGAGACGCGACGCCGAGCCGTATCAGGCGAAGTCACTGATTCCATGCTGCCAAGAAAAGCCTCTAGCAAGTTCGCGTGGTGCCCGTACCCCAAACCAACACAGGTGGGCAGGTAGAAAATACTAAGGCGTACGAGATAACTATGGTTAAGGAACTCGGCAAAATCCATCCGTAACTTCGGGAGAAGGATGACCTCGCCAGGGTGAAGACACAAGCTGTCTGAGCCCGAAGAGGTGGCACAAAATTGGGGAAAGCGACTGTTTACTAAAAACACAGCAGCGTGCTAAGACGTAAGTCGATGTATACGCTGTGACGCCTGCCCGGTGCCGGAAGGTTACGGGGAAGGGTTAGCCCTCGGGCGAAGCTCTGAACCTAAGCCCCGGTAAACGGCGGCCGTAACTATAACGGTCCTAAGGTAGCGAAATTCCTTGTCGGGTAAGTTCCGACCTGCACGAATGGCGTAACGACTTTCCCACTGTCTCAACCATAGACTCGGCGAAATTGAAGTACGAGTAAAGATGCTCGTTAGCTACAGAAGGACGGAAAGACCCCGTGGACCTTTACTACAGCTTGATGTTGGGTTTTGACATGTGCTGTGTAGGATAGGTGGGAGACTTGGAAGCGTTAACGCTAGTTAGCGTGGAGTCAACCTTGAAATACCACCCTGCATATGTTGAGGCTCTAACCTGGGCCCATTAACTGGGTCGGGAACAGCGTCAGGTGGGTAGTTTGACTGGGGCGGTCGCCTCCTAAAGAGTAACGGAGGCGTCCAAAGGTTCCCTCAGGCTGGTTGGTAATCAGCCGTCGAGTGCAATGGCATAAGGGAGCTTGACTGCGAGACCTACAAGTCGAGCAGGGACGAAAGTCGGGCATAGTGATCCAGCGATAGCGTGTGGAAGCGTCGTTGCTCAACGGATAAAAGGTACCCCGGGGATAACAGGCTCATCTTCCCCAAGAGTCCATATCGACGGGAAGGTTTGGCACCTCGATGTCGGCTCATCGCATCCTGGGGCTGAAGCAGGTCCCAAGGGTTGGGCTGTTCGCCCATTAAAGCGGTACGCGAGCTGGGTTTAGAACGTCGTGAGACAGTTCGGTCCCTATCCTCTGTAGCCGTAGGAGAATTGATGAAGGCTGTCCCTAGTACGAGAGGACCGGGATGGACGCAGCTCTCGTGTGCCAGTTGTTCCGCCAGGAGCATGGCTGGTTAGCGACCTGCGGAAGGGATAACCGCTGAAAGCATCTAAGCGGGAAGCCTGTTCAAAGATGATTTCTCCCACCGGGATAACCGGGTAAGGCCTGTGGCAGACCACCACGTTGATAGGCCGGATGTGTAAGCACAGCAATGTGTTCAGCAGACCGGTACTAATCGGCCGAGGGCTTGGATCTGCTCGTGCTCGCTATGGAGTACTCGAGGTGACTCGACGTACACAGAAATACAAGATCGCTTGTTGGCGCCATCTCACCCTCTAGCAGAGGTTGAGATGTGATGCCAGCGGCTACCGGTCTCCGGTGGTGATAGCGACGAGGCCACACCCGTTCCCATTTCGAACACGGAAGTTAAGCTCGTCAGCGCCGATGGTACTTGGGGGTAGACCCCCTGGGAGAGTAGGACACCGCCGGATTTTCTCTAAGATGGTCGCCCCTAGGGGCGACCATCGGCATTTTTGGCCAAACTGGGTTCGCTCTAAGGCACTAGACCATGCTCACTCGACCGTGGGGCACACAACGTTCCCACCTGGCATCATCGGAGTCCTATGTCGCCATCCAACCAAAGAAACCCTCGCGACCACGGCTCGTCGAGAGGCCGCAAACACGGCAACGATCGTGGTCGGCCTCAGCCTGGCCGCTCTCAAACAGGGCGGTCTCAGTCAGGGCGCTCTCAATCAGATAGTGATCAGCGAAGGCCCGATGGTCGTTACATCAAACCAGAACCGCCCAAACGTGAGGGCTGGGGCCGTGTGGCTCGCAAGGGCGCCGATTCGGCGCGGCGCGACGACGAACGAGATCAGCCCATCGAGCGCGATCGAGGCGATCCGCCCGAGCCTCAGGAGAAATGGGAACGCGTCGACAAAAAGCGCGTTGCGTCGAGCAAGCTAAAGCATGAGCGCCCGCCGCGCATCGAGATCGAGCTCGACGCGGCCGATCTCTTGGGTACTGACACCCAGCGCGCTCGAGCCCGAAACAGGGTACGAGATGCGGCTAGTGCGTTTGCCGCGGAGCGCTTTGAAGACGCTCGACGCATCCTGAAGCCGATCTCGTCCGAACAAGCCCACATCAGCGACATCAGGGAGCTCTACGGCCTCACGCTCTACCGCCTTGGGCGTTGGGCCGAAGCCATAGCCGAACTCGAGGTGGCGGCGGCGATGACCGGCTCGTCCGAGCAGCACCCCGTGCGCGCCGATGCCCACCGTGCGCTTGGTCAGCACCGAGCGGTTGCCGATCTTTGGGAGGAGCTTCGCCAAGACCACCCCGACGCCGATGTCATCACCGAGGGCCGCATCGTGATGGCTGGTTCTAGGGCCGATCAAGGCGACCTTGCCGGCGCAATTCGGATTCTCGAACAGGGGCCGGTACGCACCAAGTCGCCGAAGGACCATCATCTACGCCTCTGGTACGCACTGGCCGACATGTACGAGCGCAGCGGCGACTCTCAGCGTGCTCGTCGGGGGTTCGAACGTGTAGCGGCCACCGATAGCGGCTTCGCCGACGTTGGTGCTCGGCTTCGATCCATGCAATAGCGGTTCAGGCCCACTGGGCCATATGTCGCTGGGCCAAGTGTCACAGGGTCATGGAACAATGGTCATGGGCCTAACGGCACTCACTTCCTCTCCAACCATGCACGCACGAACCAAGAGGAAACATATGACCGCTATCCGCTCACAACCCGCTGCATCATCGGCCGACAAGCGAGCAACCGCCGTGGCGCCTGACAACGCCGAAGTCGATATCAACACCGCGACCATTGTTGGTACTTTGTCGTCCGATCCAATCGAACGAACCCTGCCATCTGGCGATCAGCTCGTCTCGTTCGAGATCACCACCCGCGTCGTTGGCGAGGCCACCCGTTCGGTTCCCGTAGCGTGGACGAGCCCAAAGTCCTCATGGCGTTCGTTAACAGCTGGCGATCGGGTGATCGCTACTGGTCAAGTCGTCAGACGATTCTTTAGGGCCGGAGGGACCACCGTCAGCCGAACCGAAGTCGTCGCTGAGGCCGTGCAGCGCGACCGCCCAGCAGCGCGCCAGCGGCTTATGAAACGAGCGAAGGCCAGAATCGAAACCTGAGCTCAATGTTGCTTGGTTACCAAGCGCGGCTTGGTTACCAACAGCGACTTGGCTATCGGGCGCGGCGCCGCGGACGATGAAAACCTAACGTACGAAAGATGTTTCTCACCTCGACAGTTTCGCGGGTATCGTCATACGCCGAATGCCCAGACAGCTATTGCGCCCAAGGACCTGACAATATGACCGACACAGCACCGCGAGAGCTCCCACTTCAGGAGATCTCTGAGGTGGTCATTCGTTTCGCTGGAGACTCTGGCGACGGCATGCAACTGACCGGCGATCGCTTCACAAGCGCTTCGGCTGTTTTTGGCAACGACCTCGCGACTTTGCCTGAGTTCCCAGCCGAGATCCGCGCGCCACAAGGCACCCTTGCAGGGGTGTCCGCGTTCCAAGTCCGGATCTCCGACTTTGCCATCAGCACCCCGGGCGATGCGCCTACCGTGCTGGTTTGCATGAACCCAGCCGCACTCAAGGCCCAGTTGCATCACCTGACCCAGGGTGGGGCAGTGATTGTCAACAGTGATGCCTTCACCCAACGCAACCTCGACAAGGCTGGCTACAAATCGAATCCGCTCGAAGACGGCTCGCTCGAGGAGTACCGGCTGTACTCGGTTCCAATGGCCGAACTCACCAAGACCGCCACCGCCGAGCTTGGTGTCAAGCCCCGCGATGCCGAGCGGTCGAAGAACTTCTTCGCCCTTGGGCTTATCTCATGGATGTACTCGCGACCTACCGAACCAACACTCCAGTGGGTCAAGGAGAAGTTCGCGGGGCGCGAGATCATCATTGCCTCCAACATCGCGGCTTTCAACGCGGGATACAACTTCGGCGAAACTGCCGAGGTTTTCGAAGCTCACTACGAAATCAAACCGGCCGAGCTACCCAGCGGTGAATACACCAACGTCAACGGCAATACCGCGTTGGCTTGGGGCTGCATAGCAGCTGGGCAGCTAGCAAATTTGTCCGTGTTCTTGGGCTCGTACCCAATCACTCCAGCCACCGACATCTTGCACGAGATGTCCAAGCACAAGAACTTTGGCGTTCGTACCTTTCAGGCCGAAGACGAGATAGCGGCCTGTGGCGCGGCGCTGGGTGCCGCCTACGGTGGCGCATTGGCTTTCACCACTACTTCTGGCCCAGGTGTAGCGCTCAAAGGCGAGACAATCGGGCTCGCTATCAGCCTCGAGTTACCGATGGTCATCATCGACGTTCAAAGAGGTGGCCCTTCCACTGGCCTGCCCACGAAACCAGAAGCCGCCGATCTATTAATGGCGATGTTCGGAAGGCACTCAGAGTCGCCGATGCCAATCGTTGCAGCGCAATCGCCTGCTGATTGTTTCGATGCCGCGATCGAAGCATCGCGTATCGCGTTGAAGTACCGCACGCCTGTCATGTTGTTGTCAGACGGGTATCTCGCCAACAGCTCCGAGCCGTGGTTGTTGCCCGATGTCGGCACGCTGCCAGATATTGGCGTCGACTTCGCTACCGAATACAACGGAACAAACGAAGACGGCGATGGCATCTTCCTTCCGTACCTGCGAGATCCTGAAACACTGGCTCGCCCATGGGCGATTCCCGGTACGCCGAACCTCATGCACCGTGTTGGAGGCATCGAAAAAGAAGATCGCACTGGCAACATCAGCTATGACCCTGCCAACCATGAGAAGATGATCGATCTTCGAGCTGCCAAGGTGGCCGGAGTGGCCAACGACATCGGCGATCTCGTTGTGCACGGCAACCCCGATGCCGAGCTGCTGATTCTCGGCTGGGGCTCGACTTGGGGCGCGATTGACGCCGCCATCAACCGGGCCACCGACAAGGGCTACGTCGTTGCCTACGCTCATCTTCGCCACCTCAACCCGTTCCCAAAGAACACCGGCGAAGTACTGGCCAACTTTGACAAGGTGATCATCCCCGAAATGAACTCCGGACAACTGGCCTTGCTTGTCAGGGCCAAATTTCTCATCGACGCGCAGTCCATGTCGAAGATCAATGGCGTGCCGTTCACCAGCGGCGAGATTCTCGACGTGATTACCGACGAACTGGGGCAGAAGTGACCGACGTGCCTACAACTACCAAGAAGGACTGGACCACAGATCAAGAGGTGCGCTGGTGCCCAGGGTGTGGTGACTATTCGATCCTCACCGCGGTGCAGATGATGATGCCCGATCTTGGCGTGACCCGCGAAAACACAGTGTTTGTGTCGGGTATTGGCTGTGCGGCCCGGTTCCCGTACTACATGAATACCTACGGGATGCACAGCATCCACGGCCGTTCGCCAGCAATCGCGACCGGGCTGGCCACGGCTCGGCCCGACCTCGACGTCTGGGTCGTTGGCGGCGACGGCGACATGTTGTCGATTGGTGGTAATCACCTAATCCACGCGCTGCGACGCAATGTAAACATCAAAATCTTGATGTTTAACAACATGATCTATGGCCTCACCAAGGGCCAGTACTCACCGACCAGTGAGGTCGGCAAGATCACGAAGTCGTCGCCGTTCGGTTCGGTCGACGCCCCGTTCAACCCGATTAGTTTGGTGTTGGGCGCTGGTGCATCGTTTGTAGCTCGTACCCACGACATGGATCGCAAACACATGACCAAGGTCCTAAGGCAGGCCCACGAACACAATGGTTCGGTTTTTGTCGAGATCCTTCAGAACTGCAACGTCTTCAACGACGGTGCCTGGGATCTGATCACAAAACGCGCCAACCGCGACGCAAACCTCATCGATTTGAGCCATGGCGAACCAATTCAGTTCGGTGCTGACAACGAGTTCGGTGTCATTGTCGAGAACGCCGAAGCCAAGGTCGTCAACGTGGCCGACGTCGGCGTCGACGCGCTGCTGGTTCATGACGAACATCGCGAAGAGCCTGGTCTCGCGTTCTTGTTGTCTCGCTTGTCGAACCGTCCGGTGAGTCCTACACCGGTCGGGGTTTTCCGGTCGGTCGACCAACCCGAGTACGCAACTGGTGTCGCCAAACAGCTTGTCGATGCTCAAGCACAGAAGGGCCCTGGCGATCTAGCTGCGATGCTCCGGTCGGCTGGCACCTGGACCGTCGACTGAATCTCTGAATAGGCTACGAATATGGCTTGGGTGCTCGATCTCGATGGTGTCATTTGGCTAGCGCATCAGCCCATCGATGGCGCAGCCGAGGCCGTATCGAGGCTTAGAACTGCCGGCGAGAGGGTTCTGTTCGTCACTAACTTTAGTGCGCTGACTGTTGCCGACGCCGAACAGAAACTCGCTGATGTTGGAATCGAGGCCAGAGACGATGTGATCACATCCGCGATGGCCGCTGGCAGCCTGCTACATGGTGGCGAGCGAGTGCTGGTGGCCGGCGGACCAGGAGTTAGAGAGGCTGTAACCAACAGCGGTGCCGTGGTCGTTACCGAGGGTCCATACGACGCCGTGGTGGTTGGTTACCACCGCGAGTTCGACTTCGCCAGCCTTACCAAGGCGGCCAGGGCTCTACACGCCGGAGCGCGCCTGATCGCGACTAACACCGACCCGACCTATCCAACGCCTGAGGGTCTCGAGCCAGGAAACGGCGCGATTGTTGCTGCTATCTCTACGGCTGGAAAGTTGGCTCCAGTCGTTGCCGGCAAACCCCATCAGCCCATTGCTGCCCTGGTACACCAGGTTCTTGGGACCAAGCCAGGCGAGGCGTCCAACATCGACCGTCACGTAGTGGTCGGCGATCTACCGGCAACCGATGGTGCTCTGGCCCGTGTGCTTGGGTATCGGTTCGCACTGGTGCTGTCTGGCGTTACCGACGCCGCCATGGTCGAGAGCGCCGACCCGGCACCCGATGAGGTTGCCGACGATCTGTGGTCGCTGGTTGATCGGCAGCTGCGTTAACGAATCGGTCCCTCATAGGGCGGCAGCTCATTGCCGTATGGCGGGGTCGGGTCGTCGACTCTGCCGCCGTGACGATTGTTCCAGAACCCATAATCGTCGCCTGAGTAGTCGTTGCGCCACATGGCCGTGCGGGCTCTCACACTTTCGCGGATCGCAAGTCCAACTAGCGAACCAAACACGAAGCCGCCGACGTGAGCCATCCAGGCGATGCCGCTGTCGGTATTGAGGAAGAATTGCGACACCAGCCACGCCAGAAGCAACCACTTTGCCCTCACTTGCACAAACAGCACCAAGAAGAACAGAACGAGGGTCCTGACTCGCGCGTTGGGGAACCACACCAGGTATGCGCCCATCACCGCCGCGACCGCGCCAGACGCCCCAATAATTGGGACTGTTGAGTTCGGCCCGATGGCCACATGAGCGAAGGTCGCGATCACGCCGCCGGCAAGGTAGAACAGCAAGTACCGCGTCCGACCCAAGTGGTCCTCGACGTTGTTTCCAAAGATCCACAGAAACCACATGTTGAATCCGAGGTGCAGCCAGCCGCCATGCAGGAACATCGAGGCCACGATCGCTAGCCACGGGTTCTTCTCGGGAAAAACTTCATCGTGAATTGAAGGCCTCGGCGTACCGTTTGGTGTGTCTGCGTCGGCGATCTCGCGGCGGCAGGCCTCATCGTCACCGTTGACGGTCTCGACGATCTCATCGACAGTCAGGGGCGAGCCGCGCACGATCTCGCACGGGATGGCCGCGTACTCGTACGAGAACTCGATGCCGTCAGAGGTGTCGGCGCGCGGTTGCACCACGACGAACACTGCGACGTTCACTGCGATCAGCGCCAGTGTCAACCATGCCCGGCGGCTGGTCGGGTTCTCATCGTGCAAGGGGAGCACGAGAGCACACTAGCTGAGCGCCGCTAACCGCGACCCACCCCGGTGGTAGCTTCAACGCCGTGATGAAGGTGCTTTCGCTCTCAAACCTGAGCCTGGCTGCGACGTGCGTCGAGACTAGGCGATGAGTCGGCGTCGCTTAGATGCCGAGTTGGTCCGTCGCGGGCTGGTTCCTACCGCGGAGGCCGCCGTAGCCGCGGTCGTTGCTGGCCGCGTCACGGTTTCGGGGGCACCAGCGCTGCGAGGTGCCCGAATGGTCGCTCCAGGCGAAGCTGTGGTGGTCATCGACGAGCCGCCGGAGTTCGTTAGCCGTGGTGGGCACAAGCTCGAAGCTGCAATCCGCGAGTTCTCGATCGATGTCGGTGGCAGGCGTTGCCTCGATGCGGGCGCCTCGACCGGCGGGTTTACCGATTGTCTACTTCAACATGACGCCGCCCACGTTGTGGCCGTCGACGTGGGTTACGGCCAGCTGGCCATGTCGTTGCGCAACGACCCGCGGGTCGAGGTTCGCGACCGCACGAACGTGCGCCACCTAACCTCGAGCGACGTCGATCCACATGTCGATCTTGTGGTTGGAGATCTTTCGTTCATATCGTTGCGCAAGGTCATGCCAGCACTGCTGGCGGTCAGCCGACCCGACGCCACCATGGTTCTGCTGGTGAAGCCTCAATTCGAAGCCAGCCGGGCCCAGGTCAAGCTTGGGCGCGGAGTCATCCGCGACCCAGAAGTCTGGCGAACAGTCAGTTCGGAGATTGTTTCTGCGATCACGGCACCGTACAGAGACGAACCGGTGTGTGTCGCGATGGGGTTTGTTTTGTCGCCAGTACACGGGCCCGAGGGAAACCGCGAATTTCTGGTTCACTTGCAACGTGGTGTGGATGGCGTTGGTGCCACATCGCTCAGTGCACAAATAGACGCGGCGGTCGATGCCGCGGCGACAGAAGCTCAGTCGATCGAACGGCAACGAGTTTGAATGGGGTCAACATGTCATTGGTACTAGTCGTGGTGCACCCCGACCGACCTGCGGCTGCTGCTGCTGCGGCAAGCCTTGTTCCGTGGCTTCACGATGAGGGTCACGAGGTGGCGATGTCCAACTACGATGCCGGCAGGGCCTCTGTTTCTGGTGTTGGCCGAACCGATGTCGAGTTGTCAGCCCTGGCCTCAACAGCTCAGGTGGCTGTCAGCATTGGTGGCGATGGAACAATGCTCTACACGAGCGCACTAGTGGCCGCTTACGACGTTCCGGTGCTTGGCATCAACTGTGGACGTCTCGGTTACCTCACCGAGGTCGAAATCGACCAAACAACCGAGGCACTAAAGAACACACTCAGCGGCTCGTTCGAGGTCGAATCGCGGATGCGGATTTCGCTGACAGTCGAACGCGCCGACGGCTCAACGGAGGGCCCATGGACTGCGCTCAACGAGGGTGTCCTCGAAAAGCGTCAGCAGGGTCACACTGTTCATCTCGCCGTTGCCTTCGATGATCATCACTTTTTTACCTACTCGGCCGACGGACTGATCGTTGCCACACCTACTGGGTCGACGGCGTATTCAATGTCGGCTCGTGGCCCCATCGTCGAACCAACGCATCGGGCTCTTCTGTTCACACCGGTCAGTCCGCACACCCTGTTCGACCGGTCGTTGGTGCTCGACCCGACGACCACAATTCGTATCGCCGTGGCTTCGGACCGGCCCGCGATTTTGTCGGTCGACGGCCGCGCCAGCGCCGAACTCATCGAAGGCGACTCGGTCGTGGCCGCGGTGTCGCAGCACTCCACTCGACTCGTCACCTTTGGTGGCCGCAGATTCCACGATGTGCTTGGCTCAAAATTTGGGCTCCTGGCAGAGAGTTAATGGCCGATGTTGGCTGAACTATCCGTACGAGATCTGGGCGTAATCGAAGAACTTAGGTTGGTCATTGGTCCAGGCATGACCGCGCTCACTGGCGAGACAGGAGCGGGCAAAACCCTTGTAGTTCAGGCCATTCAACTATTGACCGGAGGCCGGGCCGACTCGTCGCTGGTTCGAGCTGGTGCAACCGAGGCCGTTGTTGAGGGGCGCTTTGTAGTTGGCGACGACGAGGAGATAATCGTCTCTCGAATCATCCCCGCCGATGGCCGTAGCCGTGCCTACATCGATGGGCGGATGGCTAACGCAACTGCTCTGGGAGATGCTGGGCGCCGATTAATCGATCTTCACGGACAACACACGCACCAGTCGCTGCTGTCGACCAGCGTGCAGAGACGAGCCCTCGACCAACACGGCAAGGTCGACCTAACCCCCCTGCTCGAAGCGCGGCAGGCCCTCGACGAAGTTACGCGCCGGCTCGATGGTCTCGGCGGTGACGCCAGAGCCAGAGCCCATGAGCTCGACTTGCTTCGTTATCAGGTGGCCGAGATCGCGACCGCGGCCGTTGCCTCTGAGACTGAGGACGCAGACCTCGAGTCGCAGCAGGATGTTCTGGCGAACGCCCAGGCCTATATCGAGGCTGCCAGTAGTGCTCGGTCGGCCCTGACAGCCGATGGTGGGGCTCTCGATACGGTCGGATCCGCGTTAGCCGCCCTGAGCGGCCTATCTGGCAACCATGCCGCTTTCCAACCGCTGGTCGAGCGGCTTAGATCGGCCCAGGCCGACCTCGAAGACATCGGGACAGCCGTTCGCGACGTTGGCGACTCAATCGACAACGACCCGGCCCAACTGGAGACGTTGCGCCAACGCCATCAGATGCTTCGAGAGTTGATCCGAAAGTACGGCGACACGTTGGGCGACGTCATTGCCTTCGGGTTCGAGGCCGGGAAGCGCGTTGATCAACTCGAGCGTCACGACGAGCTTGCCGCCGAACTCGAAATCGAGGTCGACACAGCCAGGCGTACGGTTGCCCATGCCGCCAAACACGTCGCTGAAGGCCGCCGTCGCGCAGCTGTTCCTTTGGCCAAGGCGGTCAGCAGCCTTCTTCCCGAGTTAGCCATGCCCCGAGCTCACCTCTATGTGGAGGTCCGTGGCGACGACCCGGCCGATGATGTCGAGTTCATGTTTGCCGCCAACAGCGGCTCCGGTCCCAATTCGTTGTCGAAGGTGGCATCGGGCGGCGAGCTGGCCCGAGTGATGCTTGCGCTCCGACGGGTGTTATCCGCGGGCCCAGAAACCCTCGTATTCGACGAAGTGGATGCCGGAATCGGCGGCGAGGCAGCTGTTGCGGTCGGAGAGTCGCTGGCACGTCTTGGCAAAGATCATCAGGTTGTTGTGGTCACACACCTTCCGCAGGTGGCTGCCTTTGCCGACGAACAACTTGTGGTCACGAAAACCGACGACGGTAGCGGCGCCCAGAGCGCGATCGCCCCAGTAACTGGCGACGCGCGTGTGGTCGAGCTCGCCCGAATGCTGGCTGGTCACCCAGACTCAGCCGCGGGCCGTGAGCATGCGGCCGAACTACTCGATGTTGGTCAACAGGTTCGCTTCCAGCGGGACCAGACATGAGGTTCGGCCGGCGAAACTTCGACGGTAAGCCCCCAAACCGCAGCTCTGGGCATAGCCGCGGCAACCGCCGGACCAAGCAGCTCGTTCCGGCGCTCCAGGCTGGCGAAATCGCGATGGTTTACCACCAGGACATCGACCGTGTAGCGGCCGAAGGGTTAGTGAGTAGCGGCATTGTTGGCGTTGTGAACGCCAACTCCTCGATGACGGGACGTTATCCCAACCTCGGTGCCCTGATCATTGTCACCGCTGGTATTCCGCTCCTCGATGAGGTTGGGGTGGAGACCCTTGCGGCCATCAAAGACGGCGCCGAGGTGAGCATCGATGGCGATTCGCTCTACGTCAATGGAGAGCTCCACGGTCGAGGCGTAAGACTCGATAGGGAAACACTCGAGACTCGCTACGAGCAAGCCAAGGAGACAGTCAACGATCAGTTGGCAGGTTTCGCGGCCAACACCCTTGAGTACATTGCTTCGGAACCCCACCTGATAACCGAACGTCCCGACTTTCCCGAGCTCGACACCGACATGTTCCAGCGCCAGGCCCTCGTGGTAGTCCGAGGAATTGACTACCGCGAAGACCTCGAAGCGCTGCGACGCATTGGCTACATCAGCGATCTGAAGCCAATTCTTGTAGGTGTCGACGGGGGCGCCGATGCCCTGATCGAAAACGGGTACACACCAGACATCATTCTTGGCGATTTCGACTCGGTATCTAAGAGTGCGCTGTCGTTGGGAGCCGAACTTATCGTGCACGGTTATCCCGGTGGCGATGCACCTGGTGCCCAGCGACTGGACAGACTCGACGTCGACTACAAAACCATCGAGGCTCACGGTACCTCAGAGGACCTAGCTCTAAGTCTTGCCTTCGAGACCGGTGTCGAGCTCATCGTGCTGGTTGGCTCCCATACATCGATGGTCGATTTCCTCGACAAAGGCCGAGAAGGAATGGCTTCAACATTTCTCACTCGGATGAAGGTGGCGCCCATCTTGGTCGACGCCAAAGGTGTGTCGCGGCTGTACCGGACAACAGTGCGCAAACGCGACCTCACTTTGCTCGTACTCTCGGCATTGTTCACCATCGTTGTTATAGCGCTCGTGACCGAACCAATTCGACTTGTCCTTCGCACCCTGTGGTTGAACGCAACATGACCCGGAGCCATCCCCCATGATCAACCTGCGCTACCACATTGTGTCTATCGTGGCTGTGTTCCTCGCGCTTGGCATAGGTGTGGCCCTTGGGTCGTCGTTCATCGATGGTGTTGTCCTAGACAGACTTCGCACCAGTGTCGACACGCTTCAAGAAGACCGCGACCAGCTTCGCGAAACGGTCTCAAGCCTCGAAGTTGATCTAGTCGAGCAACGGGCGGAGGCTCAGAACGACCTGGCCACGATCTTGCCGGTCAATGCCATCGGCCGACTTGAGGGTGTTCCGGTGATGATTATCGCGAGCGATGGCGTGAGCGACGAAGCCTGGACTCTTGTCCGCGACACCGTGGTTGCGACCGATGCCGACTACGAAGGGACACTGTGGCTGGGTAACCGGCTCGATCTATCGGTCGAAGAGAACCGTGAAGACATGGCCGAGACGTTCAACCTTGTGAACTCGAACGAGAGTCTTGTCCGCCCGGCACTGACTCTACGACTCGATGATGCGTTCTTCCCCGAGTCGCCAGACGCGGCCGCGTCGGTGCTCGGAAGTGTGGCCAGCGACATCGCCGACGAACTTCTCGAGGGCGAAGGCGACATCGACGAGCCAGTTGTTGCGCCGACACGTTTGGCTAGTGTCCTGGTCACCCTGCGCGACGGCGGGTATCTCCGCCACGATACCGAGTTTGCACGAACTGGTGCCTTGGACGAACTGCCCGCGTTCGGGACTCTTTTCATCTTGTTGAGCGGCCAGGACGCCGAACTCAGCGACGACGAGTTCTTGTACCCGCTGATGCGCACCGGAGTTACGAAGTCGAGCAGCAATCTGATCATTGCCATCGAGCCGACCACGCCTGGAGTTCGCGACGACGACAACGCCGTGGCCTTCGTAGGCCCAATTAGACGAGACGCCGAGTTGGCCGGCGCAGTGGCAACGATCGATTCGGTCGACTCCATCGAGGGGCTTCTGTCGCTCGTGGCCATAGCCGATCGTGGCGACCCCGCACATGTTGGCCTAGACCCCACGGCCGCGTCGCGGCTGCCGAACCCGTGAACACCGGTGCGAGGGCGACAGGGCCTGCCCAGCCGCAGCCGCAGTCGTGATCAGAGTGGCCGCAGTTGTACCTGCCTACGACCGCGCCGACACCGTCGGCGAGACGGTTAGGGCGTTACGCGAGATAGCTGGGGTTGACGAAGTGTTGGTTGTCGACGACGGCTCAAGCGACGACACTGCGCTCGTCGCGTCGGCTGCCGGAGCGACGGTACACAGGCTCGAGACCAACGTGGGCAAGGCCGGTGCCATCAACGCCGGAATCGACGCCACGGTGGCCGACGTGCTGCTATTCATCGATGCTGACACTGGTGCCACGGCAGCCGAAGCCAAGCACCTGATCGGTCCCGTTCTTGGCGACGAAGCCGATATGACCATTGCAGTGCTGCCAAGCGCCGACGGTAAGGGCGGCTTCGGAATTATTAGAGATGTTGCCGCGTCGATCCTTCTTGTTGGTACCGGCATTGAGTTTGCCGCACCGCTTTCTGGCCAGAGAGCTATTCGGCGTACTGCGCTTGACGATCTTGGACCGGTCGACCGGTTCGGGTTGGAGGTTGCGTTGACCCTTGATCTGGCCAGGGCCGGCCATCGTCTCGTCGAGGTCGAGGCTGGGTTCGATCACCTCCACACTGGCAAGACGGTCGCCGGGTTCGCCCACCGAGGCCGGCAAGGCAAGGATCTCGTGCGAACAGCTGCGAAGCGGCTGGGTTGGCGCGCAACGTTTGGTGCGGTTGTTTTGGCTCTACGCTCCCGTATAGGTCGAAAACGATGATTATTCTCTGGTCGGGTCTTGGCAGTGTGGCGGCCGCGGGCGGGTTGTGGCTGCTGTTCGGTACGCCGTTGTCGTCTGAGAGGTTCTCCCGCACCAACTTTCGTGGTGACCTGATACCAGCCACTGCTGGGGTAGCGGTGATGGCGGTTGGTGCCGTCGGCTCGCTTGGTTTGCTTATGTTCGCGACCGATTCTGTGCCGGTTGAGGTTTCTTTCGCGGGCTTTCAAGCCGCGGTCGGGTTCGGAGTTTTGGGCCTACTTGACGACCTCGGTGGCCAAGCCGGCGGTGGAGGGTTTTCGGGTCACCTGAGGGCCCTTCGCGAACGGCGGGTAACAACGGGGCTAGTCAAGCTGGTCGGAGGCGGTCTACTTTCGCTGATGATCGCTGGGCTTGTGACCCATGATGGGATCATCGGAGTTCTCCGCGATGGAGCTCTAATAGCTTTGGCTGCCAACTTGGCCAACCTGTTTGACCGGGCGCCGGGACGCAGTACGAAGGTTTCTGTACTTGCGTGCGTTGGGCTCGTGGCCGCAACCACCGCTGCTGCGGCTGGAGCTATTGCTGTTGTTGGTGTGGCCGCAGCGCTGGGTTTAATGCCCTGGGAGTTACGCGAGAAACTAATGCAGGGCGACACGGGTGTGAATGTAACCGGCGCCATGCTCGGCGTTTCGGCCGTGGCCACGCTCGGTTCCGGACCGCTCTGGGTGGTTGTAGCGATTTTGTTTGGGTTCAACGTGGTGAGCGAGCGGGTCTCGTTCTCGAAGGTCATCGACGCCAGCGCGCCATTGCGAGCGATCGACCGCTTCGGCCGCCCCGCGCCTTGAGCGGGGTCGGCAATTGGTGTATGTTGCCATCCCGACCCGAATCACATGTGTGTGGTTTCGTTCTAGGTCGAGGAGCGCCCTGTGGCCAAGCATATTTTCGTAACCGGCGGAGTCAGCAGCTCGCTCGGCAAAGGTATTACCGCGTCGTCATTGGGTCGACTTCTTAAGTCGCGTGGCCTGAGGGTCACGATGCAAAAGTTGGACCCCTACATCAACGTCGATCCGGGCACGATGAATCCGTACGAGCATGGCGAGGTCTTTGTAACCGACGACGGTGGTGAGACCGATCTCGATCTCGGTCACTACGAGCGATTCATCGACGAAAGCCTCACTAGAGACAGCAACGCCACCACGGGCTCGATTTATCAGGCGGTTCTTGCCGCAGAGCGCCGCGGCGACTACCTCGGAAAGACGGTGCAGGTAATCCCTCATGTGACCGACGAAATTAAGAGTCGGATAAGTCGCCTAGCCCGACCTGATGTCGATGTGGTCATTACCGAAGTTGGTGGCACTGTGGGCGACATTGAGATTCTCCCGTTTCTTGAGGCAATTCGTCAGTTCAGGCTCGATGTTGGGCGCGACAACGTCTTTTACGTTCACGTCACTCTCGTCCCGTTTCTTGGCGCGGCTGGTGAGCAGAAAACCAAACCAACTCAGCACTCTGTAACCGAGCTTCGTAGCCGCGGCATTCAACCTGATGCGGTCGTCTTGCGGTCAGAGTCGCCCGTTGGCGACGCTCTTCGTACCAAGATTTCGCGGTTGTGCGATGTCGAGTTGGCCGGAGTTGTAAATGCTGCCGACGCTGCGAATCTTTATGAGATTCCTCTCACGCTCCACGAGCAGGGTTTCGACGAGTTTGTGTGCGAACGACTCGGTCTGGGTGGAATGGACATCGACCTGAGCGAGTGGATTGAGCTGGTCCGTCAGGTCGAGGCTGCAACGGTGCCAGTGCGCGTTGGGTTGGTTGGCAAATACGTTGAGCTTCCTGATGCGTACCTTTCGGTGGTCGAGGCCCTTCGTCACGGCGGATATCACCACGGCGCGAAGGTCGAGATCGAGTGGATTCAGGCCGAAGAAGTCGAGGGGCTGCTGGCCGCTGGTCGACTTGGCGACCTCGATGGCATCGTGATTCCTGGAGGCTTTGGCGAGCGCGGCACCGAGGGCAAGATTGCGGCGGCGCGGTTCGCTAGAGAGAACGAGATTCCTTGCCTCGGTTTGTGTCTTGGTCTGCAGATGATGGTGATCGAGTTCGCCCGAAACGTTTTGGGTCTGGCCGGCGCCACTAGCTCAGAATTCGATCAGCACGCGACCCATCAGGTCATCGACCTGATGGATTCCCAGCGAGACGTAACCGATATGGGCGGAACCATGCGCCTTGGTACGTATCCGGCTTGCCTTGCTGAGGACAGTCAGATCGGCGCCATCTATGGTTCGAATCTGGTTTATGAGCGGCATCGTCACCGCTGGGAAGTCAACAACGACTATCGCACCCAGCTTGAATCAGCTGGGCTGCGCTGTAGCGGAATCTCACCGGACGACCGTTTCGTCGAATTTGCCGAGCTGGTCGATCATCCGTTCTGGATCGGCACCCAGGCCCATCCGGAGCTGAAGAGTCGGCCCACTAGGCCCGCCCCGCTATTCAGGGCCCTGATTGGCGCTGCGCTCGCTCGTTCGCAGGCTCATCAGCCACAGCTTCTAGACGAGGTCGATCTGCCGACAGGTGGTACATGAACGATTTGTTCACCCGTGTGGGTGAGACCGTGCAGTATGAGGGCCGGATGGTCCGAATGTCGACGCTGCATTTCCAAAGCCGCGATGGAGAAACGTTCGATCGCGACTTTGTGTTCCACCCCGGAGCCGTTGCTGTGCTTCCCATTCTCGATGATGGATCGATTGTGCTGGTGCGCCAATTCCGCTCTGCGCTTGGCCGCACGACACTTGAGCTTCCGGCCGGAGTAAGGGACAAAGATGGCGAGTCTGTTTCGGAGACCGCTGCTCGGGAGTTAGCCGAAGAGACTGGATACGTGGCCGATGCTCTCGATGAGTTGGTGTCTATTCACACGGCTCCTGGGTTCAGCAATGAGCAGGTCACGATCTTTGTGGGCACTGGTCTAACGATGACTTCTACCGATTTCGACGGAATCGAAGAACAACACATGAGCACGGTTGTGGTTAGCCCAGACGAGTTCGACGAGTTGTGCGCCTCCGGCGAGTTGACCGACGCCAAAACACTGCTGGCTGTACACATGATTAGGTCGCGCGGAGCAGCAGGGATGCGAAGCAATTAGCAGAGCGGAGCAGCAGGGATGCGAAGCAATTAGCAGAGCGGAGCAGCAGGGATGCGAAGCAATTAGCAGAGAGCAGGTGCTGCCGTTCGAGGTCGATGAGTTCCTTAGCTGGTTGGCGGTTGAGCGTGGTCGGGCGCCGAATACGGTTGTTGCGTATCGTCGCGATCTAGTCGTCTACACGACCTGGCTCGGGTCGACCGAAATCTCTGATGTGTCCGAACAAGACATCGCAAACTACGTGGCGTACCTCCGTGGTCTGAATCGTGCACCGTCAACGGTGGCCAGAATGACTGTGTCGGTTCGGGCGTTGCATCGTTTCGTGTCCCACGAAAGCGCCACTGCGGTTCAGGACCCAACGGCGGCCCTTGATGTCCCTAAGGTGCCCCGCGGGTTACCAAAGGCGCTTAGCGAAGATCAGATCGTTGCGCTTTTGGGTTCACCGGTCGGCGACGAACCCTTGACTAGGCGAGATCGGGCCATGCTTGAGGTGTTGTATGGCACGGGCCTGCGGATCTCAGAACTGACTGGTCTGTCGCTCGGCGACGTCGACCTCGGCGGTCGCCTGCTTCGGGCCTTTGGTAAGGGTCGACGAGAACGAATAGTGCCTTTTGGTCGCCATGCTGGTGCTGCGTTAGGAGATTGGTTGTCTGGCGCTGGTCGCGAGGTTGTCGTTGCTAATCGGGACGTGGCTCGCGACGATGCCGACGCGGTTTTCGTCAACGCGCGCGGGCGGCGGCTAACTCGTCAGGGTGCTTGGGGCATTGTGCGCCGTCACGGCGACCGAGTCGGCCTTGGGCCCGAGCTGCTTACACCGCACGTGCTTCGTCATTCGTGTGCGACACATCTGTTGAATCACGGAGCCGATATTCGTAGTGTGCAGGAGCTTCTTGGTCATGTTTCGATTTCGTCCACGCAGCGATACACGGCCGTTTCCCAGGAGCGCCTGAGGCAGGCGTACGACGAGGCTCACCCACGGGCTCGTCGCGAGTAGTGGTGGTTCGCAATACCCTAAGACTCATGTCCTTGGCCATTGAGCACCTTTGAGCGAGACCCTGCTGCGCCTGACCCTGGTGGCGGTCTTGATTCCGTCTGTGGTTCTTCATGAGATCGCCCACGGATGGGTGGCTGACCGTTTCGGCGACCCGACTGCTCGCAATGCCGGTCGCATTTCGCTTAACCCGATTCGTCACGTCGACCCGTTCGGCACCCTGGTGCTGCCCATCATGTTGGCTATGACCGCGCCGTTCGTGGTGGGGTATGCGAAACCAGTACCGGTACAGCCCGCCAACCTACGTAATCCTCGACTTCATATGTTGCTCGTTGCGTTTGCAGGCCCGGCCTCGAACTTTGCGATTGCCCTAGCGGCAATTGCCGCTTTTCGTGTTATTAGGCCCGAGGATCAGAGCACGCTCTGGTTTGTGTTGGCGCTTACATCGGTCGTCAACGTTGTTCTTGGCATCTTCAACCTGCTTCCTATTCCACCACTGGACGGCTCGGCCATTATCGAGTTTGTGTTGCCGACCCGCTGGCTCCCGGGCTGGTTCCGAGTTCGTCGCTATTCGTTTGTGCTGCTGCTCGGCTTCTTCTTGTTCTTCAGGTCATCACTAGACCCGATCTTCGAGTGGGCTGTCGATCTCTGGAGGGCCCAGCAGTGAGTTCGGCTGGTAGCAGGCGGGGGAGCAGGGTTAGGCACCTCACTCGTCGGTTCATCGGGGCGCTGAAACGTCGCGAGCCGACTGCCAAAGAGCTGGATTGGGTTAGGCAGTGCCTATCTGGCCCGGAGTTCGAGCTCTTCACAAAGATGAACCCGAACGATCAAGCTCACGGTGTCGAGGTGGCCCGTGCTGTTGTGGCGTCGCGCCCATCGACGGGAGCGGACGACCCAACTTGGCTGTTACCAGCAGCATTCCTGCACGATGTTGGCAAAGTCGACAGCAGGGCGAACGTCGCCGAGCGTGTTGTGGCTACTGTCATGGAGCCTTGGGCTCCCGATTCGCTGGTCACAAAGCTGGCCTCTGGCCCTGGCCCGATTGGTCGAGTCGGTCGACATCTTCGTTATCCAGCTATGGGTGCCTCGATGTTGTCGCTCGCTGGAAGCCACGAAGATGTAAGAGCTTGGGCCGCACAGCACCACGCCAATTCTCGAGACTGGACGCTGGCACCGCACTTGGCTTGTCGGCTCCGCGAAGCTGACGATGCGTCTAGCTAACGCGAGCGATCTCGATCGAGTCGCCCGGACCTAGCTGGGTGATAGTTGTGCCATCGCTGACCTTGGCTGGTTTGCCCTCGACCATGGTGACGGTGGTGGCTTCTGGAGTTGAGTCGAAGACCAAGATGGCATCTTGGCGGTGCAGATGAAACCGAACGGTCGACCAGTGGCGAGGCAGTCGCGGCCGCACCTCGAGGTGTGTTCCGTATTCGTGAACACCGACGAAGCCATGCACAATACCGGCCCAGACGCCTCCACAGGATGCAATATGGACGCCATCGGCGGTGTTGGCGTGAGTGTCGCAAAGGTCAAGGAACAGTGCCCGCTCGAAGTAGTCGTTGGCGATTTCTTCGTGGCCTACGTCCGCGGCGACGATGGCCTGAACGCACGCCGATAGCGACGAATCGCCGGTGGTTAGCGGATCGTAGAAGTCGAAGTTCCTGCGCTTCTGTTCGATTGAGAAATGGCTGCTGCGCAGATACATAGCCAGGACGACGTCGGCTTGTTTTAAGACCTGGTGACGGTAGATCACAAGCGGGTGAAAGTTGAGTAGAAGCGGGTACTTGTCGTCGTCGACCTCGTCCCACGGCCACGCTTCGAGCTCGAGAAACGTCGAATCCTGGGGGTGGATGCCTTCCGCCTCGTTGAACGGTAGATACATGGCTTGCCAGGCTGCGTTCCAAGCGTCGATTTCGTCTTCGGCCAAGTTAGTGCGCCGGCGTACCGACTCATAGGCGGCGGGGTCGTCGGTCTTGAGCGCTCGCATGGTGTCGACCGCAAAACTCAGATGAAACCGTGCCATCACGTTGGTGTAGAAGTTGTCGTTGACGACCGTGGTGTATTCGTCTGGTCCGGTCACGCGATGAATGTGGAAGCAGCCGTCGGCTCCGTGGAACCCGAGATCCTCCCAGAGTCGAGCGGTCTCGATCAGGATTTCGGCGCCTTCGTCGGCCAAGAACTGCTGATCTCCCGAGGCGTCCAGATACCGGTGAAGTGCAAAACCCACGGCGGCGTTGATGTGATATTGAGCAGTCCCGGCCGCATAGTACGCCGATGCTTCTTCTCCGTTGATGGTGCGCCACGGATAGAGGGCACCTTTTTGGGTCATTGCTGCGGCGCGGCTTCTGGCAGCATCGAGCATGGCCCAACGAAAGCGCAGCAATCTCCGGGCCGCTTCCTGATCGACGTAGGCCAGATAGGGCAGAACGTAAACTTCTGTGTCCCAGAAGTAGTGGCCCTCATAGCCCCCGGCCGTGACCCCTTTGGCGGCGACGCCCTGCTCTTGGGTTCTCGCAGTGGCCTGAAGCAGCTGGAAGAGGTTCCACCTCACGGCTTGCTGGGCGGCGAGGTCGTGACCGATCTCGATGTCGGCGGCCTTCCAATGCTTGGCCAACCAAGCTGTTTGGGCGCGAGATGCTGCTTCAGGGCCGTCGGTGTGGGCCCGTTCGAGCGTACGTTCGCACCGGTCGGCGAGTTCTGGGGTTGGGACACCGGTCGAGGTGTGAAATGCCACGTACTTGGTCAACGTGATGGGAACGCCTGGTTCGGCCCGAATGCTGTACTCGGCCTTCGCGATGTCTGGCTCGACTGTTGTTTGACACGACGAGACACAGTCCGTGTCGAGGTCGTGGCGCATACCGCAGGCGAGGGTCATACGCGAGTTGGCGGTGACGTATCCGAGGATTTGGGTTTCGCCAGAACGTTGGGTCTGCGGTTCGAGTACCCGGTGGGCAAACCCCTTGGCGGCTCGAGGATCGAAACCTTCTCCTAGGGCCGCGCTACTGACGTGGTACTCGTCCTCGCCGTCTTGGCGATTTAGTAGCTGCGATGAGATCACCACAGGTGCCGCTTCGTCGAGCAGTGTTACCGAGAAAGTCAGCACCGCGAGATGGCGGTCAGTCAACGATGCCATACGGGTCGAGGACACCTGTACCCGTTTGCCGCTAGGAGTTCTCCAGATGAGTTCGCGAGTTAGTATTCCGCGTCGAAAGTCGACTGCTCGTTCGTAGTGTTCGAGGTCGGCTGTTGCTAGCAGTAGCGGTTCGTCGTCGACGTAGAGTTTCAGAACCTTGGGGTCGGGAACATTGATGATTGTCTGGCCCACCTTGGCAAACCCGAATGCCTCCTCGGCGTGCTCGATTTCCCATGTCTCGTGGAACCCATTGATATAGGTCCCGTGAGTGTGGGTGTCGCGGCCCTCTTCTGGAGTGGCTCGCATCCCCAGGTAGCCGTTGCCGACACCGAACAACGTTTCCGTTAACCCGAGATCGTCCCGCGAAAACTCGGTTTCGACAAGACGCCAAGCGTCTGCCGGATAGCGATGCTGAGGGAGCCCAAGGGGAGGGTCGGATTGGTTTGTTCGTGGGTTCAAGGCATTGCTCCTTCGTGAAGAAGGTCGGCTAGGTCGTCAACTACGAAAGTGGCACCGTGGCCTATCAGGGCCTCACGACCCGCGCCCCGATCGACACCGACAACTACTCCGAAATTGCCGGCCGCCCCAGCCGCGACCCCAGATACAGCGTCTTCAACCACAACCGTGTTGCTTGGGGAGACCTTAAGCAAGCTGGCACCCAACAGGTACGAATCGGGAGCCGGTTTACCAGTAAGCCCGTGGTCGGCGGCCACGACGCCGTCGACCACGATGGGAAACCGGTCGGCTAGCCCCGCGGCAATCAGGACCGACACTGCGTTTCGCGACGACGAGACAATGGCCATAGGAGTCTGGAGGCGCTCAAGGTGGTCCATAGCTGCCAGCGAACCTGGGTATGCCGCAATTCCGTCGCGTTCGAGAATTGTGGTGAATAGGGCGTTCTTCTTGTTGCCCATGGCGCACACTGTGTCTGTGCCTGGTGCATCGTCGAGGTTCCCGTCAGGGATCGAGACACCACGCGAACCGAGGAACGTTCGCACGCCGTCGTAGCGGGGTCGGCCATCGATGTGTTCTAGATAGTCCGCTGCGGTGTATTCGTAGGCTGCGAAGAGTTCGGCCCACGCATGTTCGTGAATTTCGGCTGTGGGCGTGATGACACCGTCGAGGTCGAACAACACGGCATCGAACCGCTCCCATGCGAACGAGTTGCGGGCATTCGTGGAACGAGAATCGGTCGACGATGTTGGGGCCATGACGGTGATGGTAGAGCGTGGCTGGCGTAACCTCGACCCTCAATGACGTGTGGTTTGGTTTAACGAGTTGTGATTCCGAAGCCGATTCCGACAACCGAACATTCGGTAGTGACAACAGCGCGATGGTTCAGGCCCCGATTGCGCCAGCCGACGTGGCGTGGCCTGCTGCACGAACTCATGGTCATGCCCGCGCTCGTGGCCACGGCGTGGGTTGTAACGGCCGCAACTGGCCCTCTCGAACGGATCGCGCTGGCGGTACATGGGCTATCGATGGCCGCGCTGTTCGCCCTGAGTGCCACCTATCACCGCCACAGTCCGTCGCTCGCGGCTCGGCGGATCACCCGCAAACTCGACCACTCTGCGATCTTTGTTCTAATCGCTGGTTCCTACACACCGATCTGTTTGCTCGTTCTAGACCGGCCACTGGGCTTCGTTGTTCTGGCTGTTGTCTGGTTGATTGCCGCCCACGGAGTTCGGCAGAAGTCGATTCGCCTCGGGCTTGACCACGACCGTGTGCATAGCTGGATGTATGTCGTTCTGGGTGGCACTGCGATCTTGATCCTGCCTCAGCTGGTTGACGGAATGGGCTGGGCCAGGGTGCTGTGGAGCGCCGGTTCGGGTTTGTTGTACGGGTTCGGAGGGTGGGTGCTGGTCAAGCGACGGATCGACCCGTGGCCAAAATCGTTCGGCTTTCACGAGGTATGGCACGCGTGTGTCACGGTGGCTATCGCCATCAACTTTGGAGTGGCCGCCACCTTGCCGTAGTGGCTAAAAGGCCACGATGTCGTAGTGGCTAAAAGGCCACGATGTCGTAGTGGCTAAAAGGCCACGATGTCGTAGTGGCTAAGGGGCCCGGCTACCGGGCGAGCAGGCCGATCGCATGTTTGGCTCTGGCCAAGACCACAGTTGCGAGTTCCTGGGCTTTGTCGGCACCGATAGCTATCTGGCGTTGCAATTCTGCGGGGTCGGCCATGAGTTCTGAGTATCTGACTTGGATCGGTTCGACTATGGCCACCACCGCGTCGGCTGTCGCTACCTTAAGGTCGCCGTAGCGGCTGAAGTCAGCGGCAAGACTCGCCGGGTCGGCGTCGGTCGCGGCGCCGAGGATCGACAGCAGGTTCGAAACACCTGGCTTGTTAACCGGATCGAACTCGACTTCGGAGCCCGAATCGGTGACTGCTCGTTTGAACTTCTTGGCGGTGACCGCTACGTCTTCGAAGACCCGAATCGTGCCGCTGGCCGAGTCGGCCGATTTCGACATCTTGTTACCGGGATTCTGAAGATCCATAACCCTGGCGCCAGCCTTGCCGATCGCGGCCTCAGGAACAACAAAGGTGTCTCCGTGGCGGTTGTTGAATCGTTCGGCTACATCCCTGGCTAGCTCGAGGTGTTGTCGCTGGTCGTCGCCAACTGGCACCCGGTCGGTGTCATACAACAAGATGTCTGCGGCCATGAGCACCGGATAGGTAAACAGGCCTGCCGATACGAAGCCGCCGCTCTTTCGATTGGATTTGTCCTTGAACTGAGTCATGCGGCTCAGTTCGCCAAAAGAGGTGACGCTGCTGAGTATCCATGAAAGCTCAGCGTGTTCGTGCACGTGGCTTTGTACGAAGAGTGTGCAAGCACTGGGGTCGAGCCCCGAGGCAATGAGTCCGGCCATCGTCTCTAGCGTCTTGGCGCGGAGTTCGGCTGGGTCCTGAAGGGTAGTGATGGCGTGCAGATCGACGATGCAGAAGATTGCGTCGTGCTCGTGCTGATCGATTGTCCACTGCCTGACCGCGCCTAGGTAGTTGCCTAGCTGAAGTTCACCTGTGGGCTGGATTCCCGAAAAGACGCGTGTCATGACCGGTTACCGTAGCGAAGGCGCTGCAACATCTCGTCCACTTTTCGTCTGTCGTCGATTAGAAGCCAGAGCTCGGTGCCAGAACGAGTCGTGATGGTTAGCCCAGCTCGTCGGCGACCAAGAGCAACTAACTCAACGTCGGCAAGGCTGCGTGAGTCGAGTTGCACAACTTCGGCAGTGGCACCGCGAGGCGGAACTGGCGACCACAGGAAGTCGTTTGGTGTTATGCGCAGCCAGCCGTCGGGGAATCCGACCACCCGATCCGAGCGCAACACGCGGCGGTGCCACGGTTGACCCGCTCGCAGATCAGCGCTCGTTGGTCCGATGATCATTGCGGCGGGGCCTGCCCACTCGTGTTTAGACCGGACCGACTCGCGATCGTGAATTGTGGAGTCGTCTCCGCTCGGCGTGCGTCGTGTGGGGTCGGAGCTTGAGTTTGATCGAGCTGCCGTGGTGATGGCCGAAGCGACTGTTCTGGCGATGGAAAAGCTGGCTGAAGCCGTGGTCCGGAACGTGCCGATGGCCCTGTCGACCGAAATGAGCTTGTGCCAGGCCTGGCGAGTGGCCTCGGTAGCGGCCAGTCGGTGGTCGTCTGGGAATGACCTTTGGAATCGATCTAACAAACAAATCACCTCCGTGTGATTTGAGCCCTTCGGACCCGCTAGATTGGACCAAATGTCCTATCCGGTGCACACGTCTACTTACGAAGGCCCATTCGACCTTCTGTTGCACTTGATTTTAAAGGAAGAGGTCGATCTTTATGAGGTCAACCTGAGTTCGATCGTCGATGCGTACCTGGTCGAACTCGAGAAGATGGCCGAGTCCGAAGATGGCCTCAACCTCGAGTTGGCCACCGAGTTTCTACTCATTGCGGCCACACTCATCGAGCTAAAGACCCGCAGGCTCCTTCCAAACGTCGACGATGCCGATCTCGACGAAGAGCTTGCCTTGTGGGAAGAGCGCGATCTTCTGCTCGCTCGATTGCTCGAATGCAAGACCTTCAAGAACGCCGCGGCCATGATGCAGGCCATCGCCGACGATGCGAGCCGGTCGTACGCCCGCACGGCTGGTCCAGACGACCGTTATCACGAGCTCGCGCCAGACTCGCTGGCTAACGTTGTGCCCGACGATGTCCGCCGTGCGTTTCTCGCTGCGGTGGCACCAAAACCTGTTGCCAGAGTCGACATCGATCACATTGCCGCAATTGTCATGTCCGTCACTGATGCGGTGCGCGAGCTCACCTTCGAGCTGCCGGCCATGGGCAAGGTGACGTTCCGTAACCTCACTGGCGACCTTGTGGCCAGGCTCGACGTGGTTATTCGTTTCTTGGCGGTTCTCGAACTATTCAAGGCCGGGTTGATCGAGCTCGACCAGATCGGCAACTTCGGCGACATTGTCATCGAATGGACTGGCGAGGCCGACAATCGCGGCCTCGAACTCGACATCGACGTCTACGCTGGCTGACCAATGAGCGACCACGAACCGCTGAGCCACCACGAACCCCAGCCAGGCGACAACTTCACTAACGAAGTTCAGCCCGCTCTAGAAGCAGTGTTAATGGTTGCCGACAGACCTGTCGAGCCTGGTCTCTTGGCCCAACTGCTCGAGATTTCCGCAGCGCGGGTCGAGGAACTCTGCCGCGACCTCTCCCGCGAGTACGAGGCCGATGGTCGCGGGTTCACGATTTCGAAGGTGGCGGGTGGGTACCGCTTCCAGTCGACCGCGGCCCAGGCGCCATACGTCGAACGGTTCGTGCTTGAGGGCCAATCAGCCCGCCTGTCGGCCGCGGCGATGGAAACGCTCGCCATCGTCGCTTACAAACAGCCGATGTCGAGGGCCCAGATCGGAGCAATAAGAGGAGTCAACGTCGACGGAGTGATGCGCTCGTTGCTCACTCGCGGCTACGTCGCTGAGGTTGGACGCGACGCTGGGCCTGGCCAGGCTGTTCTGTACGGTACGACCCCACTGTTCCTCGAAAGGCTCGGTCTCGACTCGACCGACGACCTGCCGCCGCTCGGTTCATTTGTGCCCGACCCAAACATCGTCGAAGCTCTCGAGCAGGGCCTTGGTACCCTCGAAGATCGAGCGACTTCTCGCGACGCGGTCACTAAGGGCCTCGACCCCGCCGAGGCGCTGGCCCAAGCCCAGCTGAGCGCCGAACACTCGGGCGCCGGGCCGTCGTTGCCCAATCAGGCGTGACCGACAACGACGACTACGTCGACCTCGGGCCTGGGCATTCACGCGACGGCGAGCGCCTCCAGAAGGTGCTGGCGAGGTTGGGCATAGGCAGTCGCCGTGTCTGTGAGAACATGATTAGGGCCGAACGTATCACCGTCGACGGACAGATCGCGACCCTCGGACAACGGATCAACCTCGACGATGCCAAGGTCGAGATCGATGGCACCCCAGTCCCGGTGCGACCCGACCTCGTTTACCGCCTCCTGCACAAACCAGCAGGCACAGTTTCTACCGCTAGCGACACCCATGGGCGTCCGACTGTGGTCGATCTCGTGCCATCGAGTCCGCGAGTGGTGCCAGTTGGGCGGCTCGATCTCGATACCGAGGGCCTGTTGTTGCTGACCAACGACGGCGACCTCACCCACCGCATGACTCACCCTTCGTTTGGCGTCGAGAAGGAATATCTGATTCAAGTCGAGCAGCCGCTCAAGGCTGGCCAGCTACGGCAACTGCGAAACGGAATCGATCTCGACGACGGCCGAACTGCCCCGGCTAAGGCGTCGCAACCACAAGATGGCATGGTCAAGCTAACAATTCATGAGGGTAAGAATCGCCAGGTTCGGCGGATGTGCGATGCGATTGGCCACCCAGTGTTGCGTCTGGTCCGGACTCGTATTGGTCCCATTGTCGATCCTTCTTTGGTAGCTGGGCAATGGCGAGAGTTGAGCCACAGTGAGGTTCGGTCCTTGTACGCAGCTTCGGGTTCGGAGTCGCCAGCCGATCGGGCTGTCAAACAAACACGGGCCGGTCGACGAAGTTCTTCGAGCACCTGACCGCGTCGGGGCTACGCTTCGACGCCGTGATCCATGTACGTGCCCTGCGAGGGGCCACCACTCTCGACGCAGATTCCGCCGATCAGATGGCCGAGCGGGTTCCTGAGCTGATGCTCGAGTTGCTTGGTCGCAACGACATCAGCTCCGACGATGTCATCTCGGTTCTATTCGTCAGTACCCCCGATATCACCTGCCAACACCCCGCGACCGCTGTTCGGAGTCGAATGTCGTTCGACGATGTCCCGATGACTGGTGCTCAAGAGCTTGATGTTCCCGGTTCGGTCGAGCTCTGCGTCCGAGTGATGATGCACATCGAGACCGACCGTGATCGGGCCGACCTTAGGCACGTGTATCTGCATGGCGCCGTAGTTCTTCGGCCCGACCTTGCCGAGAACGAAACGTGACCGAGAGTGTCGCGAGTGGGCGCGGGCTCGCGAGTGGGCGCGGGCTCGCGAATGGGCGCGGGCTCGCGAATGTGGTGGGCCTTGGGCTGATGGGCGGAAGTGTCGCGTTGGCACTGCGTGAACAGGGTTGGCGAGTAACAGGCTCCGATGTCGACGAAACTTGTGTCGACGATGCCTTGAGGCGTGGTGTAATCGACGACGTGGGGGTGGCCGAGGATGCTGCCGTTACGTTTGTGGCGATACCAGCGTCGGCTACGGCCATCGTGGTGCGTGAAATGCTGGCTCGAACGTCTGGAATCGTCACTGATGTGGCGTCAGTAAAGCTGCGTGTTGTCGCCGGTGTCGACGATCCTCGGTTTGTTGGCGGCCACCCTATGGCTGGCAGTGAGCAGGAGGGCTTGGCTGGTAGCGACGGCGAGATGTTCATTGGAGCGGTTTGGGTGCTAACTCCAAACGAGACCACCGCCGATGCCACCGTCGCCTTGGTTGCCAATATTGCTCGATCGTTCGGAGCCGACGTCGTTGCCATCGCCGCAGACCGCCACGACGAGATCGTGGCTGTCGTGAGCCATGTCCCTCATCTCACCGCGGCGGCGCTTATGTCGCTGGCCGAGCAACGCTCCGTCGATCATGTGGCCCTCCTGCGGTTAGCTGCCGGCGGGTTCCGCGATATGACGCGTGTTGCGGCGGGTCATCCAGCCATCTGGCCCGACATTTGTGTCGAGAACCGCGATGCGATCGTTGCCGTACTCGACGGCTTGGTCAGCGAGCTCAGCCGCATGCGCGATGTGGTGGAGGCTGAAGATCGCGATGCCATTCTTGGCACGCTCACCAATGCCAGGGCAGCCCGCACCAATCTCCCTGGTCGGGCCACTCAACCCGCTGATCTGGTCGAGATGCGAATCCCGATTCCGGACCGTCCGGGTGCTGCTGGCGAAGTGTTCACGCTTGCCGGCGAGCTCGATGTGAACATCTTCGACTTCGAGGTCGCCCACTCTCCCGAAGGCGATCTTGGCGTGATGATCGTTGTGATCGCTGCGACTAAGACCGATCTTCTGAGGGGCGGCCTTGTGGCCCGCGGGTTCCGGCCGGGAATCCGAGATTTGGCGTGAGCAGTTCAATCACAGTTGTGCCTTTCGACGGTCCGATCGATGTCACTGCTTCTATCCCTGGTTCGAAGAGCATCACGAACCGAGCGTTGCTTATCGCTGCTTTGGCCAATGGGGTGACAACGCTCGATGGCGCCCTGTTCGCCGACGACACTTTGGCGATGGTCGACTGTCTGCGGGCGCTTGGCGTCGACATCGAGTCCGACGCGCAGGGATGCCAGATGGTGGTGGCTGGCAACAACGGGGCGCCGAGTGTCTCAGAGGCTGTACTTGATGCTGGTCAGAGCGGCACGACCTCGCGGTTTCTATTGCCTGTTCTTTCGGCGCTACCTGGTGCGTGGACCCTCGACGGACACCAGCAGCTTCGGTCTCGCCCCTTCGACGATCAGCTCCAAGCACTTTCCGCACTCGGGGCTCGGATCGAGTCAATGTCGACGGACGGGCGTTTGCCGCTTCGGTCGCTCGGTGGGTCGATGACTGGTGGCCAGATCAGTGTCGCGGGCGACGTGTCGAGTCAGTTTTTGTCGGGGTTGTTGCTCGCCGCGCCGTTGTTCGATAGCGAGCTAGTGGTCAGCGTTGTTGGTCCCCTAGTCAGCCGCCCATACGTCGACATGACGGTGGCAGTGATGCGTTCGTTTGGAGCTGTGGTCATCGAGCCAGCGGGCGCTGAGCTTGTGTGGTCGGTCGCACCAAGTGGCTACGAGGCCTGCGACTATTCCATCGAACCTGATGCCTCCGCCGCGTCGTATGCGTTCGGTGCGGCCGCTGTGACCAGAGGGCGGGTGGTGGTAGCTGGCCTGTCGCACGCATCAATGCAGGGCGACACCGGTTTTAGCGATGTGCTTGGGTCGATGGGCGCGGCGGTGACCGACGATGGTTCCTCGATAACGGTCGATTGTCGAGACCGCGAGCTTGCTGGCATCGACATCGACATGTCGCAGATCTCCGATACGGCTCAAACGTTGGCAGTCGTGGCGGCAACAGCGTCGACTTCTAGTCGTGTGAGGGGAATCGGGTTCATCCGTCGAAAGGAAACCGACCGCATCGCGGCCATCGTGACCGAGCTCGGCAAGCTCGGCATCGGCGCCGTGGAGGAGAGTGATGGGTTCTCGGTAATGCCCGGTCCGGTGTCGTCGGGGGTGGTCGACACCTACGACGACCACCGTATGGCGATGAGTTTGGCGCTTCTGGCGCTCGTTACACCCGGTATCGAGATTCGCGATCCGGATTGTGTTGCCAAAACGTTTCCGGCATTCTGGGAGTTCTTGGAAAGTCTGCGACCAACACAGCGACAAATACTGGGTGAGCCACTCCGAATTCTGGCCATTGACGGCCCGGCTGGTTCGGGCAAGTCGACAATCTCAAAGGCAGTTGCAGCGTCGCTTGGCGTTTCGCACCTCGATACGGGCGCTATGTATAGAGCCGTCACGTTTGCGGTCTTGGAGCTAGGCATCGATCCTGGCGATGCGTCGTCCGTTATTCAGGTGACGCGAGACATTCATGTTGAGGTCGGTGATCGGGTGGTGGTAGACGGCGTCGACGCCACGACGGCAATTCGCACCCCGGAAGTGACTGCTGCGGTGTCGGCCGTCGCGGCGATTCCGACTGTGCGGCGCGAGGTTGTACGGCTGCAGCGGGAACTGGCTTTGGCCCATGATGCCTGCGTTGTCGAGGGCCGAGATATCGGAACGGTGGTCTTTGCCGATGCGCCTCTGAAGATCTATCTGACGGCACGGGTCGAAGAGCGGGCGCGTCGCCGCCTGGCCGAGATGGAGGCGAGCGGACTAACGGGCTCTGGGTCGGCCACGTTGGCCGAGATCGGCGCCGATATCGAACGTCGCGACTATGCCGACAGCAGCCGTGCTGACAGCCCGCTTCGGCCTGCTGACGATGCCATAATTGTTGATACGAGTGATCTAACCATTGATGAAGTGGTTGCCGACATATCGAACCGTACGCTGGCAGCCTGGGCTGATTCTGCAAGACCAGAAGGGGGCTGAGGGTGACAGAACCATCGTCTGGCGAAACGTCTAGCGATGTGATCAGGTACGACGCGGCCATCGGCGAGAGCTGGCCTGCTCGTGCCGGCTACCGGTTCTTCCAGGGTTCGTTGCTGCTCGCGTTCAAGGTCTACTTTCGGCTCACCATCGAAGGCCAAGAGAATATTCCTCGTGATGGAGCGTTCATTCTTGCTCCGATTCATCGGTCGTATCTAGATACGCCTCTCATGTCCCCGGTACGGCGCCGGTTGCGGTTCATGGGCAAGGATTCGATGTGGAAGAACCGGTTCACAGCATGGTTCTTGTCGACGATGGGAGGCTTTCCTGTGAGTCGCGACATGGCTGATCGTGAAGCGCTGAACACCACGATTGCTCTGCTGAACAGTGGCCAGCCTACGGTTCTGTTCCCTGAGGGTGAACGTAAGCGTGGCCCTCGGGTTCACCCTCTCAAGGAGGGTGCGGTTTATGTTTCGGCCAGGGCCGGTGTTCCGATTGTGCCCGTTGGCGTTGGCGGTTCGGAAGGGGCGATGCCAAAGGGCCGTAATTTCATCTTCCCGGTGAAGATTCATTTGGTAGTCGGCGAGCCAATTCCCGCGCCCGAGAAGAAGCCAACTGGTCGGGTGTCGCGTAGATCTGTGCAGGAAAATACCGCCGAACTGCGCGAGACACTTCAGCAACTGTTTGACAAGGCCCAGCAGCGATGCGGCAAACCGAACGTGTACGAACCTGGCTCTGAGCCACCCGAAATGGACTGATCGCGCCCGTCGCAGCAACACGGTAGACACAGCTGCCGTGGTCGCTAAAGGTTGCCCTATCGCAACTGGCTGCGAAAGTGCCGCCGAGTGCCGCCGAATTGTCGAGTGCTGGTTTAGGTTCTTCGGTGGATGCATTTGCAGGCGCAGGGGCAGCCGTGTCCGGTGGTGGTTCGTTTGGCTGTTTT
>CAZMUM010000048.1:0-32929 GCA_964569385.1 uncultured Acidimicrobiales bacterium
GCGATGCATGCTGGCGAGCCTCAATGACATCGGATGGTTCGTTTCGGATCGACCAGGCCGCGAGGGCCTTCGAGATGAGCGCGGCCGGGGTTGTTTGGGCGATGAGCAACAGCTCGGCTTCGTTCTCAGCCGTTGCGATGCGGGTGATGGCTCGCACTTTCGCGAACGTCAACTCGCCGCGTTCAAACGCATCCACGGTTGCGTCAAGACCACTAAGAGCACGGCCAACCCGAATCCACTCACGCGCTGTGGCCGCACAGACGTCGAGCCGATCGGCGATCCAATGCGCCGCCGACGGGGCGCCGTCGGCGATCCAGATCGGACCATCGGCAAACAGCACAGATTCGGTGACAAGGCGACAATGCAGGTTCGTCAACCGGCCACCAAGATCGATCAGCGAGCACGCACGATTCCGGTCGGCATCAAGTTCGACTGCATCGAACTGCGAACCGCGATCCGGCCGGCTAGGTAACTGACATATTGACATGACTACTCCCGAAGGCAAATTCTCTCTTGTGATCAACGGGGGAAGTCGATTGCACTGGTCGTGCTGTAGGCACGACTATACGGAGGGGGTGGGACAGCCAACCAGAAGCCAATACCGCCACTCTCCGTCACAGAATCGGCCAACCTTAGCCAGATTGTCACTTAGGCGGTGCAACCGCGGGCGCGTCAACCCATCGCGATCCAAGCGCAACTAGGCCAGCGCTGTCGTACTTTAGAGGCCAGCCTGGATCGCAGCCCATCGCTCGGCGGCTGCGGTAGCAATGTCGGCGGCGCCTTCGACGCCCGCTGGGTATTGCAGGGTTAGCTGATCGCCGTTGGCTTGCAACACTATGAAATCCAAGTCGGGCAGATAGGCGGGAAGGTACTGAGCGGCATCGGCTCCTGGAACCTCCAGCGGGCTTCCCTCGCCGGTAGGAACGAGAAAAGCGATCGTCTCTTGCGATACGAACATGAACTCTGGTGGCACCGCGTCGGCGCTGTCCGGGTCTTCCCAGTAACAACTGGACTCATCCTCATTCTCAACGCCGACCTTGGGCACAGCCGGGCCGCTAGCGCCAAAGACATCGCCGATGTCAGAAGCATCGAGAAGCGAACACAACTGAAGCGCACTCCACCGGCCAGCAACCGGTTCGGCCACGACGGTCTCGTCTGGCGTGACTTCACTGCTTGCCGATACGTCAGCGCTCGCGTTGGACTGGGCAGAGCCTTCATCGGCTCCCGCTGTCGTCTCTACTCGGTCAGAACCATCGAAGTCAGTACTGATGCACTCCACCAGCACGGCGCCGAGTCTCTCGCCGTCTTCGTCGGTTGCGCTTTGGATGTCGTAGGTTCCGAACTCTGCATGTACCGCGTCGGCACCGCATTCGGCTTGGCTCTGCCTAAAGCCAATTTCAGACATTAGGCCGTCGATAGCGTCTTGGCGCGTGGCACTTCCGCCACATGCCGCGGCCACCAACCCACCGACGACGACCGCTGCTAAGGCCATAGTCCTCGAACGTTTCATGTTGACTCCCTGTGGGGCCCGCTAGCTGCGGGCGGTCGGTGTCAACGATTCAACAGGGGCGTTAACAAGCGGTTAACCCATCCAGCGAAGCCAGCAGTTACCCCGGTGCTTCGACGAGTTGGTCAGCAGCGAACTCGCTCCTCGGCGGTCTTGGGTTCGACACCCAAACCTTCAAGAACCGCCAGCGCGAGCTCGGCGGTCGGCACGGCGAGCCGCTGGCCGCCCCGTATCGCCGACACAGCATCGTGAGCATTACGCTCTGTTTCGACGTTCACGCTGTCGGCGGTTGACGGGCTTCCAAGGAAGAGTCGAGGGGTGAGCAGTTTTGCTGAGGGGCGGCTTCCTGGCCACGGTTCGCGCACGACAATCGCCAACACAGGCTCTTGCCTTAGCAACGCAGCGGTGGAGCGGTGATGGCCCGAAAGGAGTCGGGCCTCACCATCGGAGCGAACATAGACGACCGGAAATCGGTTCAGCGCCAGGTGCTTGTCGGCGTAGGTCTCACCAGTGAGTTCGTAGTTGTCGCCGAGGTAATACAGAACGCCGGGTTTGGTCACCCAGCTCTGCGTGGCATGAAGCTGCGAAGGATCGACCAGTTCGACATCGCCAAGGCTCCGAGCCCCGACTGCATCGCGCACCCAGTCGTTGTTCACCAAGGGCGGACCCTTCTTGGTTTTCATCGCGCTAGGAAACGGAACAACCGTCTTTGGTCCCGATGACTCTGGGAACAGGCTTTCCAACAACGTGTCGTTGAGCGATGCCATGAGAAGAACCTCCCTCAAACGGTCGAAGTGTCTACGGCGACCCGAAGCTGCCGGGCGCACAGAACCGAACGGGCGACTGAGCGACCAGAACCATTCTCGACTCAAGAATATAGAGTTCCTGCGTGTTCGGATTCGTGGTTGGGCTAATTCTCGGCGTCTTTGTCGTGGCAGTTGTCACGGTGTTGCACCGCTGGCAGCAATCGAGGTCAGCCACCTCAACGGTCGAACAAGCCCGCGAGTCCGTCCTCGACCTCAGGCCTGCCCAGTCCGGTAGCACCAATAGCGACGTCCTCGAGTTGTGGTGGGAAGAACGGCCCGTCGTGTCCATCCAACGACTTGCGGTTAGCCCTATTGGTTCGGAGCCCGTGTCCGGAGCAATGGGTTCGTTGATCTCTCGACTACTCGACGACGAACGCATTCGCGGCCTGGTGGCAGGCGAACGTTTCGCCATGGTGAAGGTTCCGCGTCACCTCGGCAACACGAGTTGGATGCGAACCGTCGAAGGTGTGTCCCTACCGGTTCTTCGCGACTCCACCGGTCGTATCAGAGGGCTTGCGCCCATCGTTGCGGGCTCGACGGGGGCCACATTCGTTGCTGCTGCGCCAGTCATTGCCGGAGCTCTGGCCGCGGCTTGGGCCCAACATCAACTGGCTTCGACCATGACTGCGGTCCGGGCCGGGATGGAACAGATCGAACTCCGACTCGACGACGGCGACCACGGCATTCTGGAGGCGGCCCAGACTCGGCTCACTCGCCTAAGCGGCCCATCCTCGTCATGGAGCGTTCTCGATATACATGAGTTGGCTGTACATCGGGCCAGCCTCGAGGGCGTCTACGCCATGGCCCGTCGGCGAGCGAACCGGCGCTTCGAGTCGCTCGCGAGCGGCGACGAGTTTCCGGCACTATCAAGCAAAGAGGTTGGCGATGTGCGTCGTGAGCTAGTGCTGTTGGTGGACGCGACACTTGTGCGGGGGCAGATGGAGTTGGCGCAGAAGGCCGCCGAACTCGAAGCCACAGGCGGCACCGACGGACTCGCGGCAATAATGGAGGTCGAGGCCGACCTGAAGCTCGAACTCGACTCGCTAGCAGATCGATTCGGCGAGATTTTGGAGCGTACTGAACCCGGATGGCACCGGGTAACAGCCCGGCTTAGAGCCCAGGACGCTAAATCCGAACTCGGCCGTACCCTCGGCGCGGTCGAGGAACTGCTGACAGATCTCAACGAAGACAAAGACATCGAGCTGTTGTTGACCGAACGCGACGGAACGCTAGAGATCCGTGCTCTAGTCGCTTCAGAGCCGGGCGCGCCATCGGACGCGGTTGAAGGTGGGGTCAGTTGAATGAGTCGACCAGGTGCTCAACCGCTGGATTCGATGACCCGTAGCTCACGATCGCCAAATCGAGCCCTAGCCCGGGATGGCAGGCCATAGCCCGTCTGATTGCATCGGTGATCCAGATAGTTCGGTTGCCGAAAACGCCACCACCAAGAAGGGTGAGAAACACCCGCCGGTTGCCTGTTCTTGAGTCGTTTTCGGCTGCCGCCAACAACGTCGCCTCGTAGGCTGCCTCTAGCACCAGTCGCGCGAATGGCTCCCATGCTTCGGAGTCGATCGGCGAGTAACCAACTGGCATAGCCGAGCAGTACGCCTGCGACACGAGATGACCGCTGACAGTCGTGGTCACCTCGGTGTCAAGCTGTAGGCCAATACGAATGAGTCCGAGCAGGCGGTCGTGTTCGGCCCCATCGGTAAACAGCCGCTCGATCTCTTTCAGCCCATCGGCTGTTGCCATGCAGTATCCGTTTTGCACGCTCCAGAGTCGACCATCGTTGTTGACCAGAGCAGCGCCGAGGTCAGTTAGGCAATCGATCTGACAGTCGGCGGTTTGGCCGATCTGAGTGCGAGTCGCTTTGCCAACGGGCGCAAACCAGTTGCGAAAGATCGTCCCGGCTCCGCACGCCACCGCGCAGGCTGGGCCTTGCGTTTGGTCGTGCTCATAAATACCAACGCCATGTTCTGGCGTCACGGTAGGCGAGACCATTTCGAGCAAGTTGAACTGCGAAGCAACCTGAAACAACGCGCCGGCGTTCGCGGGGTCGCGATGTAGAGCACCAACGTCGGCCACCACCTCTTCAAGCGTGTTCGGCCTATCCATCTCCGGACGCTTAGCTTGCCCACGTAACTCCCCCAAGGATGGAACCTCGAGACGACCGCATCGGAACGACCGGCCGTTCACCTTCGACGTAAGGATTTCGCCATCGACGACCAACCGCTCGCGAACCTCTTCGCCGGTTGTCTCGGCAAAGCCAACGAGTTCCTCAAACCACATACGCCAACTCTAAGACCCCGTCCCTCAGATCGCTAAGCCTCGCCGTGCTCCCTCGCTGAAGGCTCAAGGGTGTTGACACCCGGGTCCGCCAGTCCGCCGACGACAACACACTGCGTCATTTGGACCCGTCTGACTGCATCATTTGGATGCGAGGTTCACGGCGTGCATTCAATCGATACCGAGGTTGTAGTTCCACCAGATACCCGAAATTGGCTCGCAGGCAGCAACTGGCTCTCCGTCAATCAGTACGAACCAGAATCGGTAGGCCGGTTCGCCTCCAGGGTCATCTGGTTCGCTGACCGCTCTCGCGTTGCCGGAAACATGTCGAATAGGTCATCGCAACGGTCCGCAGTAACCAAGGGCATCTATCAAACTCCACGCTTACCGCGCGCGATGCTGCATCAGATGTGGACGGGCGGCGTTAGGTCAATCCGCAGGCTCTCGATGAGCTGATTCAGTTCGTCAGGCGGGACACGCTCGCTTAGGAACTCGATCAGCTCTTCTTGACGAGGCTGGCCGAATGCAAGTCGATATGTAGCGAGAGCTGCCTTAAGTCGAGGGAGCGCAGCAGCTTCGCGGCTGAACGGCAGCATCGGAACGTGACGCTCGATTTTGGCGGGCCCTTCAGGGAACACCCAATACGGAACCATCTCAGTGTCACCCACGCCACGCCAGCTAGACGCAAGTTCGAAGAGCGAAGCCCACACGTCGCCACCATCAGATGGAACCGCCACCGAATCAGCGATGTTTTTACGCACGGCATGACCCTTGTAGCGGTGAACTCGGCCCTCGCGCTGCTCTAGATCGACTGGATTCGACGGCAGGTTCCAGTGCACCACTGCGTGACACCAGAGGTGAAAGTCGAGGCCCTCCTGACCGACCGAAGTCGTGGCCAGAACAAATGGCCAGAACGGTGAGTTGAACGCAGCCGCTACCGAGTCAATACGCGCTTCTCCCCCATCCTCGGTTCGTTGATTGCCAAATGCCGCGGCGAAACGACTCCGCATCCTGTGCTCAGCTAGTAGGGAGTTCCCATCAACAGTTGCGGGAATATCAACGCGGAACGACGCGGTACGAATGTCGAGCGCCTCGGCCACCTTCTCCGCGATCTGCTCAGCAGCATCCGAGATTCGGACGGCGTCGCTCGCAATCGTTGAGAACCCAAGCCAGTCCTTCAACACGTGCACATGCTCGTCCATCACTGCTTGAAGGTTTCCGCCTACACAGTGGCCAATGACCTGTCGCCAATATGGCAGGTGTCCGTCGGTGCCTTCGCCTCCGACAACGAGCGCCGTCACATCGGGAGCGTTGAAGAAGTTCCTGAACCCCCATGAGCATCGGGCCGCAGCTGATAATGCATCGGCGTGGTCGAGGGGCAAGCCGACCACGGCGCCGATGGAACGCAACGCACATACTGCCGGGCTGCCAACAGCGACCTCAGCAAGAACGGCAGTCAGGTCCGTGGGAGGCCGGCCCAATGGTTCAGATTCGTCAATTATCATTGACCATGCCTCGTCTAGATGCTTCTCGAACCCACCCTCGGCGCCGCTAGATGATCCAGACCAATAGTCTTCAGCGCCGAATTGCCCGAACCACCGGTCGGTCGCAGCCGGGAAGCGTTCGCTGTCGAGTAGCAGCGGGGCAGCCCAATACCATCTAGCGTCAACAGCACCAGCCGTCGGCGATTCGATGATGAGCTGGTCGATCATCGGAGCCAATCGGTCCCTTACCTGAGCCAGGATAACCCCCACCGTCGGCGTGTCTTGGGCGGCAGGGCGACAGGCCCCGACGTCGGCGAGCGTTGGGCTAGGCCAGATGACAGCCAAGTTGGTCATCGCCGCGGCCCGGCGGGAGCCATCCATGCGGAAAGCCAATCGCTGGCCGCCGCGCCGCGCATACTCATCGGAGTACTTCTGGTCTGGCGTCTCACCGAAAGCGGCCCGTTCGGCTTCATGACTGGCCATGACCGAGATCACCTTCGGGACGACCGCCCATCCAGAGAACACGAGACGTTTTGTGAACGATCGAGCTTCCTCGGTTTCGTAGTTCGTGCCAGCCGTGTAATAGGGCAATGACGGTGGTAACCACAACAGTCGGAACGCGCCGTGAGCATCGAGATCGTCGAGGAGCCACCTTAGGCGGGCATTTTGTGGGTCGATTTTGGCGTAGTTGTCGACGTCAGTCCAGTTGAGTAGACCAGGCCCATCTGCGAGATCCCTCGACGCCGAAACCAGCCCCGAGTCGAGCGCGTCGACGAGCGTTTCCTTCAGTTTGTAGTTCTCCATGAAGTTCACCAGGAACGGGCTCGACTTCCAGAACTCAGTTGGCTCATTTTGGTCCAACGTCTGGGTCAGATTGCCAATCTGGAGATACGCCTCGAGATCGGCCGATTCGATGCGTAGCTCTGGCAGCAATTCTCTGAGCATCCCATCGCGGTCGGGTGTCGCTGCGAGTCTTTCCGTCCTCGCCATCACTCTTTGCAGCTCGGACGAAATTGCACGACACGTCTCGGCCGCTAGCTCGACGCCGCCTGGCTGGGTGAGCGCAATACGCAGGTCCCTGAATCGTTTGGCGAGGAGGTCAACCTTTACCGGATCCCCAAACAAGAACCGACATGTCGCTAGGAAGTCGGCATAGTGATCGGCATCGGAATCGGTGGCTGTGGTGTACATCCGATACGGCGTTGCTGAGAGTAAAAGTGTTCGTGTCGGACGCCCGCTTTCGGAGTCCTTGTAGGTGAAGAGTCGGTTGGCAAGGTCGGCCGACCAATCGGTCCGGTCGGGGTCGAGGATGTCCTTGAAGCGTTGAAACTCATCGAGGATGATCAGGTCCGGTTGAAGCATCTTGATGCCAACCGTTGCCATAGCGCGTCGAATCTCGGCCATGAACTCGGCGCGCATTGGCTTCAATTCGGCCGGAAACTGCTTCTTCCATCGCAACCCTTCATCGAGCGCGTCGAACATCTCACGAAGACTCCGATGTCCACGGTCGGCACGGACCGCATCGATATCGGCCAGGGTCTCGGCGAGGGCGGCTCCCCGGCCCCTTACCGCAGCGCGATGTGTCTTGGCCTGACGCTTCAACCGCTCGTCGCCAGATTTGGGGTCAACCCCCTCCCAGAAGATCCATCGACCCCGCCGATTGAAGGCCGCCGCGCCCCACAGTTCGCGCATGAAAGCGTAGGCGGCTACACGTTCCTTGAACCGACCTGTCGTGCGGCCAAACTTGAGCGATGTACCCGGCGTGATCGCCAGCATGTTGATGGCAGGCAAACCATCGGTGCTTTCGTTCAGCTTCGCAACGGGCAGCATCGTCAACCGGTCGACGCTGTCCAGTGCTTGAACACCGCTGGGGAGGAGCTTGCGTATGTTCTGTCGCGCGATCGCCGAATTCGAGCAGATGTAGACGATGTCGTGTCGTTTGTCGCCCGTGCGTCGCAGATAGTCGATGACTTGGGCCACGACCCCTTTGGCGACATGGGTCTTTCCGAGACCAACCTCGTCGGCCACAAGAAAGCGAAGCGCAGGGTCGACGTCGTCGAACATGCGCTTGAACGCCCATCGTGATGTCGCCTGTTGAAAGTCCTTCAGCGATCCAAGAACCTCATCGACATCGACATCAACGGCCGCTGGTTGCCCCTTGTTATCGCTCATCTCGCGTTGCCTCCCGATTAGCAAGCCCCTGAACTAGCTCCCAGAGATCGGCGAAGCCTTCAGGCAGGGCATCGTCGCGGGCGAGAGACCGAACCAGCGCATCGAGACCTAGTAGTTTCGACGGGTCACGGCGCATCGATTTGACGAGTTTCTCAAGCACGGGAAGACCAGCGACATGGCCGGTAATCGACGTGGTTGCGAATGCGTCGCTGAGGCTGTGTGCATCCATCGACGTCGGATCGTCGCCCAGTATCGCTAACAGGTAACGAAAGAAGCGCTCGGCGTTCCCGATCAGGGAGCGCATCAGCGCAGCATCGCGATCTTCGGGAACGCCGCTTAGTTCAACGGGCGCGACGAATCGAGACTCGAGATCGGCTTCCTGGTCAACTACCTCCCACGCAAGGAAGCCGCTTAGGGCTTCAAGCGTCGTCTCGAAGCGCGCCTGGAGCGGCTCACCTGATGGCACCCAGCGTCGATTGCCAGCGGTGGAAAGAGGCCAACAACTGACCGAAACGCCATCAGGCGCATCGACGATTTCAGCGGTTCTGTATGTGATGGCCCAGTCCTGACCAGACGGCTCAACAGTCCCGCTGACGGTTAGGCGGCCAATGGTGCGCCTCACCTGGTCTACGCGATTGGCGGCCGTCTCTTCGTCCGTGCCGTCATCGTCTGCGGGGTTGTACGGCAAGAACAGTTGCCTCATCCCGATCTCGTCGGAAGTCACTTCGAGCATACGGTCGATGCCTAGTCGTGACTTCAACCCTCGGAGCTCGACCAAAACCTCAACGTTGCTGCCAAATGCAGCTCCTGTTGCATTGGCTGAACCGCAGAACACGAGTGCTTCGTTTCCATGCTCGAACATGAACAGTTTTGCGTGGAGACCGACCAGTGACCGGCCCGGGTCTTGGTCGGATCGCTTGGAGTCGTCGTCGCCCTCTACTCCACTTCCGTCATCAAATGCGAGCAGTTGTCCGACCTTGCCGAGGGACACAGGGTCGAGCTGGTCCATCGTTTCTGGACGACTGACGAGTTCATCGACGCCCTTGGGAAGCACTCGCCGGAAGAAGTCGTCCGACACAAAGGGGGAAATGACGAGCGACCGGTCGGATTTGTTCGGGAAGGGAGTGGGCTCGTTGGCGCTGAACCCGAGGACGTGGAACGAGAGAGCGGCGACACCCTCTGGAGCGGCGAACTTAGCGGTTCGAAGCTCGCCCGCCAGCAACTCGACACGCGCCACATGCGACGGAGCCGTCTCACCTAGCGTCTGATCTAGAAGCCCTTCGAACAGATCAGCACAGCCATCGATCTGAACCCCCGCTGTGCTACTGGTTTGGTCGAGCCGCAGCACGGTATCCCAGCTGGTGTCGAAGGTTAAGTTCCGGCTAGCGCACAGAACCCGCAGCTGAAATGCTGGCGCTGGGCCAACAGTCTTGTATCGCAGCACCCAGATCTTTGGGTGAACAACGCCTCCTCGGGGCGCGGTCACCGGGACTACGACTGATTCGAGGAACGAGAAGACTCGTCTTGATGGCGGGAGGGAAATCTCGCCAGCTTGACTGAAGACGGTGAGCTTGTGGGCGTGAGATCTTATGGCGTGAAGCAGCTCAACCGGCTCAGTCGTGTGATCCTTAGCGGCATCGGCATCTTGGGAAGGCGCGGCCATGGCAAAGGCGGCTGGCGCGGCCAAAAGGGCACGAAGGTCAAGCGTGAAAGTAACGGCCACGGCTTGGTCGAATTGCATTCCGGCCGGTGGGCGCATGGCGTCAATAAGCGTGAGACGGTTACCAGGCGCAAGCATCAGGAAGCCTCGACTTTGCCGAGATCTTCGAGTAAGACGCGACATGTCGGCCAGCGAAAGGTAAGCCGACCGCCGAGCACCTCACCGTTCCAACTCTCGATACCTGACCGTGGCCCCAGTCGAGCACGGGAGCTTTTGAGTTTGATCTCACGGTCCTTAATCACCGATCGCACATAAGCGTTGTCGGCAAATCCATCGGGATCGCCCACTGCCTGACCAACGATCGTGTTCACAAATCGACGCGTTGTCTCCGGAATGCCGCGGTCCTCGCCAACATTCGACCAGAACGCCGGCATTTCTTGCGACCAACTATCGATACGAGCGGCGCTCGAGCGAATTTCACCCGCCCAGTCGTCGATCGCAGCCCGCAGGCTTGCTTGCAACGACGTTGTGTCCCACATGAGTTCTGTAGATGCTCGTTCGGCGACGAGAAGGTTGTAGACCCATTGAGCCCCGACGACGACTTCGGAAACACATCTGGCGTGGTAGACCACGCGTGCCGTTTCCGGGCTCAGACGAGACTGGTCGAGGTGCCAGGGAAGTTCGGCTTCAGCTGCCTCAGCAGGAAACCGTGTTGCGGCAGCCAATAGCGAGGCCGGATGATTGAGCCTTATCTGGTCGCCGATGAACAGCGCTTCACTGGCGGTGAGGTCGAAGTTGGTTTCTGTGTCGAGGAAGCCGTCGGGTGCTGGTGGAATGGCCGCCCAGACCGCGCCTGTTTGGTCGAGCGCCGAGCCATCATCGTCGCGCGCTACGTGGGCCGATGAGAGAACGGCGAAGTTACGTCCGAATTCGGCAATCGACATGTCGACTCGGCAGATTCCCCAGCTCCGTAGGCCACCCCAGTAGGCCTCGCTCGGCATGCGACTGAGCTCGATGCCGGCGGTATATCCCTGGACTCCCTTGCCAGGGCCGACGTTTCTCAACAGATCGATCAGCTTGGCCTCAGTCGATCGTAGTTTCGCTTGAAACTGAGCCGGTCTTACTCCCTCATCGCCTAGCCGCCGAAAGATCCACGGCAAGAACAGGAAGTACCTAAGCCTCGTTTGGATGGTGGATACTCCAGGAGCTAACTGCTCGGAGAAGGCATCTCGCACCGAACCTAGACCGAGCGGGTCGAGTGTGCCTGGTTCTTCAAACGCACGCAGCAACGTTCCGACTCTCTCGGAAGCAGCGGCATCGAAGTCAAGCCACCCAAGCGTTGAGTGCGGCGCATAGTCGAGCGACGTTGTTGGTGCGTGACTCATGCCGAGGGCCTAATCATCTGACTCTGGTTTCGCTGTACTCGACGAAGGCACAAAGTGTCGAGATGAGGCGAATGTCGTCCACAGAGTTACCTCGGGTGTTGAGGAGCTCCTCGGTGCAGACGAGATAGGCAAGGCACCGGGCCCTGCTGATGGCCACGTTCAAGCGGTGCCGCGAGAATAGGAATCCGGCGCCTCGAGGCATGTCAGCGGCGCTCGACGAAGTCATCGCGAAGAACACAACCGGCGCTTCGCGACCTTGGAACCGATCGACCGTCCCAACCTCAACGCCGCGGGTAACAGGGTCTGCGTCGAGCGCAGTTCGCAAGCACTGAACTTGGTCGTTGTACGGGGCCACCACCATGAAGTCTCGTACTCCAAGCGCGCGGACTACCCCGCTCAGGTCAGTCCACGCGGTCCCGATGAGACGGCCAATTTCGGCGCTAACAATCACCGCCTCTTCCAGACTTTCGGTGGCGCACCCCTCGTGCTCGGCTCGCAGCCACCGTAAGCCGGTGCCGAATTCGGTGGTCTGGTTCGCACAGTCGCTATGGCTGTTTAGGCGGCCTTCGTAGATCTGCTCGGAAATGAACGTGCACACGTCGGGGTGCATTCTCCGGGTTTCGGCGAGAAAGACGCCGCGGTTTGGCGGGATCGTGACGTGCTCGCCAAGAATGTGTCCGAGCACACTCGCCCCGCCACCACCTGGATGCGAGGCCTGCGATACCTGCGGCAGTTGCAGAGGGTCGCCAAGCAGAATGAGATTGCGAGCTGACCGAGATGCCGCCAAGGCATCGGCCAGTGCCAACTGCCCAGCTTCGTCGACCACCAGGAAGTCGACGGGTTCATCGTTTAGGTCCTTGCCCGCGAAAAGCCAGGTGGTGCCAGCCACCAGGTTGTACTTCGAGCGTGCAGCCGCAGGGTTGGTGCCGACGTATTTCACGCCGGGAAGCCCGCCTTCTTCGGGCTTATGGTCACGGCGGACCGCTACAAGCCGGTGAGAGTCCCCGTTCTGTTCGAATACGGAAACTACCTCGGTGAGCAGATTGTCGATCGCAGAGTGACTGAATGCCGCGATCCCAACTCGATTTCCAGCCGTAATGAGCGCGTGCACCATGCGGGCGCCGCTGTAGGTCTTGCCTGTGCCCGGCGGTCCCTGAACGGCCACATAGCTGTGGTCGAGGTGTCGGACCCAATCGTTCATTTCGGCTAGAGAGTCAGGCAGGTCTGGCCCCTCTGGGCCTCGGTCAGCAACGAACGCTGGTTCATCACGGCGTAGCAAAGCCAGAGACACCTCGTTGGGTTGACCGTGAATTTCTGGATCCAGCAGGCGGTCAGCTAGCTCGTTGAGCGCTTCGGGTTTGGGGTTCGGGGAAACCCAGTCGGTGAACACCACCGCTGTCGGTACCGAGCCTCGTTCCTGGGCGACTTCGTTCCACATCAGGTCGAGAGTGCGGTCGGTCCGACTAAACCCCGAGACCGAGCCATAAACAATTTCGCCTTCGGCTGTGCGAAACATCAGGCCGTCCGATGGCGCTTCCTCATCCTCGACCCCCGACACTTCTTGTGGTGGCCACACGAACCGCATCGCCGGGATCTTTAGAAGTTGGCCCTTCTTTCCGAAGCGATCCACCGAGCCCACGCATGTCATTCCCGCTATGTAGTCGGGATGGCTCAGTAGATCCAAGGAGTCCAGTTCGAGACCAGCCAACTTCGGAGCCACGTTGGCGGCGTATTCCCGCCTCCAATACCCGAGCACCTCCCCCATCAAACGCTCGGGTGTTCCTTCATCGAAGCCGAGTAGCCGGGCGACCTTCTCGTCGAGTTCGGCAGTGTCGCCTTCGGGCTCCACGATCGCTGGCCTCCAGGTCGTGTCGGCGGGGCGCTGATCGATCAGCCAGTCCCTGAGTGCCCGCGTGGCCCGAACATCGTCCTCGTTGTACGCCGCGATAGCGCGCAGGTTCGCCTTGTCGCCGCTGCTCATGAACGCCTCGTACTCGACCACGGCCCCGGCACCTTGGTCGATGTCGTGGCCGCGCTCGTAACTCGTGAGCCGCTCGAGATGTTTCAGCCCATACGACTCGGTTCCCACCTGCATGGCGTTCTTAGCGATCATGTACAGGTCGACAAATGCCCCAGTTTCGACGAGTTGTGCAAGCTCGATGATGCGCACACCATGTTCGAGAGTCAGAGCCTCGAGAGCAGATCGTTCGGTGTGGTTGTAGTGGTAGACGTGCATGTCTGGATGCCTAACCCGCCGACTCGCGATGTAATCGACCAAGGATGCTGTCGCTATTGCCTCTTCGGGTTTGTCATGGGCCCAGAATTCGACAAACCTCCATTCGCCATCTTCTTTGGCTATGAGGCCAAACAAAAAGAACAGGCCGGTAGCTGCCGTCCAGAACGGATGGCCTTCAAAGTCGAGGAAGATGTCTCCTTCGTCGGGTTCTGGCAGCGACTCGAACCCTCTGCCCCATGCCGACTCATCAATAGGGTCAATCAAACGAAAGGGCGGAGGCTCGTCGGGCGTGCCTCGCGCCTCAACCTGAAGTGACGCTTGTTGTACAACTCGACGTAGTCGCTCGGCGGCAAACTCGTCTACCTCACGTGGGCCCGATGCAAGTTGTTCCATCGTGGCGACCTCGGCATCTTCGAGCTTCGCCCGATCGGCTGATCCGAGGCCGGCAACGAATACAAGCGAGTCGTTCTCCCGCCATTCCGTATCGCACACACCCGCGAATTCGCAGAACGCACAGTGGGTACAGGGTTCGGGACGAGTGTCGTGCGGCTCGGCGTCAAGATTCAACAGGTCTCTCAGCTGCGACCGAAGACGGCGCCAATACGGGGCGAAATCGTCGGTGCGCAGGGTCTCGATCTGGCCTGAGCCGAGCCAAAGGTGCATGTTGGACGGCCGGTGACCAGTAGCGGCCGCAATAGCATCAGCGTAGAAACAGAGCTGAAGAACGTGGCCAGGTTTGGCTTCGGCCCGGGCCAACTTGGCGTCGACAGGTTCGTAAACCACATCGCCCTCATCGTCGAGCGTACGAACCAAGAAGTCAGCGATGCCACGAATGCCGTCGTGAATGAACGGCATCTGAAAGACAATGTCGTGAGTGCCGTCCAACGGGTTCCCGACTCGCTCGACCCAATCGGCGAACGACTCGAACCGCACACGTTGCGGAACCTCGAGAACGCTCAGGCCCTGGGCCCGGTACCCGGCGAGACAATCGGCTTCGTGCTGCTGCCCCTTGTCGAGCAACATCTGGGCCATTTCCCCGAAGCCGCCTCGTTCAAACTTGAGCGAGCCCTCTTCAACGCGATGTTTCAGCGTCAGATAGTGAGCGCAATCGAGCCACGCCGTGATCTTCGATGGTGTTAGCAGCCGACCCGTCAATGCAATTCCTTCGTTCACCCAACACCCACATCATGCAACGTGGGTGGGACATGCAAGAACGCAGGCTGGCCGCGGTCCCAGCTCAATAGGTCCGCGATGCGAAGGCGGCGAGTCTGCCCAACTTACAAATAGCCCGCCTCGCTTCCCAACCAGACCAAACCCGCTGGCGGGAGATCAGGAGGCGACCTGCTCTATCCGACGAGCCCCCTCAACGTTGAGTAATCAGTCACTACGTCATAGCGCACCGCACGCCCGTTCTTCTCGCTCAGCGAGGCAAAGAACTTACGAGCGCAGTCGATCTTGGCCTGCTCAACTCCTCTGAGCTGCATGGACGACAGCGAGCCCTTGGTCTCTGCCACGAAGTAAACGTGCTTGACCGAGCCCTCTTGAAACGCGATGGCCCAGTCAGGGTTGTAATTGCCCACGGGCGTCGGAATGAAAAACCCGCTAGGGAGCTTGGCGTATACGACAACCTCGCTGCTGGTGTCCAGTTCAGTGACGAAGTCGCGCTCTACCTTCGAGTCAGTGACCACATAGTCATAGATGTGCTTGGTGAGCCTGGCACCTGCCCGAGTGAAGTCTTGCTTAGTTTGGTTGTCGGTGAAGATGGCCGTGTCATACCGTTGTGCGAGCGTGTCGTAAGTCAGGTGTTCGACAATGACGCTCGCCTTCTGCTCATTGATGAGGCGTGCGGTTTCAGTGATGAACTGTTCCGGGTTCTGTCGGTACTTCTTGAACGTTCCAGGTTGTACGCCTTGCAAGATGTCACTTGCCGTACGCCGGATGAGGCAAGTCTTCTCCGTGATCTCGCCGAGAAGATCGTACTTCACCTGTGAGGAGGCCGAGGCAGATTCACTATGCGTCGTGGTGTTACTGACTGTGAATGTCGTGCCCTTCGCCATGCTGTCCGCGTCGGCCACAGCGTTCTGCTGGCCAACCTGGACGACATACTGCAGTGACACAACGTGCAGTTGCTTGTCGAGAGCCTCGATGCACTTCGCGATCAGCTCGCGAGAGTCGAATTCAACCTGGTAGACGGCCTTGTGATTGATCCGGCGCCACAACTCCTGGAACTCCTTCTTGCCGAAGTTGGCCGCGTTGAGGGGAATCCGCTTTGGCTTTCGGCCGTCGGCAGGGAGTGGGATATCGATGTGAAGGGAGTCGACGAGCGCTGCGACCTGCGGAGCGAAACTGTCTAGCCCTGGCGGCAGTGGTGGAATGTCAGCCTTGTCGAGGTCGAGCCACTCGTCGGTGAGGTGCTGTTCGTAGTCAATGAACCCTTGCATGGTAAGCCAGTGCTGCAACTGCTGAGCCTGGTCGAGCGTGAGTGTCAGTTCTTGCCCGTCCTCTCGCTTGAGCACCTTGCCCGCAAAGAAACCAGCACTCGCCTTGCGGGGCCGCGCTGCGAGCGATTCGGCAATTTCTTTCTGCAGCCCGGTCACGAATTCGGTGTAGGACTCGTCAGTTACGACCGTTAGCTCATTAATGTCGTGGACCGTGGCGGGGTTGTCCATTCGCTCGCCGTTCTGATCGACGGCAATGCGGAGGCCGCGGCCGATCTCCTGGCGGCGCGAGACGGTGTTGTCGCTCTTCTTGAGCATGCCCATCGCGAACACGTTGGGGTTGTCCCACCCCTCGCGGAGTGCGGAATGGGAAAAGATGAACCGCACCGGCTCGTCGAGGGACAACAAACCTTCCTTGTTCTTTAGGATCAAGTCGTAGGCGCTGGCGTCGGAGGAATGTCCCTTGTCGTCGCCCCGGGCCGAGGTCTTCGGGTCGACGAAATGCTTGGTCTTCTTGTCGATGGAGAAGTATCCCTCGTGCACGTCACGCACCTCATCGCGCTGTAGATACTCCTGATAGGCAACCGTCGCATTGTCGAGCGCAAGCTCACCCAGCAGCTCACTCACCAAGGAGACATACTCCTCCTCGAAGACGCGCGCATAGTCGCCGAGCGTATCGTCGCGGTCATAGTCGCGATACTTGGCCACCTCGTCGATGAAGAACAGTGACAGCACCTTGATGTCCTGCGAAAACAGCTCGCGCTCTTTGTCCAGGTGAGCTCGGATCACCTCCCGGATCTGGATACGCCGCTTCGACTCCTCGGTGACATCGCGGTCGGCGAGTTGCCCAGCAGCGACGACATCACCGTTGCTCAGTTCAATCACGTCCCGATTGGCATCAACCTCGGTGACGAACAAGCCTTTGTAGGCCTCGATACCACCTGAGAGGGCGTGCAGGTTCGTCCCCACATCGAGGCGTTTGACTTGTCGTTTGATCGGCCCAGCTTTCGTCTGCACCTCAATCTCGACCCGCGCTCGCGGCTTCGCCCCCTTGGCGATCTCGATGGCTTCGACATAGAGATAGGCAGTGGTGCCCGCCAGACCTTTGACGGTGATTCCGCGAACCGCAATCTTCTTGACGAGTCTTTGGTTGTAGGCATCCACGGCATCAAGCCTGTGGATTTTGTTGTGCTCGACTTTGTGCGTGGCTGAGTAGCGCAGAATCATTAGCGCGTTGAAGTTTGATAGAGCCTCAAGCGACTTCGCGGCGCCAATCTTCTGTGGCTCGTCAATGATCACAATCGGGCGGTTGGCGCTGATTACGTCAATCGGCTTTCGGGACTGGAAGTCGTCGAGCTCGTCGTAGATCCGGCGGTTGTCCTTGCTGGTGGAGCGGAACGCCTGAATGTTGATGATCATCACCTGCACACCAGCGTCCGAACTGAAGCGCTCCAGCTCGTGGAGTTGAGATGAGTTGTAGATGAACGATCGTGGCTTGGTGCCGTAGATCTGTTGAAAGTGATCGGCGGTAATGTCGAACGACTTCTTCACGCCTTCTCGGATCGCGATGCTGGGCACGACGACGATGAACTTGCTCCAGCCGTAGCGTTTGTGCAGCTCCATCATTGTCTTGATGTAGACGTAGGTCTTCCCGGTCCCCGTCTCCATCTCAACATCGAGGTTTGGTGCGCTCGACGCTGCTTTGCTGTGGACGATTTCCTTCGATAGAAGCAGACCCTGACGGCGCTGCACCGCGTGGATGTTCTCCAGCAACTGCGGCTGGCTCACCGCGAACTCGGCATTCCGGAGCCCCGAGTCTGCCGTCTCGGAGATGGCAAGGGCCTGTTGGGCCGTCCTCGGCTGGTGACGGCCGGGGTCGATCCGGTAGGAGATTCCGTCGTGCTTGGGTTGGCCAGCGAAGCAGTCGACCACCGCGTCAACGGCGGCGGTCTGGTACTCCTGAATCTTGAACTGAAACCTCATCGGGTCAGATCGCCTTCACATCTGTGCTGGGCGAGACCTCGGCGAAGATCTGCTCGGCGTTCGTGCGGTCGGCGTCTGATCCGAACCCCGAGTCGCGAAAGACAGCGCCCAACGGCTCCCGCTCTGCGATCTCTCGTACCAGAGCAGGGCTGACCTCGTCGTCGAAGCAGGCGAGTAAGGCACCGTCATCGACGATGAACACCTCGCACCCGTCCATCTGCTCGACTGCAATCGGCAAGGACAGTCCCAGGCCCCAGTCAAGAAGTACTTGGAACAGAAGATCCTCGCCGGTCCGATCAGACTTCACGCTGTCCGCGTAGAGGTCGAGTTGGTCTTGGTCAACTAAGTCCGGAGTGCGCAGGACATCGGCCATGTTCGTCGTGTCGACCTTCAGTGAGCGAAAGCCGAAACCGGCGACATCACCACCGGCGCCAGCTCGCCGAAGACGTTCTCTTCCTATCTCGGCGACCGTCCCAAAGCCTGCCCCGCTAGCAACGCTCTCCGGCGGGGTCTCGTCGTGAAGTTGGATCATGATGAAGCGGCGAGCCCCTCCATCATCAGCGTTGAGCGACGCGACCGCATGGGCGGTAGTAGCGGAGCCCGCAAAAAAATCGAGCACGATGTCATCTTCAGATGTTGACGTTGCAAGCAAGTACTTGAGGAGCCCGACTGGCTTCGGGAAGTCCATAACGTCGACTCCAAAGATGCCTCTAATCTCAGCGGTCGCGTCCTCGTTGGTCGGGATGCTGTTCACTCGGTGCGACAAGAGATTGGCGGTCTTCTTGGCTCGGTCCTCGTTATTGATGTAGTTCGGGCGGAACGGCACCTTGCTGATCCGGATCTCTCCGCCCTCTGCAATCAGCGCATCCAGCTTTCGCTGCGAATACCGCCACTCGCCGTCGAGTACTAGATGGTCGACGTTGCGACCCTCAGCAATTGTTACCGGCTCCGTCAGCTCAGTTCGGATGTTTCCAGCAGACATGTCTTGAGGCGGGACGATGCCGTCGGGCATCGAGAAGGTGACGGAGCCCGGAGGAAACGTCAGCCGGCCATAGGCATTTCCCGCGTTGTTGATCGGGTACTTCTTGCCTTCTTCCCCTGACCCCGAGACCAAGGCTCCAACTTCTGCGTAGTCCCGGGCGTACACCACGATGTATTCCGTCACCACGCCCATTGTCTTGCGAAGAAACGACGGCTTCTTCTTCCGCTCCCACACGAACATCCCCATCCGGTTTGGCTGACCGAACACCTCGTCGCACAGCGAGGTGAGGTTGCCGACCTCGTTCTCATCAATCGAGATCATTATGAGTCCGTCGTACCGGAGCAGGTTCCTCGCCAGCCTCAGTCGGGGATACATCATGCTCAGCCAATCGGAGTGAAACCGGCCGTTGGATTGTGTGTTCGCCACGAGTCGGCTGCCGGCATCGTCGACCTGCCCAGATCTCGTCAGGTAGTCAGTGATTCTCTCAGCGAAGTCGTCGGCATATACGAAGTCGTTACCGGTGTTGTACGGCGGGTCGATGTAGATCAGCTTGACCTTGCCGAGATACGACTCCTGGAGCAGCTTCAGGACGTCGAGGTTGTCTCCCTCGAGGAAGAGGTTCTGTGTGGTGTCGAAGTCGACGGACTCCTCGCGGACCGGGCGGAGAGTCTTGGCGATCGGGGCGTTGGCCGCTAGTAGAGCCTCGCGTTTGCCAGGCCAGTCGAGTTGGTAGCGCTCCTGTGGGCCTTCGACGAGATGGCCGGACAACTCCTGGCGAAGCAGGTCGAAGTTGATCGCGCGCACCGCTTTGCCATCGTCATCAAGACTCTCTGTCACGACCGCCGGAAATAGCTCGGCGATTTTGTCAATGTTCCTCTCAGCCAGATTGGGCGAGTGCATCCTCAGCTTGTCCATGGTGCGTCCTTCCAGGGGTCATCATCGGCAATGGGGCGGGGGCGTCGGGAACTCGGAGCGTGTCGGCTTGTCTTCTCGGCCTGCTCGCGGACCTCGAAACTGTAGTTGGGTTATTGCTGAATGCCGAGAGCCCTTTTCGTCTGACTGTCGGGAAGCGGTGCTGAACCCGCGACCCAGAGCAATTTACTTGATACTGAGCACAGTTTCGCAGGGGCTTCGCTTCATCACCCAGCTATGGATACATTCCGAATCGTTTGGACCCAGGCCGCCCTTCCGAGCACTTCAACAGCCAACGGTCATAGCCATCTGCCTTCTGCAGCCGGATCGTCACCTTGTACTCGTCTGCCGAGCCGCGCACGAACTTGAGGACAGCCCGACGCATCGGCGTTGGGTATCGCGCCACGAAGCCGAGGTTAACCCGCCATGTCCTGTTCGCGAATGCTTGTAAGCGCACTCGCTCCGTGCCAGTCGGCGTGTGGAGAGTGACGTAGGTAACCGCCCCCGCGGCACCCCCAAAGAAGTCGCTGAAGACGCGCTTCGGCAATTGTACTTGGGAACCCCCACCAGTCTCGTCCCACAGCTCCATGAACAGCGCGCCGGGCCCTATCGGAGCGACCGCAGTTGTCGAGATGATTCCGGAGGGGTCGCTACTTCTCCGCGCATCCGTCCCCCCAACATCGGGCGGCCGCCCCGGCGCTGGCGGATCCTCTGCCAACTCGATGGCGGGGATGTCGAGCGGCAGTCGCCCAGTATCCGGTGCCGGTTCAGTGAACGCGTCGAGCCTCGGAGCAAGGTTCTCCAACACCTCCGTGTCCACCTTCATCACGTGACAAGGCTTCACCGGCTCAATCGGCAGGTCAAACTGCTCCCAGAACTCCTCGAAGGGATTTGGTTCCCGCGATGTACCTGTGAGAAGGACCGATGCTTCTGCATTCCTGTACAGACCGCCCGTCGTCAAGTTCGCTGAGCCCACGACTGCCGCCCACCTCGAAGGGCCATCGAACATGTAGAGCTTCGGGTGAAAGATCGCGTCGGAACGCCCGAGTGAGACCACGCGAAGAGCGGAGTTTGGCAGATCATGCAGATACGTAAGAGCTTCGACGGTCGTCCCGCCGAGATCAATCCCAACGATCGCATCGATGTGACCGCGCCTGACAAACCTCTGGAGGCCGCCATCGATGAGATGTAGGCCGCTCCATCGCGCAAACGCGACCAGCAGCCGGAACCGAGTGAATTGCCGATCGTCCAGCAGCTGGTTAACCAGCCCAGCGTGCGGATTTCGCCCACCGACCTGCGACACCGCTTTAATCTTCAACGGGATCGGCCTCCGCGCGTATGGATTCGCCTCGATTCTGTCGCGTATCGAGGTCGACCGATTCTTGGCGGGGCGGACGAGCGGTCTTAGCGATCCCAGAGTTGGCAGCGAGCATGCGCTCACGCTTGCCCGGCCAGTCGAGTTGGTAGCGCTCCCGCGGTCCATCGAGGACGTGGTCGGACCGTTCCTGGCGGAGGAGGTCGACGTCGAATGCCCGCACCGGGCTGCCATCGCCGTCGACGGTCTCAGTGATGACGGTCGGGAACAACTCTGCGACCCTGTTGATGTTTTGTTCGGTCAGGTCTGGCGAGTGCATCTTCAACTTGTCCATTGGGTATCTTTCTGAGAACTTCTCAAGGCATGGGACGATTCGGAACCGGTGAGCGCGGTTAACGTCTCAGTTCGGTCCTTCAGCTCACGGCGCAGCTCGACCTTGCGGTTGAACTGCACTTCGATCGAAAGCCGACGCTCGAGAGTCGCGATCTTGCGTTCGAGCTTGCGAGCTTGGCTAACCCGCTCCGCAGTTTCAGATAGGCGCTCCCCGGCCCGCACGGGAATGGGCAGGATCGGAGCGAGAAGGCCAGCGAAAAGAGAGGACAGGTCAAGCGCCGATGGTAGCGGTTGACGATAAGCGCTTGCCGGGAGCCAGCCCTCCGAGAAATAGGGACTGAGCTTGGGTTTTGGTCCACCCAACTGCTTGTAACACGCGACCATTCGCGTTTCCTCTTGGTCTCCGCGATGGCGGTTGAGCTCGAACACAGTCGGGAATAACACGGCCCTGTCGATGGCGGCGAGCACGGCATCGCTTACGTCGTCGGCTTTGGCATCGATGCTAAACACCTGGATCTCCGGCACTGCATCGTCACCGCGGAGGTGGATGGTCTCGTCAGCAAGCTTGTATGCCCATGTGATTCGCTGAACCTCGGCTACGAACTTCTCGCGTGCCTTTGCCGACACACTGCTGTGTTCATAGAACTTGGTCTTAGGGACGACTCGTCCGAACTTTGCTGCTGAGGGCCACCGGTAGAGCACTTGTTCAACCACGCCCCGGGCCATCGTTGAGGGCATCGACGACGGCGAGGAAGGCAACTAGCTCGAAATCGGCGAGCCCGTGGATCGTCTGAGTCAGTGCCGTCGTGTTGCCGCCGCTGAAGAGGCTGTCAAGGTCACGTTCCTCGGTGACGTCGATCATGGACCGGATCGCAGCGGTGAGAAGGCCGGAATAGTGGGTCATCTCGGCGCCCTCATCCGTCGCAGCGTTAAATACACGACACACTTCGGCTACTGGCTCGTCGTCGGAACGGCACGCCAGACGAATCAAGTCGAGGAGACGCTTTACCTCCGTGTGGTCGGCAATCACGTTGCCCTCATCGTCGAGGTAGACGAGGTAATGGGGGTGCAGCCGATTACCGCGGTTGATGTCTGTATCGGGGCCGACGTTGCGTAAGGCAAACAAAGCGCCGGGCTGTAAGCCCGCCTCGGGTCGAGCGGGCACAACGGCGTGAAGACCCTTGGGCGCGGCGGCAAGATCCCCGTACTCCTTGACGTAACCGAGCAAGTCCATGCGGAACTCGTTCAGCCCGAGGTCTGTGATCGACACACCGGTGCGCACATCTTCCAGCTCAATAACTTCATCCTGGAGTTGACGGAGTTGCTCTCGCCGAAACGCAGTGTCGCTCGCCTCCTGGGTGAGGACGTTGTCATCGGCGGTTGCTGACAGGTCGGCGATCACCATTCGATTCTCGACGCGCTCTTTGAGGTTGATGTACTCGTCGAGGGAGATGTCAGGCCAGAAGTTCACGAGCTGGATCTGCGCATTAGTCGAGCCAATGCGATCGATGCGTCCAAACCGTTGGATGATTCGAACCGGGTTCCAGTGAATGTCGTAATTGATGAGGTAGTCGCAGTCCTGAAGGTTCTGACCCTCGCTGATGCAGTCGGTACCGATAAGCACGTCGATCTCGCGTTTCTCGTTAGGCATAACCAGGTCGCGCGACTTCGACCGTGGGGAGAACAGCCTAAGCACGTGTTGGTATCCGAAACCTTTGCCAAGGGTGGTCTGCGGGCTGCCTTGTCCTGTAACAACGCCGGCCTCAAAACCTGCCTGTTTGAGCCAGGGACAGAGCTCGCGGTACAGATACCTCGCAGTATCCGTGAATGCTGAGAAGATCAACACCTTGTGATTGCCAGAGTTTATCGGGTCTTCAATTTTGTCCTGGATACGGCGAATGAGCGACTGTAGCTTGAGGTCGTGCTTCGGTGTAAGGGGCTCGACACCGGCCAACAGAGTCGAAATTATTTGGGCATCACTGGCGAGGTCGCGACGGAAGGTTTCGACGTCCATATCTGCAAGATCAATTTTGACTTTGTTCCCGACAGTTCCGCCGGTCGGTAATTCGAAGTCATCGTCGTCGGCATCGAGGTCCATAAGCGTCGACCCAAGGTCGGCGAGCGAACCGTTGTGGTCATCGACCGCACCGAGAGCGTCGTTCACTGTGCCTTGCAGGCGCCCGAGGGTGAGGCGGAATGCCTCGACCGAACTCTCCAGGCGTTTGAGCAAGTTGACGGTCATGAGCTTCTGAATCCCGCGCTCGCGAGTGGCCTGACCCAGGTTCGACATTGCCCCGCCAGCGGCGTTCGGACCCGCAGCGACGTTTCCGTATTGCGCCTCATACTTCGCTATCCGGCTTGGGAATACGTACGCCATCGGGGCATAGACAGCGAGCTTGAGCGACGAGAGCTGTGTGAACAGCTCATTGAAAGAGGGTACGTCGGGCAATTCGGTTAACGGTGACCGCACCGATATTGGTGGGAGCCGTTCCGGAAAGGCACCTATTTCGGAAGTGTCGTAGAACGCCTCAATGTGTTTGCGGGAGCGAGCAATCGTCACTGCATCGAGTAGTTCGAAAAAGTCGAAATCAAGCCGAGCAAGAATCTCGTTGGTCGTCCGTTTGGGAGCGGGCAGCTTTGACCATTCGTTGAATACTCGTTGAGCCTGACGGAAGACCTCTTCGATACTCTTGGAGATGTTGAGCTTGGATGCCAGTTGCTGCGAGTCGCCCTCATATGACAGTGCGAGCTGGTTTCGCAAGTCAATGAACTTGTTGTTAACTGGCGTCGCCGACAACATCAGCACCTTGGTCTTCACGCCTCGCTGGACAACCTGACGCAATAGGCGGTGGTAGCGGGTCTCTCTTTCGACATTGACCTCTGCATTGCGAAAGTTGTGCGACTCGTCGATCACCACGAGGTCGTAGTTGCCCCAGTTGACCCGGTCCAACGGAATACCGAGGGACTCGCCGGTGGTGCGGGAGAGATCGGTGTGGGCAAGCACGTCGTAGTTGAATCGATCTGATGCAAATATGTTCGTCGTCAGGTTTGAGTTGTAGTTAGTCCAGTTCTCGGTGAGCTTCTTCGGCGCCAGCACGAGGACAGACTTGTTGCGGAGTTCGTAGTACTTGATCACCGCCAAGGCGGTGAAGGTCTTACCGAGCCCGACGCTGTCTGCCAGAATGCAACCGTTGTAGGTCTCAAGTTTGTTGATCAGGCCCGTCGCGGCGTCAGTTTGAAAGTTATACAGCGCCTGCCAGATAGCTGTGTCTTGGTAACCCGTGAGGTCGTTAGGCAGAACATCTTCAGTGATGTCATCGAGAAAGTCGGCGAACAGGTTGTAGAGAATCAGAAAGTAGATTCGCGCTGGCGAGTTTACCTTGTAGATCGAGGCGATGTGGTCTTGGACAGCCTCGGTCACATCTTGAAGCTGCTCGGGGTTATTCCAAATCTGGTCAAAGAGATCAACCCACCCCGCAGTCATTGGGGCCTCGTCCAACTTTGTCACCACGTTCGAGACTGCATTGCCGCGCTCGTAGCCAAGGTCGGCTGAGGTAAAGCCCTGTAGCGGCATGTAGGCAGCTCGCTCATCGACGGTGGCGAACTGCTGCATCGGTGCACCCGTGGTGTTTGATCGGAACCGGACCTTATGACGTACCCAATCGGCACACTCACGTGCGATCGCCTTCTGAGTCATCTTGTTTCTCAGTCGGATCTCAAACTCGGACCCATAAAGTGTCGATTCGTTGTCGGGGACCCGTGGAATGAAGAACTGTCGGCTCGTCCGAGATGACGAATCGGTTGAAGTCTCGGTCACGAACGTTGGTGATGTAAAGATGAAATCGAGTTCTGCAATGCCCTGCAGTTCGTCCTTTAGCGCCTCGAACGCAAAGATTGAGAATGTCGTCGCCGCTATTCGCAGCTTTGAGCCCTCTGACAATTCGACTCGTAGGTCATCGCCAAGCAGTTCGTTGACGTTGTCGATTATCTTCATGATCCTGTCACTCGCTCTGAACTTGGCAGCTTGCAGCGACCCGCGACCATCCACACCATCCGATGAACTGTAGGCGATACGGTGAATATCGACCGCGTTTCGCTCGGCTGAATGGTGACGCCGAACCCGCAGAGCGGAAGCGACTCCTCTGCCTTCGGCAATTGCGACGTCGATCCCACCCCTTGACAAAGCGCTCTAGGCAGCCAAAACGCCCTCGAAGGCTGGTTTACCACGAACCTAAATCTGGCGGGCTAAGTGGGCAAACAGTTCACGCAGGATCTCCGTTCCACCATCGCCGATGGCCAATTGCATCGGTGACAGGAGATCATCTTGTCCAGGTAGGGCAAGTCCGTTCAAGCCTGGGTCATCCAGCGCCGCCCCCATAGCATTGATCTTCGTGTCAAGGCGCGCTGCAATAGTTGCATCGATACACCCAGACCCATCACTCCTCTCGGCAACAAGGTAGGTAGCCGTGCAATTGGCGTCACCCGGCAGACCCAAGCGATGAGTCCTGTCGAGAGACTGGAGCAGCATCCCAGCGTTGTAGGTTCGGTCGACATGCAGCTGGTGAGTGGTCGTGTGGTGCAGGCTGATTCCCTCTGAAAGCGTGTGCGGCGTCGCTAAGAGCACGGTGCACGCTGGATCGTCCCTGAAACGCTCGATCTCACGAGCACGGTCCGTGTCGGCAGCAGGGTCTAGCGGTACAACACCGCCATGTACGACGGCTGGTTGATGTGGGGATAGAAGTCGCGCTAGTCGATCAAGGTGTCGCCGGAAACAGACCCACACAACGACCTTTGTCCCATTTTTTGAATGGTCCGCCACGATCTGTGCCGTTCTCACGAACTTTGTAGGCACAACAGACGCCGGCAACGCCAAGATCAACTCCTCGAGCAACTGCTCAGGTTTGTCTTCGGTCATCCGAAGGTGCCCGTCGACATCAAGCGCTGCGGTTGGATCCGTGGCCGCTTGCATCAGAAGCATCGCGATCCGCCCAGCCCGGGTGAGGTCGTTAAGAATGGCGGGATCGTCCACGACCGCACGAGCGGCGACATCGACCATCGCCTCGTAAACTCTGTCGTGGGCTGGCGACATTGGAATACGTTCTGTGGATGTGACCAACGGCGGTAGGCCGAGCTCGGCTTTGGTGATTCGGCAATAGGTGGATGCGAGGCGATCGGGACTGGACCTCGCGAAACCTGTGCCGCGTCCTGGATAGGCGAGTTCCATCACGGCGTCAAGGTCATCTTGGCTGTTAGGACGAGGTGTCCCCGTCAACACAATGCGTCGAGCCGCGGCTCGCGAGAGCGCAATGGCCCCTCGGCCGCGCACACCGAGTCGACCCTTCTTCACACGGTGCGCCTCATCAAAGATTACGAGTGTCGGCGTGGAAGACACCCACGCCCGTAGCGATTCCAGTCGCTCCGGTGACTCCAGAAGCTCGTAGTTGACGACAGCTACTTCGCCGAACGGGATGTCCGGCCGAACCACAACTGCGGGTCGAGCCGAGGCCTCAAAGATTGCATCAGGCTCGGTTTGCCACGCTTCGTGCGCCGATAGCGGCGCCACCACAAGACAACGTTTCACCTCTTTGCGCGCCTTGAACACGGCCCATGCAACATATGCCATCGTCGTCTTGCCAGCCCCAGGCACAGAGAAGTTCGCCCCTCCCCCGAGACGTATCATCCGTGCTATATCACGTTCCTGCGGAACCGTGAGTGTTCGAAGCAGCCCGAGCGAGCCCAGGTCGATGCCGGACGGCCACTGCGACTGCCGAACTGAACCTAACCCTATGGCGGCATCAAGATCGGCGCCTTCTTGGCCGGTTGCCTTCAGTTGATGCACCAACGTCGGATCCCACGTCCACGAGCCAGCCGCTTCAGTGACGAACCACCACAACCACAGCTGAGCATCGGTGGCGGCCATCTCAAGTTCTCTCGGCGCAACTCGCGTCGCACAGTGGCTCGTGGCATCAACAAGTCCATCCCAGACCGCGTTTGGCGCATGATTACCCGTAACGCTCACAAGCGTCGGCGACTTGGAGGTGACCGTTCCGTAGCGGGCCGTGTCAACGCCGTTCAAGATGAGGCACCTAGTCGCTCAAGCAGTGCGGTTGCGACCATCCCAGAACCAACACGTCGGTCCCCAACATGAACGGCGTGCGACGTTCTCGTCGCAGCGGCAAGATCGGCGAAAATCACTCCATAAGGATCAGTTGGGTCGCTGGCGTCCAGTCCAGCGCCGCGAACCGCGCGGATCGTTGGGTTCAAGTCAACAAGGGCAATCGTCAGCAGGTCATCGACACCGGAAACATTGACGTGGTCAGTGTGAATCGCAGTCGAATACCGGGCACCAAGGCCCAGCCACAATGCTGCGATCGACAGCCAGCCGAATCGTTCCGCTGATCGAAGTTGATTGGCACCACGCAACTCAAACATTCGAGTTTCCCGCCGATCCAAGAATCGCCGGGTCATGCCGGGTGGTTCGGACTCCCAGCGGTCGATGGCGAACTCCAGCGTGTGCGTCGCTCCAGCTGGACAGACCGGCGCCCCGTTGCGTGCCGATGCAGCCGCCAGGTTTTCCGATGCCGTTGATCGGCTGGCCGGGATATTGAGGTCAAATGCGTCCACAGCAATCACCCTTCGGCGATGAATTGGCCACGCTGGACCACAGTGGTGATGGTGTCTACATGGGCCTTCAAATCGCCGCCTGGGAGACCATGCTCCCGAAACTGAGCCGAGAGCACATCGTCCTCTTGAAGAACAGCCCTACCCTCAGCTGCGATCTTTTCGAGCTGGCCGGTGAACCTTTCAACCCAGCTTTGGTATCTCTGATACTCAGTTGGGGTCGAGTCGGTTTGGGCCTCTTCGCTCTCGTTACTAGCACCGCTATTTCGGGTCCACCCAAATTCCTCCCCGCGCAAGAAATGCTCGGTGAACAGACCTGAAGTGTCGGGAGAGCCTTCGACCTCATGCCCAGGATCTATTAGGTTCCTCGGCAGTTCCGGAGTCTCCGCCTCGGCCGCTCGGACGATCTCAACCAGCTGTTCGATACCCCTGGGATGGCGGGCGAGCTGAGGAAAGAGGTGGTCAGGGTCGGTGGCGGTATTTCCCCTTGTGTTGCCGAGGCCCGAGAGCGTCACGGTGAAGGGCGATGCCGTCGAACCCGCTGATGCAACGGCGGGGGATGCAGCCATAGCGATTAGTGCTTTCAGCATAAGGGCGCGGGTCGCTGGTCCCCAGATCTTGACGGAGGTCGAGTTAGCCACGCCTGAGTCGGAGATCGTGGACATCTCCGCTGTGGAGCGGTCTCCAAGTTCCGCTGCCGGCGTGTCAATGTGCTTCCACCAGGGATCCGTCGAGCCATCAGGATGCTTGTCGCAAGCGGTCCATATGTCGGAGTCAATAGCTCGAAGGATCGCTGATCGAACCTGCTTGTCCCTCCCTCTTGAGAGGTCGGTGAACCCGAGCATGGGCATCACTCGATCGACCGCAACTCGGGCGCGGTTGGCGGCAATCTTCGAGTGGTGCGTCGACATGCCATATTGGCGCATCTCTTCCTTGACGGACGCGGTGCCATCATGGTCATCGCAAACGAACATCGCAATCGTCTTCGCCGCCAGGTTCAATGGGTGTGCCGAGGGGTCTGGGGGCACCGAACCCCATTTCACAATCTCAGCGTTCAGCACCGCAACGATCTCGGCCAAAGTAAGCGGAAGGAACGGCAGACCCTTCTCGAAGCTGTCTTGGATCGCCAGCAGTGCCCCGCTTGAAATTCGGATGGCCTGGGCTGCATCGTCCCAAGGTTTCTGCGCTGATTCTGCGATGTGTAGGCGGCGGACGACACCCTCGACGAATTCGCGTACGTGCGATCTCCCGCCAACAGAGATGGCGGAAACCGATCCTGTATTGATACCAACGACAACCCTCGCCTGGAGTGCGCGGCACCGAAGGAAGGAGCGGATTTTTATCGAGCGGCTGGCTGGACCGCGCAGGAACGCCTGCACATCCACCTCCTTCTGCGATGTCGGGTACCAGCTCCCGCTGGGGTAACTCGACAGGGATGCTGTCCTGCGGAGAGCGTTCACATCGTCAGCGGTCCAATGCCTAAGCCGGTGGTCGACCCCATCCCACAAGTGTGAACTCCATGCCGAGAGCTCCGGCCAAGACAACCCGGCCGTGTCATGCAGTACACGCAATGCCATGTTCAATCGCCGGTTTCCGTCATCGGCGACCAACTGCCAACTCGAACTCCCGTCGGGTAGCCGATACAGGTGTGGGGTCAACAACAACGGCTCGTGCACGCCCTCGAGTCCGACCGATACGAGGTCTTGGTAGTCCTTCCCCGGCGCGACGCGTGTCGCCCTAAACCCAAGATCAGTGGCCGACGCGTTCGACATGTCCACCAGCTCGCTAACCGATTCAAGATCATAGACAGGCAAGCGATGGATGCTGTCGTCTTCAGTTGGAACCAGCACACGCTGCTGACGCGAAAGTGCCGATGCCTGGGTTCGCCCGTTCATCGGGTCGGACATCACAGCGAAGGGGTTAACCAGCATGTCGACAACGAGCAACTCTCCGCCCCGCGTTGAGACAGAGCGAACGCCACCGGCTGCAAGCTTGGAGACGTTACTGGCAGGCCACGCATCGGCGGCTTCGATCAGTCGGACAAGGCCCGTGTCAACGTCGTCGGTCGTAATGTGCTCGGCATCTGGCATGCCCGTGTTTCTGGCTTCAATCAGCCGCTCAGCGAACTGTGTACCGGTCCGTGTGTATCGGTCCCGTGGGACATTTGGCTTCGCCGGGAACATAGCGATTCGGTTGGAACCGCTCGTGGGTATGGTTTCGTCAGGATATGCAGCTCGATCGAATTCGTTGTCTGCATATGGGAGTGATCTAGTAGCCATTGTGGGTCTTCCTTCTTTCGTGCCGCAGCCGAGCTCCCGCCAATCAGATGTCGACCTCTTGGTCTGGCCTGAATGGTGTCTAGAGCAACCGCTGCTGACGGTTAATGAGTCAGTATCTGTCGCTCTTGGGCTTAGTCGCCAAGCTCGGGATGTATTTCGAACAACGCGTTGTTGAAGTCTGTGTGGCCCCGGGCTCGGAGCCGCTCCACAACTTCGTCAGTTGTGAAGTCTCTGTCGATGGTGCCGTCAAATCCGACCGCGTAAGCCACATCGGCGATGAGATCTTCAGTGCCCGATCCACCGATGTGCCGACGCACGATCTCAAGTGGTTTCCGTTGCATACGCGTGTTGGGCACCAGCTTGGCATCTAGTCTCCCGTCACCAGGAAACGTCAGCAGAATTTCATCGCCAGTGTGAGCCCCAAGATGCAGGCAAACGTCTCGAAATCCGTTGGAGGACTGCAGCGTCGGAACTTGCGAAGTCCACGCCACAGTGACGCAGGTTCCGTTACAGTCGAGTACCTCCTTCTGCTCGTATTCGATTGGTACCAACGGAGCAATTGCAACGGGAAGCACTGTCGATGTCTGGTACATACGGTCGTAATCAATCGCCACGATGACGGACCAGAGATGATCCCTCTCGTGCCGGTAGAGCCGGGCATCGTTGATAGGAGCGCGAAGCTTGATCGGCTCGTCTTCAGCGCGAAGACGGACATAACTGTCCTCGAGCACAAACCGCGGTGAAGTACTCGCCCACAAAGTCACCGAGTTGCGAGCGAAGCGGTCACCTACTTCGGCGATTAGACGCCGCAACGACGGCCGTCCGCCTAACTGCCCAATCAGTTGAACTATCAACTCCTCGCCCTGCACATATTCTTCCAGCCCCCACTTGGGCAGAGCCCATTTCCTATCAGCGGTACGCACCAGGTGACCAGCCAAGCGGGCGTTCGAAAGCGCACCCGAAACACTACGAACGTTCGATGGCGAAACGACCGTTGCGATCTCTTCATCAGTTGCAGGACAACCACTCAACTCAAGAAAGATCTGAGCCTTGCTAGCAAGCGGACCCTTCCAATAGGCCACATTTCCATCAAAGCGACGGAAGTACTCGCCATTAGTTTCGACAAGCCAGTCCACGACGTCACGGGCCCGAGTCATATCATCCAGCCAGCCGTACTGAGACGCGAAGCGGTCGACCAATTCCACGAGCGATAGTACGTTCGGGTTCGCTTCCTTCAGTACCTTTACGAGGGTAGCTAAGGGCGGCAGTGCATCTTTCCAGCCAACCCAGGTTTCACCAGCGACGTCCTCGGTCGCAACTTTGCGCGAACCGTTAGACAAGTCGGAAGCGACGATCACCGATGCCAGCATCAAGGTCTCGTCTGCATCAGTCGAGAAACCTGCTTGTTCGACCCGCGACTCTGGACCGAAATCGCCGAGCAAGGCAGACAAATGTTCTGCTGCAGCCCGCACGCACGGAATACTCAGAGCTCTCTTCGAAGCCTCCGCCTCGCGTTGTCGAGTTCTTTCTCCGGTGATACTCAAGCTACCGCCGATCTGCTCTCGCGTCTCAGGACCGCCCGATTGCAACGGTGAATGTCGGAGCAATATCTCAGCGTCGCGCTCGTCGATCCTGTGCTGTTGACTCATCTGCGCTCGCCAGTCCATGCGCGTCCGGAGCTCCTGGGTCGTCAACTCTTCGACCGACATACCTGCAAGAGAGCCAAGGAGATCTCGTTGAATCCACCCATCAGTTTCCGAGTTCAAAATGGCCGCCGCCAGGTCGCCTAACGTGGCCACTTCCAGATCGGGCCGATTCGCCGCCTCAGCGGCAAGCAACATCAGAGATTCCACAGCCAGTGGGGTTGACGGCCGAACTACTGCCGAGTCGCTCTTCGCTCTCGGAGTCTGACGGCCAACGCAATCTTGGAGATCAGCGAGACAGCCAGCACCGAAAGTCTCTATCGCCAAGAAATAGGCGTCATCCACCCCTTCGAGATCATCAAGGGTGTCGAATCCTTCCTCAGTCAGGCACCTAAGGGTTCTTGGCTTTAACCCAATCTCGCCTATGGGGGTAGAACCGTCGCTGACCAATTGGTAGACTGGGCCAACCCGCTCGGTTCGGAGTTCGCGAGTCTCGTCGATGTGATTCATATGTCTCCTTCCATGCGTTTCCGCAGAGGAGACAGGTAAGTCACGAATCGAGTCGATCGACACATCACGGTCTTACATGAACTCCGACACCGGGCTTTGATCGTGAACCTCTTGGTTCGGATCGCAACCTAACAGCACGGGAACGTACGTAGATAGTTGATACTGAGCGACTAACGCTACACCGCCTCGCCATCCGCGTCAAGCTCTGGCATCTTGAGACGCTAGAGCTTGAACCGCCCCGGGTTTAGCGGGGACTCGGTTCGATTCCCGACGGTTAGCCCCTCCACCAACGGAGGGCTAGCTATTCGACGCGAGTTTAATCAGTTCTGCTCCAGCCGTGACGGCTCTGTCTGCGGTTCGCTGGTGGCACGTGAACA
>CAZMUM010000049.1:0-31264 GCA_964569385.1 uncultured Acidimicrobiales bacterium
CGACGCCCGCAGGGGTGAAGAAATACAAACGAGGGTCGCGTTCTGGCCAGAGCATGTCGATCAAGTACGGTCGTCGAACTCCACGCTGTCGGCCACGAACATTGAGTCCGGCGTTCAAACGAGAAGTCCCCAGTATCCGTCGCGCTAGAAGGCTCGATTGGAACGCCCATAAGTGCGCCGACAGAGGGCAGTTCGCTCGGCTTGATTCGTGCTGCGACCGTTCTCTTGGCCGAGGGATGGGCCAGGCCCGGGCACACTGGCTGTTGGAGCTCGCCCTCCGGTGAAATGAGTGTCGCGACTATTTGGGGTCGGCGTGCGTCCATATAACAGGGACGAAACCATGCAGAGATTCCTTAGATACTTCAGCGGCAAAGGTCAACGACGATTTCGTCCGCCAGTTTTCGTAGCCGCGGCCGCAATCCTTGTGGCCACGAGTTGCTCGGCACCTGAGGACCTCGGCGGGCCGAAACTTGAGCCGAGTGTCGACATTGTGTTGGAGGCAGCCGCGGAGGCCATGGGCGATGTCACAAGTGTGCGTTTCGAACTCGTTCGCGGCGGCGCAGCGGTATACATCGACCCTCTTCGCAGTTTGTCTCTCGACGAGATCGTTGGTCGTTACTCGGCACCAACCTCGGCCGAAGCGTTGCTTACGGTGACGATCGACGATTCGCTTCGCACCAAAATTGGTGCGGTCGCTCTTGATGGCGAGGTGTGGATGTCGAACCCTGTAACGGGCACATTCGAGCCGCTGCCGGCCGGGTACGACATCGATCCAACAACATTCTTCGACCCTCAGAATGGCTGGCGGCCGCTGCTTAGCGATCTAACCGACGTTGTGTTTGTTGGCGAAGAACAACGAAACGGAACCAGGTATCACCTTCGGGCGACAGCCCCGGCCGACCGAGTGGCGGTGGTGACTGCTGGGTTGGTGAGTGGTCAGGATGTCGAGATCGACGTGTGGTTGCACCCGGTGAGTGGCCTTGTCATGAGTGCCGAATTTGAGACCCTAATCGGGTCTTCGCTCACGGCTTGGACACTCGAGCTAAGCGACTATGGCGAACCGATGGTGATCGAGGTGCCAGATGAGCTGGCCTGAGGCATCGCTCGACCAAACGGCGCCAGGCGGCTCCAGTGAAGGTGGCGCCTCAGCACAGTCGGCGGGCAATCCTTTGTGGGTCCTGGCGGTCGTTGGGTTCTCGGTGTTTGTCGCCGCCGATGACCTCACTGTTGTCACCACCATGTTGCGTCCCATCATCAGCGACCTCGGTCTGGTCTTGCCAGACGGACTGGACGAGGCCGCGTGGGTGGTCAATTCGTACCTGATCGCTTTCATCGCGGTAATGCCCATCGCCGGCCGATTGAGCGACGTGATCGGACGGCGGCGAACTCTTCTCATCGCATATGCCATCTTCACCGTTGGCACGATTGTCATCGCTCTGTCGACAACGCTTGGCCCGTTCCTCGTCGGGCGGGTACTGACGGCCATCGGCGGGGGAGCCATGGTGCCAGTGGCACTCGCGGTCGTCGGCGACGTCTATCGCGACAAGCAAAGAGCCAAGGCCCTCGGAACGCTTGGCGCCATCGAAACACTCGGCTGGGTATGGGGCCCGCTGTACGGCGCAATGTTGGTTAGGTTCTTGGACTGGCGCTGGCAGTTCTGGTTGAACGTCCCGATGGCGTTGATTGGTATGGCACTGGTGTGGTTCGTTCTCGCCGACCACTACCCGGTCGCGAACTCATCCAAAGACGGCGGCCCGAGACGTTCACAGATCGACTGGTGGGGTGCAGCCGGCATCACCGCACTTTTAGTTGGCCTGAACGTCGCCCTCCTGGCGAACGCCAAGATCCAAAGTGTGTCAGGCCTTGACGAGTTGGCTGGTCAGTCGGGGTTCGACAGTCGGTGGTTCTTGGCGTTGGCCGCGGCAGGCGCGTTGGTGGTTGTTTGGCGCCAACGCAGGGCCGCTACCCCCATTATCGACACCACTGTGCTAGCTGGTCGGTCGGTTCGCGTTGCCCTGTTGGTGAACGTCGTGCTTGGTGCCGCCATCGTTATTACCATGGTCGACGTTCCGCTATTGATTAACGCACTGCGATCAGGTGTCGCCGAAGCGGCGATGGCATCGGGCTGGAGTCTGGCCGCGTTCACCGCGGCAATGTCGGTCACGACCTACCTGGGTGGCCGCCTGGCGACCCGGTGGCCATACCGCCAGGTTGTGATTCTCGGTTTCTCCGTGGGCGCAGCCGCGCTGCTGGGAATGGGTCTGTACTGGCGGGTTGACACTTCGCTGTCGGCTATGGCATTGCACCTTGGCATCCTGGGAGCCGGTCTTGGTTTGGTTGTCGCTCCTTCAACGGCGGCCGTAGTCGACAAAGCCAAGGCCGAGGCTCGTGGCTCTGCCGCCAGCATTGTGATGGTGGCCAGAATGGTGGGCCTCAGCGTTGGCTTGTCTGCGCTGACCGCGTGGGGTTTGGCACGTTTCGATGCTCTTCGCAGAGAGATTCAGTTGCCATCTATCGCCGACCCCGATTTCAGCCGCGCCGCATCGGCGGCCCAGAAACAGCTGACTAGTGACGCCATCGGCGACACGTTCCTCGCCGCCGGAGCCGTCGTTGCTCTCGGTCTATTGATTGTTGTCGTGGCGTGGCCGCGGCGACCCAAACCCTCCCCGATTGGAGTTCTGATGAACACGAAACTGACCCGAGCTGTGGTTGTGCTGACAGGCATCCTGACCTTCGCCCTGATGGGTGCATTCGCCATGATCTTGTCGTTGCAGGAACGCCTCGACGAAACCCAATCGGACCTAGCAAGGGTCGAAGCTGGCTCGGCCCTATTCGCTAGTCAGGTCACGGGGTTCCAGCGCACTTTGGTCGAGCTCGAGCCCGCCGTCGATCAAGGTTTCGCCGACGCCATCGACGGGCTCGAAACGTTTGCCACCTCGTCGATCTCTTTCGATGTCGACGTCGATGAGATCATCGCGATTGACACCGAGGTGACCATCAGGCGCACGGTAACGGTGCCTATCAACGAAGTGATCTCGATCAGAGAGACGATCCCCATTCGAGAAGAGATAGAGACCACCATCGTGGTAAACGCTTTCGGTTTCGACGTACCCGTCGACGTGAAGGTGCCTGTCGATATTGACGTTCCGATATCGATCGACGTACCTATCGACCTAGAGGTCGAAATTCCGATCAACGAAACCGTCCCGGTGAACACCGAGGTGCCTATCAAGGTGTCGATCCCGATCGAGATCAACGTCGCCGACACCGAACTGGCCACCTTGGCCGAAGCACTGGCCGAGGGCCTGACCTCGTTCCAAGACGGCCTCGGGTCGCTTACCCCGGGTGGTAGAGCATCGGAGACTGCGGCAGCACGCGGTTAGCCTCGCGGATCCGAATGCCGCCAAATAGTTCCGCCAAATTGAGGGATTCAGCTACAGTCGATGTGGGCCGGTCACTCAATTTGGATCTACTTAGCTAGGCCAATGTGTCGACGTTGTTGAGCTCTTCGAAACAACGCTTGAGGCGGTCGATGAACGAAACCTCGGAGGCACGCACCCAAGCCCGGGGGTCGTACTTCTTCTTGTTGGGCGAGTCGGCGCCTTCTGGGTTGCCGATCTGGCCTTGAAGGTAGTCGTGGTTGTCGACTTCGTATGACCTCACACCGTCCCAGTATGCCCACTGAAGATCGGTGTCGATGTTCATCTTTATGACGCCATAGGAGATGGCTTCTTCGATTTCGGCTGCACTCGAGCCCGACCCGCCATGGAACACGAAGTCGATGGGCTGGTCGCTAGCGGTGCCAAACTTCTCAGCCACATGGGCCTGTGCGTCGCGCAAAATGGTGGGTGTCAGCACGACGTTGCCTGGTTTATACACGCCGTGCACGTTGCCGAAGGCGGCGGCGACGGTGAAGCGAGGGCTGACCTTCAGTAGCTCTTGGTAGGCGTAGGCCACCTCCTCTGGTGTTGAGTACAGGTCGGCGGTATCGACGTTTTCGTTGTCGACGCCGTCTTCTTCTCCGCCGGTGATACCAAGCTCGATCTCGAGCGTCATGTCCATCTTGGCCATGCGCTCTAGGTAACGACAGGAGATGTCTATGTTCTCTTCCATCGACTCTTCGGACAGGTCGAGCATGTGGGAGCTATACAGCGACACGCCGTTGGCATCGAAGTACTTTTCGCCTTCGTCGAGCATGCCGTCGATCCACGGCAACAACTTCTTTGCTGCGTGGTCGGTGTGAAGAATAACGCGGGCACCGTAATAGGGGGCCACCGTGCGAACGTGGTGCGCAGCTGCTATCGAACCAACGACCGAAGCATCGACTCCGGCGAGCGGCACGCCCTTGCCGGCGTTGAAGGCAGCCCCGCCGTTGGAAAACTGAAGGATTACCGGGCTGTTCAGTGCGCCAGCGGTTTCCATAACAGCGTTGGCGCTGCTGCTGCCGATGCAGTTGGCGGCAGGCAATGCGAACCTGTTGGCCTTGGCCAAAGTGAAGACATCGGTGACGTCTTGGCCTGTGAGTACGCCAGCTGGAAAGTCGTTCCGCAGATCAGTCATGGGCCAAATGGTAGACGGAATCTGTACGGGTTAGAACAGCGAGGCCTGAACCTCGACGGCATCGGGCTCGACATCGGCTAGTTCGACCTCCAGGCCACGCAATTGACCTAGATCGACCAACAATCGGTCGGGCGAAGATGCTCGTTCGATCAAACCAACCCGGCCGCACACCGAGGCGATGGTGAATACGTGGTTTCCGGTGTCCAGCCGAAGGGGGTAGGCCGCGGCCCCGGTCCAGCGGTCGTCGTCGACACACGGATTGTTCCAGGCCACGTCGACTGGGTCGATGCCATCGGCCGAGGAGGCGATGAGCCGGTGTACCTGCACGGTGGTGGTCGTTAGCGACGCCCGCAACAGGTCGTGGTCGACGCGATGGGCCAAGCCGTGAAGCTTACGTCTGGTCGATACCGCTTGCACGACCCCAAGTTCGGCGGTCACCAAATCCTCGAGCTCGCGCACTGCGTAGCCGTCGGACGCGATTGCCACGTAACGCGCCAGCCATGCTCCTTGTTCGATTAGGCGAACACCGCCGCTCGATCCGACGCTGGTGCCGACCTTGAGCGAGCCATCTGGGAACGCGGCCAGATACAACCGATGGGGGTTGTCGAGATGGGCCGTGTGGCGGCGATCGACATAGGCCCTACCCAACTTGTGGGCCTGGTGCATGCTGGCGGCCAGAACATTCTCGACCGCGGCGCAACGCTCGCACCGAGGCGCAGGGCCGGGATCGTTGTGACAGTCGACGTAAGCGGGCCCTGACTCGCCGTAGGTGATGTGCCCTAGGCACACGCGCCGCGGACGCACCCGATAGCTGAGCTTGCGCCCGAGCAGCGAAACCAGTTCTGAGGTGCGGTTCTGATCGACCCTCGTTAGCAGCGAAGGCACATCGCCGGCCCAGGAGACACCAAGGATCTGCCAGGTGTTCATGGTGCAGCCGTGAGTTTGGTTAGATCGACCCTGGTGACCCCGCCCTCGACGCCAACAACAACACTTCCAGATTCGACGACGGTCCGGTTGAGAACTGATAGCGGCAGGAATGCCAGAGCCCCGTTGAGAGTGTTGCCGAGGTCGTTCATCGCCTGGACTCTGGATGACCCTCCCGCCCGCGTCGAGGAGATGATACGAAAATGTTCGATGAGTGTGTCGTTGCCGTATCGAATGAAGTCATCGGCGCCAGGACGATCGAAAAGCGGTTCGATCCACGCTTCGGCGCCCGGGTAGTCGCCTGTCCAAGGCAAGATGAACGGCCCATCAGGTACGCCGCTCTGTAAGAAACCAACTAGTCGTTGTAAGTTGTCGTGACGGACGATGTTGACCGTCCAGCCAGTTTGGGTCTGCCAGTCGGCCGCGATGCGCTGAGCCCATGGTTCGGCAAGTGAGCCGCCGACGATGTGAAGCGAAATTGGGTCTTCTGGTGGTTTGAGCTCATTGGCCTCGGCGTAAGCAGAAGCCTCTTCTGGGTCGAAGCGGCACCACTGGCAGCGCACGGCAAGCCCATTAACCGAGTGGCTTGGCGCGAACTGAACCGATGGCGTCTGACGGTCGTCGAGGGTGGCGGCGATGGCGTCGCGATCGATAGTGAGCGACATCTGCCGTCGAGGTTCTGGCTCCGAGAGCGGCCCGCGAGAGGTGGGAAACCCCAGATACAGCACTTCGTTCGATGCGACGACTGCGCCAGAGACCGCGGCCGGAACCACTGCATCTCCTACCACTGCTACATCGGCTGTTCCAGACTCGACGGCGCTGACAAGCGCGGCCTCGTCGGCCACGAACGAGACGTCAAAGCGACCGATCTCGCCAGCCTCACCGGTCGGATTTGTTCGGACCAGGGTTACACCAACCCCGGGCTCGTATGCGCCCTCGATGCGGAAGTCGCCGGCGCCAACCGGCCCAGTGCTGGTCGGACTGGCAAGTTCGGCAGGCGAGACGGGAGCGAATGCCGGGTGGGCGACAAGTTCTGGAAGCCAGGGAAACGAACGATCTAGCTGCACCTGGAACGACAGCTCGTCGAGAATTTGGATCCCGATGATGGCCCCTTCGACTCCGGCCACGGCTCGGTCCCAGTTGCTGATGCCGGCTTCAGCTCCGAGATACGCAGCTCGGGCTCTTGTGTCCTGCTCAGCTAGTCGCTGCCACGAAACGGCGAACGTCTCGGCCGTGATCGGTGTGCCATCGCTAAACGTCAAATCGGCCCTGAGGTTGAACGTCCAGGTAATGGCGTTGTCGCTCGACCATGATTCGGCCAAACCCGGTATCGCCTGCCCGTCAGGCCCGCGTCGAGTTAGCCCGGTGTGGATTATCTGCGCCAACTCGACTGCGTGAGTCGAGATCACTTGATGTGCCGACAACGCTTCTGGTTCGAGCATCGCCAGACGGATCGTCGCTCCGCGGCTCGACTCAGGCTGCGTACTAGGGGTCGAGTCGTTGCTCACCGTTGTTGGCGGCGGCGGCGAAGTATCGGCAGTGGTCGTACAGGCTGCCGCCAGCGCGGCCGCTACCAACAGCGAAGCGGCGAGCCTCACCGGCTCACCAGTTGCACACTCTCAGCGATATCGAACAGTCGGTTGAGAACATCTGGGTCTTTTGAGCTGGTGAAGTGCGAGATTGCCACGGTCACAGTTTCGCTGACGTCGACGATCGCTAGGTACATGAATGAACCGACGCCAACAACCACACCGTTGCTGGTCGGTCCAGCCACGACCGTCACCGCTTGTGGTGTGGTACGACCTTCGGCACTGCTGGGTTCGGCAGTGAAGTAGTTGCTGCGGTACCAGTCGAGGATCTCGTCGTCAGTTTCGCCCTGGTTCCAGACGTCGATGAGAATGCCTCCGAGGTCGGACAACCGCTGATCTCTGATGATGTAGCCATCGCCGGGTTCTCCTGGCGATGCCCACTCGGGGAGACGTAGTTCGATGGTTGTACCGAACAAGGTCAGCTCGGATGGGTCGCCAAGCGGTGAGTCGGCGAGGCTGTCGACGAAGGTGTTTGGCACCAGGTGGTCCTCGGCGCAGCCAACACCTCGGAGAACAAGATCGGTCAGGAACTGCGTAGCTACCGTACCGGCACAGTCGAGCACGCCAAGAGTGCCGTGGCCGACGTTGGCGAACTCCAAGAAGTCGGCGCCGAGTTGCGACTGAAGAACCTCGGCACCCTCGCGTGGAGTGACCGGATCGAATTCGCCGCCCAAGATCAGTGTCGGTACCTCGGTCGTGATTGCGAAGGCCTCGACTGGTTCGGCCGAGCCTGCCCCCCAACTAGGGCAGAACAAACCCCATACCCCGGCTGAAATTTCGTCGGACTCGTCGAAAGCCGACGGCGACTCCTCGGGTTGGTCGTCGCTAAATGACCATTCGTCGCGGCACTGCACCGAGTAGTACACGCCCACATCGTTGCCGGTGCCAACACCGCCAGCCATTTGGGTGGCCAAGAAGTCGAGGGTGTCGGTGTTGCCGGCCTCAAGGTCAGCGATGATGCGCGGCCACGACGACGATGTGTAGGTGTCGTACAGGCTTTGGAACACCAGATCGGCGAAATAGATGTCGTCGACCACATAGCTGTGCGTCTCACCGGTATCGGGATCGACGGACTCGATGTCGATTGGGTCGCGGCCCACCTTCTCGAGCATCATGAAGAAACGGGCTTCGAACTCAGGAAATTCGGCATTGCATCGAACATCAACGAGACACGAAGCCAAAAGACGACGCAGGGCCGCAACCGACTGTTTCGAATCGTCGGCTGGATCGTCGTCGATCGAGTATGCGCCATCTAATACCATGGCTCTGACCGATTCGGGAAACTCGCGAACGTAAGTCTGAGCCAACCGCGACCCATAGGACTGCCCAACAAGATTCCATTGGTCGACACTGAGCTGGCGGCGTAGCGCCTCGATGTCGCGGGCCGTGGCCAACGAGTCGTAGTCGGTTATGTCGATTCCATCAGATGCTAGGCGGGTGCTGCAATCGCGAACGGCATCAACCTGATCGCCGATGCCGAATCCGGACTCGAGCCCGTACAGGTCGTCGATCTCGGAGCAGTCAAGCGATGGCAGCGAGAACCCGGTTCCGCGAGGATCGAAGACAACAACATCGAAATTCTCGTTTAGCGAAGAAAACGCAGCATCGAACCAGGAACTTACGGTCGCGAGAGGACCTGCTCCGGGTCCGCCCTCGATCCACAGCACCGTGCCGATATCTTGGGCCGAGGCATTAGTTGCCTCGAACACTGCGACCTGAATCGACAGCTCTGGCGAACCCCGATCGGCCCAGGCTGAGGGCACGACCAGCCGGTGGCATAGTGGAGTGGTACCCGACGGAGCCGTGAACGGGCAAGCGTCGGTGACTAGTGAGCCGACGATCGCTGCGGACTCAACACCGTCGTTGGCTTGTTGGGGGACAGGTAAAGCCTCGCGCCCGGTGACTCTGGCTGTGAGGCCGTCGGACGGGGTGCATGCCGACACAAACAGGAGGCCAATAACTACGGCTGCAAACAGACGACTCATCTTGGGTATTGTCTAGTCGACAGTTGAGGTTGAGTATCGCCATACCGTTATGGCCATCGATACAATCGTCACCGGTACAAGCACTAAGAGAGCCGTTGTTGTGCTGTGTATGCCGAGCCCGACTTCATAGGACGAGACATCGGCCAGTATCGACGACGTGTAGGCCCGAATAGCGAGCCTGGCTGCACCATCACTCGACGCGATGAAGCCTTCCCATATGAGGACGTATGCCAACCCCCAAAGCAGAACTCGAGAGAGCACCACGCTCGCCGCCAAGAACACAGCGCAATAGGCAACAGCACCAACGGCGCTGGCGACAAGGGTGCCCACCACCACATCTGCGTCGCCCCCAGCAATAGCGGCGCTCGCGCCAAGCGGGACCGCTACCGCGGGCACAACAACGGTTGCCGCCGCGGCCAAAGCCGCCGATGGAACTAGCCACGATGGCATTGGTCGCAGCCACAAGTAGACCAACGTTTGGTCTTCGCGTAGGTCGCCGATGACCGCGGTTGCGAAGACGAGCGCAATGATCGGCACCACAACTACCAACCCGAAGATCTCTACGAACTCCGCCGCCCGCTGGGCCTCCACTATGCCTTCAGAGGAGCTTCGGCCAATCGCGAAACTGGCCAGAACTGCTACTAATGTGAGTGCGCCAATAACACCGAGACGACCGGGTGTGACGATCTCTCGGAGCAGCACTCGATAGAGCATCGAGAACGGCTTAACCGTCCTGCGGTCAACGGCTGCTGGGAGCGGACCGATTGGTGTTGAACTCATCGGCGTTCAACCAGATAACGAAAGACTGATTCGAGGTCGTCGTCGAGGGGACGCACCTCTCGAAGCCGAAGGCCTGCCTTAGCTGCCAGCGGCGCGATCTGGTGTCCGAATAGATCGATGTCGTCGGTGTCTATGACGATACCTCCAGCTTCTAGTCGTACTCCGAGTGCGGCACCAGACTCGACGATGGCCGCCGCCAGCTGTCTTGGGTCGTCGCACTCGACCTTGATGCGACGGGGCCGGTCGTCCATCAGTTCACGAATGGCTTGAAACTCACCAGACGCGGCCAGGCGACCCTCAGCGATGACCAGAACGCGACTGCCGATCCGAGAAACCTCGTCGAGAACATGACTGGAAACAACGACGCAGCGGCCGGTCTCACCGAGTTCGCGAAACAACTTGATGAGCGTTCGTCTCTGAATTGGGTCGAGGCCCGTCAGGGGTTCGTCCAAGATGATCAGCTCGGGGTCGTGGACGATTGCTTGGGCCACCTTGACCCGCTGTCTCATCCCCTTGGAGTAACTACGGCATGGTCGGCGATCGTCTGGATCGAGATCGACGATCGCTAGCGCACTTCTGGCGGCTCGTTTGGGCTTGGCGACGCCGTGAGTTTGGGCTGCCAGTTCGACGAACCTGAGCGCGGTGAGACGATCGAATAGGGCATCTTGTTGTGGCACCAACCCCATGCGCGACGTAACCGTGACGTCGGTTCTGGGATCGACCCCGAGAACGCTAACCGAGCCAATCGACGGAGCCGTCAGGCCGGCAATCACCCGCAGGATCGTGGACTTGCCTGCGCCGTTTGGTCCAAGCAGTGCGGTCACGCCGGCATGGAGATCGAACGACACCTCAGATACAGCGACGACGCCACCGAAGAATTTGGTGACACCATCGACACGAACGATCGGCGGGCTCATCGGCTCACTTCCAGGGTGCGATAACGAAGCCATGCCAGTCCTAGACCACCAAAGGCCCACGCTGCGTTTACTGCGGCAAGGGCCCCGGTGCTAAGAGTGTCCAGTTGTGCCGGTTCACCGTAGATACGAATAACTAGCTCGAATGAGGCGGCGATTAAGTTCGCCAGATACAGGTTGGCCGATACATCAGCGTGCTCGACCACAAACGCGGTGACCGCCGAGCTGATCAACAATACGAGCACGATGCCGATCGAGGCCCAAGCTCGCCGGTCGGTTAGGGCCGCTATGGCGAACGCAATGCCAGTAAAGACCGCGGCCACCATCAGGCCAGACACCAGGACCTGGCCAAGAATCTTAAACCAGCCGTCGATTCCGTCTGGTCCGATGCCCTGAAACGAGTAACCGATTAGTTGAAGTAGCGGCGGTCCGATCGTCACGATGCACATGGCCGCCAGAACTGCGACGTATTTCGAGATCACGTAGGTAGTGCGTGTGAGCGGAGTGGATAGGTACAGCGGCAACAGGCCGTTGCGACGATCGCTTGTGAGCGCCTCAGGGGCAACGAACGAAGCGAACAAGACCAACGAAAAGACGATGAATGCGTAATATCCCGAATAGTCGGCCACTTCGCTAACGTCGAAGACATCGCCAAAAAGGGCGGCAATTCCTACGAACACGACCGCAGGTAGGTATGCAATCACTGCCACCACGAGCGGTAGAATCTTCGACTTCGCCGGCCGTCCAAGCCCGAGCACGCTCCTGAAACCTTGCAAGGTAACAGTGGTCATAGCGCCAGTGACACCAGTACGCTCGCCATCGTACTGGCGGTAGCCCCTGTCGAGGATTTGGGCTTGTTCGCTCATCGGCTGACCTGCTGTGAGCGCTCGGTTTGATGCGGGTTCTCGGCTTGAAGGAACACGTCCTCGAGCGTCATACGGCGCGTACCGATAGATCGCACCCGTGCCCCTACAGCTGTTGCCGCATCGCGAACCGCGTCGAGAGCTCGACCTTCGGTTTCGTCAGAGAAATCGACCTCGTCGGCGTGCGAGGTGTCGCTGACAATTAGTTGACCGCCGTCTTGATCGACCGAGAAGCCGGCCTCGACTAACCAGCGCGTCACTTCGGCAGTCGCTTCAGGAGTCGCGGCGGTGTCGACGATCTCGACGACTACCCCGCCAAGTGATTGCGAGATCAAATCGCTGACAGCACCAGCGGCCAAAAGGCGACCCCCGTCGAGGATGACAACGTTGGTGCAGACTCGCTCGACCTCTTCGAGCACATGGCTCGAGATGACGATGTCGATACCAACATCGCGATGAATATCGGCGACTAGGCGCAGCATCTCGTCTCGCTGCATTGGATCGAGTCCGTCGGTGGGTTCGTCTAACAAGATGAGCTCGGGGTCAGAAGCCAACGCCTGGGCCAGCTTCACCCGTTGCCGTTGTCCTGTGGACATAGTGCCGAGCGGCCGGAATCGTTCTTCTCCTAACCCGACAAGCCATAACGCATCCGATGCTCGGCCGCGGGCCTCAGAACGCGGGAGGCCCTTGACCTCGGCGAGGTGCTTAACGAACTCGTGGGCGGCCATGTCTGGGGGCAGCAGGTTTCGTTCGGGCGAAAACCCGATGCGGCTGCGCACAACTGAGCCCTGAGTCACTGGGTTCAGTCCAGCAACCGACACAGCACCTGCGGTTGGCGCAAGTAGGCCGAGCCACAGGTTGAACAGAGTCGTTTTGCCAGCGCCGTTGGCACCAACGAGACCAGTTACTCCAGAACCGATCGAGAGGTCGAGGTTGTCGAGCGCCACGTGGTCGCCAAAGTGCATGCTGAGCTCAGATGTGGCGACTACAGCTGGCTTGTTCGTCGTATTCGGCACGGGCAAGAGTCTGCCACGCTTGTAACGGCATGGGTACACGACTCATTGGGTCTGGCTCTCCAATCGGCCTGAAGTTGAACCGAAATGATTACAGGTGGTTTGGAAAAAATCTCAGAATCTTTTTGGTCCCGATTTGGTAATGGAGAAGTCTTGGTGGCCACTTTGCGTGCCACGAAAGATTGCAAGTCTTGCTGCGAAAAACCCTCAACCTCGCGGCGAGCGGCACGCAGCGTGTCGGGGCTGGCTCGCTCGATTCGTGGCCCTAACTTCGATGTAGCCAGCGGTTCTCCGGGACCGCACCAACATGTCGTTTGCCCTTCACTTTTAGGCCCGCTCACCCAACGTGAGCAGTCCGATTTGCTGGCCTATCACGCTGAGTGGGGCGCACTGCAGGTCGCACAACCTGAAACCGCATTCGGTGGTTGCGCGCCCGCGATCGGCATCGACCGCGAGCCTGCCGGAGGCTGCTAATAATCCTTGACACCGCTGAAATTTCAACGGTGTAATAGCTAGCCCACTCCGGATGAGGAACTGCGGACGCAGCGTCTCGCTTGGTCGTGTGTTGGGGACATTTCAAGCTAACTGGGCGGGCTTGCGAGCAACGTTGGCCAAAAGACGAAGAGGCAATGAGTGACTATTACGGACGGCGATCTGAAAGCCACCGAGCAGACGAACCACCTAGAGACACCCAGGGCGTCTGTAGACGATGCCAGCCATGATCTATCGACACTTATGCGGGTCCAGAAACGCGATGGACGTCACGAACCCGTCGACCTCGACAAGATTGTCAAGGCGGTACAACGGTGTTCTGTTGGTCTCAGTGGCGTCGACCCTATGCGGGTTGCCACCCGTACGATCTCTGGACTTTCCGATGGCGCGACCACCACCGAACTCGACGAACTGTCCATTCGCACGGCCGCGGCGCTGATTGTCCAGGAACCTAACTACTCGAAGTTAGCCGCTCGTCTGCTGGCTACCTACATCGACAAAGAGGTTCAGAACCAGAACGTCTATTCGTTCAGCCAGTCAATCGAGCTAGGCCGCGAGGCTGGCCTCATCAACGACTTAGTTTCAGACTTCGTGGGTACCCACGCTCGCAAACTCAACGACGCCATCGATCAGAGCCGCAACGAACTTTTCGAGTTCTTTGGTTTACGCACTGTCTATGACCGTTATCTGCTTCGTCATCCCGAGCACCGCACTGTTATCGAGGGTCCGCAGTACTTCTTGATGCGTGTGGCGTGTGGCCTCTCGACCTCACCTGAAGAAGCGATTGGCTTCTACAGGCTTATGTCTGGGCTCGAATACTTGCCGTCTAGCCCGACGTTGTTCAACTCCGGTACTCAACATCCGCAGATGTCATCGTGTTACCTGCTCGACAGCCCCCTCGACGATCTGGTGGCCATCTACGACAAGTACACAGACGTTGCCAGGCTCTCTAAGCACGCTGGTGGCATCGGGCTGGCCTATCACCGTATTCGCAGTCGTGGTTCGCTCATTCGCGGCACTAACGGTCTGTCTAACGGCATTGTTCCTTGGCTAAAGACCCTAGACAGTTCTGTGTCGGCGGTTAACCAAGGAGGCAAGCGCAAGGGAGCGGCCTGCGTCTATCTCGAGTCGTGGCACGCCGATATCGAAGAGTTTCTCGAACTACGCGACAACACCGGCGACGAGTCTCGCCGAGCCCACAACCTCAACATCGCCAACTGGGTTCCCGACATGTTCATGGAACGCGTCGAAAAGGACTGGCAGTGGAGCCTGTTCGACCCTTCGAAGGTGCCTCACCTCACCGATCTTTACGGCGATGATTTCCGCGCCGCCTACGAAGAAGCCGAAAGCCAAGGCCTCTTCGAGCGCCAGGTCTCGGCCAGAACCTTGTACAGCCGAATGATGCGCACGTTGGCCCAGACGGGCAACGGCTGGATGACCTTCAAAGATGCTTCAAACGCAAAGTCCAACCAGACCGGCCACCCCCAGAACATTATTCACCTCTCCAATTTGTGCACCGAAATCCTCGAAGTAACGAGCAACGACGAAACTGCTGTTTGCAACCTTGGGTCGGTGAACCTCAGCCGCCTGGTTCGTTTCGACGACGATGGCGTGCCCAGCTTCGACTTCGAACGACTCGGCGAGGTTGTTCGTATCGCACTGCCGTTCCTCGACACGGTTATCGACATCAACTTCTACCCGACGTCTGAAGCTGCGGTGTCAAATGCCCGATGGCGTCCGGTGGGGATGGGCCTTATGGGCCTTCAAGATGTCTTCTTCCAAATGGGTATGGCCTTCGGATCTCCCGAGGCACGCGAATTGTCAGACCGAATATCTGAAGAGATCTACTACTGGTCTCTGTCGACTAGCTGCGATCTAGCCATGAAGGCCGGACCCCACGACTCATTTACTGAGACTCGGGCTGCTACTGGGATGTTGCAGTTCGATCTATGGGACAACGTCGAGCTTCACGACCCAGAACGCTGGGAGATGCTCAAGGATCGCATTGGTCAACACGGCCTTCGCAACTCACTGATGATCGCAATTGCACCAACGGCCACTATTGCTTCGATCGCAGGGTGTTATGAGTGCATCGAACCGCAGGTGTCAAATCTGTTCAAGCGCGAGACACTTTCGGGCGAGTTCATGCAGATCAACAGGTATCTCGTTCGCGAGTTGCAGCAGTTTGGCTTGTGGGACGACGAAATGGTCAACGCCATCAAGCGTTCGGAAGGTTCGATTCAAAACATCGCCGACATCCCCGACGAGATGAAGCTGCGTTATCGCACCGCATGGGAAATACCGATGCGTTCGCTCATCGACATGGCCGCAGGCCGAGGCGCATTCATCGACCAGAGTCAGTCTCTAAACCTATTCATGGAAAGCCCGACCATCGGCAAGTTGAGCTCGATGTATTTGTACGCATGGAAGTCCGGCCTCAAGACCACCTATTACTTGCGTTCGCGGCCAGCTACTCGTATCAACCAGACCACAACAGCTCCGGCGGCTCCTGGGCCCAAGGCCCCGACCCCTGGCGGAGGCTCGAAGTCGAACTTCACAGACTCCGAGGCCGCAGCCTGTTCGCTCGAAAACCCCGAATCGTGTGAGGCCTGCGACTAAGGCAACGGTCAGACCGTATTTGTCATACCCAGACGACATTGTCACACCCCCTTGCCACAGTTACACCCAGCCAGTGCAGTCACACCCAAACGACACCAGCTACTACCCCAGAAAGTCGGCTCTCGATGGCCCTCGTCGATCAAAGTCAAGAATTCTCATCACTTCCATCGGTCGATGCAGTTCGAGCACCCGATGGGGTCAGCGAACCTCAAAGTGGTGACAAGGCCATCCTCGATCCGGGGTTCGACCTCACCCTGCGACCGATGCGTTACCCCGTGTTCTACGAGATGTATCGCAACGCGATCAAGAACACTTGGTCCGTCGACGAGATCGACTTCTCCGACGATCTAACCGACCTAGATCACAAAGTTACGCCAGCCGAACGACACCTAATTAACCGGCTCGTTGCGTTCTTTGCCACCGGCGACTCGATTGTTGCCAACAACTTGGTGCTCAATTTCTATCAGCACATTAATGCCCCAGAAGCCCGCATGTACCTGTCGCGTCAGCTGTTCGAGGAGGCCCAGCACGTCCAGTTTTATCTAACTCTCCTCGATAACTACATCCCCGATATCGCCGAACGCGAAGAGGCCTTTGCCGCTCTTGAGACCATCCCATCGATCCGCCAAAAGGGCGAGTTCTGCTTCAAATGGATGAACTCCATCGAGGGCGTCACCAGCCTCGACACACGCGAACAACGTAAGGCGTTCTTACTAAACCTGATCTGTTTTGCGGCATGCATAGAGGGGTTGTTTTTCTTCGGCGCTTTTGCCTACGTGTACTTCTTGCGCTCCAAGGGTCTACTAAATGGGTTGGCAGCCGGCACCAACTGGGTGTTTCGCGACGAGAGCGCACACATGAACTTCGCGTTCGAAGTAGTCGAAACCGTTCGGCGTGAAGAACCAGATCTCTTCGACCAAGACATGGCCGACTCGGTCCGGCTCATGATCGAAGAAGCTGTCGATTGCGAATACGCCTTTGCCGAGGACATCCTCAAAGAAGGCGTGGCCGGGTTGTCGTTGCGCGACACTCGTAAGTACCTTGAGTTCGTCGCTGACCAGCGAATGGTGCAGCTAGGGCTCGAGCCTCTGTTCGGGTCGAAGAATCCATTTGCGTTCATGGAGCTCCAAGACGTTCAAGAGCTTTCAAACTTCTTCGAACGCACCGTCAGCGCCTATCAGGTTGGCGTAACCGGCGACGTCGCCTTCGACGAAGACTTCTAGGCGCGGTCTTCGAGCACGACCGAAGGGTCCGGTACTAGGTCTCTTGCCAGCCACTGAAAAGCCAACCAGCCGGCGCTGGGGCCAGCCACGTTTTCGGCCACGGCAATGGCCGATTCCGGCGAGATTGGCACCGCTTCGCGAGCCTTGATGTGTACCTCGGCAACTCGTTCGGCCATCACAAAGCAGCCAACGGCGTGGGCCGGCGATGCTCCGGCGGTTAACAGCCCGTGGTTACGTAGAATGCACAACCTGGCGTCGCGCCCGCGGCGACCCTGGCCAGACATCGACTTAGCGATGCGATACCCGCCATCGGTAGTGGATACCTCGAGGTCTTCGCCTTCGTAGATGGTTTGATCGAGCACGAAGGTGCAAGCTTCTTGGCTGATGGCCTGGAAAGGCCGCACCTCGGCCGAGAACGCAGTGCCATAGCCGGTGTGAGTGTGGGCGGCCGCGTGCACCTCAGGGAGCGAATCGTAGATGGGGTAGTGAATATTGAAACCGGCGTGGTTAACGCCACCAGCGGTTGGTCCGATGACGATCTCGCGTTGGGGTGACACCAGAACCATCTGATCGACGCTGGCTCGATGAAAGGCCACTCCATAGGCAAGTACCCAAAAGTGATCCGACAAGATCGGATCGCGTGCAGTGATGTGGCCGTCGCCGAGTTGGCCCCACCGGTTAGCCGCGAAGATTCGATAGCCAATAGCGGCTTCCCACTTAACTCTGGCCCGTTCGTAGTCGAGGTCGTCCGAGATCGAGTCTGGTTCGGTGTCGTAGTTGATGTCGGAGTATTCGGTGAAGTTATTCATTGGGATCGGACTCCTTCGGTGTGCCAAACGTTGACGAAGACATGATGGCATCGAAATCGACGAGAGTGCTGGCCTTGAGCGTCGTTAGCGTCGCTGGTGTTGCCTTGTTGACGATGACACTGGCGCCAACGTAGGTAGCGCCAGCGTCACAGATCAGATCGCGAACGGCCCGGATCGAACTGCCGGTGGTTATCCAGTCGTCAACGATCAGGACACGGTGGCTGCCATACTCGGTGTGACTGCCATACCCGGTATGGTCGCCGTCGACGCGGTCGAGATCGAAAGATCGAGCTATGAATCGTTGCGGGTGGCCTCGCCAGGTTGGATCTGAGTCGATGCTTAGGTTGGCACCAGGGTGGTTCTGACCCTCCTTGCGGGCAAGGATCAGCCCAACGCCGAGGCTGACCGCCACCAACGCGCCAACAATGGGACCGCGGGCCTCGGGGGCCACTACGGCGGTGATGTTCGAACGAACGAACGGTGCGGCTAAAGCAGGACCAAGATCGGCGAGCATGGCAGGGTCCCGCAACAGACCAGCGACGTCTGGATGGTCGTTGACCAAAGGCATCTTGGCCGGAAGCGCGGCCCGAAGAGCCGATGGGTCCACTAGTGGGGGCTCATGTTGCTACAGGAACGTGGGATCGCCATCGATGTTGTAGATAGCGATGCTGCGATCTACCTCGATGTGTTTGATAGCGGCACCGAAGGCCCGCATGTGGTCGGCTCCCATATGACCGCGCAGGCGACCGGCATCGTCCCAGATCTCGAACAACCTGACGAGCCCCGAATCGACGACATCGGCGGAGAATACGTACTCCTCGTTGCCTTCTTCGGCCCTGGTGCCTTCCATGGCACCCTTTGCCGCTTCGAGGAATTCGTCGCGAGACGCTGGGTCCATTTTCATAGTGCCGGCGATAACGATCATTGGTTCTCCAGATTGTGTGTGGTCACGTGAGACGGGTGCGTTCAGCTAACCCTGTTACTAACGTCAACCCGAAGATGGTCGCCGTTTCTAACCAACGATGCAATTCGAGCGACGGCTTCGTCGACATCGGCGAAACGGGTGTAAAGCGGCACCGGAGCCAAGCGCAGCCCATCGGGCTTACGGAAGTCGCCCACAACTCCGGCCGAGCGCAGCGCCACGGAGATCTGTGCTGCTAGCGGATGGGTCAAGGTGACATGGCCACCGCGTTGGTTGGGGTCGCGGGGCGAACCGATTCCGAACCCAAAATCGGCGAGGTCTCGGTCGGCTAGGGCGACAAGTCGCTCGGTGAGGGCCACGCTCTTGGCCCGCATCGCCTCGATGCCGGCGTCGGCGATTACCTCAATGGCGGGACCAACAGCACATAGCGACAACAATGGGGGAGTGCCCACCTGAAACCGATCGATGTTGTCGACTGGGTTAAAACTCGGGCCCATATCGAACTGAGCTACCGTGCCGAACCAGCCCTTCAACGAGGGCTCCAGGCTCGAGATGAGGTCGTCGCGCACGTACAAGAATGCGGGCGACCCTGGGCCGCCGTTTAGGTACTTGTATGTGCAGCCAACCGCTAGGTCGGGCCCAGTTCCGGGCAGATCGACGGGCACCGAGCCCACCGAATGTGAAAGGTCCCACAGGATCATGGCCCCTGCGTTGTGAGCCGCCGCGGTTATTGCCGCCATATCGGCAATAGCGCCGCTGCGATAGTTGACGTGTGACAACACCACCAACGCCGTGTTGTCGTCGCATGCGGCGGCTACATCGGCCGCCTGAGGGCCAGCGATCGCACTGGTGTCTAACGACACCAATGATCCGCGCCGTTCGGTGGCTAGGCCAGCCATCAGATACCGGTCGGTGGGGAAGTCATTGGCATCGACCACGATGTTTGTTCGGCCTCGGCGACGCGACAATGCTGCGGCCGCCATCTTGGCCAGGTTGATGCTGGTGGAGTCGCTGACCATGGTGGTGCCCGCTGGTGCTCCAAGGCATGCGGCCCCGATGGCGTCGCCGGTTTCGCGGGCCAGGTCGATCCAATGATCCCAGCTGGCGATTAGTCCGACGGCCCATTCGTTTTCGGCTACGTCTCGTAGCTTGGCCAGGCTCGCTTTGGGAGCCCGGCCCAGGCTGTTGCCGTCGAGGTAGAGCACATCGTCGAGGACGAACCGTTCTCGAAAACGCGAGAGCGGATCGCCGTGGTCGAGTTCTGCTGCAGAAGTGGCGAGTGGGTTCGCTAGGGCTTCAGTCATGGTGAGATCCACGGTAGGCGTCTAGCAGTCGATTGGCAGCCCTGGTCGGTGGTTCTTGGCCAGACCTCACCGCGGCCTCGATGTCGGTAACCACGGCCTGTACCGACGGGTTGTTCCGGGCAGACGAGGTTAGGTTGGTTTCGAAGGTGCTCCACATCCAGCTCAGCCGTTGTTCGACGCGTCGCCTCTCGAACAGGCCGGCGTCGGTGAGTTTCTCGCGGTGTGCGTTTACATCGTCCCAGATTGCCTCGATGCCTTCGCCGGTTAGGCCACTGCAAAGTCTCACCACCGGACTCCAGGCGGTCGACGCAGGCTCGACCAATCGAAGTGCCGCTGAGTAGCTGGCGGCCGCATCTCGTGCCGTCGCCATGTTGTCGCCATCGGCTTTGTTTATGGCGACAATGTCTGCGACTTCGAGGATGCCTTTCTTGATTCCTTGGAGCTCGTCGCCCGCACCTGGCAGCATCAACACCAAAAAAACGTCGGTCATGTTGGCGACGGCAGTCTCGCTTTGGCCGACTCCTACCGTTTCGATGACGACGATGTTGTATCCGGCGGCCTCAACCACAACAGTGGTCTCTCGGGTTCGTCTAGTGACTCCGCCAAGCGTTCCTGAGGTTGGCGATGGCCTGACGAAGGCGTTGGGATCCACCGCGAGGCGGTTCATCCGGGTCTTGTCGCCAAGGATGGACCCGCCGGCGCGTGTGCTCGATGGGTCAACGGCTAGAACCGCGACCTTGTGACCATTCGACGTGAGCAGAGTGCCAAACTCGTCGATGAAGGTGCTCTTGCCGACGCCGGGAACCCCGGAGATGCCGATGCGGTGAGTGGCCGATGGTTGGTCAGGAGATGGAGCCAATTCGGCCAGCAGTTCCTGGGCTTGGGTCTGGTCGTCTGGCCGAGTCGATTCGACAAGTGTGATGGCTCGACCCAATGCCGACCGATCGCCAAGACGGACGGCTGCAGCCAGCTTGGCGATGTCGTGTCTAGATCTGGTTCCGTCAGCACTCATCGCCCTGCACGGTAGCGGTAACTAGTGGCGCCAGCGATCAGAGCCGCGTTCGATCACCGTCAACCCCTTTCGGAGCATGGTCCCTCGAAGATCAATCATGTGAGCGACCCAAAGCAGGGCGGCTCCCATCAAGATGAGGCTCAGACCAGACGCGATCCCGTTGTCTGGGCCGATGCCTGTTGCCGGCAGGCCTGGCACTACCGGGCCTGAGATGACCACGGTGTTGTTGGTGAGGTCGGTCTCGACCCCCGTAGCGATTGCCAAACCCGTCGCTTCTGCTAACGAACCCGGGGCTCCGATGACCGATGTAAGCACAACCAGCGGCGGAGTCGATTCAGTTGGCAATAGCGGGCTTGTGTAGAAACAACGAACCACTGCCGGATTGTTCGAACACGACCACCCAAGACCCGACCCGCCAAGAGATGTGTATGCCGGTGAGAATTCGATGCGAATCTCGATCGGACCGGGGTCGGGTAGTCCGTCCACATTGGAGACAACTCCGGTGAAGAAGACATCGCTACCCTGAGCTGGGGCATCGGGGGTCGAGAGTTGCAGAGCCAGGTCAAGAGCAGAGGTGATTGAGAACGCAGTTTGGACGTCGGCTGAGCCATCGCACAGTGCATCGCCAGGTCGCAGATCGGGATCAAGGCTGGAGATCTGGAACGCCGCCACCTCGTCGGGGTCATTGACGGCATCGGCAAGGTCGATGGGAAGCTGTACGTAGGCGGATCGCTCGTTGGGCCAGTAAGTGCCTGCGGGAATTGTGACGGTGATCGTGGCATCGGCGGCCACTGTTGCGATAGCTCCAGCGATTGGCAATCCGTCGCCGTCGGCGATGGTTCCGAGCGTCAGATCGTTGCCGTCGATGGTGGATGCTCCTGTTGGTGTGAGTTCGAAGCTTGTCGGCGAGTCGAGTCGGCCATTCACGACAAGGGCAAGAATCGCGCCCGTACTTTCCGAGGTGCTAGTTGGGTTCACCCCAGAATTGGCCATGAACTCGATGAGAGCATCGAGATCGACGTTGGCGTCGTCGAGCAAGTTGCCATATGAGGGCCCTTGTCCGCCCTGGATGGCGTCGAAAGCAAACCGGAACGAGCCCGCGCCGTGTGTCGCATTCCAGGTGCCTACGTTGTTTTTCCAGCCTTCGTTGCGGGTGGCGCTAAGTGGCCCGGATGTGTAAAGCGGCGAGATTGGTGGTGTTGCCCCTGTCCAGTTGTTCGGATCGGTGATCGTGACCTGCACGATCTCGGTGACGTTCGCTGACCTGGCATGGTGGAAAAACTCCCATCCGACCGCCTCGTCTGCCTCTAGGCACAGATCTTGGAATACCGCCGAGCTGACATTGGCGTTTAGTTCGATCAGCGTCGGTCCCGAGACCGCGGTGACACCTAGAAATGGGCTACCCCACACTTCGATTGGGTGGTCGCGGCCCCCGAAGTTGGCCGCGGGCGGGTGCGTCGACTGCCACCCTTCGATCTGTGGCATCTGGGTGCCGTTCAGCGCCTCGACGAATGTCCAGCTGCCAGGACCCACTGCGGCGGTATCGAAACTGGGATTCACCACGGCGCGCACCGGCGTGAGCGTGGCCGGCGTTGTGATCGTCACAGGTGTAGGCGCGCCAGCCTGACCCGTTGCCAACGGTGCCGCTGCGATTACCATCAAGCACGCCACAAGCGCGCCTGTCAGGGCGCGTCGAGTAGCGGACCAGCGGAACATTGTCTTGTCCGTCGACCGATGACGCTGTTACAAGAGCGATTCCGCAGCCAAGAGCGATTCCGCAGCCAAGAGCGACTAGTTCGTGTGGGTGCTAGCTGAGTTGGTCGAGCAACTGTTCGGCAGCTTCGGCAATGACGGTGCCTGGTGGGAAGATGGCGGCGGCCCCCGCAGCAATGAGCTCGTCGAAGTCCTGGGGTGGGATAACCCCGCCAACCACTACGAGAATGTCGTCGCGGCCCAGGCCGGCGAGTTCGGCTTTGAGCTCTGGTACCAGCGTGAGGTGACCTGCGGCCAACGACGATGCGCCGACGATGTGAACGTCGTTCTCGACGGCTTGAAGAGCCACCTCGGCCGGAGTCGAAAACAGCGGGCCGACATCGACGTCGAAGCCCAGATCGGCGAACGCAGTGGCGATGACCTTCTGGCCGCGGTCGTGGCCGTCTTGGCCCATCTTGGCCACGAGAATTCGGGGTCGCCTTCCGAAATCGGCCTCGAAGGCTTCGATACGTCGTTTAGCTGACTCCACGGCTGGGGACTCACCCACTTCGGTTCGGTAGACACCGCTGATGGTACGCACAGCAGCCACGTGGCGGCCGAATGGTTTCTCGAGAGCATCACTGATCTCGCCGACGGTTGCCATGGCTCGTGATGCCGCGATCGAAAGTTCGAGCAGGTTTCCGGTGGTAGTGGTCGCGGGATCGGCGGCCTTGGTCAGGGCCTCAAGAGCCAACTCGACGGCGTCGCTATTTCGTTCGGCTCTTAGTCGTTCGAGCTTGGCTATCTGGGCCGAACGGACCTCGTTATTGTCGACCTTGAGCACCGGAATCTTCTCATCGGCGTGCAGGCGGAACTTGTTGACACCCACGACCACCTGGCGGCCGCTGTCGATCCTGGCCTGGGTTCGAGCCGCGGCTTCCTCGATACGGAGCTTGGGGATGCCAGCCTCGATCGCCTTGGCCATTCCGCCTTGAGCTTCGATCTCGTTGATGTGTTCGGTGGCCCTGTCGGCCAGTTGCCTGGTGAGGCGCTCGACGTAGTAGCTGCCACCCCAAGGATCGACAACCTTGGTCGTGCCAGACTCTTGTTGCAAGAACAGTTGAGTGTTGCGGGCAATGCGAGCGCTGAAATCGGTTGGGAGCGCCAAAGCTTCGTCGAAAGCGTTGGTGTGAAGGCTCTGGGTATGACCTTGGGTGGCGGCCATAGCTTCAATACAGGTACGCACAACGTTGTTGTACACGTCCTGGGCAGTGAGGCTCCAGCCCGATGTTTGGCTGTGAGTGCGCAGAGACAGCGATTTCGGGCTCTTAGGATCGAACTGACGCACAAGCCTTGACCACAACGAGCGCGCCGCTCGAAGTTTGGCCACCTCCATGAAGAAGTTCATGCCAATGGCCCAGAAGAAGCTGAGACGAGGCGCAAAGCTGTCTACGTCGAGACCCGCAGAGATACCGGTACGGAGGTATTCGACCCCGTTAGCAAGGGTGTAGGCAAGCTCGAGGTCGGCTGTGGCCCCTGCTTCCTGCATGTGGTAGCCCGAGATCGAAATCGAGTTGTAGCGAGGCATTTCTTTGCTGGTGAAATCGAAGATGTCACCGATAATGCGCATGCTCGGTGCCGGCGGATAGATGTAGGTGTTGCGCACCATGAACTCTTTGAGGATGTCGTTCTGGATTGTTCCCGAGAGCTGGTTGTGGGCTACGCCTTGTTCCTCAGCGGCAACCACGTAGAGGGCCAGTACGGGCAATACGGCCCCGTTCATGGTCATCGATACGCTCATCTGGTCGAGCGGAATTCCGTCAAAAAGTTGACGCATGTCATAGATCGAATCGATGGCCACGCCAGCCATTCCCACGTCGCCCGCGACCCTTGGGTGGTCCGAGTCGTAACCTCGATGGGTGGCAAGGTCGAACGCTATAGACAGGCCCTTTTGGCCCGCGGCGAGATTCCTTCGGTAGAACGCGTTGGACTCTTCGGCCGTTGAAAATCCGGCGTACTGGCGAACGGTCCAAGGTCGGCTGGCGTACATGGTCGGGTATGGCCCGCGGAGATACGGAACGATTCCTGGAAGCGAGTCGATATCGAGACTGCCCTCGGTGAGATCGTCCCGTGTGTAGAGGTCCTTGATGGCGATGCCCTCAGGCGTGAGAGTCGAGCGTGTCTCGGCGGGGGAGGGGGCATCGGTTGGGTTCAGAGCCAAAGCGCCATCGAGCGTGAGGTTCGTGAAATCAGGGATCACTGCGCCACCTCCAGATGAGAGTGGGCGTTGCGCAACGTCGCCAAAGCCGGGCCGCCCACGCCGACGAACTCATCGACACCGGCAGCCTCGAGGGCATCGGCGCTGTTGGGGGGCTTGCCTGCGAGCCAGACGTAGGTAGCACCAGCCGATTTCAGGGCCGCGACCGTTCTGGTGCCAAACTCGTCGTACATCTCGTCGGAACTGCAAACCACAGCAGTCGACAAGCCCGATTTCTTGAAAGCGTCTGCTGCGCCTTCTGGACTCGTGAACCCCTCGTTGGCGGAGAGTTCGATACCACCAGCAGCAAATAGGTTGGCCACGAACGCGTTGCGGGCTGTGTAAGTCGCCGCGGGCCCAAGATTTGCCGAAAAAATTGTGGGCGACAAGCCGGTTGCGGCAACGTGTTGGTCGGCTGCGTCGCGTAGTTCTTCATATGGAGCGGCAGCCCTGAACCTCCCAACTGGTGCGGTGTCGACGACGTCGGCGATCAGTTCCGGGGCCTCGGTGCGGGGGAGTCGCTCAAGTCTGGTGAGCTCGGTGGTGGCGTACTCGCTCACGCCGGTGAGCGGATCTGACCGATTCGCTATCGCCTCTTCGCGTTCGGCTCGTGTGAGGGCAATTTCGCGTTGAAGAGAGCCATCGTTGAGCGCCGCGGCTATTCCCCCTCGGGCTTCGAGGTCTTGGAACTTGCTCCAAGCAGCGGAGGCGATGTCCTCAGTAAGGGTTTCGAGGTAATAACTTCCTCCGCCGGGATCGGTAACACCGTCAAGACCAGCCTCTTGGCCTAACAAGAAGTTGGTGTTTCTGGCGATTCGGAGACCGAGTTCGTCTGGATGACCGATTGCGCTGTCGAATGGCAATATCGAGATGGCCTCGGCGCCACCAACGGCTGCTGCAAACGCTGCCGTTGTGGCCCGAAGCATGTTTACCCAGGGATCTCGTTTCGAAACGGCCCACTCTGCCGTGGTTGCATGAATCGGCATGTGGCGGTGGCTGCCACCGCACGCCGATACCAACGCGGCCCAACAAATACGGGCGGCACGTAGCTTCGCAATCGACAGAAACTGGTCAGGCCCAACAGTCAAGGTAAAGGAGAGGTTGAGCGTTGAGAGGTCTATCGATCGTCCCGACTCGGTCAAAACCCGCAGGTAGGCGGTGGCCGTCGACAAAACACAGGCGATTTCGGTGCTATCGGAGGCCCCAGCCTCGCCGTAGGGCCGGCCATCGGCGCGCGCCGCGGTCACGTTGGGTAGATGTTCGCTGACCGAAGCGGCCATTACTACGGCTTTGAGGGCATCGTCGACCGGAGCGGCCAAACCGCCGGTAATGGCCAGCGCTCCGATGGGATCGACACCCAGGCACCCCGTTGCCGACTCGACGGCATTGCACCTTGTCCACAGTTCAACCAGTGCATCGGCGGCGGCGCGGTCGTCTAGGTAGATGCCGGCCATTCCCAGCTGAACTCCAGCCAACACGTCTTTGAGGTGATCGACATGGTTTGGAGCGTTGAGCAGATGAATCGAGGTGGCACCGCCCTCGAGATCGGCCAAAATACGAGAGTTCACGTCGGGGTGAGATGCGTCGTGAATAGGGCGGATGTCCCAGCTCGTGTCGGCGGCTCCTACGACTCGTCCCCGTCGGAAGTCCGAGCGGGTGCTGAACCGGTCGTGTGCGGTGTAGAGCGCCTTGCGCTCGATGCCGTCGTAGGTTGTGGTGGTCAACGAAGCGGCCGACTGGCCCCCAAGACTGGCCTCGGCGATCTCGGTCCATTGATCGAGGGGCGGGGTGGCGAACTGGGCGTCGTCGAGGTCAATCTTGTTGGTTGGTGAGTCCGGCACCTCAACCAAGTTACAACCCAGAGCAGCTGTCTCCATTAGCAGCCGATTCGGGTCGTCAACTTTGTGAGGAAGCTAGAACCTGCACGCCTTCGCCCACGTCGAGCACCTTGACGTGGGCGTCGGTAGTTGGCATCGCTGCTGCGATTCGGTCGGCATCGGCTGGTCTGACGATGGCAGCGGCACAAGCGCCACTGCCTGACAGGAAGGCCCGTAAGGCTCCAGCCTCACAAGCGGCCTCGATGGCATCTCTGGTCTGGGGGATTGCCGGGAGCCGGTAGGGCTCGTGCAGTCGATCGCCCGTGCACTCGCCGAGAGCGGTGAGGTCGCCGGTGGTGAGACCGGCAACGAGCTGTGCGACCCTGCCAAGGTTGAAGACGGCATCGGCGCGACTCACGGTCGGCGGTAACGCCGCCCGAGATGTGTTAGTTCTCACCTCGAAGTTCGGTACCCACACGACTACTCGCACATTGGCTTTGATGGGTACCCGGCGTGAGCCGTTGTTGGTTGAGATCGTTAGCCCACCATAGGTAGAAGGGGCGGCATTATCGGGGTGGCCTTCCAACTTGGCTGCGATTTCGAAGATGTCATCGCGCACGTCGTCAATCTCGTGGCCCTGTTCGACAAAGGCTGCGGCTACACCTGCAACGTACGAGGCACCGCTAAATCCCATTCCCTTGCCTGGAGGAATCTTCGAGTTCCAACCGAGGGGGCCCGCCCCGCCTGCTTCGCGATAACCAACCAGCGCCGGGTGCCTACCAGTTGCCTCTGGCAACGTCGCCGCCCCGGGCTCGACGTTCATTGCCACGTCGAGGGCTAACCCAAGACAGTCGAATCCGGGGCCAAGATTTCCAGAGCTCGCAGGGGCTGAGACAATCACAGCCAGCTATTCAACCACGGCTGGGCATCCCCTCAAAGTGCAGTGACTTCTCTGCGGCGGCTTGACCTCGTTACGATTCGGGGCAACGAGGAGAAGGGCACTGTGAGCGAAGAACCGAGTGACATAGTCCAAGGCGGTCGTCTAGCCGCCAAGGCCCTAAAGGCAGCAGGAGTTGAGTGCATCTTCACGCTGTCGGGCGGGCACGTGATGGGCATCTACGACGGATGTCTTAGCGAAGGTATCGACATCATCGATGTGCGCCATGAGCAGGCCGCAGTGCATGCAGCCGATGCGTGGGCCCGTCTGCATCCTGGCAAGGTCGGCGTGGCGGTTCTCACCGCCGGCCCGGGCGTGACCGACGGAGTAACCGGTGTCGCCAATGCGTGGCGAGCCAACTCGCCCATAGTGGTGATTGGTGGCCAGGGGCCCTTTAACAATCTGCGCCGCGGCTCTCTGCAAGAGATGGACCACGTTTCGCTGATGCGGCCGATCAGCAAATGGGCCGATTCTTGTTACGAAACCTCGCGCATTGGCGAGTACATCGAGTTGGCTGTCCGCAACGCGCTGTCGGGGATACCCGGCCCGTCGTTCCTTGAGATACCGATGGACGTGCTGCATGGTCCGGTCGATCTGGCTCAGGTCTCGCTCCCTACGTTCAGGGACTATCGAGTCAGTTCTGCTGCGCCGGTTGGCTTGATTGACGAAGCGATCGACATCATCGCGAGCGCCGAAGCCCCGATGGTTATGGCTGGCACTTCGCTCAAATGGAGCGAAGGCGGGCCTGCGCTGGTTGAGTTCCTCGATATCACTTCGATACCTTGTTATGTAAACGGCATGGGACGAGGGCAGATTCCGTGGGACAACCCACAGTTCTGCAATCGAACTCGGAAGATGGCTTTGGCCAAAGCCGACGTGGTGGTCCTTGCTGGGACACTCCTCGATTTCCGGATGAAGTATGGAGCATCGATTCCACCAGAAGCAAAGATCGTTCAGCTCGACCTGGACGAAACTTTGATCGGTCAGAATCGTTCGGCCGATGTTGGTCTGGTCGGGAATCTCGGTGCCAACTTCGCCGCCCTCACCGAGCGGATGAAGGCCCGTGGAGTCTGGATCGATGCGTCTGCTCACCGCGACGAACTTCAAGTCGAAGAGGCTCGGTTGGAGGAGCAGTTGGCGACCCAACTCAATAGCGACGAAACGCCAATCGATCCGCAACGACTCTGTCGAGAGATCGCGTCGGCGATTACCGACGACATGATCGTGATCGGCGATGGTGGCGACATCGTGGCTCAGGCTTCGAAGGTCGTGAAGGTGCCCCGGAACGGTGCGTGGATGGACCCAGGGCCACTCGGAACGCTGGGTGTGGGCATGCCTTTCGCTCTGGCGGCGCAGAAGGCCAACCCCGATAAGCGGGTCATCATCATCTATGGCGATGGTTCGTTTGGGCTGAACGGCTTCGAGTTCGACACTGCTGTTCGGTTCGGGTTGCCGGTGGTGGGGATCATCGGCAACGATGCCGCGTGGGGTCAAATGATGCGCCCTCAGGCCATGATTTATGGCGTCGATCGTTTGGTTGCGACCGAGCTCAGCTACACCCGCTACGACAAGGTGGTCGAGGCCCTCGGTGGCCATGGCGAACATGTCACCGACCCCGCCGAGATAGCCCCGGCGATTCAGCGGGCTCTTGCTAGTGGCCTACCTGCTTGTGTGAACGTCGAAATTCGCCAGGACAAAGATGCCATGAAAGGCAGCACTTACGTCTAGTTTGCGTCGCCCGCACGTGGCGCCGTCTCGTTAGCAGCTGTCGCTTTAGATCTGACTTCTGTGTTGTGTCTGACTTCGCGCTGCTGGGTCACGGGGTTCTGCCTGGCCCGGACCGCGGTTTACCACCGGGGTGGGAGGTCTGTTGGTTCGAATCGGCCGGGTTCGAGTGGTTTGTTTGGATCAGTTTGGTCGCTCTGCGGTTTGATGGCGCCGGTTGGCTGGGGTCGGCCTCTCGATTGGCCGTTAACCCGTGTCGGGTCGGCGTTGCGCGGCGGGTCGTTAATCGGGTCGTGGTCTGTGTCCGATGCTGAGCCCGGTTTGGGGGGTGGGTTGGTCCATTTGTCGATGAGGTGGCCGGTGTGGTCTTGTTCGAGGATCCATTGGTGGGGTTGGTGGCCTGGCCGGAGGTGGGCTCCCATTTGGTGTAGCCGGGTGTGGTGGGTGGGGCAGAGCAGTGCGAGGTTCGTAATGCTGGTTTTGCCGCCTTCGCGTGTGAAGGTGAGGTGGTGGGCGTCGCAGCGACTGGCTCGCATGTTGCAGCCTTTCCAGACGCAACATCCGTCGCGGACGGTTAGGCATTGTTTCTGGATTTCGGTGGCGTACGGTTCGGCGGTTTCGAGTTGATAGCGGCCGGGATGTCGGCTGGCGGCGATCCATAGCAGGATTTCGGCGTTACACAGGATCTTGTTCAATATCGAGACTGGTACTGGTTCCCCGTGTTGGGTGTAGGCCGAAGCCTCAGGGTCACCGAACATCGAGAGGTCCATGGTGAGGTTCACCCGATACCCACCCGACCGGCCAGACCCACCGCTGTTACGACTGCCAGATCCAGCCACAGAAGAACCCGCGGAGCTGGCATGTTCAGAACCTGCATCTTCGCCACTGGCATCGTCGGTGGTGGCGTCTTGGCTGGTGACGTTGACTCCGGGAACGCCTTTGGAATCGGCATCTTCAGAATTGGCGTCCTCAGCAGAGACGATGTCTTCGGTGATGTCTTCGACCGTGAGGTCTTCTGGGCTGATTCCGAATAGGACGGTGCAGGCGTCGGCCCCGATCTTGCGTGGACTACGGAGCTTCAGCGGGTTGGGTTCGAGTTTGTCTATCTGGAACTGTCGTCTGACTTCCCGGTCGAACATTTCCATAAACGCAGCACCGATGACCGGGTCGAAGTTGATGTTGATCCAGGTCATGCCGTGTTCATCAACACCACACAGCCCTTTGCGACGGTTCCGCTGCCTACGAAACTTTCGTTCAGCATCACCGTCATCGGCAGCCACAATCGCCGTTTTGATGGCGGCCAGCGTCTCATCGGTCGTTTGACACACCGCATCGGCTAACAGTTGGCTCTTTGCGTCTGCTGGGAGGCCGGCTTTCATGATGGCGTCAGCCTGCTCAGTACTAATGCGACCAGCATTCAACGCCGCAGCCACATCAGGGTGGGCTTCCAGCCGTTGCGCACGAGCCAAACGCTCACGTTCAGCCCGACCAGAAGGCCCACCACCCGAGTTGGGGACTGGATCGGTGCGATCGCCCGGACCGGAACCAGAACCAGAATCAGCGTTGTCTGATCCATCGGGCCCAGACCCGGCATCTTCGTTCGGATCGCCTGCGGGGTGTGGCCGTGGTCTGGGCGGCCGTGGACCATTAGCGCCCTGCAACACTCCGATGGCTGAATGCAACGTTGCTTCCTGGCCATCAAGACGTGAACGCATCGACTGAACCTCGTACAACAGACCCTCAACAGAGGGAAGGGCCATTGTTATGAGTTCATCAGACGTGTGAAACCGCACACTCACCGTTCGCATAAACACACACTACCAAACA